>DATIJH010000003.1:0-73344 GCA_035478835.1 Saccharimonadales bacterium (SeqCode)
CATCTATCATATGGCATATAGTATAGCATATTGTACTGTTTTTGTCTAATGTATGGCCTGGGGCCTATTCCCAACGGAAAACACGAAACGCAATGAAATACACAATGATTAGCCAAACCGCCATAATCCCAAGCTGCGGGCCGATTTGTGTCAAGCCCTTGCCTTCGGTCGCGATCAGACGAGCGCCATCAATAACTGGGGTCAGTGGGAAAAAATTGGTAACACCCTGAAGCCAGACAGGCATTGCAAAGCGGGGGAAGAATGTGCCGCTTAAGAACATCATCGGGAAGACGATAATGTTGGCGAGCGGCGCGGCCTGGCGCTCGTTCTTGGCCCAGCCGCCAATCGCCAGCCCAACGCCAAGGATCACAATAATGCTCAGCGCCAGGAACAATGCGATCTCAAAGTAGTTGCCGGCAACATGCAGATGGAACACCTTAATCGCCACGGCGAACATCACCGCCAGCGAAATCAAACCGATAATCGCCTGCGAAATCATGGTCGAAACAAAGTACTGCCACACGCGCAGCGGCGTGGTGTGGAAGCGGCGCAAAATGCCCTGTTTCTTGAGCTCCGGAAAGACGTTGACCGGGCCAAAAATACCAAGACCCAGGATCGAAAAGCCGAGCAATCCGGCAAACGTGTAGTCGAACTGCGTCAGACTTTTGTCGTTCGTCTGCTTGCCAACTACCGTAAACGGCGTCACATTCGGCACAAACTTGGCGTTAATGCCCTTAAATTGCTGTTGTAACACCGAAACCAGCGTCTGGCCGGCCTGCTGATTGTTTTGAGTGTAATACACCTCGGCCTGGCCGGTCGGATATTTGCCGGTCTGGTCGCCAAAAGTTGGTGGCAGGATGATGGTCGCGTCCAGCTGGCTCTTGTTCATCTTTTCGTTGGCGGCGGCCAGCGTGGTAATGGTACTGTCCACCTTAAACACCTTGTCGCTCTTGGTTTCCTGCACGAATTGCTGCGCGAACGTGCTCTTGGACTGGTTCAAAAGCGCAATCTTAAACGAGACGTCGTTATTGCCGTTGCTTGAAAAGCTGCCAAACACAAACAAGAAGATCACCGGGAACAAAATCCCAAAAAATAGCGCCAAACGGTCGCGGAAAAAGCGCCGTGTGTTCAGCCGCGAAAATACGTAGACAGTATATAGTTTTCGTTTCATAATTATCCCCTCAGCGCCTTGCCGGTCATGTCAATGAAGACATCTTCCAGATTAGCTTGCTCCACTTGCTGCTCTTTTTTGAATCCGCGAGCCAGCAAATCTTTGATGAGTTTTTTGGGCGTGTCGAGTGCAATGATTTTGCCGGCGTCCATGATGGCGACGCGGTCACAGAGCACCTCGGCTTCGTCCATGTAATGTGTGGTCAGAATTACACTGATGCCTTTGTCGCGCACTTTTTCTACCAGATCCCAGAGGTTACGGCGCGCTTGCGGGTCAAGGCCGGTTGTTGGCTCATCCATGAAAAATATCTTGGGGTTGTGCACCAGCGCGGCGGCGATGCTAAAGCGCTGCTTCTGGCCGCCCGAGAGCGTCTCGACGTAGCTGCTGGCTTTTTCACCCAGGTCAACATCGTCCAAGAACTCTTTGACGTTTACTTTTTCGCCGTATGCAGCTGCAAACAGCTGGATCAGCTCTGATAATTTAGTTTTGTCCTGAAATGCCGGCGATTGTGGCTGCACGCCGATCATGCTGCGGATTTTATACGGATTTTCGGCGACATCAACACCGGCGATTGTGGCCGTGCCGCCGTCAATGGGCCTGAGCGCCTCGATCATTTCGAGTGTCGTTGTTTTGCCGGCGCCGTTCGGGCCAAGAATACCGAAAATTTCGCCCTTCTTGACTTCAAAGCTAATGCCGTCAACAACTTTTTTGTCGTTGTACGACTTTTGCAAATTGTGAACTTTTAGAATTGTTTCCATGCTGTTACTGTAGCAAACGCTTAACCTGTTAATCAAACCAAAAACACCCCAGGGCCATAAGCATAGGGTGTTTTAGGAAACGACAACCTTAAATTAGGCGCGCTTGAGGGTTACGAAACCGTTGCGTTCGCTTTCGACAACTTTAAAACCGGCAGGAAGTTCAGCAGCGCTGTCTTTGCGCTCGTCTTTGCTGAAGTAGTAAATTACCTGCTCTTTGCCGCCGCGAAGGGTGACTTTTTTCGAGTTCAGGTAGTAAGTAATGCCTTTGGAGTTTTTGTGAGTATATCCCATTTTGATAATCTCCCTCTCTTATCATTAGTAATGGTACCCCTACCATACTCTTATCGTTTTTTATTTGTCAAATAGTTTTTGTACGGGCGGTTGCGCAGGTCCGTCAGTGTGTATTACACTAAAGCAATAGCATTAGCAATATTAAGAAGGTGAGCAATGAACTTTACAAATCGTGACAGCAACACGCAACAGCCCCAGCGCGGCAGCGCGCAATCATCGACCCCGAGCGTTGCCGGGCCGCTCAATAATACCTTAAAACACGCTGGCAAGAAGAGTTATGACTGGGTCCGCGGCACACTCGGCCTTATGTTGATTTCGGTGACAATTATTATCCTCGGCCTCGTGTATTTACTGCATGTTGGCAACCCGAACGAAAGCCGTTACGTCGATAACAATCACTTACAGGCGGTCTTTTTGCAAGGCAACCAGGTTTATTTTGGGCACATTAAGGCCGTTAATGATAAGTACATTAACTTGCAAGGTATTTTTTACTTGAACAGCAGCTCTGCCAATGGCTCCAGCAGCACGAACAAAAGCGATAACAGTCTGTCGCTTGTTAAGCTCGGCTGTGAGCTGCACGGCCCATACGACATGATGGTTTTGAATCAATCCCAAGTTATGTTCTGGGAAAATCTGCGCAGCGATGGCCAGGTCGCCAAAGCGGTTGCGCAGTTCAACCAGCAGAATCCGAAGGGTCAGACCTGTACGCAAAACAACCAGTCGACCGGCCAAGCATCGAGCACCAACACGCAGAATGCCACAACGCCAAACGCTAAGCAATAAAAGCCAATAAATACATCGTCCGCCAGGGAAACTTGGCGGACTTTTCTTATGGGTTTATGGCGTACACAGGCCCCTTTTTGGCAGCTTGCAGGTATGCACTCGAAGCTACCCTACACTGACTGCTACAACTACAAATACTTCTTAGCGAGCAGCCACGCAGCGATGCGCAAGACCAGCAAGACACCGGACAGCACCGCAATGACCACGCTCCAACCGGCAAAGTCCGGCGACCAGCGCGGCGAGCTAAAGCTCAGCTTATACAGGCCGTCGGGAATGGGCTGAGTTTTGGCGCCGTGCTGGGCCACGTAATTTTCGATGCAGGGTACGCGGTTTTTGCCCGAGAAATCGCCCGGATCCTGCTGTTCGCAGTATGCTTGCGCAACTTGGTATAGGGGCGCGTTGACGCCATTCACCCGCTGCTGCTCGGCGTCAACCAAGCGCTGATAGGTATATTGCAGCTGGATTGGCGGATAGACCGAGGTATTGGCCGTGGTAAGGCTGGTGTTCATATGCGCGCTCACATAGCCACGCAGCTTTTGCAGCGCCAGCTCAAGGCCATTGCCGCTTTTGTCGGCTTTGTAGACGTCGTTACGCAGGGCAACCATGTGCACATAATTGCTGCGTAGTGCAAGCCCGCAAACCAGCGCGCTCACCACACAAAGGATAAGAAGATGCCAAATCCGCACTTTGCGGACGCGCGTCCAAATGTGATGTAGCTGCCGTTTGTCCATGCTGTTTATTTTACGCTTGATTGTAGTATAGCATAAGCTCCGGGGCATGCGCTTCGTGGTAGACTACTTGTATGCACATCTTTTTCTCTGGTATTGGCGGAACGGCGATCGGGCCGCTGGCGCTGATTGCCAAGCAAGCCGGCTACGCGGTGAGCGGTTCGGATAAGCAGGATTCGCAGTATATTTCGTATCTTAAAAAGCACGGTATTACCGATATCACGATCGGGCAGACGCGCGAAGCAATTGCGGCGGCGCATGACCGCGAGCCGATTGACTGGTATGTGTACTCCTCGGCGATCGTTATCGAGAATCCGGACGCGCCAGAGCTCACTTTTTGCCGTGAACAAGATATTAAAATGAGCAAGCGCGACGAGCTGCTCAACCTGATCCTGCACGAAAAAAACTTGAAGCTGCTGGCCATTGCCGGTACGCATGGCAAAAGCACAACCACAGCCATGGCGGTGTGGTTGTTCGAGCAACTTGCTGTACCGGTCAGTTATTCGGTGGGCGCCAAGCTATCGTACGGCGACATGGGCCACTATGCGCGCGGTTCGGAATATTTTGTGTACGAGGCCGACGAGTTCGACCACAATTTCCTGGCTTTCGAGCCATTTTTGAGCGTCATAACCGGTGTTACGTGGGATCACCACGAGATTTTCCCTACACGCGAGGACTACCAATCGGCGTTCCGCGAGTTCATCAGCCAAAGCAATCACACCATTCTGTGGGACGAGGATGCCGAGTATTTGGACCTGGAGGCGTCGGCGCAGGTGCTAGTGCAAAATACCGGTGACGAGCGCATTGCCGAACTGAAACTCAAAGGGCTATTTAACCGGCTGGACGCGTGGCTGGTCGTACAGGCTGTGCATCGGCTCACCGGAGCTCCGCTCGAGACACTCATGCAGCACATGGACCAGTTCCCTGGCTTGCAGCGCCGCATGGAACAGATTATTCCAAATTTATACAGCGATTATGCGCACACGCCCGAGAAAATTCGCGGCGCCATGAGCACGGCGCTCGAAATGGCCGCCGACCACAATCAACAACTTGTTGTAGTGTACGAGCCGCTGACCAATCGCCGCCAGCACTACATGCTCGACGATTACAAAGACTGCTTTTCGGGTGCAGCCAAGGTGTACTGGATTCCGAGTTACCTGGCCCGCGAAGATCCGCACCAGGCCATACTGACGCCAGCCGAACTCATTGCCCACTTAAGCGATCCGGATATTGCCGAAGCGCGGGAACGCGACGCCGCCTTAAAAACGATCATCCAAAAACACCTTACCGCGGGCGACATGGTGGTTTGCATGGCCGGGGGCGGCGGCAACAGCTTGGACGAGTGGGTGCGCCGCGAGTTTACGGCCTAAACATTACGCTAGGGCGGCGCGAGCTACAAGCTACCAACCAAGGCTACAAAAGTGCTGCGCCAAAGAACACCATCACCAAAAAGATGAGCGCCAGCCAGAACCAAGGCGTGCCGACGCTGGACGCCAGCTGCTTGCGGGCGCCTTTGATAAGATCGGTGGGCGAATGCTTGCCAGCTCCGAGCTGTTGCTGTGGCGTTGGTGCCGATAACAGCGGCGGCGCAGGCTGCATGCCTGGCTGTGTACCCATGTAGCTCATACCCGTTGGCGCGGCAGCCATAGATTGCGGCGTGTTTGCATCCTGGGTTTTATCTTGCAATTGCTCGCTGCGGCGCTCACGCTGGAAGGCTTCGCCGTATTCAAAGCCGGTCGGATTTTCTACGGCCTTGCCGGTTTTGCTGTCGAGCTCAATGCTGTGCCAGCCGCTGCGAACGACTTCGTGCTCGGGCGGTGTTTCAAGCGTTTCTTGACGAATCGCGGCTTCGGCCTGTTCCGGTGCGGGCGCAGGTTGTTTTTCGGCCTGCGGCGGCTTAACACCGAGGGTTTCACCGGGCGCACCAGCTGCGGGGCGGAAACGATTGGGCATTGCCTGCTGCGCCATGCTCGCGGCCGAGGTGCTTTCGGCCCGGTCAAGACGCTGGCGGAGTTGCGCATTTTGCTCGGTGAGCTCGGTATTAGCGCGTTCCTGCTTGGCAAACTGCTTTTTGGTTTCGCGCTCTTGGTTGCGGATCATGCGGCGGTTTTTAAAGGTGCGGGCAAGCGCCCAGCCGGCTACAAGCCCGGTGACGGCATCACCGGTGGCACGCGCTGCCGATTCGGCGTACTGTAGTTTGTTATTAATCGTGAACAGTTCGGCGGCTGAAAGGACGCGGCTGAAAGGCTGAAAGGCTTCGCGGCCGTAGGAGTGCAGGCTAGACTCCGCCAGCGGTGTGGCCGAGGCGCTTTCGGCGGTTGGCTGCGGTGATGCGGGCTGCTGCTCGGCCGGGAACAGCGGCAGATTTTGGTCGGCCATTTCGGCTTCCCAGGCTTCGAAATCGCTTTGCTGCGTATTGGGCTGAACGTTGGGCGAGCTGGGTGTTTGCCAATCCGGCGCGCTTTCGGCGGCAGCGGTCGGCGCGGCACTTGGCGCAGAGTCAGGCAACGGCGGCAGTGGAAAATCAGCGCTTTCCGCAGCGGGCGGCTGCGCGCCATGTGACTCAGCTCCGTTTAAGGGCAGATCGAGATCTTGCAGGTCGGATAAATTAAGTTCGACCATCTGCTTGAATTGCTCGTCCACGGCTTCGGGGGTGAGCTCGGCCGGCGCGGCGGCAGGCTCGTGTTCGATGGGCGGAAGCGGAAGCGGTGCGGACGCTTCGTGGCGCGGGGTTGACGGCTGCGGTGCAGCTTGGAACGGCGTGGCCGGTATTTGCGCGGCGGTTGCGTCCTCGGCGGTTGACTCGGGTTCATCGGCGAACGTTTCGAGCGCTTCGGCAACCGCTGCGATTGGGGTTACGTGCTCGCTCTCGACGGTTGGCTCAGCGGTGGCATGCGGTTGTGCATGCGGCAAGGCCACCGTCGTGTCATCGTCTTCGTCGGATTCATCGTCATCTTCTTTGCGTTCGGCTCGGGCAGCTTCGGCCTGGCGGCGTTGTTGCTCGGCAGCAAAGACACTTTCGAGCGCCGGCACTTCTGGTGCTGGTTTTGGGGCTTCGTGTGTGAACCCATGCAGTGCACTCGCCGGCAACGCCACGTGCCGGACGTGGCTGGTGCTTGGCGCTTCAGGTGTACTGCTGGAATCGGATTCGTCGTCGGAATATGACTCTGACTTATAGCTCTCCATACGTGATCCTGCGCGTTAAGGCTTTCTTACCGCATTATTATACGCTGTTTTAAGTGGTTTTACCAGATCTAGCGGTTGTCGCCGCGGCCCTTTATGACGCCGCGGTCTTTGCGGCTTTGCAGCTTGGTCACGTTGCGCTGCATAACATCCTCGAAAGAAAGGCCGAGCGTGTGCGCCAAAACTGCAATGTACCACACGACGTCGCCCAGCTCTTTGGCCAGCTCGTCGATGTCTTCCTGCGTGGTTTTGCCGTCTTTGTAGGCGACGATTTTCTTCCACTTTTCGACGACTTCGCCAGCTTCGCCCGCAACACCCATCGCCCAAATAGTCTTGGCCATGAGCGGATTGGGATCGTTAACAGCAGTGGTGAGGGCTTGTTTTTGGTATTCGTCGAATGTCATAAAACTCCTTTACTTTATGGTGATGGCCCCTTGACGCAGGACTTCGATGCCGTTTTCGGGCGTAACTCGCACTACAGTCGACGGCGCGGTTGGCGGCGCGGCGGCCGCATCAATATAAAAATCAACTGTGTCTCCAAAGTATTTTTGAGCCTCCGCAAGGCTGGTGGCGGGCGGCTCGCCCGGCTGGTTGGCGCTGCTGGTTAGCAAGGGGCCGGTTTGGGTGAGTAACTCACGCAGAGCCGGATTGGCTGGAACGCGGCACGCCAGTGACTCCAGACCTTGATGCAGGTAAAAAAGCTCTGGGCCGGCCGGCAGAATGACGCTGACTGGCGCAGGCCACCAGGCTTCACCCTCACGGGCGTACTGTGCGGGGATGCCGAGCGCAATGAATTGCTCAACGCTCGCGGCAATAAGCGTGCCCGGTTTGTGCTCACGGTGTTTGGCGGCGTAGAGGTGCGCCACGGCTTGCTCGTCCTGCGCGCGGCACACCACGCCCCACACGGTGTCGGTGGGCATGACGCCAACGGCGCCCTCGGCGAGAAGCATACGTAAACTGGGATCGGTAATGGTGCGAAATATTTGCATGCGTCGGGTATTAATAGGTGGAAACTGCGCTGGCGCCGGTTTTATTTTGTTGCCAATACAAGTACACGGCCACGCCGATGAGCGCGAGCGTAACCAACACGGTCAGCGTAATGGCAGCCACAGGTTTGTCGCTTTTGTGGCGCGGAGCTTTTGGCGTCACCGGTTTTTCTGGCTGTTCCGGCATGGGCTCTGGCGACGGCTCCAGCGTAGGCTCGGGCGCCGGAGCGGCGGGGACTGCTTGCGGCTGATCCGGGACGACGGGCGGCGCGGGCTCGGCAGGCACGGCCTCCTTCACCTCTTCTGGCTCGTTTACAGGCTTTGGCGGCTCTTCTTTTGGAGCGGGCGACACGTCCGGATGCTGCTGCGCAGGTAGCGCCGTGTGCAGCGGCGGATGCGGGCGCGAACTGGCCGGATGGACGTCCATGATCGGGCGCGTTGATTGTGGCGTTTGTGGCTGCATAAATCCCTCGGAGTTTTCTTTATTTTAGCACGGCGCCGGGCAAATGATAACGCCCGCCGGCCTGCGCAACGAGATTTTCTTGCAGCAGCGCCTGCAATACTTGGCCGAGCCGCTCGTCCGGCACTACTGCTGCGAGTTCGGTTTCGGTGTGCGGCTGCTTGGTAAGCGCCCGAATTACAGCACCGCGCACCTGACGCAGCGAGCCCTCAAACGCCGACTGCCGCGCATAACTCTTACTGCTCCGCGCCACATTTCCAACTGTTTTCTTGAGGTGCGTACCGTAATCCATCAGCGCCCAGTACCATTCGCGCGGGTGTTCGGCGTCGAGCGTAGCCTGCGCCAACTCCAAAATCAGCGCGTCCGAAACCCCTGTCTCGTCGGCAAAAAAATGGTGAATGTATACCGTCCGCACATTGGTTTCCACAAATGTCACCGGCTGGCCGTATGCATAGGCGAGGATGGCGCCGGCCGTGTTTTTGCCTATGCCCGGCAGCGCGGTGAGCTCGTGTAAAGTGCTTGGCACCCACCCTTTATGGATTTGCACGATTGCTTGGGCGGCCTGCCACAAAAACTTGGCGCGGCGGTTGTAGCCAAGCCCACTCCAGGCAGCAAGCACACTGGCAAGTGGTGCGGCGGCCAGCGCCTGTACAGTTGGAAACAACGCTAAAAACTCTGCGTATTTTGGCACAACCCGCGGCACTTGGGTCTGCTGCAGCATGGCCTCAGAAACCATGATTTTGTAGGCGTCAAAGCCGCCGTTCGGCTCGGGTGTTCGCCACGACAAACTCGTCCGGCCATTATGGCGGTAAAATTCCCAAACCGTTTCCTGGAACGCACGGCGCTGCTCATCGGATATCACCAAATTACTATAGCATTCGGATTGGCGGCACGCGCAATTTACCTCGGGCCAGCGGCGGAACACACGAATTCGAACCGCCGCCCTTGCGCACCATACCCCGTGCTCAAACACTGCGGACTGGATATCGCAAACTGCGCGCGGTGGCAGGGTGCGCCAGTGTCGGCGGACGCATCTTAGCTGCCTTGTGTGGCGCCGTACGTATGCGTCACGTCGACAACCTTGTGTGCCGTACCGCCACTCAAGCTCAGCACATAATCTGCGGTTTCGGTGCGGTTCACAACACTGTAAATAACCGTGTCGTCGCTAAGCCAGTACACCGGATATGTCAGGCCGTCCTGCTTTTGCAGCGTTGTTTCTTTGCCGCCGGCCAGCGTGAAGCCCAGCAGCACGCCCTGGCCGTCGCGGGTGTCCACCCATAAGCTGCGCTGCCCATCCGGCGAGTCGCTGTACGCGCGGCTTACAAATGCTGCGGGCGCGCCTGCTTTGGTTAGTTGGCCACTGCCGGTCGCGTAGGCGTACCAACCGCTTGGCGTTTGCAAGCTAAAGGTCCCGTAATCGGTGCGGAATACGCTCCAAACTTCCTGATTGTAAATGGTCTGCTTGCCGCTGCCGTCCGGCCGGATTTTATTAAACGATGCCTGTGCGGACGGATCGGTAGCGCTCACTGCATAGTACACAACGCCATTGGCCGTTGCGATGCCGTTAAATTGGTTGGCGCTGGCGAGCTGGATGCGGCTGCTTGTGCTGTAGTCATAGGAAATCAGCTTGTAACGCTGCGGATTGGCGGCGCTGGCGCCGGCAGCCGCTTCGTCATATATAAGTCGATGATCGACCCAATCGACCAGCTGGATTTGCTCCGCGTGATCGAGTGTTGTGGTGGCGCCGTCAGCAATCGAAACAAGCGTCAGCGTGCTCAGTAAATAGCCGTCGGTGTCACGGGAGTTGTCACGCGTCGAAACCAACGCTGCTTTGGTGCCGTCAGGACTCATAAGCAGCGAGATATTCTCGTTCTCGGTGCCGGTTGCCGCCAGCAGCACCTGTTTGTTTTTGCCGTCGACATCAACTTTATAGAGGTCGTAGTGTCCGCTTTGCTTGGAAATAAACACGACTTTGCGGTCCGTTACCAGCTGCACCGACGCAGTAAGCGAGTTAGCGGCCGGCAGCGTAAGCTGCTCGGTGCGGTAGCCGTTCAAAATAATTGCGACCGGAACCGGCACGGCGTCTTGATTATCAACAGTCAGCGTAACTTTACCGGTGTTGTCGGAAAGCGCCTCGATGCCGTTGCTTGTTGCCTCAACGTTGGCGAGCGGCTTGCCGGACAAATAATCCGTCACCTTAATAATGTACTGCGTGCCGACCGCCTTAAGCGTCACATTGCCGAGCGGATTACTCCCCCAGCCCACCGTTACCGGCTGCGTGGTCGTGGCGAACGCTATGCGCTGCACAGTGAGCGTCGCCGGGCCGAGACGCAGATTTGTGACCTTGGCAACACCGTTGATGTCAGTGCTTGCTTGCCGGCCCTCGATGCTGACTGTCACGTTTTTGAGCGGCAGCTGCGTGGTGTTATCGAGCACGGCGACCGAGAGACTGGCCCGCACACCGGCAGCGTTGAGCACTTTGTAGCGCAGTTTCGGCACAGCGCCAACCGTAGCGATCGACGCCAGCACCACCAAAATTGTGATCCAGCGCGCCCATTTATTGTGCCACCAGAAATAAAAGAAATCCTTGAACCGGGCACCAAATCCGCGGCCGCCTCGATTATGTGACTCTTTTTGGGAGTCTTCGGCATCGAGCAATTCATCGGCTTCGCGGGAGACGATGTCGTCGACCGCTTCGTCGGTCTGCGGATCACCGAGGCCGTCATCGTCTTCGGCCGGTTTGGATGGCTCTGCTTGCTGGCCAGCAGATTCGCTGGCAGGCTCGCTAGTAGTTTCGGCACTGGCAGTAGGCGCAGCCGCGGGCTCTTCGGCTGGCTTTACCGCCTTGCTGGCGTGGCCGGCATCATCCTTTGTAAGCTGTCGTAAAATCTCGGTTGGCACCGGCGGCGCCGTGCCTGGCGCTATTTGCGAATTATCTTTGGCCGGGCCCGTAGCCGCCGCGCCCTCTGTCTGTTTTTCGTCCATAATATGAGTGTACCAGAGTCAACTATAATCCGCCGTATCCGCCGCCATAGCCATTAAAATTGCGCGCCGGTTTGTAGTAGTCACTCACTTTGAGCGGCTGCGTGCTGCCGTTGGCCGGCATAATATACAGTTCGCTGGCGTTTTTTGAGACGAGCAAATAGTTGTCGGTGTACCAGCCGTAAATCTGATATTCGCTGAGGTTCGCAATCTGCTTGCCGTTCTGGCCGTCCTGGTCACCCACAAACAAGGCGTTTTTGCCATCGCGTTGCTCGCTCCAAAACGTTTGTTTCGCAGTTGGCGAGAGCAGGTACGTCGGATATGCTGCGCTGAACGCTTGATCATTAAGGTCGCTGGCGGTCTTAATTTGGCCGTCTTCGTACTCAAAAAACTGCGCCGGCGTGGTGTCGCGGAAGGCTACATACACCGAACTCGGCGTGTCGGGACGCATGTCGACGTACACAAGCGTGGTACTGCCCGCTGGCGGGAACGCTTTGATCGTCTTTTTGTGCGAGCCGTCCACGCTCACACTGTTCACCGTTGCTTGCTGGCTAGGTTGGAGCGCGTAATAGCCCGAGTAAATGTTCTTGTTATACACGATTTCGTTGTTCGGCAAGATAAACTCCTGGCCGTACGTTTCGTACACTGAGGTAATCTGATTGGAGCCGCTGGCGCTGGTCTGGTCGAGCGTGTTGAGTTTTTTGCTGCCCGCATCAAAACTCTTGAGCGCTTCGCGGTTCGATTGCCAATCGTGGACGTCCTGCCGGACCACGGTATACACAAATGTGTCGTTACTCCACCCGACCGGCGTAAATATGACGTTAGTGCCTTCGTCCATGGTCGTGAGTGCGTTGGTGGCGGTGTCGATAAGATACAGCTTGGCATCACCGCTATCGCGTTTGGCAAGCAGCGCCAGGTACTTCCAGTCGCGCGAGGCCAAAAGCACTGTGCCGGTCGCGTCCTCGTTGCCGGTGCCGGCCACCACCGTTTGCCGGTTCGTTCCATCCAAATATGTGCTCACCACGTCAATCTTGCCGGACAAATTCGAGAGGAAGTACACCTTGCCGGTTGGCGTCAGGCCAAAAGTATTGGCCGCTACTTGCTGCGCCGTTACTTGTACTGTTCCAGCAAGGTTATTAAATCCATCTGCACTGACCGTTGCCGCAACCGTTGATTTATCGGCGGGCAATACCAGGGTGGCGTGGCCGTTCGTATCTGTTTTGGCGTCGGTGTCGAGCGCTTTGATAGTCGCGCCCGCAAGTGGCTTGCCAGTAATTTTGTTGGTAACCGTGACAGGGACCTGCCGGCCGGTGGCCTGTAGCGTAACGCCGAGCGTACTCGCTTTAAATAGCGGCACCGTTACCTTTTGCGTGCGGGGAGTGTAGTACTTTTTGGAAATGACAACCGTCTGCGGCCCAACTGGCACGTGCAGCGTCGCGCGGCCTTGCCCGTCACTCGTAGCGCCCACTTTGCCGACCGTTACGGTGGCGCCAGAGACTGCTTGATGCGTTTGGCTGTCGGTCAGCGTCACCTGCAAATTTTGCTTGAGCACCAACCCCGCAATCTTATAGCGCGTATACGGCACGGCGGCTAAAATCGCCACTACCACCAAAATCGTCAGCGGAATACTGAACTTTTTGTGCGTGCGGTACCAATGCCCAAACCGCTGAAACAGATTACCAGAATACCTGCTAACCACCGCCTCACCCGGCTTATCCGCAGTTTCGGCCGGATCGCCCGGATCGTCGGGTTCGGGAGTAGCGCCGTCAGTTTCTTCGGCCGGCGCGCGATGTTCCTCTGTTGGCTGCGGCGATTCGTCGTATTCAGGCGCGGCATTGTTTTTGTCTTCGGTTTCGTCGTGCTCTTTTGCCATTGGTTTCCCCTATTTGCTACAAGTCTAGCAAACGTTACCCCAGCAACACAATGCCGCTTATACTTACTGGATGGCGAGGGAGGCGAGCAGTGTTTTGATCGGCGCATTAAAGCCGCTGTCGTTCCACATCATCGGCGCAATTGTGAGTGCCGTGCCGCCGCTCGAGCAAGCGGTGTCGGCGCACTGCGTAAAGGTGACGGTAATGAGCGGATCGGTCTTTACGACGTCGGTCTGCGGAATCGCCTGACCAACCTGATAACCGTTGTCGCCAGTGATATATATGCCGTCCAGGCCGTTGCCTTTACTGCCGGCGTAGTTCAAAAAGCTAATGTAAGTTTGCGCACGCTGGTCTTGCGTAGGTTTGGTGTAACTGAGTTTTTCAGAGGTGATAACGGCCACTGCGTTGCCGCTCTTAAAGTCCGGCAGCGTGGTTTGTTTGCTTTGGACGGTCAGCGTCACGCGGCCGTTCACGGTCTTGCCGCCGGCATCTTTGAGCTGCTGGGCGGGCGAAGTCGCGGTGAGTTTGCCGCTGCCGTCGTCCACCACGTTCCACGTTTCCGGATAATCAAAACCGAGGTTAAAATTGGTGGAATTGTATGGCTTGGTCTTGACGGTCTGCGCAGCGGGCGTTTGGGTATTCGTGCTCACCACATGCGGTGTCGAGACCGTCCGCACCGGTTTGTTCCAGCTCTTCCATATAAAATATGCAGCGCCGGCCAGCACCAAAACGGCGAGCACAATCAAAATCACGCGCAGCCACACGCGCTTACGCTTTGGGGCATAGCCCAGTAAGCGCTCGACGTGCGTGTACTGCTCGTCTTTGTTTGGTTTTGGAAAGTCTTCGTCTGGAATCGGCGGATACTCTTGTGCAGCCATACAATCTCCTTGTAAAAATTCAGGGATATGTGCTCATTATAGCGCGTTTTGCAAGCGAATAAGTCAAAACCGCATTTACGGCCGTCTGCTACAATAAAAGCATGAAAAAGCTTATGGTTTTATACAAGGTTGCGTTCGCTGCGTTAGCCCTGGTGGCTGTGTTCCTGCAATTCAAAGACGTGCTTGAGATGCCCAATCCCAATATCGCCAATTTCTTCAGTTACTTTACAATCGAGAGCAACATTTTTGCCGCCGCCATACTGCTTGTGTCGGCCGCGTATGTGGTGTGCCGCAAACAGAGCGCCCAGCTCAGTTACCTGCGCGGCGCAGCCACCTTATACATGGCAATGACCGGCATAATTTACAGCCTGCTGCTGGCCGGCGCCGACGTCCAAATCACCGTACCGTGGGTCAACGAAGTGCTGCATTATATCTTCCCGCTCGTCATGGTCGCCGACTGGATCATCGACCGCCCCGAGCCTGGCGTACGCCTCAAAAAAGCCGCGTGGTGGCTGGTGTTTCCGATTTTGTATTTGTTATACAGTTTGGTGCGTGGCCACATCACCAATTGGTATGCGTATCCGTTCTTGAACGTCAAATTGCATGGCCTCGGCGATGTGCTGGGCAGTTCTATGGTAATTGCTTTGGGCGTGGTAGTGCTGGCCTGGGCGATCGTGAAGGTTGCACAGCTGGGCCCGGAAAAGACTCCGGCCAAAAAGACCGCCAAAAAGAAACGCCGCTAGGATTTTACAGCGCGGCGATACCGGCGCAAAATTCTGCCGGATACTTAACCGCCAGGAGCTCGGCTGCTTTGGCGGGCGCAAACCACTCGGCGGCAAGGTTCTCTTCCGAGATCGTAATAGGCACGTCATCTGGCACCGCGCATTCATACACACTCAAAATAAGGCCGACTGAGTCTCCGTTGTCGAACGGGATCCGAATATTCGACAGCACCATGCTCACCGGTTTTACGCTTTGCAGATCGGTGATGCCGGTCTCTTCGGCAACTTCCCGTTTGAGCGTATCTTGGACGGTCTGGCCCTTCTGCACGCGGCCGCCGGGCAGGTCCCAATATATGCCGTGCTTGTTGCCCGTCAGCATAGCCGGGTTCACTTTGAGTAACAAAACTTTGCCAGCTTTGTTGCGAATCAACGCTTTGACCCCCAAATGGAAACTGTCTTCGGCCATTATTTTACCGTTCCTTTCCGCGCAATAAGGCGCAGCCATTTTTGATCGTTCAAGTCAGGTGGCGAAATTATATGAAAATCCTTTTGCTCGAGCAGCGCGCGGATATCGTCCGCTTCCCAGTACTGAAAATAACGGTCTTGATCGAGCTTTTCAGTGGACCAAGCCGCGCCGCGGCCTCTTTTGAGCGTTGCCGTCAGAATGCCGCCGCCGCACAAGGCAAGGGCAATTTTATCGAGAACACCGGCCAACTCTTCGGGCGTAAAGTGGAGCAACACCGCATTAGCATGCACCATATCGTACGGCCCGCCAAGATTGTCTGCGGTAAGCAAATTAAGCAGCTGCACGTCATGACCGCGTTCGCGCTGCAAATCCACAAAAGCCCGGGTGGCATCGGTACGATCAACCTGGTAGCCGCGCGCCTCCATATAATCAGCGTCGTAACCGAGCGCCGTGCCGACTTCCAGAATATGCGCGTTCTCGGGCACAAGGGTGAGCGCCATATCGACCCAGTCTTTAACCGGGCCGCTCACAGCGTTTGGCGAGCCGTCGATATACCGCGGGACGGTCGTTTCATAGGTAGCGAGCGTCCGCTCGTTGTGATGCATGCGCTTCCTTTCGGATTACTTACGGGGCGAGGCGGTTGATGTCGCGCGGGAACAAAATGGCTTCTTTAATGTTGGCCAGGCCGATCGTCTTTTCGACAAAACGGTCGATGCCAAACCCACAGCCGCCATGTGGCGGCAAGCCATGCTTAAACGCCAGCAGGTAGTGGCTGAAGCCGGGGTGCTCGGGGTCAATGCCTTTGGCTTTCATTTGTTCGATCATTTTGTCGTAGTGGTGTTCGCGCATCGGGCAGGTAGCAATTTCGACGCCACGAAAGAGCAAGTCGGCCGCCAAAATGGTTTCGCCGCCGTCTTCGGGGTTGAGCATTTGGTAAAACTTGTGGACTTCGCGCGGGAAGTTGGTGGCAAAGACCGCTTCGCAGCCGTCGTGCTTTTTCGCGTACTCGCAGATCCACTTTTCTTCGTCGGGCGTTAAGTCCTTTTCTTTGGTGGTGTCGGTGCCGGTGCCTTTGGTGTAGAGATCGTGGATTTCGGCTACGGTGTAACGCGGGAACTTTTCTTGCAAAGTCAAGTCCGGCGCGTTCAGGCTCTTGAGGTCGGCACCGTGCTCTTCATACGCTTTGCTAAGCACGTAAAACACCATGTCCTGAACCATGTTGAGCACGTCTTCGTGGCCTTTGATAAAGCCCATTTCGATGTCGAGCATCGTGACTTCCGAGACGTGGCGCGTGGTGGCACTGAGCTCGGCGCGGTAGGCCGGCGCGATCTCGAACACGCGTTCAAACACGCCAACCATGATCTGTTTGTAAAACTGTGGGCTTTGCGCCAGCGTGGCTTCTTTGCCAAAGTAGTCGAGCTTAAAGACTTCTGCGCCGCCTTCGGTTGCGCCGGCCAACAGCTTCGGCGTGTTGATTTCAACAAATTCGTGCTGGTGCAAAAACTCGCGGAAGTAGCGCAGGCAGGCCGAGCGAATGGCGAAAATCTTGCTTTCCTGCAGGTTGCGCAGGCCGACGACGCGGTTATCGAACAGCGTGTCGAGGTTGTCGGATTTGTGACTGAGCGGCTTGTCGATCTCGATCGGCGGCTCGTCGGTTACCGGCACCACTACCGTTAAGCTGGCGTCGTGAATTTCGGCGCCGCCGGGGGCGCGCGGCTCTTCCGTGGCCGTGCCTTCAATGCGCAACACCGTGCCGATTTGCAGGCCGCGCAGTTTTTCAACTTCGTCTTTGTCTTTAATGACTACTTGCACCAGGCCGCGGCGGTCGCGGATGTTCAAAAATGTCAGGCCGCCAAGCAGGCGCTTTTTGTGCAGCCAACCCTCGACCACCACCGATTTGCCGATAAACTTCGACACTTCACTACTTAATACACGCATATAGAATCTCCTTTTAGTTCAAAGGCTTAAAGCAGGGTCGAATTACGCAATTACCGACGCCATTAGCGGTAGTTGCCGACCCGCTGATTCATATTCGAGTACCGCGCGTGGGATTTCATGAGTTTTATTGTAGCACGAGATCTGTTGCGCTGCTAGTGGCCTTTCGCCGCGTACTGCTCCCGGGCAAGCTTCATGCCAGCTTCGCGCCAGGCTGCAACGCTTTTCTCTGCAACGAACGGTCCGGTCCAAGTGCGCATTTCGCGGTTCGGGTTTCCGGCGCCGCTGTCAACTGCTGCGATCAGCCCGCGCACGGCTACAGTTTCCGGTTTTTTGCCGCTTAGCTTTTTGTCGACGCTCAATATAAACGCCCGTGACTGCTCAGGGACTAATTCCGTTGACGTCGCATAAATCCGGCTAATCATGACGTCATCTATTGGGAAGAGTTCGAGCCGTGGCATCTGTAAAACGCCGGTGCTATTCAGTCTCATAGTTCGCAGGATGGATCGGGTAAGGTGAACGGGGAGCGCGTAAGAGTCTTCCGGCAGATCGCCGGCCATAATGGCGCGTTCTACGGCGCCGTGCGCAACGAGCTCCAGGTTCTTGGTGACAACTCCCTGGAAATCGTCACGTGTTAATTCCTGCCGCGCAGCTGGTGGAAATATATTAGGATTACGAAGTTGCATTGTTCCGCCCGGCTGCAAATTGACAAGGCCGACATTGACCAGGGAACTCCTGATTAAGTTTGCCATGTGCCGCTTGTTCGTGTCGTGCGACCATGCGTAAGCCATATTATTATAAATGGCCGGCGCCGCTTGGTCGGCTCCGGGCTGCACAGCCATATCAATAGTAACGATTTCGGGCCATAGCGGGATTACGCCCTCTGGCGCGGCACCACCCGCGTTCATGACCTCTGTCATAAATTAACTATGGCATATCGCGCATATACTGTCTAGTTTCACCGGGCAGCTAGTGCAATGAGTTTTTGGGCAATTGCCTGCGAAATCGTCAGCCCCTCCGTTTTTATCTCGAATCCGCGGAACTGGCCATTGGTGTTCATTTCGAGGAATGCAATAGCACCGTCCGGGCTCTCAATGAGGTCGAACGCGCCGTAGCGCAGCCCCGTCTTCCGCATATATTCCCGGCATTTTTGGATGACCGCCGGATCGGCAGGTTCGTGCACGTACCGCACCGCGCCCTCGGGCAATGTAGGCCGGCGCCAATCGGCCTTGGCACTCTCGGTTGTATAAATTGCCACCGGGAACGCGCGGCCGGCCACCATAGTTATGCGCCATTCGCGGGCTTTCTTAACGTACTGCTGAAAAATGCCCGGGAATGGCGATACATCTTTTACTGCCGTCATTTTTTGGCTGTCGAGTAATGTGGTATATAGCAATTTTGACTGGTCACCGTTAAATACTTGCCCGATTACCATCTTCATTATAATCGGCGGCGACAACGTTGTGACTGCCGCCCATGTGTTACTCACCGCTGTTGTTGGAATGGTAAAACCCACGGAGCGCGCCACTTCCAGCTGCCAAAGCTTATCATTGGCACGATGCATCCGGTGCGGATTATTAAGCCATGCGCCCTCGGGTATAGCCGCCTGGAATATGCCGCTTTGCAGACTGAACAGTTCGCGGCCGAGCGTCATCATACGCCCTTTATCCTTCGGCGGCTCGGCAAAAAAGCCATTTGGACGCCAGTACCAGGCGGCGCCGACTGTTTCGGGACTTAATTCTTGTCCGTCGTACCGCACAACTGGCCGAGCAGCACGAGAGTCAAACGTATAAGTGAGTAATTTGCGTCCAGCAAAAACCTCGTCGGCATTATAGATGATGGGGTCGTGTCCGGCCCGGCGCAGCAATCGGACGACCTCCTCTGTGTTATGTACTTCGAGCGTGTTTGTTGCAATGAAAATTTGTTTCATATTTGCAAGTTTACGTGGCCGAGCTAAAGGCCGTAGAAATCTGAGTCGTCGGGGTCGGTTTCGGGGGCCGAAGATGGGCTGCCAGTCGTGGAAGGGTCACCCAGGTCACGCGTACTGCCAGCCTCGGCCAGCTTTTCAAACGCCGTGAGCGGCACAGCCAATTCGCCAATCGACAGTACCACAGATTGGCGAAGCGCGAATTCGGGTAGCGCCGCGTCAGTTACAGGTTGTTCGGACATTTCGTATTCCTCCTTGTACGTTATACAGGTCGCGGAAGGTTAGTCGTTCTCGGGGGCGTTTTGCTGCTGCTGGGCACCGGGCTCATCAGGGGTTGTCGGCGGCGCTTCTTCTGGCATCGGGTCTTCGGTAACTACCTCGGGCTCGGGGATAGCGAGCGGCAGCTGGTACTTGGCGATGGCCGCGCGATCGGTGTAGATAATGGCTTGGTCGTCCTGCTCGCCCATGATTTCGGTTAAGAGCGATTCGAGCGTCACCACCCCTAGAAATTCTTCGCAGTTATTGATAACCACGAGCAGCTGCTGATTGGTTTTGCGAAATGCCTGCAGGACTTGCACCAGTGTAAAATCGTCGCGCACATATTGCACGCTTTCGCTGGCGACGTCTTTGATGGTTCCGCCGTGGCGAGCCTTGAGCAGATCCTCGAGCCGCACCTGGCCGGTCACATGCTCGCCGCTTTCATCGGCAACCAAAAACACGGCTTGGCTGGCTTGATGGAGCTCGTCCATAAGCTTCGGTCCGATCGTTTCGTTTTGACGAACGAGCCGCACATCGACACGCGGGCGTAAAATATTCTGGGCGGTTTTGTCGCCGAGCGCCAGCACGCGCTGTAAAAGCTCGACGTCTTCCGCCGGCACGCGGCTGTCGGGCTGGCTTTGCTGCCGCGCAAGCAGATCAATGACATCTTGGCGTTCATATAAACCAGTGTGCTCGAGCACGCGGTGATGCCGGCGTACAAACCGGGCGGCCGGCTGTAATAACGGATGCAAATGGCCGAGCAGCCACGCGCAAGCCGGCGCCAAAGCAGCTGCAAATCGAATCATAAAACTGCGCGGAAACGCGATCGCCAGCCCGGCAAAGCCCAGCCACAAAAGCGCCGCGATCGCCAAGGCCGCAAACGCCGCCGGCAAGGCCAGCACAAAAAAGGTGAACGCCAGCGCCGCAAACACACCGATCAACAGCCACAAAAGCGCCGCCAAACTGTCATCAAAAGCAACGGCGCGGTACAGCGCCTCGCCAACTGAATCATGCGCGCGGGCCAGCCGCTTAATTTCTTTGGCCGGAATGCAGTAGTACACGCGCCGCACGATGATCGTCAGCAGGAATAACAGACTACAAGCTATGGCAATCATAAGCTGTATCATGCACCTATCTTACGGCGAGCTGCAGAAATTTAAAAGTCCTTCTCCTTATTATCTTGGCTACAACCTACCAATTCGTTGTATACTAGAAAAATATAAGGAGTACACACCACTGTTATGAGCAAAGGTTTCTGGGCGATCATCATCGCCATCATCGTGATTTTCGGCGGCTTTTTATGGTTCAAGGATCATAAAGCGAACGCGCCAAGCACCACCGCGCAAACTTCAAACCATGTCGAAGGCAACGGCCAAAAGGGCGTTACTTTGATCGAGTACGGCGACTACGAATGTCCATTCTGCGAGCAATATTACCCCGTTGTCAAACAGGTCGTCGCGCAGTACAACAACGAGATCAAGTTTGAGTTCCGCAACTTGCCGCTCAGCCAAATCCACCAAAACGCCTTTGCCGCTTCCCGTGCCGCCGAGGCCGCCGGCCTGCAAAACAAGTTCTGGGAAATGCACGATATGCTATACGAAAACCAAAGCAGCTGGGTCAATGCCAGCGATCCGCAAACTGTCTTTAGCCAGTTCGCGCAGCAGCTCGGCCTGAACGTCACACAGTTTAAGCAGGACTTCTCGAGCTCCAAGGTCAACGACCTCATCAACGGCGACATAGCCGCATTTAACAAGACTGGCCAGGAAATGGCCACGCCAACGTTCTTCCTGGACGGCAAAAAGATCAGCCCGAACATTACATTCGAAAGCGACCAGAAGACAGTCAACGTGCCGGCCAGCGCTGCAGCATTCTCGCAGCTCATCGCCAAAGAAATCGCCACCAAGAAATAGTCGCCTGTTAGCAGTTAGCGAATTTGTTACTGCACGCACTATCTTTTCTCTGCACACTCGGAAGCGCCGCCGTGCTACTTTAGAGCACGAGAGGCGACCCGCATGTGCAGAGAAAAGATAGTGCGTGCGCCTATACGCATAAAAAACCAAAAATCCGGCGCTCTCAAACGGCCGGATTTTTAGTTTACACTATTAATAATGTAAATATTGGCGCCACGATGGGCAGTTGACTTGCACCGGTACGCGCATAGGGCGCGACGGCGCAACTTTTATTTTGACAGGCATAATGCCTCCCGTGAGTGCTCGCGGAACAAAAACGTAAAAGACCGCTGGAGCGACTACCTCACTTTTATTTTAACTTTTTGTCTCTATAAGGCCACCTCGAAAAGCCCCCTAGAAGTACGTTTATACTAACGCAAAGCGCTTCTGCTTGTCAAGCTTTTTGTCTGGCTCCGGGGCGCGGAGGACTTCGGCCAGCCGCAAGCCTTTGGTCGGATCACCGCCTTTATCGTAAATTTCCTGGCAGCGGCCGATGCAGACACGGCACGGCCCGACCTTTACTTTGCCGGGGCGCGTCGGGCAATTTTTAACAATGCAGATATCGATTTTTTCTTTCCAGTTACTGCGGTCGTTTTCGTCTGGCGACTTGCCGGGACCGTCAGTTTCCGGTACTGCGCGCCCATCGCCGCTATTGCTGGAATTGTCATCATTGGGCGAACGGAACCGCATTTCGAGCCCGCCCGCGCAGCCGCCGCCATTGGCCATATTTTGCATGGCGATCCGGTTGTTGTTGAGCACTTCGAGCCGCTGCGCCTCTTGGTGCTGGTTATTGGTGTACAGCCACTGAACGCGTTCGGCGCGCGCCTGGAGCTCGGCAAAAACCTCTGGCGCGAGCTGCTCACGCGCGTGGCGTTCGCCGGTTACAATCGACGCCTCGTCGGCAACCAGCTTTTCCTTGGCCCGCGCAATCAGTCCGGCGAGCCGCCTGGTCATATACAAACTGCCGTCGGGCATCTGGTGGTCACGGATCAGCGCCGCGTCTTCTTCGAGCCAGTTGTGCTGATTTTGGTACACAAACGCCGTTACTTCGCTGTTTGGCGCGCAGTAATTAAACGCGATGCCATCGGATAGCTCCGCCGTGAAGTTGCGCCAACGCTCAGCAATATTAAGCGCGCGCTCGTGCTTGCTGGCCTGGTCTTCCTGAAAAGCCATGTAACGCTCGGCCACCTTTTGGCGCGCCGTTTCGTCTTTCATGTACGGTAGCACGGCGCCGACCAGGCTTACCACGCCTTTTGGCAAAGCGTCGAGCGGTAGCTCAAGCTCGCGGAACACTTGCATGACCGAGAGCGCAGACTCCGGATTTTCCACCAGAACGGATTTGCCAAAAATGTTGTTCGAATCGGCAAGCATACGCACCCAATCTTCAAGTGCTACATCGCTTACCAGGACCGACTCCATGTAGCGGCCGCGAGTGTTGCCGGCCTCGTCCAAGTCCAGCCAACTAATGCGGAGCGAGTCGTCGTCGCCCAAATGCTCGCTCCGCGCCACGTCGTACGGTGCGTCGGCGCGGCTCATTTTGGGCGAAAGCAGCACTTTGGCGTAGCCGGGGCGCATGGTTTGCTCGCCGTCGCGGGCTTCCTCGACCTCAATGGCGACGCGGGAGTGGGCGGCCTCGTGTTTGTGGTAGTCGTAACCGCTGAGCGCCACTTTGAGCGCCGTTTTGCCAAGCCACATAAAGGTGTCGCGGCGGCCATGCTCGTCCTCGTAATCTTTTACATACTCTTGATACGTCCGCGAAACCGCCGAGGGCATGCCCGCCTCTTTGACGTACGGGATCATGTTTTTGAGCGTTTCACCCAGCGCCCACTGACTGTGCGTGCCATCGGGCTGACGGTGGCGGTTGAGGTTGTCGACTTCGGTCAGCGCGCGGTCCTCTGTGGGCAAGCCAGCGGTTTCCGGATGCGCGGGTTCGGGCTGCGGTTCGGGCTGTTCGCGCAAAAGCGCTTCAAAGCCCATGACAGCATCGGCCGTCATTGCGGCGATCTGCTGTTCGTTCAAATTATGCGGCGACTCCCGTAATTCGGGCATCGCCATCCCATTCCCCATAAAACACCCTCGTCCGAGTAGGCGAGGGTGCGTTTACAGCACCGTCTCCTGCTCGGGATTTTGGTTGGTTTGCTGTATCGGACTTTACGAACGTTCGTATTCACCGTTGCGGCACAGTGCCGGAGTTACACCGGCTTCCAGCATTCACATTGTTAATATGGATATCATAGCACGCCGGCGCGCTACATGTGGCGTAATTTTGCCAACATTTTTATTTATTTACACATAATATACTTATGGTATGATGGGCATCGTGTCAGTAGAAAAACAACTCCCCCGACTCGATCCCCAACAGTTTAGCGTTAATCTTCTTGGACATGATATTCAGGAGATCGACGCCTTATTATTGGCCGCCCACGACGAGCTTACTGAGCGCGCCAAAAAGGCGGACGACGGCGTTGCGTATTACTTCGCAGCCCACCCCGAGACACGAAATTCTTTTGGTAGCGACATGGATACACAGCCGCTTAAACGCTGCGAAGAAGCTTTCGAACTCTTACCTGAGATTATCCCTATCGGCGAGCTTGCACCCGACTTTTTGCGTATGGCCCTAGCAGGACGCTCAGAGCGCGAGCAACGACTGAGCGTCGAATCGCACTGCCAGGGCGGCTACGTCATACCCGAAGACAGGCTGCTTTGGCGTGGCTTGCTGAACCTCGGCGCTGCGTCCAACGACTTCCGGTATTCGGAAGATGACGTCCGCGGATTGGCGCCGCGCGTGCCCTCCACCGTTTGGGAAGGTATATTAAGCGCGCCGAGCATGCGATACGCCTCGCTGCCCGGCCGCGCGTTACGCGCCGTCAATGGCATTATCTACCCTGCAAATCGCATCGCCCACACGTATGCACCAAACAGCCAGTTAGTTGCCGGCTACGTTCGCCTACAGCACGAGGACGAGCCGCTCAGGCAGCCAGCTGCTTGCGTAATTCCGCCAGACGTGGCAGAAAGCTTTGCGCAGCTCCCTCCAGCCCTAGAACTTTGAGCGCGCCCATTAGAACATAAAGGTCGTCGAGCGCCGCCGCGTCGAGCTCGGCAGTGCCTTCGGCCTGTGTAAAAAAGAACTCAACTTTTTCGATGAGCCATTTTTCTTCGCCCGGCTGGACTATGTTGGTCACTACTTTGCCCTGGCCGCCGGGATTGACAACTTCGAGCGACCGCGCCGTGCCGTCACGTTTGCGCAAATGTCCGCGCCGGATCAGGTTGTTCACATGCAGCGCCACTGTTGCCACCGAGGTATATTCCAGCCCGTTCATGATTTCGCGGTAGCTCGGACTGTAGCCGTGTTCGCCAATAAATTGCTCGAGAAAGCTGAGCAGCTCGCGCTGTTTTTTAGTTGGCCGGACCGGTTGGGGTGTTACTTCGTTCATGCTTTGCCTTTGGTTTTATTGTACCGCCAGTTTCCGGAAACACCCAGTAGCGATACCACAAATAACTCCACACCGTGAAAAATCCAGCCGAAATAAAGAACCCGATGTACGGCGTAATGCCGATGTGCTGCAGCCCGCCGATCAACAAATAATCGAGCACAAACCCGACGCTCTCGATCGTAATATAGCGCGCCACGTGCTCCATTTCGCTGAGTTTTTTGCCGCTCGCCGCAAACGCCCAATAGCGCTGTACCAGATAATTGAGCGTCCAGCCCACCGCATCGGCTGCGATCTTGGCCGACCACCAGTTCCAATGAAATCCGCTGTAACAGAGCGCAAACACGCCGTAGCCCGACCAAAAATACAGTCCGCCGCCGGCCATATATTTAGCAAACTGCACCAGATATTTGTGCCGGAATCGCTTTGGGAAAATAGTAAGCCAAAGTGAACTGCTCATGCACGCACCTTTTTACTTTGTTTTAAGCGCGGTGCCAGCGCTGCGCCGGCCAGCGTCCACCATATAATTGCCAGCGTGTCGTCCGTCCAGGCGTGCGACAGCATGTTTATAAGCGTGAGACCAAGCAAGCTTGCTAGCAGTACACGCGCCAGCGGTTCGGCTCGCCGCTGCCACAAACCGTAGCCGGCAAGCACGCAAATCGCCGTAAATAGGCCGAGGCCGAGCCAGCCCGCCTCTTGCCCGATCTGCAAAAAGTAATTTTCGGCAATGCGCGCTGGGTGATTGTTGTGCGCCGAGGCCGGACCCGCCGTGCCCGGGCCGCGCCCGAGCGGCTCACGCGCTACCTCGCGCACGCCCTGGCGCAGCGCCGAACCGCGCGCCGCGTTCGAGCTCTCGGCCGACTGGGACGTCGTATCAGTATGGAAAAACGTGTTTTCGAACTGGCTGTTGTGCCGTAGCAGCATAAACGCGCCGGCGCCTACCAGCAGCACGGCCGCCGCGCCTACCATCGCCACCCCTTTGAGCCGCTTACTGGTTATCGTCCACCACACCAGCGCGGCAAGTGCCACCACTGCACCAATATACGCGCTGCGCGAATAGGTGTACATGAGCACCACCAATGCTGCACCAAAACTGCCAACCATCAATATTTTTGCCCACAAAGCCCGGTGCTTAAACCCTGCGCCGGCCAGGGACGCAAGCACAATTACCAGATACGCCCCAAGCGGATTTGCACCACGCAAAGTAGCTTGAGCGCGTACATATGCAAGCTTTTGGTCAACCGTTTCGAACGGCGCAATCGTGTGCGGACCGTAGCCAAAATGCTGCAAAAACCCAACCGGCAACACAAAAATCTCCAGCAGCCCAAATACCAGCGCAATTGCCGCTGGAATCAGCACCAGCTTGCGCCAATGGATTCGCAGCCATTCGTTATGCGCAAATATTACTTGTGCGGCAAGCAAAAATAATGGCAGCCGCATGTCGAGCACCAAGCCGTCACCCAACGCCGCGCCCGTCACTGCATGCCGCGCCAAAGCCACCGCGCCAAGCACCAATAATAATGCGCAGTACGCAGCAATGCATCGCGTCAGCCACGTTTTGCCAAGCGCCGTGCGGAGCGCCGCATCACGCGCCCAAATCGCCAGCGCCACCACACCCAAACCGGCCAACAACACCTCCGGCCACAGCCGCAAAGCCGTGTAATGGCCCACTCCGCTCGCCAGCCACACCGTTAAAAATGCATGGAACGGCGCCAGTGCCAAGAGCGCGCCTATAAGTGCAGTTCCCGCTGTTGTTAATTTTTGCAGAACAGATGATTTCATAGTGTTACAATGCTAGTATACCTAAAAAGTAGTGCCCGCGAACAAAACTAGAGCCATGAAAAACAACGCCTCACTGATTTATAACGCTTGCTTAGTTGTCGGCGACTTTTTAGCGCTTGCGGCGGCGTTTGTTGGCGCCTATATCTTGCGTGTTAGCTTGAGCGATGTCTATATTTCCCATCCGGTCAGCAGCCGCACATATCTGGCCGCATTCCTGGTACTTTTGCCGTTTTGGATCCTGATTTTCGCCCTGCTCGGCTTGTACAACAGCAATATTTACGAACGCCGCTTTAGTGAGCTCGGCCGTCTGCTCATTGGCTCGTTCATTGGCATGCTGTTCATCGTATTTTGGAGCTTTATATCGGTGAAGCCGATTTTCCCGGCCAAACTGGTGCCGATTTACGCCTTTGGACTGGCGTTTGTGTTTTTGGTGCTGTTCCGCAACCTGGCACGGCTGGTGCGCACCAGTTTGTTCAGTTACAACATTGGGCTGACGCGCATCGCCGTAGTCGGCAACACACCGATGACGCGCGAGCTCATTAGTTCGCTCATCGACAGCCGCACTTCCGGTTACAAAGTCATGGCCGTGATCGGCGGCAAACGCCAAGCCACTGGCTACAATGTGCTCACCTACAGCAACTTCCGCGAGTTTTTACAAAGCGCGCCGGTAGAGCTGCACGGAATCATCCAAACCGAGCTCTACGCCGACGAATCGCGCAATGCCGAAATCCTCACCTATGCCCAGGAGCATCATATTAACTACCGCTTTGTGCCCGGCAATTCCGAGCTGTTCGTGGGCAACATCGACGTCGAGCTGTTCCGCTCCAGCGTGCCGGTTATTAACGTGCGCCACACTGCGCTGTTTGGCTGGGGCCGCGTAGTCAAACGCTTGACGGACATCATTCTGGGCAGCATTTTGCTGCTGATCGCCGCCATTCCAATGCTGCTTATCGCGATAATCATCAAACTCAGTGAGCCAAGCGGCAAAATCATGTACAAACCGCGGCGCCTAGGCCGTTTTGGCAACACGTTCGAGTTTTACAAATTTCGCAGCATGTACCAAAAATATTCGATGAGCCCCGAGGAAGGCTTTGCCAAAATGGGGCGACTTGACTTGCTCAAACAGTACCGGGAAAACGGCGACCAATTGGAAAACGACCCGCGCATAACACCGATCGGCCGGTTCCTGCGCAAGACCAGCCTGGACGAGCTGCCGCAGCTCATTAACGTCGTTAAAGGCGACATCAGCCTGGTTGGGCCGCGCGCGCTCGACCCGCAGGAGCTCAACCAATACGCCAAAAAGAACCTTATTTTAGCTGTTAAAACCGGGCTGACCGGGCTGGCGGTCGTATCTGGCCGACGCGATATTCCGTTTGAGGAGCGGCGCAAGCTCGATCTGTATTACGTGCAAAACTGGAGTTTGTGGCTCGACCTGACGATTTTGCTCAAGACCGTCCGCGTGGTGCTGAGGCGAACGGGGGCACGGTAACGTGGCCGCCGATAAACAATTAAAAGTCGCCATCGTGCACGACTGGCTGGTCGGTGGCGGCGCCGAACGCGTCGTCATGGAGCTGCACAATACGTTTCCGGATGCACCGATTTACACCTCATACTGCACGCCGGAATGGCGCGAGCGGCTCGATGGCAAAGTGGTGACCGGCTGGCTGCAGCACTTTGGCCGGTTGCGTAAATTCCTGGCTTTAGGACGTATTTGGTGGTTCACGCATTTGGACTTTACAGGTTACGACTTGGTTATCAGTAGCTCCGGCAACGGTGAGGCCAAAGGCATTCGCGTGCCAAAAGGTGTCACGCACGTCTGTTATTGCCACTCGCCGACGCATTATTATTGGCGCCATTACGAGCAATATTTGCGGCGTCCCGGCTTTGGCCTTTTTGACCCTTTGGCGCGGCTTGGCTTGCGCCTATTGCTCGGGCCGCTCCGCCGCTGGGACTTGCGCGCCTCGTCCCGGCCGGATTATTACATCGCCAATTCCAATCACATCAAAGACGATATTAAGACGTATTACGGCCGCGACGCCGTGGTTATCCACCCGCCAATTGACGTGGCGCGGTTTTCGCCCAGCGTGCCGCTCACCGAACGCCGCAGTTTTATCACGGTTGGCCGGCAAGCCACCTACAAACGCACCGACATCATTGTTGAGGCGTGCAGCAAACTCAATTTGCCGCTTGAGGTTTTAGGCAGCGGCCCCGACCACGAGCGGCTCAAAAAACTGGCCGGTCCGAGCGTAACATTCCTGCCGCGCCCCAGCGACGCCGAAGTCGCCGCGCACATGGCTCATGCCAAAGCCTTTTTGTTTGCCGCGTACGAAGATTTTGGCGTGACGCCTGTTGAGGCGCTGGCGGCCGGCACCCCAGTCATCGCTTTTAAAGCCGGCGGCGCGTTCGATTATGTCGTGCCCGGCCTCACTGGCCAATTCTTTACTGAGCAAACGCCCGAAAGTCTGGCTCGCGCGCTCAAAAACTACGATCCGACAACATACGATCCGCAAAAAATCGCCAAATTCGCCGAAAGCTTTTCACCTCAGGCGTTCGCCAAGAAGCTCCGGGCGTTCTTAAAAACCATTGTAAAATAAACCGCTTGTACTTGGCGCGATTCAGGAGTACAGTCACTCCGTTAATTTAGGAATGTATGAAACAACGTACGAAAAACGTGCTCCGTGCCGGGGCGGCGGTCGGCCTCTGTAGCGCTATTTTGGGAAGCGAATATTTGGTGCACGAACTTGGTCGCGTGGACGGCGTACAGCAAGGCATTGATCAAGGCATCCAGATCTGTAACGCGCGCTTGGCGAGCACCCCAATTGGCCACCTCGCCCTCAGGCAAGCCGAGACAGAAACTCTTGCCGGAGCAACCGGTAAAGAAGACTTTGCAGCCAAGCTCAACGGGCTAAACCCGCAGTTCGCGCAAGCCCTCGGCACCGCCGGCATAAAACAAGTACTCATCTCGGAAGTCCGCCACACCGGCACAAAACCAGGGGAAACCGACGCGGCAAACACCTATAACTTACACCTCGACACCGAGGCAGCGGCAATTGGCACAGCGATACACGATTACCAAACGCACGAGAATTCAACCGACTCTACGGCCATTAATTATGACTTCACCCGGCCAGACTTAGTGGGCGACCCGGATGTCGCGGTAGACATTTATGTGCTGCAGCTAGGCTGTAACCGCGCTTAAGTAGCGTAATAAAACTAATAATCGGTAACGGAGGATCTGTGCGTACAAAATATAAGGGGGAACCGGGGTGGCCGCGGGCGTGCTGTTCCTGGGTGTTGGATATATGGAGCAGCAGAACGGCTACAATGCCGGAGTTGCAGATACCCAGCAAAAGATCGCGGATGCGGCAAAAAAAGCAGCCAATGATTGCCTCGCCCATGCAGAATGGAAGAATGCCGCTATTTTAGACATCAGACCTGAGACGTGCAGCTCATAAAATCCGGCTTTAGGCGGATTCACGAGCTGCCAGGGGCAGAAGTTAAAAGCTTCCTGGGCCATTTAGGTGAGGCTGGTCTCAAGCATATCACCATCGAAACGAACGACGGCGACGACGCAATAAAACACAGCGACCTTGAGGGCGCAGAAACAGCCATGCAGGTTGACATACTGAGCTACCTGCCGGACCTAACACACGACGGCGACGTAACCTTTACACAAAGAATCCAACCGGGTTTGCCCGACACTGGCATCGGCGCCGCCCGCATTTTTTTGAGCACTATTGCGTGCGCTCCGGAAACGAAGTACCCGTAATGACTTCCGGTAAATATATTGTATTATAAACAGTTTTATTGTATAGTTTGTTAGTAATTAGGAGTTCTCGATGCGTAAAGCAGCAAAATTCGGCGCAGTCGCTGGCGCTGGCCTTGCACTTGGCAGTGCACTTGTTTTTGGCCGGGAGACCGGCTATGATCTCGGCATAGCTGGCAAACAGCAAGCCGTAACCGACGCCAGCAGACAGGCAGCCGTTGACTGCAACGCCAACCTCAGCTGGGTGCCACGCAGCACCGTTATGCTGAGTCCTGCAGAAGTGGCCGAGTTCGCCACCACCAAAGGTACCGGCGACATTGCAACCGACCCAATTGGCGCAAGCCTCATGCATAACCTTGGCGAAACCGGCCTCAAAAAAGTGATTATGCATGCCGGAAGCAATGATGCAGGCGATACCCTCGGCGACCAGCCTCTTTGGAACGAGATGAGCACCCTCGAAAACAACATAGCAGACGGGGTATCCAAGAGAGTCAGCCCGATTGCCGCACGAAACCTCGTATTCGAGAACGAAGTCAGTACACAGACTCCTAATCTTGTGGCGGGCGCCGTAAAGATCGACGCCTTCCAGGCAATGTGCGCCACCCCAACAACCGTCCCTACCCCCACAAAGTAGCGCCAATTTTGTCCAACTCCTTAAAAACACGCTATAATAGGGGGATGAAAATAATCGTGACCGCTGGTGGACAGGGTACTAAACTATGGCCCTACTCCCGCCAGGACAAACCTAAACAGTTCCAGCCGATTATCGGCGATACGTCGTCATATCAGCAAACTATCCAAACGTTGCTGCAAAAGTTCGCGCCCGAAGACATTTTCATATCAACTAAGCGTAAATTTATTAAATTTGTTTCCGAGCAGTCGCCCGAGATTCCGCTGCGCAACTACATTGTGGAGCCGGACGCCGCCAAAGACACCGGCCCGGGCCACGGCCTGGCGTTCTTGCGCCTCAGCATGCTGCATCCGGATGAGCCGTTCTTTTTGATTCAGGCAGACTGTATTCGCCAACCCGGCGAAGCCTTCTTGCAAATGATCGAAGACGCCGGCAACATTGTAGCCGAAGAAAAAAAGCTGCTGACCGGCGGCATCAAGGCAACCGAACCGAACGTGGGCGTCGATTATCTGCAGCTTGGCGAGCACATCAAAAACAAAGGCAATCAGGAGCTGTACGAAATCGCCAACTTCCTTGGCCGGCGCAAAACGTACCGCGAAACCAAAGAGCTGGTCGAAAGTTTTAGCGTCGTCACGCACAGCAATCACTACTGCTGGTACCCCGGGCTGATGCTCGACGCATACAAGCAGTACCGGCCGGACTGGCACGAAGCGCTCATGAGAATGCGCGACGCCTTTGACAAACCGGGCGAGGACGCCGCCATCACCGCCGTTTACGAAACCATGGAAAAGGGCTCGACCGAAGAAGTCACCCGGGGCGTCATGGAAGCAAAGCAAAGTGCTGTCATTTTACTGCCGTTTAAGTGGACCGACATCGGTACCTGGGGCTCGGTGTACGAGTTCTTTGCGGACGGCGAAGGCCTCGAGAATTACCAGGACGGCAACGTTATAACTGTCGAAACGCATGGCTCACTCATTAAAACCAGCAATAAACACAAGCTGGTGGCGGTAGCTGGCGTAGACGACCTCGTCATTGTAGACACCGACGATGCCCTGCTCGTCATTCCCAAACACAAGATCGAGCAGATCAAAGACATCCAGGCGGCGCTCGCCGAATCCGGCAACCAGCGATATTTGTAAATGCCTACTCGTCCTGTTGTACCGCAATCTTTTGCACTAATATAGTAATTTTAACTTGAAGTTCTTCGGGCGTCCGCACGCCATAATATCCGCACACTCGTTCCTCATCCCATTCGTCGCGCATATTTTCCGGGATCATCCACGGCAAGTCATATGCGACCGCAACAGCAGCTTTCTCGGCATCACTCGCCGATCGAAACAAGGAGGCGATCTGGTTTTGGTGCGAACTTTCTTCGGGCAACAAAATACTTTCTATTGTTTCACTTCCCGGGATAGATTCGTGCCAGGAACGGACCGAGCCGTCAGACCATCTTGAATCTTCGTCTAATCGCAAGGTGTTCTTTATAATCGCCCGGCGAGCCTGTCTTAATGAGATTTCAGCCTGTGTCATATCCCAAACCACTGCTTCATCAATCATCCATCTTTCAATGTATTCGTCGTCCTCGTATCTTTCGCACAATGCGCGGTACCTCTGAACACCGTTTAGTGGATCCTTGACGTACGTGGCAATGAGGCGACGAAGAACTTCCGATGTAATATCAGCAACATCTATCTTAGAATTTACATCATCCCAGCGCTCGATATAGGCTTTGATCCATGCTTCAGGTTTTGGATGATTCACCGCCCGCTTGATAATCTCATCGTCCACAGCGAGATGTGTGCCTCTATATTCTGCGGTAAGTTCCTCATAATCCTGCAAGCGGCCATCCAGCGCCTCAGTAAGTCGTCTGCCAGATTTGGACAAGGCCACCCTTTTCACGGTCGCAATACCAAGCTTCTGCTTATAATGAGACGGCACTCCTCCTACGTCCGCGAGCCATCGTTTTATAGAGGCAGCCGGATCTGAGGCGCGCGTCGTGAAACAAAATCGATTTAATGCTAGACGACCTACATGAACATTGGTTGCAAACTTCCGAGCCGTATACTCATAGGTTTGCAGAAGACCCTCTATCTTGCTCGGTTCCAACAGATAACTTAGGCAGGCTGATCGGCAATACCCTGGCGCCACACCGAGTACTCGAAAACGAGGCGTCATCTCCGCTACAAGGGCTTGGTATTGCCGGAGCGCGAACAGTGGCTGGCTGCGGCGCTCCGTATACTGCAATAACTTTTTCAAGCTATTGCGAGTCAGCCGCCCCACTGATCCATCCTGACGCATAAATTGATCGCAGTATGTAGCGCTAAAACTCAATGCCGCACGGTATGGTTGAGAAAAACCAAACGTCTTCATTTTTTCAAGATCCGCAAGGTAGGCTCGCGCGGCTTCGAGTAGTCGCGCCTCTCGCCATTCTTTACTTCTGTTCCATAACTCTGGCGCGGCCCGCTTTAAACCGTCGACGAGCTGTATAATGCCCCGTCTTCTGTGATCTTCTTCTATTAACACACCCTCTGCTACCAGTGATTCTATAAGAACTTCGGCGGCATCCTGAACGAACGTCCACCGCTCAGCCACCTCATTCCCTGCATGCCTAGTGCTATTGTCTCGCCTCCAGTGCCGTACCATATATAGCAAGGCTTGGGGTTCGGCGTCGGATTTAGTCCGTAACTTCTTGGGTAAGCGTACGTATGGCAGCAACTCATCAACGTATCGCTCAAGATCTGGGGTACCAAAAGCTGCTTGGAGTTTTTCTCGGTCAACCTCGCGACCGAGCACTAGACGGTCGAGCTTGAACGCTGCTAAAATTGCCTCCCGTTCTTCTTGGCGTAAAGCGTCAAGGCCTTCGCCAAAATATAAACTCTCTTGCAGACCATCGCCGGCAACAAGGTAGCCACGGCCCAAAAAAAGATCCGTATAACGAGCAGCATTTTTGATGGTTTCTAAGTCGTAAAGTTCGATGAGCCGTTTACGCATCCACGGCTTTACATGCGGCAATTCGACTCCCAACTCATATTTATTTAATGCGGCCTGTTTAGCCATACGTTCTAGGGTTTCATCTGTAGGCTCCTCAGAAAGTCCCGCGACTGCGCGTAACTGCACGCGACCGCTGGCGTTGGCGACCATCGCTCGCCGTCCTTCGAGCCTTTGCAAGTACAGCTCAGCAGCAGCCATAGCATTCTTCGGGTTATGGGAAGCGAGGCGCTCGAGTTCCGAGGTTGTAAAGTAAGGATACTCTCCATATCGCTCGCGCAATTCCGCCATATTTTTATAAAATAGTTCAAGGGCAGATCCGATATCGCTGTGATAGCGCTGCACCAGACGAACTAGCACCGCTGTACTTACCTCAGGATTATCCCGGCGGAGTGCATCTACCTGACGGGTGAGTTTCTCTACAAGCGAGCGAGGATCCCAAACATTTTTACGGAAAATGTCGCGTAAGACTCCGACTGAGAGGGGACCATCCTGCTGGACGAACCGCCGCAACATGGCAGTATAGAATGCTGGTTTATGGGACCGGAGGAGCAGGGCTGGATCTTTAAATCCGGCGTCCGAAATGGCCAGGAAGTCATCTGTTACCACCTCGTGAACTCCTATTGCATCCTGCAATTCCTCCTCTTTCAAATCAGGATACCACCTGCCGTCCTGACCTGGCTTTAGGCCAAAGGCACGATATTTTAGGATAGCAGAGGCGGTAAATGCGGTAATCTTTTGCGCATCGTCTGGCGGTATGGCGAGCTCACGAGCCCGGGGCGTCAACACATCATCCAAGTGTGCGGAAAGCTCTTCATATAAATACGGACGCTTGCCCTTGGGGATACTTAACTGGTTAGTTCGGAACGCTTGTCGAATAATTTCGAGCTTGTGTCGTGGTTCTTCGGGTACTTTTGAGAGATCGAATATAAACCTGGTGTCGCCAAGAATATGGGAAGGACGCCGCTGTTTTGTAGGTTGAGCTACCTCTGCAGCGACAACGACGCTACCGGTGGCTTGCCCCTTAATTTCCGTAACAATCTCCTGACGCTGCTCGGTGCAGTGTGGGAGCTGTACGCACGACTGGCATGCCGCCTTTGCAACTTCGAGCAGTTCAGGCTTGGGTTCACGGCTTTGGTCGAGCTCTAAAAACACAGGGGCAGCCGGCCCCATCGTACATTCGCCTGGGATAAAGTCACGAATCATCCTATCTTGTATATCGTATCGTGACATATTTGAAAACCCTGTTTTGCCCCGGTCTTTGATTGACATTCGGCGTAACGGGCGGTACTGTGTGTGCAGCTAGGCCGCCTAGCATGGCGGGTTAGTTGAGATGCATAAACGTAAGCAAAGGAGTAATCCCCGTGGATGCAATCAACACCATTTTTAAAGCGTACGACGTGCGTGGCAAGGTCGGCAGCGAGCTGACCGCTGATATTGCCAGGCGTATTGGCCAGGCATTTGCTGATTGGCTGCCAACAGAGGGCGCCGTGGCTGTGGGCCGCGATATGCGCCCGGACTCGGCTGAGCTCGCCGCCGCTGCAATTGTAGGCTTGCGCGCCCAAGGCCGCGACGTCATCGATATCGGCCAGGTCACCAGCGACATGATCTACTTTGCCGTCGGACACTACAAGCTTGCCGGCGGCATGATGATCACCGCCAGTCACAACCCTGGCGAGTACAACGGCATCAAGTTTTGCCGCGAAGAAGCCCGGCCTTTAGGCCAAGAAACCGGCTTATTCGAGATACGCGACCGCGTCGCAGCCAACGATTTTAAGCCGGCCGCGACAGCGCAAGGCGGCTTCACCACGCAAGACATCGTAGAGGACTGGATCACCCATGCGCTCTCGTTCATCGACACGGCAAAATTAAAACCGCTCAAAATCGCGGTCGACGCCGGCAACGGCATGGCCGGCAAAATTTTCCCCGAGCTCGAGCCCTACGTACCGTGGGACGTCACCGAAATGTACTTTGAGCTCGACGGCACCTTCCCGAATCACGAAGCCAACCCGCTCAAGTTCGAGACGCTTGCCGATCTCACCGCCATGATCAAAAAGCACAAACTGGACGGCGGCATTGCCTTTGACGGCGACGGCGACCGGGCACTTTTGGTGGATGAAACCGGCACTGTGGTGTCCGGCGGCGTCATGACGTCCATCATTGCCGACTACTTTTTGGGACGATTCCCCGGCTCGCACATCCTGTACGATTTGCGCAGCAGCCACGCCGTGCCCGAGCTCATCAGCAAAAAAGGCGGACACGCAGTGCGTACGCGTGTTGGCCACTCGTTCATTAAGCAGATCATGCGCGAAAAAGACGCGCCGTTCGGCGGCGAAGTCTCCGGCCACTTTTACTTCCGCGACAACTGGTTTGCCGACTCCGGCCTGATTGCCGCAGTCATTGGCCTCTACGTTGCCAGCCTCACCGGAAAACCGCTGTCGCAACTGCGCAAACTACACGACAAATATCCAAGCATCGAGGAAACCAACTTCGAAGTCGCCGACAAAGCGGCCGTGTTTGACCGATTAAAGCGCGAATACCATGCACACGAGCAAGACGAACTCGATGGCTTGACCGTGGAGCTTGGCAACGGCATGTGGTTTAACGTTCGCCCGAGCAACACCGAGCCCGTCATCCGCCTGAACGCCGAAGCCCGGAGCCAAGGCGCGCTCGACCAGCTCGTCACCAAATTAACCAAGCTAATAACCGCGTAGGGTATACCGATGAAAGTTCTTGTTACAGGTGGCGCCGGGTACATTGGCAGTCACACGTTGGTCGAGCTCGCGGCCGCCGGACATCAGGCAGTTGTTGTCGACAACTTAGTAAACAGCGATGCCGAGGCGCTCCGCCGCGTCGAGGAAATCACTGGCCAGCAGTTTCCGTTTTACCAAATAGATTGCGCCGACAAACAGGCGCTCGCCAAAGTTTTTGCCGAACACGCTATTGGCGCCGTCATCCATTTTGCCGGCTTAAAATCCGTGGGCGAATCGGTGAACGACCCGCTCGGATACTACCGCACCAATCTGGATTCCACGCTCAGTTTGTGCGAAGCCATGCAGGACGCCGGGGTGCATCGCTTACTGTTTAGCTCCTCCGCCACCGTGTACGGCACACCCGAAAGCTTGCCTTTGACCGAAGAAAGTACCGTCGGCCAAAACATCACCAATCCGTATGGCGAAACCAAGTACGTGATCGAACGGCTGCTGCAATACCTCGCCAAAAGCGATCCAACGTGGCGCATCACGCTGCTGCGCTACTTTAACCCGATCGGCGCACATCAAAGCGGCCGCATCGGCGAAGATCCGGGCGGCGTGCCAAATAATCTCATGCCGTACGTCGCTCAAGTTGCCGTTGGCCGACGCGAAGCCGTGCAAGTTTTCGGCAATGACTACGACACACCTGACGGCACTGGCGTGCGCGATTACATCCATGTGGTGGACCTGGCGAAAGGTCACGTCGCCGCGATTGAGCAGGGCGACAAGCCGGGTGTTGCCGCATACAACCTCGGCACCGGCAAGGGTACGAGCGTACTCGAACTCATCCATGCATTTGAAAAGGCTTGCGGCAAGCCCATTCCGTACAACGTCGTTGCCCGGCGACCCGGCGACCTCGCCAGCGTCTATGCCGACGTTTCCAAAGCCAAACGCGAACTACACTGGCAAGCCACGAAAACCATCGAAGATGCCTGCGCCGACAGCTGGCGCTGGCAACAGCAAAATCCGACCGGTTACAACCAACCCGCAACCGCTAATCAAGAAAGGAACTCATAATATGAAAATGCTCATCACCGGTGGCGCCGGATTCATTGGCTCCAACTATGTGCACCTCGTGCGCGAAACTCACCCCGACTACCAGATTGTGGTTGTCGATAAACTCAACCAGCAAGGCAACAAGGCAAACTTGGATGGCGTCATAAATGACATCGAATTCCACGAATTCGACCTCATCGAAGAGGACAAGCTGCGCCCGATTTTTGAGCAAGGCATCGATTATGTCGTGCACTTTGCCGCCGAAACCAACGTTGACCGCTCCATCGAGAATCCTGATGCTTTTGTGAGCAGCAACGTGCTGGCCACCAACATTTTGCTGCGTCTGAGCCGCGATCACCACGTCAAGCGCTTTCACCACGTCTCGACCGACGAAGTTTTCGGCAGTCTGGAACTCGACACCACGGACAAATTCAACGAGGACACGCCATACGATCCGCGCAGCCCATACTCGGCAACCAAGGCGGGCAGCGACCACTTGGTGCGCTCGTACTTCCACACCTACGGTTTGGACGTAACCATTTCGAACTGCTCTAACAACTACGGCCCATACCAGGTGCCGGAAAACATCGTGCCGGTCTTTTCGCTGATGGCCATCCAAGACAAACCACTCACCATTTACGGCGACGGCAAGAGCGTGCGCGACTACTTGTTTGTGCTCGACCACTGCCGCGCCATCGACCTTATCCTACACAACGGTAAAGCCGGCGAAACATACTGTGTTGGCGGCGGCCAAGAGCAAAACGGTATTCAGATTGCCGACGCCGTGCTCAAAATCACCGGCAAACCGGACAGCCTCAAACGCTTTGTTACCGACCGGCCCGGCCACGATCGCCGTTATGCCATTGACTACAGCAAACTGGCGCGCGAGCTCGGCTACCAACCAAGCGTTACTTTCGAGGAAGGCCTCAAACAAACAATCGAATGGTACCAAAACCACCCCGAATGGTGGCAACCGTACATGGAAAAATTTTACGTGCCAAAATTTTTGCAGGCTGATGCCGAGCGTTTAAAGGAGGAGTAACATGGCAGTAGCAACAACCGAAATCACCGGACATCAGACCGACATTCCCGGCCTCATCTGGTTTGACGTAACCAGCGTCGGCGACGAACGGGGCTGGTTCCAGGAAAAATTCCATAAAGCCAAACTGGTCGCCGCCGGTCTGCCCGAAGACTTTACCGTCGTGCAAAACAGCCTGGCCTACAACAAGCGCGGCGTGACGCGCGGCTTCCATGCCGAGCCGTGGGACAAGTACGTCTCGGTGGTCACCGGCAAGGTTTTCGTAGCCTATGTAGATCTGCGCGAAGGCCCAACATTCGGCAAAGTCGTCACCCTCGAGGTCGATAAAAATAAAGCCGTATTTGTGCCGCGCGGCGTCGGCAACTCCTACCAATGCCTCGAAGACGACGTCTATTACCTGTATAGCGTCAACCAACACTGGAACGAAGACGCCTACAAAACCAGCCTGTTCGTCAACCTAGCCGACCCGCAACTGAACGTGCAGTGGCCGATTCCGCTTGAGCAAGCCATCCTGTCCGAGCGCGACAAAAACCACCCCAACCTGGCCAACATTAAACCGTTCGAGGCATAATATGGACGCAACACGCTTTTTAATCATCGGCGCTGCTGGCCAGCTCGGTCTAGCCCTGGGTGAACGTTTTCCGGACGCCATCAAAACCGATCGCGGTGAGCTCGACATCACCGACTGGGAATCAGTCAAAAACTTTGACTGGTCGCGCGTCGACGTCATTTTGAACGCCGCCGCCTACACCAACGTTGACGGCGCCGAAACGCCCGAAGGTCGCAAAGCTGCCTGGCAAGTGAACGCCACAGCAACCGGCTACTTAGCCAAAATCGCCAGCGAGCACAACATTACACTCGTGCACGTTTCGACCGACTATGTCTTTGACGGCACTGCTGCGCCGCATACCGAAACCGAAGCCTTTAGCCCGCTCGGCGTCTACGCGCAGAGTAAAGCCGCCGGCGACATTGCCGCCAGTGTTGCACCCAAGTATTACGTTCTACGGACAAGCTGGGTGATTGGCGAAGGCAACAACTTTGTCCGCACCATGATCGGCCTGGCTGCCAAAAACGTCTCACCAACTGTGGTCAGCGACCAAATTGGCCGCTTAACATTTACTGTGCAGTTGGTTGACGCCGTCGAGCACCTGCTAAAAATTCAGGCCGAATACGGTACATACAACGTCAGCAACGGTGGCGATCCGGCATCTTGGGCCGACATCACCCGCACCATTTTTAGCGAACTTGGCCGCACCGATCTCACCGTAACCGACACGACCACCGCCGAGTATTTCAAGTCCAAACCCGGGGGGGCCGCACCGCGCCCACTGCAAAGTGCGCTCGACCTTAGCAAAATTCAGGCAACCGGCTTGAGTTTAAGCGATTGGCGCACCGACCTGCACAGCTACATCATAAGCGAAACCAAGAAGGAGCAATAATATGAAGGGCATTATTTTGGCCGGCGGCTCCGGCACGCGTCTCTACCCCATAACAAAAGGCATCTCCAAACAGCTGATGCCAATTTACGACAAACCGATGATCTACTACCCCCTGAGCACGCTCATGATGGCCGGCATCCGCGAGATTTTAATCATCACCACGCCGGAAGATTCCGAGGCGTTCCAGCGCCTGCTTGGCGACGGCTCGCAGCTCGGCTGCCGGTTTGAATACGCCGCGCAGCCGCATCCGAACGGTCTGGCCGAAGCGTTTATCATCGGCGCCGACTTTATTGGCGGCGACAAAGTCGCGCTCGTGCTTGGCGACAACATCTTTTACGGCCATGGCTTTGGCAACAGCCTCAAGCGCTGCACCAACCCCGACGGCGGCATCGTGTTCGCCTACCAGGTCGCCGATCCGGAGCGCTACGGCGTGGTCGAGTTCGACGAAAACCGCACTGCAATTTCCATCGAAGAAAAGCCCGAACAACCCAAGTCCAACTACGCCGTGGTCGGCCTGTACTTTTACGACAACGACGTGGTCGAAATCGCTAAAAACATCCAACCCAGCGCCCGCGGTGAAATCGAAATCACCGCCGTGAACGAAGAGTATTTAAAGCGCGGCAAGCTCAAGGTGCAGTCTATGGGCCGCGGCAGCGCCTGGCTCGACACCGGCACATTTGGTTCCATGAACGACGCCTCGCAGTTCGTAGAAGTCATCGAAAAACGCACCGGATATAAAGTCGGCTGCATCGAGGAAGTTGCTTTGCAGGAAGGTTTCATTACACCCGAACAGCTGCGTGAGCTCGCCGAGCCGCTCAAAAAGTCCGGCTACGGCACCTACCTTGAATCGCTGTTAGGGGAGTAATCCGGCATCTTCGCCCTCGTCCTTATGGCCGGCGAAAATCACAAAATTAAACAGCAAGAAGTTCCACAGTACCACCAGCACCATGGCCAATACTTTGCCGAGAATCGGTGTTAGGCCGTGGTGCTTTAAAAATCCAATGATCACGTTGGTGGCAAACAGGTTAAACAAGCCGACCAAAAATACCGCCATCATCTGGTGGTGCCGGCGCATCTTGAATTTCTTTTGCTTGAACGCCCACAGCCGGTTAAGTGTAAAGCTCATTGTAACGCCCACACAAAAACTGATCGAGTTCGCCACATACACCTGCAAGTGCAGCACGCTAAACAATAATAAGAAGGTTAGATACTCACTCGCGAACGTGGTGCCGCCCGAAAATAAATATCGTAACAGCGGATGTGCGGTTAAAAGCCGTATAAGTTGGCGGCCAGCGCCAACCCCACTATCATTTTTTGCCATAACGCATTTGTGCCTCGAGCAGCGCCATGTGCCGGACCAATTTCACAAAGCGTTTCTGCTCTTGGCGGTTGCCGATATAGGTGTTAATAACCACAAATACAAAGGCGAGCGCAAGCAAATACAACAGCAAATCAGCACCGCGCCCCACGCCCACGGTGCGTGCCACGCGAGTCAGCGTATCCGGCAACAGCACGGCGATAATTGCGGCAATAAAGAACAATCCGCCTAAAATTTTCTTCCAGGCACGATTCTGCGCGGCGGCCGGATTCTTTAAAAACCGAAACATAATGAATACGAACGCAATAACGAGAATAACCTGTAATACAATCATTTCTTAGTCAACCTCTGTAAAAATAAATCGAACGTGATGTTGATGGCGTTCATGATGGACTGGCCTTTGGCACGTGAATAGTCGGTGTATACAATTGTCACCGGCATTTCTTTGTAGACGAATTTGTGCTCGGCAATGCGGTGAATAATTTCCGAGGCGTGCGCCATGTCGGACATGGTGATATCGAGCGCTTCGGCAACTCGACGGTTAAAAACACGCAGACCGTTGTGCGCATCGGTTAGTTGCAGTCCGGTTGTCATATTAGAAAACAGCACGGCGGCTTTGAGCGTCAGCTTCTTGAGCGGCGTGATATTTTCGGCCTTGCCCAGAAAGCGCGAGCCGAGCACCGCATCTACATCAGGATGCTTACGCGCATACGCCAGCATGGTTTCAACATCGTCCAGGCCGTGCTGGCCATCGGCGTCAAACGTGACAAAATACTTGGCGTTCGGGTCGAGTAAAGCAAACTCGATGCCGGTTTGCAGTGCGCCACCCTGGCCCAAGTTGACCGGATGACTCACCAGTTTTGCGCCGCTGCGCTCGATTGCTAGCGCCGAGTCGTCGCGACTGCCGTCGTTCACACACACAACATTCTTAAACTTTTTGAGCACCTTTTTAGCAACAGCTTCAATTACCTGGCCTTCGTTGTACACCGGAATAATCACATAAGTATCAGCATTCATTTACGCTCACTATAATATAGTCTGCCTGCGTTGCCAATAAAAATTGAGGGCGACTACCCCCTGCACCTCATGCCACCGCGCGCAGTTTGCGGTATTCCATCCGCAGCGTCTCAAGCACGGGGCGTGAGGTGCAGGGGTTAGTCGCTCAATTTTTTCATAATAAGCTTGTGGTAGAATGAAGAAAATGAAAAAACATACAACTCACTCAGCGGCGCCTTCGTTCAAAGAAAAACTCGTAGCTTGGAGTAAGAGCGTGTGGTTCTTTCCGGCCATTTTGACACTTATTTTGCTTGTTCTGACTGTTTGTAAAATCAGCGGCACGTCGATTGGCATTTACCAGATCTACTTTAATGGTAGCGCCAAGGATTCCAATCTCGTCGTCGGCCGTCCGGAAGCTATCCGCTCCGACGAGTGGGTCGTAAACACCCAAATGACCATTGCGCAAAAGAACAACAACTACGCGCGCATCAACCATAACATCGGCAATGGTCAGGATATGTCCGTTATCTTGGATGTGCCGTATAAAGAGTGGAGCCAGGTATTTAAGCCGCACAACCTGGCGTTCTTTGCGCTGCCGTTCGATTACGCCTTCGCCCTTAAGTGGTGGATTATGGCGTATTTGCTCATCCTGAGCTGCTACTTCTTTATTTTGACGCTCATGCCCGAGCGCAAGCTATTTGCGGCACTGATTTCGATTGCGCTTGCCTCGAGTGCATTTATCCAGTGGTGGTACCAATATATTACTATTGGGCCCGTTTATTACAGCTTGTTTGCGGCGACCATTGGCGTTCAGATTATGCGCAGCAAGCGCTTGCGCAACCAATTACTATGGGGGGCGCTGCTGGCATATATATTGGTGTGCTTCGTACTGGTGCTGTATCCGCCATTCCAGATTGCGTGCGCCTTGGCTGTGGCGGCGTTCTTTGTCGGATATTTGCTGCAGCGTTACAAAGGTTTGCCGGGCCGTGACTTTTGGCGCAGACTGGGGATTATTTTTGGTTCGCTCGTGGTGGCTGGCATACTGAGCCTGACGTTCTTTATGACACGTTCTTCTGTTGTGCATACCACCGAGAACACGGCATATCCGGGCAAGCGCCTGCAAAAAAGCGGCGGCTTTAGCTTACCGCATTTGCTTTCCGGCAGTCTCGACTTTGATTTGCAGCAGCAAGGCCACGCTGCGCATTATTTGCTGCCGTCGCTCGGCATCGTCAACCAGAGCGAGGATTCCAACTTTATTTTGCTGTTACCGTTCCTACTCGTGCCAGCCGCGTTTGTGCTGTACAAAGATTATCGGCGGCGCGCTAAAATTGACTGGCCGCTGCTGCTTGTAACACTGACGTTTTTGGGAGCGCTGGCGTGGCTGTTTGTGCCGCATTTGGATTTCTTGGGCAAAATTACGCTGTTAAACCGGGTGCCGCATACCCGCTTGCTTATTGGCATCGGCCTTTTGAATATTTTGCAATTGGTTTTGGTGGTGCGGCGGCTGGCCGAAACACCGCGCGAATTCTGGCCGCGCAAAATTACGCTCGGCTACGCCGCGCTCGTGTTCCTTGTAGAACTGGCCCTTGGTCTGCATGCCGTGCATAGTTTTCCGGGCTTTATCGGCAACTACCGCGCTGTGGCGTTCGCTTTGCCTATTCCCATTATCATGTACCTGCTGCTGCGCAAAAAGTTCGTACTGGCGGCGCTCGGTTATGCGATTTTTGCCATATTTACGAGCTTTTACATTAACCCGCTGTACCGCTCCACGTCGATCGTAACCGATACACCGCTGTCGCAGGCCATCCACAATATTGCCGCCAAAGATCCGGGCCGTTGGGCGCTCGAGGTCGGCTATCTCGAAAACTTCCCGGCCATGAATGGCGCGCACTCGCTTTCCGGCCTGTACACCTACCCACAACTGAGCATTTGGGCGCAAGTCGATCCGGGCAACGAGCAATACATTTACAACCGCTACGCCCACACCAACTTTATTTTTGACCGTGACCCGGCCGAAAATATGTCGACACAGCTGGTACTGAGCGGCGGCGACCACTTTGGTATCGCCACCGAACCTTGCGGCGCGTTCCTGCGCAACAACAGCGTGCGGTTTTTGCTCACCGAGGTTCCATTGCCAAACTCGTGCACGCAGCTCGTCCAAAAGGTGACGTACCCAGCGCGCGTCTTTTACATCTATAAAATCGCTGAATAGCATACCGATTTTATTATTTGGAGCCAGGGCCGTCACCTTGTCCGCCGCGCGCAGTTTGCGGTATTCCATCCGCAGTGTTTGAGCACGGGGATAAGGTGCGGTCTGGCTTCTTCCTTGCTCGCTATACAAAATTGACAGCCCGTCACAAAAAAGGTAATGTTTATGTATAGGGTCACAGAATGAGCCGCATAGTTACGCCGCAAAAACAAAAACCGTTCCTGAAATCCCGCGCCTTCCGTATCAGTCTTGCCACTGCATTGGCTGTAGTTTTGCTCGGGGGCGTGCTTGAATTTACCGGTGTTACGCATCTGTTTCACAAAAAATATGCCGCGACGCACACGGTAACTGCCGGCCAGGCTACAAAGGGCGAGCCAGCCGGGGGCGCCATTACTTCGGGTTCGACCAGCTCGGGCACAACTCCGGGCTCGAGCGGCGACACTAATTCGACTGAGCCGGGCGACAATAAAGGCTCGGTAAGTAGCGGCTCGCCTGGCGCCGCACCCGAGACACCCAGCGGCAACTTTGTAAGCAACCATCACCCTAATTTGAGCGGCTCGCCCGCGCCTTCGCTTGAGCAATCGGTTTGCAGCACAACCACAGGCGCCACGTGCCAAATAACGTTTACAAAAGACGGCGTTACAAAATCGCTCGACAGCACATCGACCGACCGCGGCGGTGCGGCATATTGGACGTGGGACGTTAAAAGCCTGGGGCTGGCCGCAGGCTCATGGAAAGTAACAGCTATCGCGACACTGAACGGTCAAACGGCAACCGCAAGCGATACACAAACCCTGGATGTCCAGCCATGAAGCATAAGTTCACGTTCGCCTTTTTGGCCGCATTGCTAACAATTACCGGCCTCACATTGATTCACCCACAGCTGGCGCATGCCGATTTCACTCACAACCGTATTATCGACGATGCCATGTTCGACAACATTTACACCATGGGTGCCGGGCAAATTGATACGTTCTTAAACCAATTTCCGTCCAGCTGCATAAGCACCAACCATGGGTTTGGCGCGCCGGATCCGATCGGTTACTCGCCGAACTCCGGGTTCGAGTACGGCGCCGTAACCACTGCCGGGCGCGTCATTGCCGACGCGGCGCAAGCTTACGGCATCAACCCGCAAGTCTTGCTAACCACGCTGCAAAAAGAGCAGGGCTTGGTGAGCGGCGGTAACGGCTGTGGTACTCTCGCTTACTCCGGTGCCATGGGTTACGGTTGCCCGGACAGCGGCACCACCCACTCATACTCTGGTGTCACCTTGTATTCCATAAACAGCGTACCGGTTACGTCGGTAAGCGGTACGTGTGTGAACAGCGTTTCCAAAGTGGGCTTTTCGCAGCAAGTCGTGCACGCGGCGTGGCTGCTTAAATTTGGCGAGCAGCGCTCCGAGGGCAATATCGGCTGGGCCGTTATAAAGGGTGATTGGGACAACTCCGACGACCCGCAAAGCTGCTACAGCGGCCCGATGACGCAAGGCTACCGCCAAATTTGCCCGAGCGGCGCCACCACTTATTACGACGGCTACACCACTATTGACGGCGTATCCACACACATGGACACCGGCGCCACCGCGGCACTATACTGGTACACGCCGCACTTCAGCGGCAATCAAAACTTCGTCACCCTATTCACGAATTGGTTTGGCAACACTACACTGCCATACGCCTTTAAGTCACCCACCAGCGCCGCCGTCTATATGTACGTGAATGGCGCCAAGGTTTCGGTGCCCTACATGGGCATGCTGCAGGATTACGGCGTAAGCCCGGAGTCTATCCAAACCTTGCCGCAAAGCACCATCGACGCCATACCTACGCCGACTGACGGCACAAGTACCAGCCTGAGCTACATTGTAAAATCCCCCTCCGACACTGACGCCGATGGCGGCAGCCTGTACCTCATTACCATCGACCACCGTTACGCGTTCACCAGCATGCAGCAATTCGCCGACTTCGGTTTCAACCAGGCCAACATCGCGTACCTGCCGCTCAGCTTTATTCAATCTATCCCGAGCGGCGGTTCGCTTTCTAACTACATCCAGGCGCCAAACTCGTCGGTCTTTCAGGTGAGCGGCGGCCAAAAACGCATCATTTTCGATTACCCCACCTACCAGCAAGTTAACCCGAGCGGCACCTACACACCAGCGAGTTACTACATGACAGGTTTAGTCCCTTCTGGGAAACCGATCGCCAACCGCGACATTATCGTCAAATACAACAATGATGCCACCGCGTATTTGCTAATAAATGGCTCATATTATGTGATTCCGACGTTCGACATGTTCAACTGCTGGGGCTTTAGCGGACCGGCGCATAATACGCCGATTTATCAGGTAGCCGACAACAGTTATATATCCACCATCAGCGCCAGCGCTGCGCTGAGTGGCTGTGTCGTGAATGATAACGCCGGCCACAATTATCTGCTGGGTTATAACATTAAGTACCAGATTCCGTCCGCGTATGGACTGGCTGGCGCCACTGGCATGAGCAGCGACCTCGTCACCTTTATGAACCAGTTGCCCACGGCCAGCGCACCGCTCAAACAATATATTAAGTCCAATCAGGGCAACGGCATCTGGTACGTGCAAGGCGGCATGCGGCGCACCGTGCCGACGTACTCCGATTACTTGCTGCTGGGCCTCGATCCAAGCAAGTTTGACACGATCGACAATTCGGTCATGTCATCGGTGCAGCCATCGAGTGTTGACGTGAAGCTCGCCGACGGCCAGGTGGTTAAGTCTAATTCGAGCGGCACGGTGTACGTAATTTCCGGCGCCACGCGCATTCCGTACGCCACGAGCGCCTCGTTCCTTGCTTACGGGAATGACTGGTCAAATATTGAAACATATTCGCAAACCACCCTCGACACCGACTATCCCGTGAGCGGCACCAGCGTCCCGCCCTACTTGTACGACGGCGGCTCGGGCAAAGTGTACGTCGTAGACCAGCAAGGCTGCTATGCGCTAACCAGCGACCAACTCGCCAGCTTTGGCCAAACGCAAAGCGGCATTAGCTCCGCCCAAAGTTACACCCCGGCCATATTCCCGCGCCTTGCCTTGCCTAACTGCCAGCAAGCCAGTGTGTACGTCAAATCGCCCGACCAAGCCGTGGTATATTGGGTCGATAACGGCCAAAAACACCCGATCACCGGCTGGAATGCGCTCGTTGCAAAAAGTGGACAATCCAACCCGTACATCATCACGCTCAGCACGTCATTCCTTGGCACCATCCCGACTGGTTCGAGTATATAAAATGGGCGAATATCAGAGGGCGGTTTGTTGCGGTCGCCAGTAACTCAGTGTACAATGGGCAAATAAATGATTGTTAAGAAAGTTGCACACAAGGCTCGGGTCGGCACGAAAGTCCTTCGAGACGAAGGCCTCTTGGGCTTCACCATTGTAGCGTTGCAATTCTTACAAAAACACCGCAAACGCACCGCCAAAAAACCAGAGGGCAAAAATCCCATCTACACCTGCGTCAAATATCAGGATGCGATTCGCGCAGATATCAGCAAGCCGCTACCCGTCTGGAAAGGCACTGATAAAAAGCAACTCACCTTCAACTGGATCATGTCACCGCCCGGCAAAGGCAGCGGCGGTCACTTAAACGCCTTTCGTTTTATTAAGTTTTTGGAAGATGCCGGCCACGAATGCCGCATTTACTTGTACGCCCAGGACGGCAAGAGTCCGATCAGTGCTATTTTAAACGTCATGGGCGACTCGTATCCAGCGCTTAAGGCGACTGCGGGCATGCAATGGCTCGCCGACGATAACAATATGCTGCCGGCCGACGGCATTTTTGCCACAAGTTGGGAAACGGCCTATCCGGCTTTTAATTCGCCCGTTAAAGCGCGCCGCTTTTATTTTATCCAAGACTTTGAACCGTACTTTTACCCGGCTGGCAGCTTTTATTCGCTCGCCGAAAACACCTATAAACTGGGCTTTTACGGTGTAACTGCCGGGGGCTGGCTGGCCAAAAAACTCCATACCGAGTACGGCATGCAGACTGACCATTTCGACTTTGGCTCGGACAAACAACTGTACTCGTACGACAACGCCGGCGAACGCAAAGAAGTCATGTGCTACGTCCGTCCATTCACCGAACGCCGCGGATTTGAAACCTGCATGATGGCGCTCGAACTTTTCCACGAGCAGCACCCGGATTACACCATCAACCTGGCCGGCTGGGACGTTTCCGAATACGACATCCCGTTCCCCTACGTCAACCTCAAGACACTCGAGCTGCACGAGCTCAACGCCCTTTACAACCGCTGCGCGGCCGCGCTTATTTTGTCGTTCACCAACATGTCACTCTTGCCGCTCGAAGTCTTGGGCAGCGGCACCATTCCGGTGGTAAACGAGGGCGAAAACAACTCGCTCGTATCCAACAATCCGTACATCGAATATTCACCAAACGATCCGGTGTCACTCGCCAAAACGCTCACAAAAGTGGTAACCCGCAAAGACGGCGCGGCCTACGCCAAAAAGGCTGCGGCCAGTGTTAAAAAGGTCGGCTGGGCTGAGTCCGGCGCCAAGTTTGTTGGCATTGTGGAGCGCGAAACGAGGCGCCATGAGTAAAATCGTGGTGTTCGGTGCCGGCGGATTTATCGGTCAGCACTTGGTACGACGATTCGCCAAAGAGCCGGATCACTCGGTTGTCGCCTTTGGCCGGTTCGCCGATTATCAGCGCGGCGCGGCCAGCCCGTTCGCCGAATATGCCAACGTCCAGCTGGTTTCGGGTGATTTTTTTAACCAACGCGACCTCGACAACGCGATCGACGGCGCCGACTACGTATTTCACCTTGTCACAACCACCACGCCAGCCACCTCAAACGACGACCCATTCATCGACATCGAGACCAACGTCCGTGGCAGCATTGAACTATTCGAGCTTTGCACCAAACACCAAGTCAAAAAAGTAATCTTTTTGTCCTCGGGCGGCTCGGTGTACGGCGCCATCGACAGCACCGCCATCAATGAGCGCACATTGCCCGAACCGCGCTCGCCATACGGCATCGGCAAACTCACCGTCGAGCACTTTTTGCGCTACTTTAAGTTCACCAAAAACCTCGATTACGTCGTCTACCGCGTTGCCAATCCCTACGGCCCCGGCCAAAATATCTACGGCCGCCAAGGCGTCATCCCCATTTTCATGCACAAGTTCTTGTCTAACCAGCCGATCACCGTGTACGGCACCGGCAACATGGTGCGCGACTACATTTACATCGACGATCTCATCGACATGCTCGCCGGCACGTACGCCAAGCCCAACAAACACAGCGAATACAACCTGGGTAGCGGCCACGGCGTGAGCGTCAACGAGCTTATCAGCGCCATCGAAACCTGCGCCGGCCACAGTGTCGAAAAAGAGTACATGCCAACACCGGCAACATTCCTCGAAAAAAACGTGCTCGATATCAACCGTTTTGTAGAGGAGTTCGGCATTAAGCCAGCCACCTCGCTCGAAGACGGCATGCAAAGGACTTGGGATTATGTCAAAAAATTCAGCTAAAATCAGCAAATATATTTCGGTTTTCATCCCCACATTTAACGGCGAAAAATACTTAGGCGAATGCTTAGAAGCCATCCTGCATCAGGAGCTGCCCGCCGGATACGGCCTGGAAGTTATTGTAATCGACTCTGGCTCAACCGACGGCACGCTGCAAATTCTTGAGGCCTACAAAAGCAAAATCACATTCAAGCAAATACCAAACAGCGAATTCGGCCACGGCAAAACGCGCCAGCAGGCCGCTGAAATGGCAAAAGGCGAGTACTTTTTGTGCCTGTCGCAGGACGCCACGCCCGCCCACTACCGCTGGATCATCAATATGATCGAGCCGTTCTTTTTGAGTGACCGCGTTGGCTGCGTGTTTGGTCGCCAGCAGGCCCGGCGCGACGCCGCAGCAACCATCAAGCGTGAGGTCAACACGGTGTTCGGCGGCATTTGCGGGCCGGACGGCATTCTTATTCATCGGCACAAATCGTTGGTTGACGGCAAAGAAACCAACCCGCTTAGCACCTTTTATTCAGACGTAAATTCGGCGGCGCGCCGTGACCTGCTCGTGGGCGGCATTCCATTCCGCGACGTCAAATACGCCGAAGACCAAGCCCTGGCCGAAGACATGCAAACCCACGGTTATCTCAAAGCCTATGCGCCCCTCGGCGAAGTCTGGCACTCCAATGAGTACACTGTGCACGAATATTTTAAGCGCAAATTCGATGAATACATTGGCCTGCAGGAAAGCCTCGGCCATGCTTTAGTACCGAGCCGGCGCTCACTGCTACTGGGTTGGATTCGCCCGACCATCGCCGACTACAAGTTCATCCGCCGCGATGGCGACTACGGCGCCAAATCCAAGCTGCTATGGTTCGCCAAAGCCCCGCTTTACAACATGGCTATGCAGCGCGGCAAATACAAAGCCGGCCAGCATTTGCACAACAACGCAGCCCGCAAAAAACTTTCGCTCGAAGCCGGCCGACGCAAATAATATTATTCTTTCGGGCCGATGTACACGTCCGACCAGTCCGGAATGTTATCGGTCTGGTACGTCTTGAGCTTTGCGAGCGCTGTTTGGTTTACTTCGTACAGATCCTTGCGATCGATTTCCGCGCTCAGGCAAAATACGCGCTCCAGCGCATGCGCGAATGTGCCGTCGATCTGCCCGGCTTCGCCCTCAAATTGCCTGGGGCCGTAGTTTTGGTGCAAGATTGGCGCGAGCGCGTCGAGCCGCGCCCAAAACATCGTGCCCGCAAAAAAGCCATAATCCGTGCGGCTACCCAGAACCTTCAGACTGGTTCCAGGCGAATAAACCTTGCTTAAAATCTCGTGCATGTGCCCTTGGTTGGCCTCAAAGTTCACTGGCAGCGATAAATAATGCTCTTCCGGTCCAATAATGCCGGTTTTGGGTTTTTTGAGCGCCGCAATAACCGAGTCGAGTACGGCGGGATTCTCCGGCACCAACTTGCCCGCCAAGTCGCTCAGCCAGTCGCCGCCGTCGGTGCGGTGCGTGGACTTTTTGGAGTGCATCTTTAACAAATACGTGTAACCGGCTTTTTCCAAGACCTTTGCCACCTCTATAAATGGCAAGACATCGCGTCCGCGATTCGGCACCACAAAAACATAGGCAGCCGGGAAGTCGCGCTTAATAGTTGCCGCAAAATCGCGGTGCGCAACCGGCAAAGTCACAAACAAATCAAATGGATAGGCCTTGAGCAGCCGCAGTTTGGCTGCAAACAACTCCCAAGCCTCCGGGTAATACAAATGCAGCACAACGGCCATGTGCGTGTCTGGCGCACGATGAACATTTGCGGCCACGCCCGCAAAAGCCAGACTGCGATAGGCGCGCAGGACGCGGCGCAAATCACGCTGCATCTTGGCGCGGTTTGCGTAATGGCGCGCGGCGGCGCGCGGTTCACGCACCACACGGTGCGCAGCCTTGGCAACAGCAAAGAGGTGCGGCTGGCGCTTTATAGCTTCTTTAAGCTTGGTCGTGGCGCGCATGGCCGGTTATGCTCCGTTTGGCCTTGGCAAAATTTTGGGCAAGGTGATAGGTACGCGAACCTTTAATCGCCCGGATTTCGTCGCGGGCGTTCTGTAGCTCGGCTTCGAGTACGCTATTTTTTGCCTCGAGCTCGCGCATGTGGTTCGCGACCTTCTCAATCTGCAGTTCGGCCGACATGTGCGCCCCAATAATCTGCCGGTCGCTGTAGTGACCGCCAAGCGCTGCGAGCGGCGCAATCTTTTCGTTTTGTTCGATCTTGCGGTTGCTGCAGACCAGGTAAAAATACAGACATTGCTCGGTCTTGAGCGGCGCCAGATTGAGCGTCGGCACCTCTATTGCGCCTTCGCTTTTGATGAGCGTTTCGTCACCCACTGCCACATATTTCCAGGTGCCCTGGTAGTACGAGTCGATGTTTTTAAAGTCTTTTTTGAGCAGCGCCACGAGCTCTTTGTATTCAAACTCGTGTAAGTGGAAGTGGTTGCCCTCGGCAAATTCCAGATCGTTCGGCGTTGAGACAATCGCGATGCCGTCCGGCTTTAGCACCCGCTTCATCTCGTCGATAAATTTGCGGTAATCTTTGATGTGCTCAATGGTTTCAAAGGTGATGACCACATCGACCGAGTTGTCTTCCAGCGGAATGCTTTCGCCGTCGCCAACTTTGTATTCCAGGTTTTGGGCCGGGAACTGCTGACGGGCGTACTCCACTGCACCCTTGTCAACGTCCACGCCGTACACTTTTTTGGCAGTTTTGGCGAGCAACTGACTGCCGTAGCCGGAGCCGCTGGCAATATCGAGCACCACTTTTCCGCGCACTAACTCCTGAGCGCACATGTAACGCGTCAGATGTTCGGCATAAATCAAATCGCCTTTGTGGAATTCCGGGATCATGCGTTCTCCGGTGTCGTTCAGTGCTTGTTTGGTCTTGCCTGCCATGTCCTTAAAACCTTTCTCGATTATTTCTTGCCGGCTTTCCGAACGGTTAGCTTGAGCTTTTGGTCGGAAGACAAAAGAGAGTGGGGATTGTCGCTGCCGGAAATCAAGAAGGTTGCGGCGCGCGGCCGCTGATCCAGAAACACCGAGGCTGATTCGTTGGCAATAGCCGGCTCGATGTAGTATTCGCCGTCGTTCAAAAACTTAGGCAGGTCGATGGTGACTTCCACGGTTTCACCTGCAGCGAACGCGCCCGTTTCTTTTACACCATCAATCAGCGTGTTGGTGGCGAACACGGCCTTGTCCAGGTTTTTTTGCCAAACCGTAATGCCGAACACCGGGTTGTTGAGCGCGTGCTTTATCTGCACCGTAAAGCGCAGCCCGATCGGATCGCCGTAGCTGAACTTCTTTTTGGAGCGGCCCTCGGCGTCGCAGGCCGTCGTATTTTGGATGGCGGCGTATTCGGAGACGACCGGCTTGCGCGCGGTGTCCTCATTCTTTTTAGCTTCGGCATTGCCAAGCTCTTCGAGCACCACTTTACTGTATTCCTGCAGCACTTCCTGGATCGTGCCAGCTTTAGTGATTTCGCCCTTGTCTACCAAAATGCCGCGGTCGCAAAAGCGCTCCAAAGAACTGCGATCGTGCGACACGAACACCACGGTCGCGCCCTTTTTCTTGAGTTCATAAAAATAATCAAAACATTTGGTTTGGAAGGCGGCATCACCAACGGCGAGCACCTCGTCGATCAGCAAAATGTCGCTCTGCGCGCGAATGGCGATCGAAAATGCCAGTCGCACCTGCATACCACTGCTGTAGTTTTTGAGCTTTTGGTCCATAAAGCGCTCCAGCTCGGCAAAGCTGACGATGTCGTTATATAAACGGTCCATTTCTTTGCGCGAAAAACCGAGCAGGGCGCCGTTCAAAAACACGTTTTCGCGGCCGGTGAGCTCCGGATTAAAGCCCACACCCAGCTCAATAAACGGCGTCAAGCGGCCATGTACCTGGATCGAGCCTTTGCTTGGCGAGTAAATCCCGGCCAACAGCTTGAGCAGCGTACTTTTGCCCGAACCGTTGCGGCCGACGATACCAAAAAACTCGCCTTGCTTGATCTCGAAATTCACGTCCTTCAAGACTTTTTGCAGCTCGTACGAGCGCTTTTGGCGCCAAAAATTAACGACCGCGCTCTTGATCGACGTAGTTTTTTCGTGCGGCAAACGGAATGATTTAGAAACGCCATTAACGGCAATCATCACCGGTGCGTGTTTGTCTGCCATTAAATATTCTCCGCGAAGTACTTAGATTCTTTGCGGAAGTACACCAGGCCGCCGACAAGTACCAGCACTACAAACGCAATCGGCAGCAAAAAGTCGTAACCGCCCTGGAACACGTGGTAAATCGTGGAAGTTTTGTGCGTCACCACCGCATAACGCGCGTCTTGAATGGCTTGGCCCATCGGGTTTAAAATCACCAGTTTTTGCAATGTCACGTTCGGCAGTCGCGATAGCGGGTAGAGGATCGGTGTCAGGTAAAATCCGGCCTGCAGCACGACTTCCCAGATGTACGTGACGTCGCGGAACTTCACAAAAGCCGCCGACAAAAACAGCGACAAGCCCAGCGCAAACACGTAGACTTCAAGCAAAATCAGCGGCAGCAGTAAAATAGAATCGCTCACGTCCACCTTGTTAATCGCCATTGTAATCGCCACGACCACCAGGTTGAGCAAAAGGTTAATGAGCGCAGAGATGCTGCTGCTAAACACGATAATCCAGCGCGGAATGCGGATTTTGCGGATCAAGTCGCCGCGACCCACAATCGAGCCCAAGCTCTGCACCGTCATCTCGATAAAGAAGTTCCAGATCACAATGCCGAGCAGCAAATACACCGCCGTGTGCGGCACGCCAAAATCAATCTTCATAAACTTCACGAAAACCGTGTAGAGGATGGCGAAAATAAGCAGCGGGCGCAGCAGGGACCACGCATAGCCTAAAGCCGACCCTTGATAGCGGAGTTTAAAGTCCGTTCGCACCAATTCGGCAAGCAGCGCCCTATTCTGTTTCGAGAAAATGTGTTTCATTGTCTATCAAGATTTGATTATAGTGTAGTTGTATACTTTTATAAAGGTTTTGATGTTGAAAACAAACGCACACATTACTGTTGTTGTCCCGAACTGGAACGGTCGCGAAGAGGTCGGCGCCTGCTTAAAGTCACTGCTGGCGCAATCGTTAAAGGCGCATATTATTGTAGTGGACAACGGCTCGATCGACGGCTCGCTGCAATATATCAAAGAAAATTTCAAAAAGGTGGAGGTGATTGAGCACCGCGAAAACAAGGGTTTCGCCGGTGGCGTCAACGCCGGCATCCGTAAGGCAATGGAGGACGGCGCCCGCTACGTTGCGCTGTTTAACAACGATGCCATCGCCAGCAAAACATGGCTCGAAGAACTGGTGCGAGCGCTCGACAACAACGACAGCGTCGGCATCGTAACCTGCAAACTCATGGATGCCAATAAGGAACACCTGGACAGCACCGGCGATTATTACACAACCTGGGGCTTGCCATATCCGCGCGGCCGGGGCGAGCCAGTCTCGGACAAATACGACCGCGAAACCGCCGTGCTTGGCGGCTCCGGCGGTGCCAGTCTGTACCGCACCGCATTATTTGACGACATCGGACTGTTCGACGAAGACTTCTTCGCCTATTACGAAGATGTGGATGTGAGCCTGCGCGCGCAGCTTGCCGGCTGGAAAGTGCGCTACGAGCCCAAAGCCATTGCGTACCACCAAATCGGCGCCACCAGCGGTAAGATCAAAGGCTTTACTACCTATCAGACCATGAAAAACCTGCCGCTCCTGCTTTGGAAGAATATACCGGCAGCATATTTGTGGCGCGTTTTGCCGCGATTCACGCTGGCATATTTGCTGTTTTTTGCGAGCGCGATCCAGCGCCACCACGGCAAAGCCGCGTTTAAAGGATGGCTTAAGGCGTGGCAGCTTTTGCCGCTCAAATTGATCGAACGGCATGAAATCCAGCGCGCCCGCGGCGTATCCGCCAAATATATCTGGACGCTCATGACGCACGATTTACCACCGAACGCACGGCGATTACGCCAACTGCGCGCCGGCTATTGGCGTTTGCTCGGCAAAAAAGGGATCGTCTAAGGGATGAAGAGAATCGTAATTGATGCGCGCGAACTGCGCACTAGCACCGGCCGCTACGTTGAACGCCTTTTACATTATTTACAACAAGTTGACAGTGGTCATGATTACGTTGTGCTGCTCCAGCCAAAAGACATGGACGGCTGGCAGCCAACCAATCCGCACTTTACCAAAGTCGCCACGCCATTTAAGGAATTCACGTTTGGCGAACAGCTCGGCTTTATGGGACAAATTAAAAGTTTGCGCCCTGATCTGGTATTTTTCCCGATGGTGCAGCAGCCGGTGTTGTACCGCGGCAAAACCGTGACATGCATGCAGGATCTCACCGGCATCCGGTTCCGTAATCCAACCAAAAATCCACTGGTGTACAGCGTTAAACAACAGATTTATAAGTGGGTTAACAAATATGTGGCGCGCAAAAGCGATGCGCTGATTGCGCCAACCAACTTTGTGGCCGATGACGTTGCCGCGTACACGCATGTGCCGCGCGAAAAATTCACCGTAACATACGAATCCGCCGATTACCTCCCGGGCGAGCCCGAGCCCCTGCCCGCCTTGCAAAATAAGAAATTTATTATGTACGTCGGCAGACCGCAGCCGCACAAAAACTTATGGCGGCTGGTTGAAGCTTTTCAGATCTTAAAGCAGCAATTCCCCGACCTGCAGCTGGCGCTCGTCGGCAAAAAGGACGACATGTACCGCATTATCGTGCGCCGCGTGCAAGCAGCCGGGATTCCGGACGTGGTATTTACGGATTTCGTCAGCGACGCCGCGCTCAAATGGATGTACGAAAACTGCCAAGCGTACATTTTTCCGTCACTGAGCGAAGGCTTTGGCCTGCCCGGGCTTGAGGCCATGCGCCACGGCGCCGCCGTTGCCTCCAGCAATGCCACCTGCTTGCCAGAGGTGAATGGTGATGCGGCGCACTACTTTGACCCGCTGGATGTAACCGACATGGCCGCTAAAATTGCCGAGATCATTGCCGAGCCGACGCTTAAAAAGCAGCTCATCGCCAAAGGCAAAGCGCAAGTCGCCAAATACTCCTGGAAGCGCATGGCCGAACAAACCCTGCAAGTCTTCCAAAAAACCCTTGCCGAATAGCCACAGCCCCAGATCGATAGCAAGGAATTATACTTTATATATGATCAAAATATGATACAATATAATCTAAAGTAGTTCGTGAGGTTTTTAAATGGCTGAGATAGTTACAGAAGGTATTTATAATGCTGCGATTGCATATCCTCAGGAGGGCGGCTATGAAACGCTTCTGGTTGTACAGCCGCCGTTAGACATTGAACCCGCGCTATGGGGCCGAGCGATAACTGCGGCAGCACAAACCGGCAGTATCGATGTAAAACAGGAAGACCGTGTGAAAGAACATGGTCATAAAATGATAAACCATCTCGCTTCAACAGATGAGGGGTCTTTATATGCTATTCAGACTTCACCCTTGCGCCAACCCTACAAACCCGACAACGAGAATCATTTTACTGAAAAAATTTTAAAGGATGCGGTAAGAAGCGTTCTTAAAGCGGCCATGGTTACAAAAGGTCAGATCGATCTCGACAAACTGGACGAGCTAGATAACGAAATATCTCTGTTTTAAAATTACGCGGCGGGTTTGAGTACGATGCGGCGGTCGCGGCCTTCGCCGATTGATTCGCTCACAATGCCGGCTTCTTGGGCGACTTTGTGCACGGTGCGGCGGTCGACGGCGTTCATGGGCTTGAGTTCCATGGGTTCACCGCTGTTTTTTACCTGCTCGACCCATTCGCCAGCTTGCTTGGCAAGGCGCGCCGCACGCTGCTTTTTGTAGTCGGCAACGTCAACATTGACGCGCACAAATTCATAATTGTTGTTTTTGAGCGCGCTGGATATCAAAAACTGGATGGCGCGCATGTTGTCGCCGCGCTGGCCGATCAAAAACCCGTTCAGATGCGTGGAAGGAACTTCGAGCTCAATCACATCATCTTCGCTCGTGGCATAGACTTCGGTGTTTAACCCAAAAAACGATAGCAGGTCCTCGAGGTACTTTTTAGCGTATTGGATTGAAGCTTCCATTATTTCTTCCTTCCTTTTTTAGCGTGCTTCTTGGAGGATTTCTTTTTGGGAGCTGATTTGGCGGCAACAACCTCGCCTTCAATAACCTCGCCCGTTGTCTTGCCGGGCGCATCCGCTTCTTTTTCCATCGCTTCTTCGTCGTCACGCAGGACGATCGATTGCTGAATGTAGGCCACAATACCACCGGTGAGCCAGTACAAACTGAGCGCCGAGGCGATGTTTACCGTAAAGAAGAAAATCATAACTGGGAACAAAAACCGCGTGCTGCGGCCCACGGCGGCATTGACCTCGCCTTGTTCCGCTTGTTTGCCACCACCGGCGTCCTTAAGGATAGTGCGGAGCGAGCGCGAGTCTTTGTCGCTTGGTGTCAGCTGTTTGGCCTGGTAGTACTGCACGACGGCGCTGCCGATCACAATAATCATGGCCGGCCAGTACACGCCCGCCTTGCCGAGCGCGCTGCGCGTCAGATCAACTACGCCAAACAACGTACTATCAAATAAGTGAATATTGCCGGCGAGCTCCTTCATCCAACTGAGGTGCTGCAGCACCGGGTATGAAAATGTGACGAGCGCGTGCGGATCGTCCACCACGCGGCGCAGACCACTGTACAGACCAATAAGAATCGGGATTTGCAGAATCAGCACGCCGATCGAGCCGAACGGGTTGATGCCGCGCTCCTTATAAAGCTCCATCATCATCGTGGATTCTTTTTGGCGGTCACCGGCAGCTGCCTTTTTGATCTTCTTGAGCTCAGGCTGCAGCTTGCGCATGGCTTTGGCCTGCGTGAGCTGTTTCTTCACGAGCGGCCACAACAACAGGCGCACAATAATCGTAAAGATGATGATCGCCAACCCAAAGTTGTGTCCCGGCAAAATGGCATAAATCAACACGAGCAGGTTGAAAATAGGTTGAACGATCAGCGTTGTGAACATGTAGCGCTCCTTAATGCTTTACTATAGCATGATTTTCAGATGAAGGCGCTGGCGGCTCATCCAAATTTTTTATAATACCAGCTTCCTCCAGCTGCGTCACAATTGTTGCAGAAAGTTCCTGTTGTTCCATAGTGGCGAGCTGGTCGCTGAATGCCGTAAACACCATATCATAAGCACCCACAATATTGGCTGCATGCGCGCGGATGATCTCGTATATGCGGCGGCGAATGCGGTTACGGACCACAGCCGATTTATGCACCTTGCGACTAACTACCACTGCGACGCGGTACGTGCGGCGGCGCGGATTCGCCGCAAATTTGAGCGCGGAGCACGCCGAGCGTACCGTCTGCCCATTCTTATAAACGAAACGAAGGCTGTTCCGCCCATGAAACCGATGTGTTCGATGAATCATTTCGTGAAAAGCCTTCGTCGCTAAGTCGCGCCGGCAAAAGACCGGCAAATATTGTCCTTAGTTGTTTAGTGTGTCAGCCGAGCGCGGCCTTTGTTGCGGCGGCGCTTCAGTACGAGGCGGCCGGCGCGGCTGGCCATGCGCTTCATGAAACCGTGTTCATGTGCGCGGTGACGCTTCTTGGGTTGGTACGTTCGTTTTGGCATATGCTCTTACTCTACCTTATTTAGACTATTTAGACAAGATCAGTTACAGGCCTTCACATATGAAGTCCGCGGCAATGGAGAAATCATTTTCTTCTCTCGGCACGTGCGGGTCGCGAAATGTGTTTAAATAACACATTTCGCGCTTCCGAGGCGCCTTGAGTAGAAAATGATTTCTCCCACCATACCCTTAACTTGTCTATTGTCATATTTGGTTAAAATGACAATATTTAACCCACTAATACTAGCAAGTTTTCCACTTATTTCCAAGTATTTTCCACAGATTCACCAGATGTGGCGGCAACGTGTGGAAAAATCCCCTCTTGACAATAAATTTGGCAAGCGTTCCGATGTAGTATATACAAACATGTGGAAAAGTCAGCTGTTCTAGCGTATATTTGGGATATAACCGACGGACTTCAGGAGCGAGGGTATGCAACAGAGTAGCTTATGGCAAGCAGTGCTTGGCGAGATTGAATTGTCAGTCTCAAGAGGCAACTTTATTACATGGTTCAAAAATACGAATCTGCTGCGTCATGACAACGACACTATTATCATTGGCGTGCCGAACGTCTTTATAAAGCAGCAGCTTGAGCGCAAGTACAACGACCTCATTGTGACAACGCTGCAAAAAAATGGCGCAAACACCACACGCATTGAATACAAAATCCACTCCACACTCACTGCCCACCAAACCGAGGAAGGCGAAGACATCCTAACCGCGGCGCCTGCGCCAAGACCACAATCGCCTGCGCGGACCGAGCGGCCGCAGACCAACACACTGGCCCACGCCTATCGCCAAGGCATTAATGAGCGTTACACATTCGACAATTTTATCGTCGGCTCCGGTAACGAGCTCGCCTACGCCGCCTGCCAAGCCATTGCTGCCAACCCCGGCACCAAATATAACCCGTTGTTTTTATACGGCGGCGTTGGGATCGGCAAAACACACCTCATCCAAGCCGTTGGCAACGAAGTGCTGGCGCAAAACTCGAGAGCGCGCGTAGTATATGTTTCGAGCGAGCAATTCGTGCAGGAGTTCGTGGACGCCCTGCGCTTTAAAAAGAACACCGACTTTGCCGACTTTTACCGCGGCGCCGATGTGCTAATCGTGGACGATGTACAGTTCCTGGCCGGCAAAGAAAAGATTCAGGAAGAATTCTTTCACACCTTTAATGCGCTGCATCAAGCTAATAAACAGATTATCATCAGCAGTGATAAGCCGCCGCGCGACATCCCGACGCTCGAGGAACGCTTGCGTTCGCGCTTTGTCTGGGGTATGAGCATCGACATGCAAAACCCGGACCTCGAAACGCGCTATGCCATCGTACAAACCAAGGCCGAAGCGCACGGCGTTGATCTGGCGCGCGATGTATCCGAGTATTTAGCCACCAATGTGCAGACCAATATTCGTGAGCTCGAAGGCGCCCTCAACCAGCTGCTCGCCTACTGCGAAATGCGTGAACTCGAACCTACGCTCGCCATCGCCAGCAGCCTGCTCGGCGCCACCCAAACGCGGCCCAAACATTTGAGCGCACGACAAATCGTAGAGCGCACTGCACGCCACTTTCAAATACCAGTCGAGGATATTTTGGGACCCAAACGCGACAAAGACATCGTAGTGCCGCGCCAAGTCGCCATGTACATGCTGCGCAGTGAACTCCATTTAAGCTTTCCAAAAATCGCCCGCGAGCTTGGCCGCAAAGACCACACCACCGCCATTCACTCCATTGAAAAGATCGAGAAAGAATCCAAAGAAGACTCTGATCTTCGTACGGCAATCACCCAAATCAAGGAGCGGCTCTATGCGTAAAACATGTGGAAAATATGAGCAAAACCTGCGGACTACGTGGGTACGAATACATAATGTATGCACACGATTCGGCCGCCCTTCATTATATGCATGGGTAAAACCCACGTTTTATACCCACTTTCCACGGTTTCAAACCACTGGCTTGCCCACAACAAATTTGTTCAAATTACCACTGTTACAGAACCAGTTTTCCACGCTTTACACAGGACTAATAATAACTACTACTAAATAAACTAAGTAATATAGGGATATAAGACATGAAGCTGCAGGTCACACAGGAAAATCTCAATAAAGCACTTGGCACAGTCGCGCGGGTTGCCAGCACACGCGGTACTCTCCCCGTCCTTGCTAACGTATTGATTAAGACAGTCAGCAATCGACTGAGTATTGCGGCAACCAATCTTGACATCGCAATAACCCATTACATTGGAGCGAAGGTTTCGGACGAAGGCGCCATTACGGTCCCTGCCCGGCTCATGCAGGATTTTGTGGGCAGTTTGCCGAACGATGTGATTAACCTCAAACTCGAGGATTACAAGCTGCACATCGCGACCGAGCAATATCAGTCCGCTATTAATGGTGTGTCGGCCGAGGAATTTCCGGTGATGCCGGCGATCAGCGAGGGTAAATCGTGGAGCATCCCGGCTGACACGCTCAAAAAAGCTTTGCAGCAAGTGGTGCTCGCGGCCTCGAGCGACGAGGCGCGGCCGGTGCTAACGGGCGTATATCTGCACACCAGCGATGGCAAGTTATACATGGCTGCCACCGACAGCTATCGCTTGGCTGAAAAACAGCTCATGGCCATGGAAGAAGACATCAATCTGCTCGTTCCGGTCACTGCCATGCAGGAAGTCTTACGCATTGTGGGCGATTTTGAGGGCGATGTGGTGGTTACGAGCGATGACCAGCAGGTTTTGTTCCAGGCTGGCGATGTGGAGCTCGTAGCGCGCCTTATTGACGGCAAATACCCGCCCTACCAAAGCCTTATTCCGTCCAAGTTTGCTACAAGCGTGACACTTAAGCGTGCCGACCTACTAAACATTACTAAGGTTTCGAGCCTATTCGCCCGCGAAAGCGCCGGCAGTATCACGATTAATATCGACGAAGCGGCTCAGGCGGTCAGTATTCGCTCGGTGGCGTCGCAGCTTGGTGAAAACACGGCAACGGCCAATGGTACAGTTACCGGCGACGGCAATATCACGTTGAATTCGCGGTATGTGCTGGATGCGCTGCACGTGCTGAACGGCGACGAGGTGACGTTTTGCTTTAACGGCAAGCTTGAGCCTTCGGTGCTGAAGGATCCGGCCGCCGAAGACTACGTGCACATTGTGATGCCGCTCAAGAGCTAGGTACAATATAGGTATCATGCTGACCGATATCCGCTTGCAACATTTCCGGTCGTACGCCGACACCTCGTTTGAATTGAGTCCGGGCGTGAATATTATTGTGGGCCCGAACGCCAGCGGTAAAACCAACTTACTCGAGGCAATATTGGTGCTGGCGCGCGGCAATTCGTACCGCGCCGAGAGCGCTGATTTGCTGCGCTTTGGCCAGGATTGGGCGCGCCTGGATGCGCACACGGCCGACGGCCAAACGCGGACGCTTAAACTGCAAACCACACCGGCGCTGAGTAAAAAATTCGAGGTCGACGGCCAAACGATATTGCGCTTAACTCCTGCCAAATCAATTCCAGCCGTATTGTTTGAGCCGAATCATTTATTGCTGTTAACCGGTGCGCCCGAGTCGCGGCGCAGCTTTCTAGACGACCTTATAGAGCAGACCGAGCCCGGTTTTGGCACGGTGCGCCGCCATTATCGGCGCGTGCTGGCACAGCGCAACGCCCTGCTCAAAAGCGGTCGCGCGACGCCGGAGCAATTGTTTGTGTGGAATATTCGTTTGAGCGAGCTTGGCGGACAGCTAGTAAAACGGCGGCTGGCCATGCTCGACACGCTCAATGCCGAACTCAGCAGCCTATACAGCGAATTGGCGCAACGCCCAAGCGACGTGCGGCTTACCTATGTGGCAAAACTGCCTACCGCCACCTACGAAAGCGCGCTGCTGCATAAATTAGAAGCCGATTTTGAGCTTGACCGGCTGCGTGGCTTTACGGGCGCCGGCCCGCACCGTGATGACATCGCTGCTTTGCTGGGCGATCATCCGCTGCAGGACAGCGCCTCGCGCGGCGAAACGCGCACGCTGGTGCTAGCGCTCAAAATCCTCGAGACTAAACTGCTCGAGCAAGCCCACACCCGCAAGCCGATTTTATTGCTCGACGACGTGTTTAGTGAACTCGATGGCAAACGGCGCCAAGCGCTCACCGACTTTTTGCGCGATTACCAGACATTTATTACGACCACCGACGCAGACGTTGTTATCCAGCACTTCACCAACAAAGCCAATATTATCCCGATGGACGCCGCCTAAAATCCTAGGTCGTTGGCTGTGTAACGGTGTAATTGATGGTGTATTTGCTTGGGTCAAGGCCCTTTGATTTAATGTAGTCCACCACTTCTTGCTTGTATTGGGCGATGGCCTGATCTTCGTTGCTAAGGTCGGCGGCACTCGGCAGTAGATTAGCATCAACCTCAATGCCCTTACCGTCTGCTGTTGGAAAAGCCTGCAGGGTAAAGTCAAGTGTGCTGTACGGCACGAGCCCGTAAATCGGGTCGGGTTGCGGCCCGTTCTTGTCCTGGTTGTTAAGCAAGGTTTGTTGCTGGCTTTTCGGCAGTTTGTCGGCCGGAACATATTTTGGCTTGAACTTAAGCGAAATATTCCGTATTTGCGAGCCGTCTTTTGCCTGCACGACGGCGATGGTGATCGTGTAGGTTTTGTTTTCGGCAAGCGACGTCAAGTTAATGGTGAGGGTTTTGCCTGAGACGCTTGATGAGCGGATGATATTCTGGTCTGCAACTGGCGTTGCGGTTTTGGCGTTATCGAGCTCGCGGTTAAAGTTGAGATCTAACGTTGGTGTGTAGGTTGCGATGCTCGCGGTGCTTGGTGTGGTGTTCACCAGATGAAACGGCAGGCTTAATACATACAGTATGCCGATAACTATAGCGGCAATAACTGCCACAACCACGATGAGTGGGGCGAATGAGCGCCGTGGCTGCATCTGGGCAGTATAAGGTGTGTTTGGTTCCATAAATCTCCTTAATCTGGCGATACGTATGCCGTTATGTCGTTGATTTCGTAGGTGTCGGCACTGACGATCGAGTAGTCAGGGTATTCGTTGTCGGGATTACCTTTGTATGCTGGATTGCCTTGGTCGCCGCCGATCATAGTGAGTTTTCCATTGGTGTACGTGTCAACGGCATTGACGTGCTGGCTGCCGCCGTGAATAACCAAATCACCAGGGCGTGGCGTATAGCCGCCCGGAGCATGCCAGTGGAATTTTCCGCCGGCACGGCCTATCGAGTCGATAGTTGCAACCCCTGGAATCCTCCAGGCACCTCCATCCTTGAGCGGGTAGCCTGCCTGGTTATAAATCCAGCTCACAAAGTCGGCACACCATAGTTCGTTGGCGTTTTGTGAGTATTTCGAGAAGCTGTCGGCAGAGTTGGCGCGGAAACCAATCTTCATTTGACCATTCTTCCATAGCTGCAACTCTTGCTCTAATAAGCAAACGACTTTTTGCCTCGTCGGACTAATGCCGCTGGTTGCCGCTGCATTGGTGGTCGAACTACAGTTCACGGTGCCGCCGCCACAGTTATCGGACTGAATACCTGTAAGCGCGCCGTACTCGATAAACGCGCCGTAGTCGCCGTTTGCCGGGTATGACAAGCTGCCGCCGTCAGTCTTAATTTGTCCCCAACCCGATGGATTGGTGGCCGGATCACGCTTGGCGTCGGCTTTGTTCATAACATATGGTGAACCTTCGTATCCCTGTGAGTTCGGGTCAAATCCGAGTGCCGCGGCCTGGTTAATATATGACCCGGCGCGGCCGTTGTAGCTGAAGAATGTGTCTTTAACGGTTTCGCCGTCGGAGTTCGTGCTAAGCGTTTTATGTGCGGCGTAATTGGCAGTCGCCTTCGTTTTTAAGTATTGTGCGGCCAGTATCGCTTGGCGTAAAAACTCTGCCTGACTAACGGGACCTTCTGGGTATGGGCCGCCCTGCTTATTGGCGAACTGGAAGATACCCTGGCCGTTTGCCGGGTTGGCAACTTTGAGGCCGCTTTCGCGCAAGTGGACGACGGCGATCATTTGCCACGGGATGCCGACCTGGCTGGCGGCTTGCTGGTAGACTGATTGGCTCTGTTGGATCGCGGTAAGCTGCGCGTCGGTAAGAATTTGCCGGCCGGCGTAATCCTTGTTCGTTGGCGCGGTGGTCGCGCTTGGCGGCTGGTTGGTACCCTCGCTGGTGTTGGGGCTCGATAACGTTGAGGCTGTCGCGCAGACGCCGCCCTGGTCCGGCCACCAGTATATGCTTGAGGTGCCCAGGTTAAGGAGCGCGTTCTGGTTGAGCGCCCGCACCGCCGAATTAGACACAATAAGTTGTGCAATAACAACGACGCTTAAGAAAATGGTGAGTGCTCTAATTGGTGACATTGGTCATACTCGTGAATGTTTTCATTATAGGATAATAGCCAAGCAGTGCGCGATAGTGGCCAATATCGTCGTGCAGCTGCGGCTTTACTTGCGCGAGGCAGGCGCCGTCGTCGTAGTTGCCGACCAGGGATTTGCAGTAGATGTGAGCAATGGTGTCGTCGGTCGGCTGCTTGTTCGGATCATCTGCGGGGTTAGTGAGATCGAAGGTGCCGAGGCTGCCGCAGTTTTTCTTGGCGGCATCGTTGGAGCCGTCGCTGCGGTCGGCAAGGTTGTCGAGTGTACTCCGGCCAAAGCAGTGCATTAAGTCGTCGAAGTTCGTGTCGCCGTCCTGGCTGGCTTGGTAGGTTTCGGGGTTGCCCAGCGCGTCGATGCGCTTGATGGTTTTACCGCCGGCCGAGACGTTGCTGAACAGATAATGCTCTGCATCCTCCATTTTGTATTTGTCTAAATCGCTATCATCACTCGCATTGGTGGTAATGCAATAGGCGTCTATGCAGTTCCCTACGGCGCTATCGGCAAACACCGGATCACGGGCTGTAACAATGCTTGATAACTGTTGAAATATGTTGAACGGAAACCCGGTAAAGTAACTGGCTACGCCACTCATCATATTCTGCGTGCCAAATGGCATGCGCGCCATTAAACGGAACGCAAGCGAGCTGGGGTTATCAAGCGCAAGGGTCCGGTATGTCCAGGGCTTTTGCATGTCTGTGAGCATGGCGGTTTTTGTTGCGTTTTGCCGCAGTTTAAGTGTATTTGCATTTGTCTGGCCTACACCACCCAGGAAGTTACCAAATAGGCTGAACGAGGCATCAAGCCCGGCCGCACCATTATTTATTTGATGGACAGGGGCAACCGTACCGGTAATGGCAAGGACTGTAAAGTAGCTTATGGCCTCGGGTAATACGACGTTTTCGAGGACTTCAATAGCAGCAGTTGACCCCAGGGCGACCGCTGCCTGTGTGGCACCAAAGTCGCCAATGTTCGTAATAATCTGGACGACGTTCGCACCGGCCTGGAAGATAATACTAAACTTACTCGTCAATGCTTTACAGCCAAGACTCCCGAGCCCGCCCAAGTTAAGTATGCCCTGGACGGAATCCACCAGCTTGCTGGCGCCGCTTTTGTTTGGGCGCGCGGCGTCGGCAATATCCGGTGTATAAATCGTGCTATGTGGATTGGAGTTGACCGGCTGGCCGGTGTCACGGTGCCATGCGGCTGAACGGGTGGCCGGCAGTGCTGCAATAGGAGTTACATCACTGTCTTGGCCGTCTTTCCCTGAGAATGCGGATACGAGCCCGGGGTTGCCTTGCAGTAGCTTTACGACTTTACTGACCGTGTGCCCTTTAAGTTTCCCGGCATTAAGTTCGCCTGCGATACTCGGAAGTTCATTACCCTGCCGCATGAGCAGCTTTAATATTTCTACGACACGGGCATCCGATGCAGTGGCAATGGCCTCCTTGATGCTGCAGGCGGTCGTAGCCAGGTTGGCTATAAACAATTTGTTACCAAGACTCTTGAGGTCTAAACCCGCGGCTTTTACGCCAGCGGCTTGCGCCGCGCCCGCATCACCGGATTTGGAGAATTCATCCTGTGCCGCCTTCACGCCGTCGCGGATGACTTTCGAGTCCGCCTCCTGCTCGCTATAGGCGGAATTATCTTGTCCTTCCTGAGGGGGTTTGTTGTTTTCTTCGGATATCGCCTCTGATATCTCTTCGCCGCTCGCTCCCTTTTCAACCGCATCGTTCAGCGTCTTATTGGGGTCTTTATCTTTGCTGCCGTCAACCGGAAATATGTTGAAATCCACTCCCGCTTCGACAGTCATAAGCGGCCGATAGGTTTCGATTTGGTCGAGCTTAAATTCTGTTTCGAGTAACTTGTCGACGGCTCCTTCGGAAAAGTCGTTGAATTTCGTGGTGATATCTTCGCCGGTGGATGAATCGAAGATGCCCTTAAAGTTACCGTTCGGGTCGTATTTTAAGGTCATGCCCGCTTTATCCATAAGGGTGGCGAATTCCGGACTTGTGGTGAGTGGGAATTCGTCGACTGCCTGCGTTAGTTTTTCACCGTTGGCTTTGGCGTCGGCGTCTTCTTTTTCGAGGGCTTGCTTTTCTTCTTGCGTGCCGCTGAGTTTCTTCTGGATCTTCCGCGCAATGCTGTCCATCACATTGCCGGCTATTTTTTGCTCCATGTGCTGGGCGACCTTGCCTTCTTCTTTTAGGAGGGCGTTTGCGAAGTGGTTAATTTCGTGCGTTGCGGCGTTTCCACCTGCGAATACGATCCCTATCACCAAGATTACCGAAAGGACGGTACTGAGTATGCCTTTCTTTTTGCCGCCTACTTTTTCAAGGAGTTTTTGGGCAAGTTTCGCCGCTTTACCGGCCGGGCCGGCGGCATCTTCGAGCTTGTTGGCCACTTCACCGGCGGCTTTCGCAGCTTTTTCACCCGCGTTGTTTTCATGGTTGCCGATCTGGCCGCGCACGCCGCCTTCCGCGTCTCGCAGACCTTTTGGCGTTAAAGCACCGTGACCTTCCTCGCCGCCGCGCGTGGCGTCAGCGCCTGCGTTTTCACCGGCCGCTCCTGTTTCTTCGCTGCCCGTGCTGGCACCGTGCGTTGGATCGAACTCATCCTCGTAGTGTTCAGCTATATTGCTGTCGGTGTCGTCAGTGGGGCCGAGAGATCTTTTTGGCATAAGCTTTTATTACTATACACCCGGATAGAGTTGGTTGGATAGGTCAATCGTGCCTTGCGGCTGGTTCATATCGCCTTGCTGCATTTGCTGGATTTGCACTGGGTTGGTGGTGATGAGGCCGGTCTCGGTTGGACTGGCGACCACCTGAATGTGCACGTGGTTTTGGCCGGCAAAGAACAGGCCTTGCCCAACCGGGAATTGGCTGAGGCGTTTCTTTTCTTCGCTGGTCAGCTTGAAGACGTCGCTCAGTACGTCGACCGCTGTCGATGACTGTTTGAGCAGGAATTGCATTGAGGCGTTAGCCACCACGGCGCGGCCCATACGTGAGCCCATAAAGTCTTCGACGTCCTGCGTAATAGTGGTGATGCCGAGGTTGTATTTGCGGGCGCGCTTGGCAAGCGAGAACAAGAAGTTGGCCGAGTCCTCGTACTTCATGAGCTGCCAGGCTTCGTCGACGATCAGGATTCGGCGGCGCTGGTCACCCTTGGTCTTGTTCCAAATGTAATTAAGGACGATGTACATGGCGACCGGGCGGAGCTCGTCCTCAAGATCACGAATGTTGAACACGACCAGCGGGTTGTTGATGTCGATGTTTGACTGCTGGCTAAAGATGCCGGCAAACGTACCGGTGGTGTACTTGCGGAGACGCTGGGCCAGCTGCGGGCCAGTGCCGCCCATGTGCAGCAGCGTGTCATATAAATCGGCAATCGTTGGCGGCAAGCCGGTGTGTGTGAGCGGGTCGTTGGTGATGCCGGCTTTCGCGTAGGTTTCAATGAGCGCTGCGTCGAGGTCGGCTTCTTCTACCGGCGAAAGTGCGGGCGCCATCACGGCGTTGCCGCCAAGCATTTGCGCCTGGGCGCCGCCCATCATGAGACGCAGCAAACCGTGCAGGGTGATAAGGTTGCTGCGCAGCGCGTTGTCGGCTTCCTCGGTATCGATAACTTGCGGCAGATCAAATGGGTTGATGCGCGTGACCGAGCTCAAACTCAGCCGGACATACGCGCCGCCAACGGCGTCACACATGCGCTCATATTCGTTTTCGGGGTCGATAATAAAGATCTCGGTGCCCATCATCATGCTGCGCAGGGCTTCGAGTTTGACGGTGAACGACTTACCGGCACCAGACTTGGCAAACACGACCGAGTTGCCGTTTTCCAGACTGAACCGGTCAAAAATTACCAAACCGGAGTTGTGCATGTTGATGCCGTACAAAATGCCGTTGTCCTGGCTGAGGTCGGCCGACGTGAACGGGAAGCTGGTTGAAATTGCGCCGGTAGACATGTTGCGGCGAATCTGTAATTGGTCGGTAAACTGTGGCACAGTCGAGTTGAGTCCCTGCTCTTGCTGTGACGTTGCCGGTTTGGAGTACACCAGCTGCTGGCCGAGCAGTGATTCAACTTTGTGCGAAACAAACTCGAGTTCTTCGGTGCCGCTGGCGTAAATCGTAAAATACAGGCCGAAGCGGAAAAAGCGCTCTTCGCCCACCTGGAGTTTGTCGCGCATTTCTTCGGCGTCCATAATGGCGGCCTGCTTGCCTGGGTCGCGGACGCGGCCCTTTTCGGCGTCGATCTGGATGCCGGCCTCAAGTTGCGTTACTTTTTTACGCAGGTTTTCCAGGATCACCTGGCTTTCTACCGGATATACAAACATGGAAATGTCCATGACTTCGTCGAGGTTGACCAGGCTGCTCATCCAGCCGGTAAAGAGCTGGCGCGGATAGCCGTACACGTAAAATGTGCGCGCCAAACGCGTGCCAATGCGAAAACTGGCTGGCTGGAATTCGATAGAACTTGGCGCAATAAAGTCGCGCAGCGCCGTAATACCGCGCTGGAAAGCGGCGTTGACCTCTTGCTGCTCGCGCTGTTTTTGGGCTTGCGCCAGTGCTATCGGGTCAAGTTGTTGCTTTTTGCGTGCCATTACATCATCTCCTTTTGCAGGTGGGCTTGTGCGGCCGATCCCTGGCCTTTGGTGACGATGTCGGCAGTCAGGTTGCCAAAGTTTTTAAGTTCCTGGCGCGTAGCTGTGTCGGGGTTGTAGGTGTCGTAGTACAGTTCGATAAGCTCCTGCGTGTCGAGTGGCAGCGCCTGGACGCCGGATTGCAGCAAACCGCCAAGCACCGCTTGCACGCGGTTGCGCAGTTCGGTCTTGGCCTTTTCGAGCTCGGCTTCGTTGATAACCACGTGCTGCTCTTTTTTATCAAAGAGTGCGAGCACGCCGGTAAAGAAGTTTTTGCTTTGCGTCAGCGCCTTTTGGACGTCAACATGCGGGAAGTACGGAATGACGACGTAGAACTTTTTGTCCATGATGTTTGTCTGCTGACTGAGCTGTGTCATGTACTGGATATAGTCCTCCATAAGGAGTGCCAGCAGCATGTTGTCGTGCTCGGAGCGGATCTTGTCGAGCTTTTCGAGGTATGGCTGTAAATCGACTTTTTGTGAACGAACAAAGATTTGCACTGGAAAGTACAATGAGTTTAAGAAGCCCTGATAGCTGTATTCAACCGCCTCTTGTTCTTGCGAACTCATGAGGTCAAAGTTGATTGATTTGGCCATAATAACCGAGCGGAACGAGCCATCATTCATAATGACGATGCCGTCGCGGATTTCGGCGATCTGCAAGCTGTTCTGGGTGCTGTTCGGGTTGCCTTGCACGGGTTTGACGGTGGGGGTGTTGGTGCTCTTGCCAGTTCCGGGTGTTGCCGCCGAAACAACCGCTTGCGGCTGTGCGGCCTGGGGCGCTGCTGGGCGCTGATAGGCATTAGGCATTTGGGTTGGTACGGGTTGCCGCATGTCGGTGGGCGGCGCATACGCACCGGGCACGGCAGCTGGCTGCGCTACAGGATTGGGCTGTGGTTGTCCGAACGCGCCGGCGGGAGGCGTGTTGGGGCTGGCGTACGGGTTGTTGCCCGCTACCGGTTGTTGCTGATTTTGCGAATAAGGATCCATATACTTACTGTCCCACCCTGCTATGCGTTTTTGGTTCCACTGCTTTCATGGTTAGTGCAGCGAAATGACAACTTCATCCTGTGGCGGTTCCGGCCGCTGCTTTTGGGCTTGCCGCGCGATTGTCGCCACATCTAGGTCGTCGTTCCTCGCTAGGTTTAGTATAGCAGCGTCCGGGGCTTGTGTCACCTTTGGTTCTGGCGGTTTTGGCGCACCTGGCGCCGGTTGCGTGTTGAGGGCGGCCGCCGCCTTGGCTTGTGCTGCGGCTATGGCAGCCTGCTGTTGCTGCTGCTGTTTCTGGACGGATAGCGGCTGAATGGTGTGCAGGTGGCCGTACTGAATGTTTTCGACCTTCTGCTGCTCTGCGAGTTTTTGGACGAGCGCTGCCTCTTCGTCGGCTGGCAGGTCATCATTTACGGGAGCAGCCACTACTGGCGGCTGGGTTGGCGCACCTGGCGTAACGAGCTGCGCGTTAAACGTTACGGCGCCTTGCGGTGCGCTCAAGGCTGAGCTCGGCGTCGGCTGACTCATAAACCAATAGTCTGCTGGTGGTGTAGCTGGCCGGGATTGCTGCGGCGCTGGAGCTGGGGTGGCCGCCGCCGGCGGGTTGGTGCGCAAACGATCTAAAATCTGCTGGCGATGCGCCTTCGTTGAGGCGGCGATCATAGTGTCGAACTGATGGGCGACAGGGTTATTTTGCGGGTCGAGCATGTCGTCGGATGGCTGGATATCGTCGCTTGGCACTTCCTGGGGGATGGTTTCGAGGCTTACCAAGCGGTCGGAGGCCGGCTCGCCCATAACAAGGGCCGGCTGGTTGTACGCATTGACGTTGACGTTTTTGACGGCCCAGCCGCGGCTGTCGATTGTGTCGGCCAATGCGCGCAAGCGGCTGTGGACTTCGGTTTGCGAAAGGCCGTTTGTGTAGCTGACCTCAATCTTTTTGGGAGCGGTAACGGTGACGAGTTCTTTGGCGCCGCTCTGGTCCCAAATACGCTTGCGTGGCTTTACAAGGAATCGCAATTTGGCAAGTGCCCAGACTTCGGTTGGCTGCTGTCCGGCAAACGGCCAGGCAAAGAACCCCGCGACGCCGGCAAACGGCAAAAATACCGGCAGCAAAAAGTAGACGTGCTTGGACACAAGTATGAAACAAAGATACAGCGTAGCCGCTGAAATGCCGGCATAGACAAACTGTCGGAGCGTAAGCGGCCCGATGAGTTTGTCTTCCGCCTCAATATCTTGCAGTACCTTGTACGTCGCCATTACTTACCTATTATATATGATTCAGGCCGGTCAATGAATGGATCCGCTGAGCGAAAGAGCTACTGCCCCTCCCCCCCTCTGTTCACGCCACTCTTGGAGCGGTTGTCTACTGAGTTCTCAGTACCAGGGACATAGCCGTAGGCGGCTTGGTCTGGCCGGCGTTGAGCTGGAATAGGACTGGTTGGATTGGGTGTGGT
>DATIJH010000004.1:0-9135 GCA_035478835.1 Saccharimonadales bacterium (SeqCode)
GCAAACCACACGCACGATATCCAGGTTTTTGATTTCCCCGCCTTTTTTGCGCCACCCGTTTTGTTCCCAGGCCAGCGACCACTTGGTGATGACGTTGATCCAGAATTCGCTGTCTGTGTAGATTTCGCACGGTTCGCCGGCCGCGTCTTTTAAGGCTGCGACTATGGCGAAGCCCTCCATGCGAATATTGGTGGTGGGGCCGCCGCCCGGCTCACCGCCTAGGACTATTGGTTTTTTGTCGCAAATGACTGCAAAGCCGCCCGAGCCCGGGTTCGGCTCGCAGCTGCCGTCAGTGTAGTAAACTATCATCGCTCTATGATAGCAGTTCGTCCGATAATCGCGGAAAGTTTTTGTGGTTACGAGTGCATGGTACCGATAATGGCCGCCATGTCATCAAATCGAGCTTATTTAGCGGACGACTTCGACGAGCTTTGCAATGTCGATGCGGGTTTGTTTGGCGGTATCGCGGTCGCGCACGGTGACGGTATTGTCTTCGAGCGTCTGGAAGTCGATCGTCACGCAGTGCGGCGTACCGATCTCGTCCTGGCGGCGATAGCGCTTGCCAATGTTGCCATTGTCATCCCAGGCTACGTTGCCCAGCTCTTGCTTGAGCATTTTGTAGACTTCGCGCGCTTTTTCGATCAGCTCTGGCTTGTTTTTGAGCAGCGGACTAACCGCGCATTTTACCGGTGCCAGATGCTTGGGCAGCTTGAGATACACGCGCTTTTCGCCGGCGACTTCGTCTTCGGTGTACGCCGCCGTAAGCACGGCCATGAGTGCACGCTCCACGCCAAAGCTTGGCTCGATTACGTGCGGCACGAACGGCGCCGAGCCGTCCTTGGGCCGGTACTCCATGTTCTTGCCGCTCACCCGCTGGATGTTTTGCAGGTCAAAATCGGTGCGGTAGGCCAGACCCAAAAGCTCTTCGCGGCCGATTGGAAAATCGAATTCAAAGTCGATGGTGCGCTTGCTGTAGTGTGCCAGGTCGTCGCCCAACACCTCAAGCTCGTGGACCATATCTTTTGGCAGGCCCAGCGCGTCACACCATTCGTGCACCAGTTTGACCCACATATCAAAGGCTTCTTGCCACTTTTCCGGATTCACAAAATATTCGATTTCCATCTGTTCGAACTCGCGCGAACGGAAAATAAAATCGCGCGGACTGATCTCGTTGCGAAAGGCTTTGCCCTGCTGCGCCAAACCGAACGGCAAGTCCGGATAAAAACTGTCTACGACGTTTTTGTAGTTCGTGAATATACCTTGCGCGGTTTCCGGCCGCAGGTACGATACGCTGCTTGGCTCGTAAGTCACGGCTTTGCGGCCCTCGAGGTCGGTCCGGCCTTTGTCGGTCGGATGCTCGTCGTCTACAATCGGCGCACCAATCGTTATCTCTTCCCCTTGGTTTGGGCCGACAAACGTACGAAACATCATATTGAATTGGCGCGGCTTGCCAAACGTACCGGTTTTGCCGCACGTTGGGCATTTGCTGGTGTCGATTTTATCGGCGCGGAAACGGCTGTGACAATTCGAGCACTCTACCAGCGGGTCGGTAAATGTTTCGGTGTGGCCGCTCGCCTGCCAGACTTTTTGATTCATTAAAATAGCAGCGTCGACGCCGAGCATATCGTCGCGCGCATCCACAAACATCTTCCACCACAACTGCATGATGTTGCGTTTAAGCTGGACGCCGAGCGGGCCGTAATCCCAGGTGCCGGCCAAGCCGCCATATACTTCAGAACCCTGGTAAATAAAACCGCGGCGCTTTGCCAGGCTAACAATGTCTTCTAGATTTGTCTTACTCATATCTGTTGATTATACCAGGGAGGCGGCTTGCAGCATAGTCTGGATCAGCGGCGTAATATCACTAAGCAGCACTCCGCCGCCCTGCACCTGCTGCAAGGTTTTAGGCTGGTTCGCACTAAAGTACAGCCGCATGTACTTAAGATGGTTGGCCGTAAAACGCCCCTGCTCATCCGGCGCAAATGCCATGTGGTTAAAATCGAATTGATACTTGGCAGCAGCGTCGAGGACTTTTCCGGCGGCATCAGTTTGCAAATTAGGCGTATGCCCGGCCAGCCGCAACAATTGCGCAGCAAACCACACTTTTATAACCGTGGGTTCTATAGATGCATCATCGAGTGCCTCAAAAAGTTGCTCAGCTAAATGATAATATTCTTCCTCTGGTTCGTCCTCGGTTATGCGATGCAGCTGCTTTAATAGTTCGTAGCCAAGCATAGTTCGGTCCAGGCGCTTAACGATACTACCGTAGTGTTTAACCAGCCGGGTCGACACCAAACTGTCAAGGCTGCCACGCCCTTTAATGTACGTAATATTGCTCACACTAAATAGTTCGATGCCGCCAGCAAGCTTCGATTTTATGCGCCGTACCCCTTTCGCAAGCAAGCTCAGCTTGCCGTGATCCGGCGTAAGCACAGTTAAGATTCGATCGGCCTCGCCGTAATCAAGCCTGCCAAGGATAATGCCAGTCGTAACGAGCTGTTTCATTATGCAGCCGCCAATTGCTCGCGCACGGTTGCGATCAGCTGAACAATTTTTGTATTCGGCTTGTAGTGATATGCAACTACCCCTAGCTGATTGCGCAAAGTTTCTTGCTGTGCGAATGCGGTTGGCGGCGTTAAAGTATGCACAATAACCGGCACATCGAGCCACTCGGCATACGACCGGAACTCGTACAAAAACTCAACGCCGTTATGTCCTGCAAGCTGCAACTCCAGCACTACCACGTCCGGACGGCACGCATCGGCACAGTCGAGCGCGGCCTGTGCGCTCGCCGCAACGCGCACTTGCCAGCCGGCACGCTCCAGCGCCCGTCGATATGCAAGGGCTAGGATTATATCCGGTTCAATAAGCAAAACGTCTGCCATCAGATAAGCTGCAATTGCCTGCTTGGTTGTAATGTCGCTGCAAAACCCGAGAGTTTTTGATGCTTACCGGCACGCAATCTTGATTGCATGGCACGAAAAATCGTATCTGCCACAAAGATACCAGCGCCACTCGTTGAGCTTACGGCCGTGAACGGCTGGCGAGCCCCGCCGCAAAGCTGCTGCGCCATCTTAAGATCTTTACTAAGCGCGCCGACGTCACCCCTTCCGTACAAACCGGCAACGAGTCCATGCGGCGTCCGATGTGCAGCCAATCGCAACGCAACGCGCGTCTGCGTTGTCTGCAAAGCGGGTAAAGCCTCGATTAATGCGTAGCCAAGGCTCGCGAATGCCGCTTTTAGACCCGCCGCGTTCGCCATGACCGGCACATATCGGCCCGCAACATGCACCTCAAGATCAATTCCATAGAGCCGCGCAAATCCATCTAATTGATGCGCCGTATCAACGAGTGTAGAACCGAGTGAAACCGGCTCAAGCTCCAAATTCGTTTGCTCCTTGGCAAGTTGCAGCCCCAACAAGTAACCGTCAACTAATCGCAGCGCGGCTTCGGCGCTCAGCTGCATGCGCGAAATATCTTCGGCCGAAATCCTTCCTTCAATAGCGTCCACTTCTGCAAGCCGGGCTATGTGCAGCAATGGCAGCTTTAACTGCTCTGCTACAGACAACAATAAACTATCCGAAGCGATGCCACTTCCGTCGTTGTTGCCGTACACTTATTTACCCTCGCACATCACTACGAGTAAGTATACACGCGGCGCACTAAAAGATCACGGTGAAAAGACGAAGTTTGGCAGCACCGTGTTATTGAAATCGCTCAAGTACGTATTCGATTCGGTCCAAACCTCTATAGTCTGGTTGCGAAGTGGCATGAGAATCATGCTTCCCTGTTTGTTCGGCACGATCTGGCCGTCCAGACGCATACCAAAAATGCTTGGCAATTTCGGAAACGTGTACGGTGTAGCTGTAACTTTTTTGTTGTCGATCAACGATTTATATTGCGCCAATATACCGGCATAGCTCTGCTGGACCACCGCGGCGCGCAACGAATATGCGTTATCGCTGTTTTGGGTGTCCGGCACGAATCCAGGATAAAAGTACGCATTGACCGGCGTACTTGAGCCGCCTGATTTTTCAACAATGTATGCGCTCCACGTCTTTGGATACACAATTGTAATACCGCCAAAAGAAGCCGGACCGACGTAGTTCTTGTATGGTGATTTCTCTTGCTGATCAAACTGCGCTTGGTCGGTTTGCTGCGTCTGCTGCTGCGCTTGAGAGACTGCCGTAGCGATCTTTTTATCGACGTTATTTTTGTAATCTTGGCGGCCGTTGTACGCCCATGCTGCAAAGGCGCCGACACCGCATAACATCAAAAAAACGATGATGAGAGGAATGAGCAGTAAGTTTATCGCCCCTACTTCTTGCCGCGTATTCATATCGCTCATGGTAAACCAGATTGCGCTATAGCGCAAGCATTTTATTAGTGGTAATCGTACAAAAAAACGCCTTCGCGTGCCGTGCGCGGTTTTTTGGCGGGCAGTGCAAAAGCAAAGCTGGCGAGGCGCACACCGCCATGCGGGTATCGCTCACGGATAACCGCATCGAGCTTGTCCATATAACGCGGCAGCATGAAGGTAAAAATGCCCTCGGCTGGTGGCCACGGCTGCCAGTAGCTACCCCATATAATCCGCACTTTGGAGCGATATCGCCACGTCCGTACATACGACACGGCCACCAAAATCGGGTTGATTTCGTAGCCAGTAACATGCAGACCACGGCGCGCGGCGGCAAGCAGTACACGTCCGTCGCCCGATCCGAGCTCAAGCAGCCGCTGGCCGGGTTTTAGATCGAGTAAATCGAGCGCCAGCGTGATTTGCCCACGCATCGTTGGCAAATATGGCGGCCCGAACAAAAGCACCACTCCAAAACAAAGCACAACGGCGATGGCTAATAGCAAAACCACGCTCATACCGTGCGTCTACTCCTGGCCTTCACCGGCTTGCAAGCGTAACTTTGTAATCTTGTTTTCCGCAACTCTCAGCGTTGTTTCGAGCTCTTTTACAAGCGCCAGCCCCCGTTCATATAAAGCAACTGCGTCGTCAATGGCGACGTCAGGATTCTGTAGGGCGGCGAGGACTTGATCAAGCTCGCTGCTGATGGTTTGATAATCGGCTGTGTTAGGCTTTTGCATGCGTTTGCTCCTTTTTGATCTGTATTTGCTGTACCGTAACGGCGAGATCGGCGTCAACCATATTCAGGCTGAGCGCATCGCCTGCGGCGAGATCCCGGGCGTGATGCACAACCCGCCCTTCCTTACGCACGACGGCGTATCCACGACGCAGCGCCGCTTGCGGGTCCAGAGCGGCGAGCAGCCGGCTTTGCGCGTCATAACGAAGCCGGGCGTGATGCACTGCCGCGCCGGCAGATTCGGTGAGTGAAGTACGCATAAGCCGAAGCGTCGTACGGTGCGTGCGAATAACTTGCTCCGCGGCATGCGCGAGCTGCGCTTTTAGATCGTGTGCCCGATGCAGCATGGCGGCGCGGTCCGGCGTAAGCAGCTCCGCGGCATTGCTTGGCGTACTGGCGCGTTGGTCGGCAGCCAGCTCGGCCAGACTTATATCAACCTCGTGCCCGATCGCAACCACGGTCGGAATCCGGCTCGCGGCCACGGCTCGCGTGACTTGCTCGGTACTGAATGCCTGCAAATCCTCAGCACTGCCGCCGCCGCGCGTCACTACCAGCACATCCGGCGGCGTTGCAAGCTGGTTACACTGCGCAATGGCCTGGACGATCTGCGCTGGCGCCGGTTCGCCCTGCACCTGCACATCAATAACCGTAACGGCAATCCCGCCCCAGCGAGCTTGCAAAATCTTTATAAAATCGCGGTATGCGGCTGATTCTGCCGATGTTATAAGCCCGATATGCTTTGGCGGGTACGGTAATGGGCGCTTTCGTGCCGGATCGAACAAGCCTTCGGCCGCCAGCTTTGCCTCTAACAGCGCGGCTGCCTTTTTTATAGACCCCTCGCCCATTGGCGCAATCGCCTGCACCGTCACACTAAACCCGTATTGCGGATGCAGTCGTGGTACGCCGCGCACGCGCACCAACATGCCATCTTCGAGTGGTCCGGGCAGTTGGTACACGGTGCCAAAAAAACGCACCGTTGCCAGCTCATCTTTTAAATCAAAATATACCCAGCGATTTTTGCTGACGCGAAAATTTGCCAGCTCGCCGTGCACGGTCACATTTGGATAGGCGTATTCGAGTGTTTGGTTGAGCAGCGCCACGAATTCCGATGGCGCCAGTTCCACATCATTCACGATTTTTGTCCGCTTCACGCGCGTTGAGCGTACGGTGGTAGTACACATAACCCGGCGGCAGCTGAATGAGCGTATTGACGACGCGGTACATCACGATTACCGGCAAGCTCAGGCCCGCAGACACGCCGGCAGCCGCCAGAACTGCGGTCATGAGCGCCTCGTAAATGCCAACGCCACCCGGCAAGACCGAAATCAGCCCGGCAATGTTTGCCACGGCATACGCCAAAACGACAGAGCCAAAATTAATCCAGTGCCCGAACGCCACAAATACCACATACACGGCCAAAACCTCTGTAAGATTGGCGACAAACGCGTACCAAAGCGGTTTGCCTAGGCGCCTGTACTGCGACTCAATAAGTTTGTAATTGGCGTGAAATTCGTCGAACAGCATCTGCACGCGTTCGGTTTTGATTGTTTCCGAGTTCTTCGGCCGCACCACATGAATCGCGCGGTTCAAAAACTTGGTGAGACCTGTAAAAAACGCGTTAATGCGCGTCTGACTGCCGACGATAAATACAAAACCAAAACTTGCCACCACCATAAGTGTGGAGAGCGAGCCGGCCACCAGGATCACCAAATCGTTCACGCGGCCGCCGATCGCCATGAACAACAGGCCGACGATTAACAGAACCTCGAACGTCACGACACCCAAAATAAGCTTCATCATTTGCACCAGCGTGGCTTTGCCGCCGGTGATGTCGTCGCTGCGCATGCGAGCGCCAAAGTACGAAATACCGCTGACGCCGCCGCTTGGAAACACATGGTTGATAAAATTAAGCTCGAGCGATGCCTTGAACAAAAACTTGTAACTCAGTTTATTCCCCACCAGCCCGAACAAGCCTTGATACAGTTTAGCTTGGGCATGGTAGTTCCAAATTTCGATCGGAATTATTAAAAGGAGTGCGATGGCGTTAACTTTGGCCAAGTTATCGAAGGTGCTCGCCAGCTGGTGGCGAATGGCGTACACCAAAACTATAAGCGCAGCGACCGTCACGATGTTCAGTATTAATTTCCAACGCCGCTTTAAGAAAGATTTTTCGCTCATACCAAATTATTATATAGCAAAATCGGTTTGATCGGCCGACTTTCTACCGCAGTGCGATATAATAAGAGCAATGCAGACATTATGTATTTTAGGACGGCAGCCGGCACTGGGCCGTGCGGAGCTCGAGAGCTTGTACGGTGCAGCGCACGTAACACCGGTCGGCACGCAAGCAATGCTATGTGCTTTGCCGGCAGCGTCGGTTGATTTTGCGCGACTTGGCGGCGTTGTAAAGCTCTGCGAAGTGCTCACCACAGTTACGAGCACGAATTGGCGCGAGCTCCAGGCCGCGGTTATCGTGGCTGGCCGTGAACTGGGCGACCAAATTAGCGAGGGCAAAATCCAACTTGGTCTGAGCGCCTACGATTTGCACGTATCGGCACGGCAACTTAACGCCGGCGGACTAGAGCTTAAAAAAGCACTGCGGGCTGGCGGGCATTCAGTGCGGCTCGTGCCTAACCAGGCGGCTGCGCTTAACAGTGCGCAAGTTTTGCATAATCATTTAACCGGCGAGCGCGGCATTGAGCTAGTACTTGTGCGCCACGGCCATCAAACCATCCTTGCCCGAACCGTTGCCGAACAAGACATCGCCAGCTACACCGAGCGCGACCGCGGACGCCCCAAGCGCGACGCGTACGTGGGCATGCTGCCGCCCAAACTTGCGCAAACGATCGTGAATCTGGCTGTCGGCCAAACACCGCCCTCGCCTGATTTTGTGGTGCTCGACCCATTCTGCGGCACCGGTGTCGTGCTACAAGAAGCACTACTTATGGGCTATGGCTCATACGGTACCGATCTTGACCAGCGTATGGTCGACTACTCTGTCACGAACGTGCAGGATTGGCTCATGGCTGAGCATCCGGAATTAAGGGCAAAATCAACAATTGCAGCTGGCGATGCCACCTCTCATCAATGGCAAGACTCACATTACGATAAGCAGCGCGATACCATGATCTGGGAGTCGGCGCGCATTGGAGCGATAGCCTGCGAAACCTACCTCGGCCAGCCTTTCAACACAGCTCCCTCGCCCGAAAAACTCGCCAAAGTCCGCGAAACCTGTAACGTCATTATTGAAAAGTTTCTGCGTAACATTGGCGGGCAAATTGCACCCGGCACACGCCTGTGTCTGGCCGTGCCCGCCTGGCAGACTCGCCCAGGCAATTTTACCCACTTGCCACTGCTTGACCGCTTGAGCAATTTGGGGTACAATCGTATAGATTTCAAGTACGTGCGCGCTTCGGAGTTGATGTACTATCGCCCCGACCAAGTAGTAGCTCGCGAGTTACTGGTAATAACAAGGAAATAATCACATATGTCACACGTCAAAGCTGGCGGTACCGCCAAAAATACACGCGACAGTCAAGGCCAACGCCTCGGTATTAAGCTGTCGGGCGGCCAACAGGCCAAGACCGGTCAAGTTATTGTACGCCAAGTCGGCCTTACCAAGCGCGCCGGCAAAGGTACTAAGCTCAGCCGCAACTACACCATCCACGCCGAAAAAGATGGCGTCGTAACCTACAAAGCGCGCCGCGTCCGCCGCTTCACCGGCAAAACAGTACGCCGCACCGAAGTAACGGTCGAATAACAGGCTCCCGCTACTACTAATAACCCCCTCATAAGCGAGGGGGGTTATTTAGTAGTCAGACGTTCTGAATTCGTAGACTGTGGTTGTTAAAAAAGCGGCGAGCTTTGTACCGCTTTTTAATATCTATCGGGAGGTCGGACTCGGGAGCTACTGCCCCTCCCCCCCTCTGTTCACGCCACTCTTGGAGCGGTTGTCTACTGAGTTCTCAGTACCAGGGACATAGCCGTAGGCGGCTTGGTCTGGCCGGCGTTGAGCTGGAATAGGACTGGTTGGATTGGGTGTGGT
>DATIJH010000005.1:0-105073 GCA_035478835.1 Saccharimonadales bacterium (SeqCode)
TGTACCTACGGTTGAGCCGTAGTATTTCACTATTTGCTTACTATGCCACCTACGCAACTCTTTACGCCCAGTAATTCCGGATAACGCTTGGATCCTCCGTATGACCGCGGCTGCTGGCACGGAGTTAGCCGATCCTTATTCATCTGCTACTGTCAAAATCATCACAGATAAAAGCAGTTTACGACCCGAAGGCCTTCCTCCTGCACGCGGCGTTGCTCCATCAGGCTTTCGCCCATTGTGGAAAATTCCCTACTGCTGCCTCCCGTAGGAGTCTGGGCCGTGTCTCAGTCCCAGTCTGGCTGATCATCCTCTCAGACCAGCTACCGATCGTAGTCTTGGTGAGCCATTACCTCACCAACAAACTAATCAGACGCAGGCCGCTCCCAAAGCGCCGAAGCTTTACTCCTTAGAGCATATGCGGCATTAGCCACCCTTTCGGGCAGTTATTCCTCACTTTGGGGTACGTTCCTACGCGTTACTCAGCCGTCCGCCGCTCGCCGCCAAATAGTAAACTATTCGCGCTGCCGCTCGACTTGCATGTATTAGGCACGCCGCCAGCGTTCATCCTGAGCCAGGATCAAACTCTCCAAAAAAGAATTTGCCTAAACTTCAGTCGAACATCCGACCTTTGAGATGACTCTCGCCGGTCAAACTGACTTATTTAAAACAATTCAAAAAATGAACTGACGTTGATTTGCACTACCAAATTTTTAATGAACTTTTCGGAGACGTTTCAATACAACCCCCGAAAGCTCTGCACCCTATAGTACGTGGCGCTCCCACTATTGTCAAGATAAATTTATCTAAAATGATAGTGATTCTTACATCACTCTACCAGAGATACCGCGTAACATCAATCTTCTGCGTTCTTATATTGGCGTTTCGCCTATGGCGCCATCCTGTCTTATGATATGCTTCTAATAAGTTAAATCCTGGTGGGTACATGAGCATCGCGACGTTTTCTAGTAAATTGAAAGGCCTGGCACTTCTGGCAGTTATTGTGGCGAGCGTTTCTCTGCTGTTTGGGGTGGCGCGTCCCGTCTTGGCCGACCAGAGCAGCAGCACTATTGCGCAAGGATTTCAGGCAGACAGCGATAATGGCGATATCGTTGCCGGCGCGATTGTGAGTGTCAAAAGCAATAACCCTTATGCCGTAGACCTGGCAACGACAGATTCGCTTGGTCGCCTTGCTGGAGTAGTTGATAAAAACCCGCTGGTTGCAATTTCGAGTGCCGGTAAGAACGTTGAGGTCGTCCTAAGCGGCACTACAAACGTACTCGTTAGCGACATTAATGGCACGGTCCATACCGGCGACAAGATTACTGCCTCCCCTATTGCGGGCATTGGTATGCTTGCGACAGCAGACAGCCAGGTAATTGGCACAGCCCAGGGAAATCTACAATCAACAACGAGCACGACGGTCACTGACCGCAAGGGTATTAAGCACACCGTACATATTGGCCAAATTCCTTTACAAGTAGGCATTGCCTATTACCAGGCGCCTGGCAGCAACTTTCTCCCGCCTTTTATTCAAAGTATTGCAAACAGTGTAGCCGGCCGACAGGTCTCGCTTATCCGCGTCCTCTTCTGCATAGTAATTTTGTTACTCGCTTTCGTAAGTATTGGGATTTTGATTTACACCTCTGTTCGTACCGCCATTACTTCTTTGGGCAGGAATCCACTTGCTGCCAAGGCTATACGCAAAGGCTTATACCAAGTGATCGTAGTTGCAATCGTAGTGTTAGGTGGTGCCTTACTCGCAAGCTACCTTATCCTGAACGTCTAGATAAAAAGATTATTCATATTGCGCTTGTGTCTTAAGGGACAGAGGTGATAAAATTGTAGTGATAGTTTTAAAAACAAAAAATAAAAAACATGGAAGATCAGCGGCCACCAGATGGAGCCCAAAACTACAACGGCGTACTGGCAAGCCAGGACGACCCGGTTTCGACTGTGCAACCAAATGCGGTAGACAGGACAGAGGCTATTCCGTCAGATGCCGCTGCGCCGCTTGAATACGTAGTAGTCAACCAACGACCCAGCCTATGGAAGCGCTTACGCCTGGCTGGCATTGTCGTAGCCCTCCTTGTTTTGTTGGGCGGGGGACTTTATGTAATCATCAACCGCAACAACCGGGGGTCTCAACTGCAAGCCGGGGATTTTGGGGTAATAAAAATTCCTCTTTCCGACCTGGCTGCAGCAACTTCAAGCAGTAATGCAGAAACGCTACGAGTGAATGGACTCTTGCAAGTTACCGGCTCCATCGTGCTTTCCCCCACTTCACAGCCGTCGTCGGCGCTACCCGGCCAGCTTTACTTTGATCAAACATCGAATGAACTCGCCTATTATAACGGCAAGCAATTCGTATATTTAAATGGGAACGCGACGCCAAGCAATGTAACGAATATACTGGGCGGAACCGGAAGCATTGCAAGCGCGCCCAGCGTTCAATTACAGTCCGGATCGCCGGGCGTGCAGCAAACCGGTAATTTTAACGTTTCCGGCATCGGCCAAGTCGGCACGCTTCGCACCACGGTTATCGATAGTAACGGTTCAACTTTGTACGTTAACCCGCTTACAAGCAGCGCTACTAATAGCCAGTCGAGCGGCGGCCAGGCGGCGACTCTTGGACTCACTGCAATTGGAGCTACCAACACCGGCACCGGAATTAACAGCACTATCGTTGGAACGAAAGTTACCGTCGGAGACGTGGGCGGCACGGCGAACTCAATTACTGTGTACGTTGCTGGTGGCGCAGCCGGTAAACATATTCAAGTCGCACTGTACGATGATGACGGTGATGTGCCGAGCCGGCCCGCCGGGCTCCTTTCTGTTAGTGCCGTGGCCAACCTTACGCCGAACGCCTTTAACACTATCCCAATTCCTTCAATCGCCCTCACACCGAACGCCACGTACTGGATGGCCTTTAATACCGATGACGGCACGGCAGAACGCACATTCAATGGCGGCAGCAAGACCTCGTGCTTTTATGGTCTAGCCTTCGGATTCATGCCCGATCCTTTTGGCTCCGGACCATGCTTTTTTGCGAATGAGCTATACACCATGTATGTAAACTATACAACATCGTCAAGTTCTGGCGGTTCATTCAGCAAAGCCCTCTTCAGTTTAAGTGGCACTGGACAAGCCACCTTCCAGAACTCAGAGGACTCTGCTACAGCCTTCCAAATACAAAATGCAGCAGGAACTACAACGATATTCAATGTTGACACTTTGAATGGCAGAATTGCCATAGGTAAAGCAACGGCCGCCTATAAGCTCGATATTGCAGCTGGTGATATTAACCTATCCAATAACAGATCTATTCGTTTCAGCGGAAGCCAGGCACTAACTGTGAGTGCGACAGGCACTGCGACTTCTGTCAGTAACTTCACTCCTGGCGGTTCGGTTGTAGCGCAAGCAGATAGCTTTGTAGTACAGGATGCAAATGCCTTTCACCAGAACCTTGTTATCGACAACACCGGCGAAGCAACCTTCAGTAATCGCGTTAACTCGACTACGGCATTTCAGATTCAGAATGCAACCGGAGTCAACCTGATGCGATTCGACACAGCGAATCTACAAATTTACATCGGCAACCCTGCCGGTGATGGCACGCCTGTGATACTGTATCTCGCCAACAAGAACACTGCTGGAGACCCTGTAGGCGCTGCTGGAGGCATTTATTACAACAGTACTCTGAATACATTTCGTTGCTACTACTCCGGCTTCTGGCAAAACTGCGCGGATATAGAGCCACAGCACACCTTCTCGCTGTACGATGAATTTATAGGTGGCGGCTCGTCATTCTCTGGACAGATCGGCAGCCTGGGCTGGACTGCTACGCCTATCGGGGCAAATGGAAGTCTAGCACTTAACCCCGCTACTCCCGTCCCAAGTGCCAATCGCCCAGGCGTGCTGCAGCTCACTACGCCCGGCGTAGCAAATCAGGGCACTACCCTATCCTTAGGTGATGGCTCGGGTGGCTCGATGCTTATAGCAAAGGATAACGACATAAAAACTGCCGTCGCGCCAGGCTCGGCTACAGGCGAAGTCCTGCGCGTCGGCTTGCACAGCGAGACCAGTGCAACCACCCAACCCCTTTCCGGCGTTTGGTGGGAGGCAAACTCTGCCGCAAGTGCCAATTGGCGATACTGCTATGGCGACGGCGCTACTGCCACTTGCGCCGATAGCGGCATCGCATTAGGCGCCAACACCTGGGCTACGCTTGAAATTCGGGTGACGGCTACCGGTAACGGCACTTCCGCAGCGGTCTTCGTAATCAACGGTACCCCCTTCACTATTTCGGGAGTTACGATCGATACCGCCAATCGCGTTTCACCGGCCCTTTCCTGCTTTGGCACCAGTGGCAGCGCACAAGCGTGCAGCTGGGATTACTTCCAACTTACCGGCACCACAAGCACTGCCCGGTAGGTCACCAGAAGGCCGGACACAATTAGTGTACACAAAAAATAACAGCCCGCTGGGAGGCTGTTATTTTTTGTGCTACCGAGCAGCGTGAAGTTACTTCGCAGCAGTTTCAGTTTCTTGCACCTCGACATCATCTTCGAGTACGTCATCGTCAGGCTGTTTGTCGACAAGCGCCAGCGAAACCACTTCGTCACCGTCGTTTAAACGCATAATACGAACGCCCTGTGTAGCACGGCCTAACTCTGGGATATCTTTGATGCCAAGCCGGATAGTTTGACCTTGCGAAGAAATAATAATTACCTCCTGCGCATCTCCTACCAGAGTTTTGACACCTATGAGATTGCCCGTCTTGTTGTTGACTACCGCGGAACGTATTCCAACGCCGCCACGAGCGTGAGGGGTAAACTGAGCGACCTTCGTACGTTTACCGTAGCCGTACTGGCTGATAACAAAGATGTTCGCTCCAGGCTGCACAATATCCATACCAATTACACAATCATTGGCACGTAAACGTATGCCGCGGACGCCACGCGAGGCGCGACCCATGGGGCGCACATCCTTTTCGTGAAAGCGAATGGCCTGGCCTAAGGAGGTCGAAATAACAATCTCGTCATCTCCCGAGCTCATGCGGATCCATTTCAGCTCATCGCCTTCATCAAGGTTAATAGAAATTAGACCGGAACTGCGCACATTTTGGTACTGCTCAAATGGCGTCTTCTTAACTACGCCCCGAACCGTACACATCATCAGATTACCGCCGCTCGTTTGCTTGCTAACGTTAATAACAGAACTTACTGTTTCTTCAGGCTGCAATTGCAGCAAGTTAACAAGCGCGACTCCTTTAGCGCTAAGACTAGATGCCGGCACTTCGTAAGTCTTGAGACGGAACACGCGTCCTTTGTTTGTAAAGAACAACAAGAAATCGTGCGTACCAGCATTTACGACGTGCTCAATGACGTCTTCCTCGCGGGTCGCCATACCGCGGCGCCCTTTGCCCCCACGGCCTTGTTTTTTGTACTCAGCAACTGGACTGCGCTTGATGTAATTTGCCGACGTAAGCGTTACTACGACTTGCTCGTCAGGGACCAGGTCTTCATCGCTAAGCTTACCTAATTCTTGCGGGACAATTTTCGTGCGCCGCTCGTCACCATATTGTTTTTTGAGGGCGAGGAATTCATCCTTAATAATCGCCAGAATTTTGCCCTCGTCGGCCAAGATTGCCTCAAGATTTGCAATAGTCTTTAGAAGCTCGGCGAGCTCATCCTCAATCTTCTTACGCTCCAGGCCGGCGAGCGTACGCAGCTGCATTGAAAGGATAGCGCGCGCCTGAATCTCGCTCAAACCAAAGCGCGCCATGAGGTTCGCCTGGGCTTCGTCGGTTGTCTCGCTTGAACGAATTGTACTAATGACCTCGTCGATATGGTCGAGCGCAATCTTCAAACCCTCTAAGACGTGGGCTCGCTCTTTTGCCTTGCGTAGCTCGTACTCTGTACGTCGGCGCACTACGACACGACGGTGCTTAATGTGCTCCTGTATGATATCTTGCAAGCCAAGCACACGCGGCTGGATCCCGTCAACCAATGCCATCATGTTGTAATGGAACGAGGTTTGCAATGGAGTCAGCTTGTAGAGCTGGTTTAGTAACTTCTTAGGATACGCGTCCTTCTTGAGGTCGATCACAATACGGACATTGCCGCGCGCACTTTCGTCACGAATGTCCGAAATGCCATTCACCTTCTTCTCTTTTACGAGGTCTGCAATTTTAACCACCAGGCTCTCTTTGTTAAGCGCATAAGGAATCTCAGTAATGATGATCTGATGGCGGCCTTTTGCGCCTTCAATAATCTCGGCGATACCGCGCACAACGACGCCGCCGCGTCCCGTTGCATAGGCGGTCCGCATTGAGTCTTTACCGTACACAACGCCGCCGGTTGGAAAGTCAGGCCCCTTAATGTACTGCAAGAGGTCGTCTAGTGTTGCTTCTGGATTATTGATCTGGTGAATCGTGGCATCAATAAGTTCGCTGAGGTTGTGGGGCGGGATATTTGTTGCCATACCAACCGCAATACCAAGTTGTCCGTTTAACAACAAGTTTGGCATCTTACCGGGGAGAACCGTTGGTTCTTGCGTGGTACCATCGTAGTTGTCCCGGAAATCTACCGTTTCTTTATCGATGTCCGCCAAAAGCTCGTCGGCAAGGCGTTCCATTTTAGCCTCGGTATAACGCATGGCAGCTGGCGGATCGCCGTCCATGGAGCCAAAGTTACCCTGGCCATTCACAAGCGTATAGCGCATGGACCACGACTGCGCCATGCGGACCATAGCGTCGTAAATCGAGGAGTCGCCGTGCGGGTGGTATTTACCCATTACAGCACCCACGACGTTTGCACTCTTGCGGTGGCGCGCGCTCGAGCGGAGACCATCGCTATTCATACTATACAGAATGCGCCGATGCACTGGCTTCATACCGTCACGAACATCAGGCAAGGCACGCTCAATGATGACGCTCATCGAGTAACGTAGATAACTGTCCTCCATCACGTCTTCGACTGTACGCGCTTCTACAGTACGCGAATGGTTTTGATCTTGGATGATTTCTACTTCGGTTGTCTGGTTCTGATCTTGGTCGTCCATATTACTCTGATCCATCTTAAATATCCAAGTCCTTTACAAAGCGCGCATGGGTCTGAATAAAGTTTTTGCGCAGCTCTACCTCTGTACCCATGAGTTTATTGAAGATCGCGTCTGCTTTTTCTGCATCCTCAACCCGAACACGTACAAGCACTCGCTTCACTGGGTTCATGGTAGTCTCGAATAATTGTTCGGCGTCCATTTCCCCAAGACCTTTGTAGCGCTTCTGCTCGATAAAACCAGCCTGACGAAAACGCTCATCCTCGGCAACAACCTTGAGGCCATCCTTCTTGCGGCGGGCAATGGCCTCGTCAAGGACCTTCTCCAGCTCGTCCTCATCGTAAATAAAGACGCTGGACTTACGTCCCGGTTTAACCAGCTCAAATAGAGGTGGTTTAGCCAGATATACGTGCCCGCCGTCGACAACCGGCTTCATAAACCGGAAGAAGAAGGTCAAAAGCAGCGTACTAATGTGTGAGCCGTCCACATCCGCATCGGTCATGATAATAATGCGATCGTAGCGAAGACCATTTATATCGAACGACTCTTCGATGCCAACGCCGAGCGCCTTGATAAGGCTCAGGATTTCATTGTTAGCAAGCATCTTATCGAGCCGCGCGCGCTCAACGTTAAGCACCTTACCACGCAGTGGCAAAATAGCCTGTGTCTTGCTGTCGCGCCCAGACTTTGCCGAACCGCCGGCAGAGTCACCCTCCACGAGGTAAATTTCGGAGTTCTTCGGGTCTTTACTCGAGCAGTCTGCGAGCTTACCCGGCATGCTTGCGCCTTCAAGGACGCCCTTGCGAATAATGTTCTCGCGGGCAGCGCGGGCAGCTTTTCGTGCGCGGGCGGCAAGTAAGGCCTTGCCTACAATCTTCCTGGCGATCGCTGGATGCTCCTCCAGATAATATGTAAAGTATTCTGCCGTTACCTGGTCAACATATCCACGAATTTCAGGGTTACCAAGCTTGTTTTTCGTCTGCCCCTCAAATTGAGGATCAGGCAGTTTGACCAGAATAACCGCAGTCATACCTTCGCGGCAGTCTTCGCCGGTGAGGTTTTCTTCTTTTTCCTTGAGCAAGCTAGACTTGCGGGCATAATCGTTAATAACGCGCGTCAGCGCCGTACGAAAACCTGTCAGGTGAGTACCGCCATCGGGGTTAAAGACGTTGTTTGCAAACTGTTTGATGGTCTCGGTGAAACCATCGGTATATTGCGCGGCGATCTCGACTTGTACGTCTTCAATCTGCTTGTCGACGTAGAAGATATCATCGTCAACCACTTCTTTGCCCACGTTAAGATGCGCAACGTACGATTTAATACCACCCTCAAAATAAAAACTATAACGTTTGCCGGTGCGCTCATCAATAATTGATGTTCGTACACCTTTTGTGAGATAAGCTTGATGGCGCAAGCGGTCAATGATCGTATCGTAGCTAAACTTAGTGGTTTCAAAAATTGTTTCGTCCGGATAGAACACGAGGTCGGTACCGGTGCGATCAGACTTACCAATAACCTTGAGGTCACCCTGCGGCACGCCCTTAACATATTCTTGCTCGAAGGCCTTGCCTTCGCGATAAATAGTGACCTTAAAGCGCGAGGAAAGTGCGTTTACAACACTTGAGCCAACACCGTGCAAACCACCAGAAACCTTGTATCCGCCGCCGCCAAATTTACCACCGGCGTGCAAAACCGTAAGGACCGTCTCCACGGTACTCTTGCCAGTCTTAGGATGGATATCAGTCGGGATGCCGCGACCATCGTCTACCACCTTGACACCGCCATCGGCAAGCAAAGTAACAGCAACGTGCGTAGCGTAGCCGGCAAGCGCTTCGTCAATACCGTTGTCGACAAGCTCCCAGACTAAGTGGTGCAGTCCCTCGACACCGGTACCACCAATATACATACCCGGCCGCTTGCGGACAGGCTCAAGACCCTCGAGGACCTGAATTTGATTTGCAGAATATTCTTTTTGTTTAGTAGCCACTTCTAAAAACCCTCTAATCGATTAAGATCTGTCCCACTTACCTTATATTATAGCCCGCTAAAGGGCAAATTACAACCGAAGATCCTACGCAGCCGGCGCCGAGTTACCGCTGTTATCGTCGCGGTATCGCAAGTTGCCGTCCTGGTCGATAGTTATGGTGTCGTGTTCGATCGCGTCAGGACGCTGACCCGTCGGACGCAGTGGAATCTCGCCGGCAACGTGGCTGGGCTGTGGTTGGACTGGCGGCGCCTGTTGGACATGTGCATGTGCGGCCCCTGGCTTTTGCCCCCCAAGCGAGCGCTCAATTTCGTGTGCGATTGTATCTACTTCTTTTTTCTCAAGCTCAGTGCTTGAAATATTCTGCTGCGGTATTGGCGCGGTCGGTGGCGACATCAATGGACGTTGCTGTGGGTATGATGGGCGCGGAAAACCGGTAGGCTGTTGTGTCATAGGCCGCTGGAAACCACTTGGCGCAGGGTATGGCGCCATGGGATTGTTGTTCATCATAGGAGCCTGTGCAGGCGGCATAAAGCCTCCTCCCTGTTTTTTGGAAAGCCACTCATCCAGGAACGAGCCTGTGCCAGGACGCTTTGGGGCGGCAGCCGGCGGTAAACCAGGACTCGGCATTCCAGCAGGCACAGAAGCAGGCGCCCCAAATGCACCGCCGCCGCCAAAGGCAGGCGCGGGCGCCGCGGGCGGTGTTTTAGTTGTCATGCGTTCAAAAATCTCCGCCTCAACAACAGCCTTAGGCCGACCGTATTTAGCGGCAGACAATTGCCTGAGTGCATCTGAAAGCTCGGCGTTAGGAGTACCAAGCGGCGGCAGCGTTGCCATACTAAATGGTTGCGTCGGCACACCACCAATCATGGTGCGCACAATGGCGTTGTAGTTCGGCAGGTGAATAAGGTCCGTCTCATCAAAAGCAGGCCGGAAGTACTTTCGTAGCGTCTCTGCATCACGGTCGCCCACGCGGAAGCCAATCGTCGTGCCAACATTCCCAAATACAGCCTCACGTATTTCTTCGGTCAACTGAGTCGTAAACTGGTTGGCAACAATCAGGTTGAGGCGATATTTACGCGCCTCAGACAAAATAGTAGCGAAAGAATCAGTTGAGAAGTTCTGGAACTCATCAACGTAAAGCGAGAAGTCGACGCGTTCGCTCTCCGGAATATTCGCCCGACTCATGGCAGCGGCCTGGAACTTCATAACAAAGATCATGCCAAGCAGCTGCATATTAAGTTGTCCTGTACGCCCCTTGCTCAAGTTTACAAGCAAGATTTTTTTATTGTCCATGACGTCGCGCAGGTCAAAGGCGCTCTTGGACTGACCAATAATATTGCGCATCATTTCATTAGAAAGGAATGCGCCAAATTTGCTTACGAACCAACCGACGATTTCACCAAACTCATTTGAACGTTGGGACTGCGGCATTTCTTTCTGCCAAAATTCGAGTACGTTTGGATCCTTAACGTATTGTAATTTTTGCTTCACAAAGTTTGGATCTCTGAACAATTTAGGGATATCAATAAACGTACCGCCGTTCGGGTCGGCCATTACCGTAAGCGCGGCGTTACGGAAAAGGTGCTCATAGCGCGGACCCATAATTCCCTGGTGTTGTGGATCGTACAATTTGTAGAGCATGTTGAGGACTTCCTGAATCAAAAAGTCCTTTTGTTCTGGAGACTGAAATTCAAATAAGTTGAGGCCGAGCGGGTAATCCATTTCCGCAGGCGAGAAGTAAATAACATCTTCAGTTCGCTCGCGCGGCACCATAGACAACAGCTTTTCGGCAGTATCACCGTGTGGGTCTACGAACGCAAAGCCATTCCCGTCTATCATATCCTGCAAAGCCAGGTTCTCAAGGAATGTAGACTTACCCGTACCAGTCTGGCCGACGACATACATATGGCGCTGGCGATCTTGCACCGATAAACGAATAGGCTTCTTTGCTCCACGAAAAATGTTGTAGCCCAGCAACAAGCCTTTATCGGGCATGTTACGCGGACCGTCAACTTGCTTGGAGCCCTGCCGCTCAAGCTGCGAGGTAGGTATATTCTTTTGGTCGGGGAAATGGAATAGCGTTGCGAGCTCGACGGAGTTCAGGATGTCTTTGTTCTGATTTTGCGGGAAAAAACGTAGTATATATGACGTCACTAGACTGCTTAAATCCTTCGCTGGAGTAAAGGATAGGCCGTTTTTACCCGGTGCATCGAACAAGGCGAATGCGGCGACGATACTGCTCAATATAGTTTGCGAACGTTGTGAAACATTCGACGATGCAACAACACGAATCAGCACTTCGTATCCCGGGTGCCTGGTTTTTTCATCAATAGAGTCGAGGATGGCCTGGTCGAGCGTCGACAGCTCGTGCTTGCCCTTATCGTCCTTCTTACCTTCCGGGGGCTTAATAAATGCAGTCGCAAATTGTTGCAAAACAGACAATGCTATCTGCGAACTTTTCTGATCCTTCTCGCCTTTGCGTTTCTTGCCAGCGACTTCATGCGCCTGTTTGCGCCAATCTCCATTGGCTGGTCGCATAAGGATCTGGATCGCGGCACCATCCTCCTTCTCAAGCGTCGACAAAGAGTTAAGGACCGACTGCATCGCGTCGCGCTTTACGTCCTGGTATGTAGCAAGCGGGTACGCAAACGCCTCTTTAAGTGTGAATTCACCGCCAGCAACGCCGCTCATACGGCCAGCAGAGTTGAAAATATTGGGCTCGACCACTTCATCGAGTCGTGCCGTCGGATATGCACTTACAATGGCTTGCTTAACCAGCTCCACCAAGCCGAGTGGGACGGTCGCATAAAAATACACAAAACCCTTCGTGCCAACGATCTCGAAAGAAAAATGACGCTGACCGTAAAAGCGGCTTTTAAATCCTTTCTGTAGTGTGCTCGCAATAAGGTTATAGATGATCTGCGCCTTGGATATGTTCTCATCCAGCACATCACGCACGTCGCGGCCGTTGCCCTCAATGTCCTCGCTCTGCGGCGGTAGATGTATAAGCAGCGTTACCATCTTGAGTCCGCGCTCATAATTTTTTTGATCGCGGGCGTGTCGGCGCGTTTGCACATATATAATTGGCGCCACTGTGGCCGCAATCGCAAACAATATAACCAGTACTATAATGATGGCAATCATTTCTTTTCTTTAGATGCCGACGCTCGGCCGTAGCGAATCTCAAGGTATTCTAGTTTGAGTTCGCTTAAAAGTTTACTTTGCATGTAAGGATCGTCCTGTGTTCGCGCAATAATGCCTCGTGCCTTTTCAATAAGCTGTTGCTCGAGCGCTGCTTCGTCAATCGGCGCCGGGCCCGGCGTACTGCCCGCGGGCGGATTCAATGGAGCAAGAGATCCGCCCTGAGGAGCTACGGGAGGCACGCTTAAAGAATCCTGCTGCGTAGCAGTAGACGACTGCATCAGATGCGAATCCGGCGAGCTGTTCATTCGAGGTTCCATACAATAGATACATTATAACAGTTTTACCACCTTAAATGCTACTACTTGCCTATCTTGGTTCTGTATTCAAAGCGTTGCGGGCGATATAGAAGTAAGACAGTACAAACAATACGACGGTCGTAGCAACGTCTTTAACGGTAAGTTGACCTAAAGACATAAGCACTGCAAGTAGCGTTGGCAAAGAAGCGCAAAGAATTGCGAGGCGCGTAGCCCTGCTTTGTATGGACGTGCGGCGCAAAGCCAGCCATTTAGTTGAAAAAAATATGAATACGAAAAATGCTACAAACGGCAAAATCAATACGAAGGATGGCAGCTTTTGAGGATCGGTTGTCACAAATAGAATAAGCAAGCCGGCGGCGATAGCAATAAGTCTGATTAGCTTCTTTTTCATAATCTACTGACATTATAGATTAAAGCGCCCCGTTTGTGATAACTTGGGACGCTTTATCTGTTTCTTTTAGAGCCTGGGGTAGTAAATCCGCCCAAAAAAGCTACTGCATGGCGCTTACTACCCTTCGGCTTGACTGACCGCTCTTCTCACCTTTAGGGTGAAAAAGAGCGCTATATTTTTGTTTGTTTTTGTAAGTTTTTGTTTTTGACTTACTAGAAACAATGGTACTACGTCCGGCCCAAAATGTCAATAGCATAAGCGCATTCTGGCAGAAAAACCCGTGCATGTCGCATGCAAAAACTACTCAGCAATTTTGTATTTTTAAAGCCATAAAAAGTTATACACAGGTTTTAAAAATTTTAAGCACAATTGTTATTGACAGTACAAAATGTAATTTATAAGATAGCAGTAGCACTTGAATAAAAAAAGTGCTCAAAAACAAAAACGACCTCGAAACAACGGCTTCTCGCAAGCCGTTGTTCCATGAAAAACCAATAGTTATAATAAACCTCCAAAACCAAACAAACTCTCCGCGGACGGCCTGCAAAAAATCAGCAGGCCGTTTTTTATTTTGTTTTTTGAGGCATCTTGTATTAAAAAGAACGCGTGGCAATTCAATGCATACTTACTATTGGCGCGGGCGGCATACCTATCGATATAGAGTGTCATCTTTCGAATGGGCTTCCCTGCATTGTCATTGTGGGCTTTGCGAATAAGGCCGTGGACGAAGCCAAGGAACGTATCCGCAGTGCATTCGCAAGCACAAAGCTATCAATGCCGACTAAACGCGTAACTATAAATTTGGCTCCAGCCGATATTCCAAAAGAAAGCACGGCTTTCGATCTTGCAATTGCAGCAGCAATCCTAGAAGCCAGCAATCAAGTTACAAGGAAGTTGGGCAAAAATGATGCGATTATCGGGGAGCTGGGACTCGACGGCAGTATACGTCCCGTACGCGGGATCATCGGCAAATTACTGGTAGGGCGCGAGCGCGGCATCACAACATTCTACTTACCCGCTCAAAATCTCGGTCAGGCATTACTTGTTCCAGGAATCGAGATTGTAGCGCTTACCAACCTTGACGAGCTTTATATGGAGCTAAATAGTAAGATCGAGCTAGAACGCCATAGGACGGGCGCCGGAAGAATGCCCGATAAAATTGTGCACACGCAGCATACCGCGCTCCTGAGCGAAGTCGTTGGTCAATCGCACGCCAAACGAGCCCTGGAAATTGCCGCGGCCGGCGGACACAATATTTTCTTAAACGGTCCGCCGGGAACGGGTAAAAGCATGCTTGCGAAGTCTCTTCCTTCGATCCTGCCACCGCTCACACGTGAGGAAATGCTGGAAGTTACCCATTTGCACAGTTTGGCGACGCAGAACTACGACAAAATCATTACCGAACGCCCCTTCCGGGCACCCCACCATAGCGCAAGCCACATATCCATTATTGGCGGAGGCCAACAAATTAGACCAGGCGAAATCAGCCTTAGTCATTGCGGTGTGCTGTTCTTTGACGAACTGCCGGAGTATGGACGCAGCAGCATTGAAGCCTTACGGCAGCCCCTCGAAGAGCGCACCATAAGTATTGCACGTGCGCGCGATACCGCTGTATTCCCCGCAAATTTTACCTTTGTAGCAACCGCCAACCCCTGTCCTTGCGGCTATTACGGAACGAGCAAGCCATGCCAGTGCCTTCCCCACCAGGTACTGCAATATCGCCGTAAACTTTCCGGACCAGTTCTCGACAGAATAGACATCTACGCGGAAGTCCACGGTGTAGACTATGCGAACCTGCTCAGTAAAAGCGCACCGATCGAAAGCGATGACGACGTAAGAAAGCGTGTTGTGGCGGCGCGTGTACGCCAGGCGAAACGCTACAAGTCCAGTAAGCTTAATGCCAGCATGACGTCGCATGAAGCTAAAAATCTCGTAAAACTTAGCCCGGACGCCAAACATATACTCGACCAGGCCGCTACCAAACTTGCAATTTCGGCACGCAGCTACATGCGAATTGTACGAGTCGCCCGCACAATTGCAGATCTTGCAGCGTCGGATGCTGTTTCGGCAGCACATGTCGTAGAGGCCATTCAATACCGTAGCCAAAACCACGACGCCGACGTATAGCCCCAGACCACGCTTGACCTCTGTTTTTACATCTGTTACAATTGCTAGCACAAACAATAGTAAAAGGAGATTGTCTATCAGCAAGATGAATCGCCTGAATGGTGAGATTCGGGCACCCCAGTTGCGAGTGCTTGACCAAGATGGAAAACAGCTTGGTATTCTTTCCAGGAACGACGCATTACGCGCAGCAGAAGAGCAAGGTCTGGATCTCGTAGAGATCTCAGCAGATGCAAATCCGCCTGTTGCTAAAATCGTCGACTGGGGCAAGTACAACTACCAGCGCACCAAGCAGCTGCAAAAAAACAAACGCAGCGCCAAGGCGCTTGAAGTCAAGCAAATGCGATTTGGTCTCAAGATTAGCGAGCACGATCTGGGCGTCAAACTCCGAAAAGTTACAGACTTTCTCGAAGTAGGCCACAAAGTTAAGCTCACTATCTTTTACCGCGGTCGCGAGCTCGCCCACAAAGAACTCGGTTTTAAACTTGCTGAAAAGGTGATCAGTGATTTCGGCGATGCAATCGTAGTCGATCAAGCCCCACAGTTCGCCGGAAAACAACTCAATTTCGTAATAAGGAGCAGTCATGCAAAAGCAAAAGACGCATAGTGGCGCAAAGGACCGCGTACGGGTTACCAAAAACGGTAAAGTGCGTGCCGGCCACCCGAACACCAGCCACTTCTTACAGAAGAAGAGAGGCGCACGCAAGCGAAGCCTGTCTGGACTCGGCACTATGAATGCCACCAACAGCAAAATCATTAAGAAACTAGGAGTCTAAATAGATGCGCGTAAAACGAGGTGTCGCAAGCCACCACAAACACCAGAAGATCCGTCGTGCAACAAAAGGCATGACTCACCCGAACCGCGTAAGCATCAAGCGCGGCAAGCAGGCAGTCACAAAAGCACTGCAGTTTGCATACCGTGACCGCCGCAACAAAAAGCGCTCGTTCCGCGAACTATGGAACGCACGTATCAATGCTGGCGCCCGTTTGAACGGCACTACTTACAGCCGCTTGATCGCAGGCCTCAAAAAAGCCAACGTTACGCTTGACCGCAAAATCCTGAGCGAGCTCGCAGTAAACGAGCCTAAGGCTTTCGCGGCCGTCGTAAAGACAGCCAGCAAATAAGGCCGCTCTTACTTTGAAATACAAAAATACCCTCCACACGGAGGGTATTTTTTCGGGCCAGATTACCCGTAAGCCGGGTTCTGTTTTAGCCGATCATCTATCTAGTCTTGGCGTTGCCGCCAAGATCGAGCGGATTTTGTGATATGCCCTGGCGGGAAACCACGGATGCATGATCCGAATGAGCATATCTCCTTGCAGCAGACAGGGTTTACCACTTTACACCGTCACCGGTGTAAACTACGGGCTCTTACCCCGCGCTTTTCACCCTTACCCCAAGTAAAGAGGCGGTCTTGTTTCTGTGGCACTTTCCCTAGGGTTGCCCCTGGTTGCTGTTAGCAACTGCCTTTCCCTACGCTGCCCGGACTTTCCTCTTGGTATAGTCGAAACGACTTCGCAAGCGATCAGCCGATAATCTGGCCATTACCATTATACCACTTCGGACTTTAACTGTGGTCGTTTTGGCCAGTCTCTGCCGCAGCATCAAGCGCGTCATTCACCATACTGTCGGCGGCCTTATTAAATTCTCTCGGCACTTGCGTATACGTTACCCGCTTAAATTGCGCTGCCAGCTTCTTGACCGCATCATGAATTGGCCACAGGTCGCGGTTTTTGACCTTAAAAATTCCCAGCATCTGGTTGACGACAAGCAGGCTATCCATATATACGTGCAGAGTTTGCGCACCGAGCTTCTGTGCCTCTTCGAGCGCAAACTTGAGCGCCTGATATTCGGCCTGGTTGTTTGTCGTAACACCAAGGTATATACCTTGTTTGGTTATGACATTATCGTCCATGTCGAGCACAACGTAGCCGCTCGCAGAAGGCCCGGGATTGCCGCGGGAGCCTCCATCTGCGAACAACTTGACCTCTGTTATTTTCGTTGTATTTTCGTCTTCAACATTCGCAACTTTATTTTTTGAAGGCGTAAAATTAAAGTGAATAATTTTTACGGGCGTGTCGAGTGTAACTTGCGGGCCGTAATAACGACGATATGTCTCTAGCATTTCTTCTGCCGACGCAAATTGTTCACCGCCCGCGGCATCCTCGGGACTAATATCGCCAAGCCGGCGTTCCAAGACGCGATCGACACGACCAACCCCTATCGGGCGCCAGCTAGTGCGATCTTTAGGATCAACTTTATCAATAAACTCAAGTGTGTCGTCGACAGAAATATCCTTATCATCATACAGACGCCAGGTGGAAGTTTTCTTGCCCGTACGCACAAGGTTAGCGAGGCTATGGTCGAGTTTGAGTGTCTTCATAATTTATGGTCAGGGTGACAGGACTTGAACCTGCGACCTCACGGCCCCCAGCCGTACGCGCTACCAACTGCGCCACACCCTGATGTGACCCTCCGTATTCTAACAGATACGAAACACTTATAACAAGAGCGGTCGCCTATTAAAAATGGCCGGAAGCCGTATGATTTACCCGGAAAATCCAGGTGGGTACCCTCACGCAGCGACCACGGCCACTGCAAATGTTAGGTTCCCTATAGAAAAAACTATCGATAATCATTTTTGGCGTTCCGGCCATCTTTATTATACCGCTGCCGCTGCAATTAACCGAGAAGAAATATGTACATTTTTTCGATAATAGTTGTCACTATGGGACTAATGATTGGAAATAGAACGACCATAAACAATAGGATGGCCATAAAGTTCAGGCTCTCGATCCGCATCATGATACGCTGCATGCCTTCTGGCGCGAACGCATACAATAGGCGCGAGCCGTCAAGCGGTGGAAATGGAATCATATTAAACACAAAGAATCCCAAGTTCACCTGTATAAAAATACTGAGCACATTAAAAAGCTCGGTGCCTACCTGAACACTAAACCGCATGATTAGGGCTGCAGCCACGGCAAGCACCAAGTTTGTGAACGGTCCGGCAAGTCCTACGAGAGCGACTCCAAATTCTCGATATTTTACTCTATAAGGATTGAACGGCACGGGCTTGGCGGCAAAAAACGGCGGAACATGCAGGAGGATTAGGAAAATCGGCAGTAACACCGTCGTGTACAAATCAATATGTTTCAGAGGGTTAAGGGTCAGCCTGCCCTCCTCTTGCGCGGTCGTGTCACCAAGCCAGTGTGCCATAAAGCCATGCATGGCCTCGTGGAAAGCCATCGAGACAAGGATGGACGCTAAAATAATAAGCAGATCAGCTGCGGACAAACCGTTAAACATGAATGTAGTATAACAGTTACCCGGCCTTGACTCTAGAGGTAAAAACAGATACAATAAGTAACTGAAATCATAAGGAAAACCTCATGCAACGATGTGAAATCACCGGCAAAGGCAAACAATTCGGGAACAATGTGAGCTTTTCGCAGCGTCACACCAAAAAAGTTTGGTCGCCGAACCTCCAGAAGAAGACCGTCATTGTTGACGGCAAAAAGGTCAAGCTCAAGGTAAGCACGCGAGCTATTCGCACGCTTAAGAAGAAGGGCTTGCTCGCTACGGCCGCTAAATAATTTGGCCGAATCAAGTAAAATACCCCTCGTGTGAGGGGTATTTTTTGTGATATGGGGGCGGCTAGGACCGCTCGACCACAATAAGCTGGGTCGTCTCGCCAAGCTCGGCCAGCTTTAGCTTGAGCTTTGTGGTGGTCTGTGTTGTTTCCATAGCCAGATTCTTGAGCGCGTCATCGAGAGATGCCTGCGGCACCGGGAATGTGAGTGTGGGATCGTCGTAGTGTGTTGGGATTATCACCTTTGGCTCGATCTTTTTGATAAGCGCGAGTGCGCCGGTACCGTCTAGCGTATAGCCGTGGCCGCCGACAGGCACAACCATCGCGTGCACCATACCGATTGCTTCCAATTGTTTTTCGTTCAGCTCGGGATAAATATGCCCTACGATCAAAATTTTCATATCTTCGGCAATGAGCTTATAAATAGTCGCCGTATTACCGCCCTCTTCATCAATGTGTGCACGCGCCGGAATGCCATAAATAGATACACCCGAAACCTCGTACTCGCCCGGCTGGTCGATCGTAATCTTTGGTTCTTGAGCCGGCGCACCATGCGCGCCAGTAAAGAGCGCAATATCGCCTGCCTTCGCAACACTTTTGCCACCTAGGTCGGCAAGGTTATCGTCAATTGTAATGCGCGCGTTTTTGGTCGTAATAGTAACGCAGTTAGCGCCATGAAATTGTAGTTCCATATATCTCCTTATTTATCGTCTAGCAGACCACTTCTGTCGATCAGTACCTGCTTTTTTGAATCAAGCACGGTAGTCACGAACCGGTCTTTTATTTGGTGGCGATATTGAAATTCTTTGAGCGGCATAAGCGTATACCGAATCTCTTTGCCCTCTTTTTTTTCGAGTTCTGTTACAAATTTTTGCAGCGAATTCTGGTTAACGTCGCCCACGATCAGGAAGTCAATTCCGCTTGATTCGTCACGAGTAAACTGGCCGGTGTAAAGTGCAAGTTCAACGTTACCCAAGGCCTGCATACGCTCTTGCTCACTTGAAATAAGTTTTGCCTTCTTCGGAGCGCCTTTCTTTGGTTCGCCGCCGGCATCGCCTTGGCCAAAAACGGCAAGCAAGGGCTTGTAGTACTCGTAGCTCTGGTTAACCTCGTAATACAGTCTATTGTTAGTGGTATCCGAGATAATTATGCCGATATTGAGAAGGTTGGCGAGCTCGCGGCGCACCGAGTTGATCTGTTCGTCAATTTTGCGCGTGATTTCGCGTACGTAAAATGAGCGGTTTGGGTTGCTGTAGAAAAGCTGCAGCAGTTTTACCCTCGTCTTTGATCCAAACAATTGCTCAATCATATGCCTATTGTAGCAGACGATGGACTACAACTACAGATTATTTGCTCAGAAACGTTGTTATTAAGTCTTCGACTTCTACCTGTTGAGTACACCAGTGAATACTTATGTTGCGTTTGAACCATGTGCGTTGGCGTTTAGCGTACGCTAGTGTATCACGAATTATGGCAGTGCGGACTGATTGCAGATCGGCGACGCCGATTATGTAAGAGCGAATTTCTTGATAGCCGATGGTCTGCAGCGCCGGGCATTCCCAACCATAGCGGCCTGCAAGGCTACGAGCCTCATCAATGAGACCTCCAGCAAGCATAGCATCAACGCGGTGTACAATTCTCTCTTCTAACCGTTCACGGGTCGTGGCAAGCCCAATAATAAGTGTATTTGCACGCATCTGACGCCTGCCGGCAGCAACACCACCGGTCTCAAGTTGGCGTATGAGATGGCGTGGATTCCGGACGTTCTCCGGCAGCGCAATGTTGCGCTCTTTCAAAAGTTCTTGCAGCGCCTCAACAGAAAGCACCTCAAGCCGTTTTCGCTCAGTAGCATCGCCGGGGCCGCGGAATGTAAAATCATATATAACCGAATCAATATACAGCCCCGTCCCGCCAACCATAATCGGCAGCTTGCCACGGTCACTGATCTGATCAATGGCTAAAGTAGCTCGGGCTTTGAAGTCAGCGGCAGTAAAGGCTTCCGCGGGTTCTATGATATCAATCAGGTGGTGCGGCACGCGCGCGCGGTCGGCCGCACTAGCCTTAGCCGTGCCGATGTCCATGCCTCGATAAACCGTCCTCGAGTCAGCGGCAATAATCTCACCGTTAAATTTTTCGGCCAGTTGCAGCGCGAGCGCCGTTTTACCGGAACATGTCGGGCCGACAATAACCACTAGAGGAGCGTCGTCTGCTGAGGATTCCACAACAATTCGTTCACTTTTACTCTGTAATCTTCGTCGACTTCAACGCCGTCTGCTTCAAGCGCGGCCTTATGCCCATCGTACCCGCCGTTCGGCCAGCCGCGCGCTAATCCGCCCTGCTTATTGACGACCCTTTGCCAAGGCAAATCTTCCGGCCCGGTATGTGCAATCTGGCCAACTTCCCAAGCGGCCCACGCTGCCCCACACAAGGCGGCAATTTGCCCGTACGTCATCACTCGCCCGCGTGGAATTTGCGCCACTAGTTCATACACTCTCTGTGCAAACGCCCCATCAACTCTTGCCATCGAAATACTCCTTCACATCTGCCTGTGAGATAATCGGCTTGCTCATAGGGACGTTTTGCTCACGCGGCTTTTAGCTTCGTGCGCTACGGTCTTGAGAAATTCGTCCACGGTGCGCGAATCAGTCGTCTCGCTGACAGCTATGTCTTTGCGGATGCGCGGCACAACCTCGCCAGTTGCAATCTCTTTTTCGCCAATCACAATAGCGTATGGCACTTTGAGCAGCTCGGCATTACGGATCTTTTTGCCAACAGATTCGTTGTCGTTGTCGACATGTACTCGCAGTCCGAGTTTTTGTCCTTCTTCTGCAACCTTTTGCGCAAATTCGCGCGTAGCATCCTCCTGGTTTACTGTGATAAGCCGCACCTGCTCTGGCGCTAACCACACCGGAAACTTGCCGGCAGTATGCTCGATGTACACGCTTAGGAATCGCTCGACCGAGCCCAGTAACGCACAGTGCACCATAACGGGCGCCACCCTGTTCCCTTCGGCATCAGTGTATTCAAGCTCGAAACGCTCAGGCTGCACAAAATCGAGCTGCACTGTAGCTAATTGATGTTCGCGGCCAATTGCATCAGTTGCCATGAAGTCGATCTTAGGACCGTAAAATGCTGCTTCGCCGTTTTCCTCAAAATACTCAAGGCCATTGGCTCGGACCGCAGCTTTAAGCTGGCTCTGCGCCGACTCCCAAAGCTCCATCGCGCCCAAGTAGGCCCCACTTTCGTCACGGTACGACAGGCGGACGCGTAGTTTCATGCCCACGGCTTGGTACAACTCGGCGGCCGCAGCCATCATTTTGTTTACCTCTTCTTCGATCTGGTCGTTACGGCAGAATATATGACTATCGTCCTGCGTAATAGAGCGCACCCGGCTTAAACCGCCGAGCTCGCCGGTTTTTTCGTCGCGATATACGGTAGTCGTCTCGAGATAACGCACCGGCAAATCGCGGTAACTGCGCGGCTGCGATGCAAAAATACGCGTATGGTGCGGGCAATTCATCGGCTTCATTACAAACTGATCGCTCGTCTCTTGGCTTTTTACGAGGAATAATTCATCTCCGAACTTCGCCCAGTGCCCTGATTTTTCATACAATTCGTGTTTTGTGATGTGCGGAATCCAGACCTTCTGAAAGCCGACACGTTCGCGCAGTTCGTCAGAGAATCGCGCCAGCTCCTCTCGCAAAATAGTTCCGCGCGGCGTAAACAATGGCAATCCCGAACCAACCATATCCGAAAAAACGAAAAGGTCGAGCTCTTGTCCTAGCTTGCGGTGATCGCGCTTTTTAGCTTCTTCCAGCATGTTTAGGTACTGGCGCAGCTCCTTATCGCTAGCAAAAGCCACACCATATAGGCGCTGCATCTGCGGGTTGCCCTCTTTGCCGCGCCAATATGCGCCCGAAATGCGCATAAGTTTGAATGCGCCGACTTGATCCGTAGATTCAACATGCGGACCGCGACACAAATCCGTAAAGTCGCCGTTCGTATAAAAGGAAACTTGGTCGACTTTACTGGAGCCATCACCTTCTACGCCAAGCTCTTCCGGATTAATGTCTTTGGCGCTCGTAGTGCCTGCGCGCTGCAAGTCGTGTAACAGCTCGAGCTTGTACGGCTGTTTTTCCTGCTCCGCCCATGTAATGGCTTCATCGATCGGTTTCATTGAGCGAACAAAAGGCTGGGCCTCTTTGATGATCGCGCGCATGCCGTCCTCGATTTTTTCAAAATCAGCATCCGAGATCGCCATGCCACCCAAGTCAAGGTCATAATAAAAACCGTTTTCCACTACTGGTCCCACGCCCAGCTTAACCTCTGGCCAGATCCGCTTAATTGCAGACGCCATAATGTGCGCCAGGCTGTGGCGCATCGCGTGTAGTTTGTTGGATGTGTCGCCGTCCATATGTATCTCCTTTTTAGAATATAAAAAACGCGCCGGTGATTAAATACTCTCGCAAATGTATTTAATCTTTAGCGCGTCTCGGACCCGTTTTATGCGTGTCGCACAATGTGGGCGGTTCCACCGGACTTCCTTCCTATTTTGGGAAGGCACTCGTTATAGCACGTTACGTACGTTCTACGCCCACGGAGCTCGGCAGTTGGTGAGGCTGCGTCGCCGCTCGATATGTCTTTGGACTTTCGCCCGCGACAATGAACTTCTCCAAGTTCATTGTCATTATAACACATCGCAAAACTTCATCTCCACATACGACTATAGCAAGGTTGGTATTATATGGCTAGTACATTCGTGTTGTCTTTTGTACACACAGCTGTGGAAAAATATTTTTCGTAAATTAACAGTTTTATCTCATGCATGGTATTGCGTTTCGGCCAGCCCGTGCATGATCAACCATATTTGATATAAATATGACCAATCAAAAACGCCTTCTACATATTCGAGAAGGCGTTTTTGATTGGTGGGCTCTAGAGGATTCGAACCTCTGACCTCTTCCACGTCAAGGAAGCGCTCTAGCCAACTGAGCTAAGAGCCCGGCAAATTCAGATAAAAATATACAGTATATAGGTAAAAAACGCAAGCACTCTTAAGGGTAAGCAACATACACATCCTTGACACATATACCTCTCACTGCTATCATAGATCAGTTAAGAGGCTTATTGGTGAGTACCAAAAAACCAAGCACGCTTGATACTTTCAAGCTGTTTTATGAGGAGTTGTCTTTTTCTTCTCAGATAACAAGAATCCGTAGAATCCGTTCAATCGCTAAATAGCGAGAGCAAAAACACCCAGGCGTATGCCCGGGTGTTTTTGTATCCCCACATTTTATAAAGTTTTCCACTAGCATTTTAAATAGTCGTATGACAATATATAGACATGGTTTGTATATATTGTGGACATTCGACCAGCGTTTTAAACTCTCGCCTTCAGAAGCGTCAAAACCACACATGGCGGCGGCGCAACTGCGAAAACTGCGCCGCTACATTCACAACACAGGAACAGCCTGTGCTCTCCCAAGCCGTATTGGTACGCGCACCCGGCCATAAACGTCCCGTGCCGTTCTCGCGGGATACGCTGTTCCTCAGCATTTATGAATGTTGCAAACACCGCCCCAACCCTGTCGCGGATGCCGCAGCCCTTACTGGGACCGTCCTCGCCAAGGCACTTAAAACCGTGACAGACGGTGCCATCGACCGTGACACGCTTGTAGCGGTCAGTCACGAGGCGCTCTCCCTATTCGACGGCGTGGCAGCCGGCCTCTACGCCGCCTACCATCTATAGGCCGTGGCCCTTAGGAGCGTACTTCGCCCTTCTTGTTTACCACGGCTTTTTCAGTGACGTCGAACTTGCCGATGTAACGCCCAAACATAAGTCGCGTCTGCGAGTTAAGTGCTGCGAATGAGTTGAAGACAATCGTCGTAATCGGTAAGTACGCCCACTGTAATATCATGAATAGATTGCGATGGCGTTTGTACCGTTCTGGACGTGGCGGCAATGTCTTAAGACAGATGAAGATGGTCACGAGTCCAAACACCAATGCCACTGTCTGAATACGGCTGACGAGCAACGGAAGTTCATTAGCCGCGTAGCTTTGCGGATGGAACAACGCCGGAATAAACCCGCCTACGAGCACCAGGATAGGCCCGACCGCCCATGTTACGTGCCCTTCAATTGTACGCAGTAATTTTAGGAAAAGATCGCGTTTTGGCACTTTATTGGGCTTAAAGTAACCTTCATTTACAATATACGCTACGTCAGATGCGCCCCACGTCCAGCGGCGCAGCTGCAAGAACTGAGCCTTTAATGTTTTTGGGTACGAATCAGCTAGTACAGCATCCTGATAAATTGGCACATGCAGCGGATAGACGGTGTAATCGCCGTCAAAACGGAAGTACGCACGCCAATACTGGTGGCCGTCCTCGACAATTGTGCGTACGCTCCAGAAGTCGGTTTCGATAAGCGAAGCCATGCCCTGAGCGTGCGATGAAAAGTTGCGCAGCGAGTGTTGACGCAGCGATTGCACTAAGTGATAAAAAGAGTTGCCTGTCGCCAGCACACGCATCGGCGCCGGAGCGTCCCAAATATTATTATTGTAAATTGATACCGGCTGGAAGGAGGCACGCACCGGGTCCTCGCAGGCGACATACACGTACGTCAATGCAGCGAGGTATTCTTTATCCGGGCGGTTATCTGAATCGAGCGTCGTAACTACAACGCGAAGCGGATCAATGTGTTTGCGCTCAAGATAACCTTTAAGGTAACGGCCGGCATGCGTAACGTTACCTCCTTTACCGAGCACTTCGCCGGGCACATCTTTGGGGTGTTCGACTGCCATGGCGTCAAAAAAATGCTCCTTATATTGCGCTATGAGTTCTTTGGATTGTTCGGCAACCCGCGGACCGCCGCGCTCCTCATATGCAAGCACCAGTATGACCTTTTTCATATCGTAGTTCGACTTAAGTATGGACTGAATCGTCGGCTCAAGGACTTCCCGGCTTTCATTATATGTAGCAATGATGACGGCCTGCAGTACCTCGCTGGGCTGCAGCAAACGCGGCTTGACGGTTTGTTTGAGGATTTGGTCGTAATGCCATTGCGGACGGCGCGCATCGGCCTCCTCAACCTTGCCCGCTTCCAGCTCTTCGAGCAGCTTTCGCCAGTTGAGTTTGCGGTGCTGCTGCATTTCATGGTAGCCGTGCAAGGCGCGCACGGCAGTCGCAAACACACGCGTAAAGTTTATAAGCAGATATAAAAGTACGAAAAAGGCCGCAAGCGTCACGTTAATAAAGCTCAAGATAAACGGCAGCGCAAGCATAAACCAGCTTAGTGCGCCCGGCAAAATCTCGAAAAAGCGATAGCCTTTGCCGCGATCCTTCTCGTATGGAATTTCAATGTCTGTCATTATCGAAGAACCAAAAGTGCATTACTCACAATAACAGCCAGCGCGAACAGCGGCAGTCCGAGACCTAAAATCGTTACGGCAAGCTCGCGGCGGATCGGATATGTGCGGATACTTAAAATAACCTGCAGCGCCAAAACAATCGCAGCAAAAAATGCGAATGCCACAAGATTACTGACGTCACCCGGTTTAAAGGCACTAATGCCGAGATTCGCCCGGTATTGCACAATGTAACCCTGCCCGCCTGCGCCTGCGCCAAGACGCAAAAAAACTAAGGCGATACACAGGAGGGCCAGAAAACCATTAATGCTCAAGAGAAGAAGAATGAGCCGATCGTGAAAATATTTCTTTGGCAGTGGCATAGTTGTTTTACTATTGTACGGCCTCGCTGGACGTTCGCATAGTCTTAATTATATCCGCATTGCCGCCGAGCACAATATTAGTGCTACACAACTTCCAGCACTCGCTTAAAGTCATCTACAACGTGGGTAGGTTTGAGTGCGCACAAAACTTTATAGTCATAGAATTTATGGTGCTCTTCTGGGAAGAATAATATGGAATCAACGCCAAAACTCTGCGCTGCACCAAGATCATTGCCGGAATCGCCAATCATGACTGCAAGTTCTTTACTCCCGCCCAATTCAGCAAGTGCCTTCTCGAGTGGCTCGGGATGTGGTTTGTGCTGCGTAACATCATCGCCAGTAATGACAGTCTCAAAGATCTGCCGCAGCTCATACTTTTCAAGCAAGTGTTCTACATTTTCACGAGGTGACGTGGTAATAAGAGCGAGGTGTTTGCCTGCTTTATGCAACTCACTAAGAACAATGAGAGCGTCAGGATATAGCTCGACTTCGGGCAGCATTCGCTTGGCCATACGATCTGCGTCTACGAACGCAGCCCATGGATCCGCAAGCCCCCACTCCTCAAAATGCTTTACGATTTGCCCAAAACTAGCCCCGATTTCGCTGTCGCTTTTATGTATGCCATGTTCTTCCATGACGTTCCGCACAGCGTCTAGCCAAATGTCGAGCGTCTTGGCCAGGTTGCCATCCCAGTCTAAAAGAATGTATTCGTATTTTTTCATAATATTGGTGCGGGTACTGGGAGTCGAACCCAGATCTCAGCCTTGGGAAGGCTGCATAATGGCCGCTATACGATACCCGCATATAAAATTACAGCACCGCGTAAGCGCTACGCCTGATACTGCCGCACTAAGAATGTACAAAATTTGGAGCCACCTTGGGGATTCGAACCCCAGACCCCCGCTTTACGAAAGCGATGCTCTAGCCAACTGAGCTAAGGTGGCAACAATCGGTTTGTATTATAGCAACTCTTGCGGTCTTGTACCAGATCTTCTTTGCAATGGTTTTTTGTCCAATATTGTTAGAGCTATTCTTGGATGTCTTTTCTGCGATCATATAATAGAATGTCGTCAATCACCCCTGTTAAATGTGAACACATTTTTTATTCATAGCTCAATCTACACATCGCTCGAATGCCGTGCGTCGAGTACAATGTTATTCAATGCAGCAGTGCTAAGCAGCGCAAACAATGCTAAGTTATTGCCGAGACCGTGGCCGTAATGCGGGACTTCAAGCGTGTGTAAGCGGTCGGATTGCAGCGTGCGCAAATGCTCAAATCCTTGTGCCGTCGCCACCCTACTTTTTGAGCCACGCACAACCAGTAGATGCGCCTCGCCTTTCTTTTCAAGAAAATCACTCACGTCAGACAAAAATCCGTCCCCGCTGAGGCCGGACTCAAGCGTCTGCTGCAATGGCATTGTTTTGTCGCCCCGACGAAAGCGAATACTTTTGTATAGCTGTCGGAGCAAGTCGCGCGGCCTCACTTCCTGCAGCTCTTCAAAAACCGGCAAAGCAGTATCGTGAACGGCCTGAATAAAACCAAGGGCACTCGCTGTATGCGCAAATTTGAGCGCTCGCTCACTACGAGCCTGGAGGTTGGCGGGCTCGAACAAGCCCGAGTGGCCGACTTCGAATTGATCCGCAAAAATTGGCAGCACTCCCGCACCTATGCTTGCGCCTTGTGAATACCCTATTTCTTGTACTTGCTGAACCTTGAGTTTTCGCAACACGCCGGCTTGGCGACGGCCAATAGGCGCAAAATTGCCCGCAGTAACTTCATCTATCTCTGCTTGATTTAACAAGATGGTTTCACGAATGTGGTCAGTGGCGCGCATCCCCACCGGTGGGCGCGTACTTGGGCTCGGAAAGCTGATGATGCGTGTCGGCTCAGGCAAACAATCCTGCAGTAACCGCAATCGGCAAGCCCAGTTCAGACCGTGGCCATTGCCAGAAGTCTTTTGTATAACAAGTGCGTGGGCCCTATCGTAAGCCTCACGCGGTTCGTAATCGACAAACGTTATCCCATGTTCAGGATCGCGCGTAGCTTCAGGCGATATCCTCCTGATGTCATCAATGCCCATACTTATGTATTGCTCGTGCGCAGCACGAACGGCATCGAGCATATCGCCCTGCGGCTCAAAGCCCGAGGGCAGCACAAAACTATCTACACGCTTCATGCAGACTTTTATACCATATGATCCTGGCCGATAAAAGATGCCACCGCAATGCCAATGCAGCAAGCGCTACCGTACAATGCGAAGCATAAATAAACCCGAGCTCGTACTGTAAATAATACTTCTTGTCTAGGAATGTCAGGCCACCGGCAACACACATGCCTATTGCGAGTAACATTTCAGGCCCATTGTAGCGCGGCAGACTAAACCAGAATGAAAAGGCCAGCCCCAGCATGCCGAGCGCCATTGTTTGAGCCATAAAATTATGCACAAAAATAGTTTTGTGCCGGGCCGGAATAATTGCCGCGAGCAGCTCGCCACCTATCATGAGGCTGCCAAAAAACGCCACGATAGCATGCGCCGCAATACGCGGAATAATAAACCAGAATACGGTAATTGCAAATAGAGTGCCGCAAAACAGTAAAACGTTCCTGAAGCGAGCAAGCAATGTCTGCTCGGCAGCAGCCAGTTCACTGAGCGTCCGGGGCTTAGGACTAATTTTTGCGAATGCGATATGCGTGAGCCCAATCACCGACACAACGCTCGCAATAAATACCGGATAGAACGTCCAGTCCTTCATACAGGCCCAATCCGCGTAGGATGTTCACCTATGTTATGCACTCGTTCCAACATGAGTAAATAATAACAGAAAAATACTGAGTACTTTCTGCTCGATCATCGGCTGTGGCGGAATAACCCGTTGCCCGTCGATACAAATCCTAAAGCCTCATACACACTGCGCAACGGGCTTTCTGGCGCAAGCTCAGTATAAAGATATGGAATCATTCGCTCGTGTGTAATACGCATGCGCGCTGCAATTATTGCCTTGCCGACGCCCAGATTTTGGTGTGAAGGCTTCACGGCAAGATCGCATAAAACAGCGTGGCGCAAGTCGGCAGTCAGGCGTCCCATGCCCACCAGTAAATCATCTTGTTCCTGGTCGCGCACACCTACAATGACACCAAGCGGCTGATCGATACATTGCCGCCAGATATGTGCCGTGTCGGGATCCCAGCCAACAGATTGCCGCAATTCGGCTATCTCACTTGGCTCTAAGTTAGCCTTATCCACAAAAATACAGCCTTCTGGCAGCATAGATCCGGGGTTCGTGGTTGAAATTCTCTCGCCAGTCATATTGTCTCCATCCCCTTTTACCAATCTAAAGGTATCGCGGGCAACGACAAATAACAAGCCTCATGTATATAACCTCTGCGGCTACGCTCTCATTTTTTACTGGGATGCGGAGACGACAGAGGATCCAGCAAATTGCGCTATTGCTGCGCGGTCGTGCAGGCCGAGGCCCTCGGCATACATCTCACGCACCCAGCCGACACGTATCGCATCGAGAAGCCCTGCAATTTCCGTAAGCCCCGGATCCCAGGGTTTCATAGCCCCGTTATCGTACACAAAGAGCGGAAGCTCCCCTTTTGCGTATTCGCGGATATGCTGCCGCGTAATGAGGGCATCTAGTTTTGGCCTTGCATGGTTAGTAGTGAACATGCCGCGCAGCGCAGCGCTGGGCAGCGCAATATTCACTTCATTCATGTCTCGCGTATGATTTGCCCGTATCTGGCGCGCCAGCTCGGGCAGCGTCTTCATGGCAGGCCCGTGGGCCACTAAGTTGCCTTCGTTGTCGGTGCCGCTACCGCTATCCTGATCTGCGATGTGTTCTACTGTGGTACGTTTCGAGTCGGCAAGGAACCCCAATGGCTTGTAAACGCGAACGTTTTCGCCGGCAACAAGGAGCGTTGTAGACACATGGCGCATCCCTCCTTCTTCCTCCATCAGTGCAAGCTCTTCGTCGACCACACCAAAGTCCAACCCGCTACGGCGAAATAACGGGCCGTCGACAGCTCGCGCCAATAACCTGTCGGCCTGAAACCCCTCTAAGGTTTCTGTTACAGCAGCAGATTCATGAAGTGCATCAAAAAGTGGCCTTTCTTGAGCCGGCGGCGAGGTCGCGCCTGCGTATAACGATGGATCCGTAATGGTTCTTTGAATTTGTTCTGACATTTTTGTTTTCAATCAATAAAAATATATTACCATAAAAATGGCGATATGTCACTTTGTACGTCTAGAATTATTTTGCTGCCAACTCAAAGTCAAAGATCAAAAATGGATCATCATCCCTTATCTTTCCGCCTATATAAGCGTAATAACCTGAGAGCACCTCGCGCTGGTGATCCTTGTCTCTATACGCTTCGTGGGTAGTGGTACTCAAGGGCAGATTTTTGAAGGTAGTTTCTTTTTTCGCGGTAATACGGACTTTGCCCACGCTTTTTCCAGTGCTTGAATCCTGAAGCGTTACAATATCACCCACCTGGAGGTGATCATATTTCTTACCGAACCGGTACGTTGTAAGCTTTTTATTATCATGAATAAACTGCACGAGCTCTGGTGCGAAGGCGATCGCGTTGCGGTCTGGCTTAAATTCAGTCGTATTGGTCGTAGTCGAGTCTGGGGCTCTAAATGTCATGAATCTATACTAACAAAAAATCACCCTTGTGAAAGAGGTGATTTAAACAAAGGATTCTTGGCGGGCCCGACCGGATTCGAACCGGCGATCTCCTCCGTGACAGGGAGGCGTGATAGGCCAACTTCACTACGAGCCCGCATTTCTTTGGCGCGGCCCGGAGGGCCAAAGCGCACATCAAGAACAGAGGTAATAATACCAGGCATTGCCGGTAAAATCAACCATAAAGCGCCCTCGTCTACAGCGCCACGAGTATAAAAGGTTTCTCCTGTTTGCGCAGCGGTGTAAGGTACGTTTCGAGATTCTGGAAATTAAAGGAGATATGGGCAGCCTGTACTTTGCCGTCGCTCGATGAAAGCACTTTTACGATTTCGAGGGTGCTACCGGTGTTAATAATACTGGATGTCTGCCCTGGCGAAAGCGTAAAGAGCACCTTTATGATCTGCGGCGACAAGTCGCGGTTGGATTTGTCGATAGGCACGCCATACGCGCCGCCCGCAGCCTTCGTGGCGGCATCGTCCGAAACCTGATGCGCGAGCGTGGCAAAATCAGCCCCGGCTTGCAGCTGCGCAAGTGCGCTTTCGGCACGCTTGTGAGTGCCAGTGTCGAGCGCAGACACAAGCTTTTGCGCAAGCAACTGCTGCTTGAGCTCCCGCTTAAAGTCATCGATCGACCAGCCCCAGAACTCTTTTAGGACATCAGAGAAAACTTGGTCGCTGTTACCGAGACGATTTTCCTGACGCACGAGCATAATCTCGTCGTTCAGCTCCTGGTTTGTCACCGACACCTTGTACTTTGACGCCAATTCTTTTACATATGCTTCATCTATGACGGTCTGCAGCGCCGTCTTGCTAAAACTGGCGAGCTGCTGCTTGCCGGCTTCGCTGTTAAAATCAACTTTTTGCTGGGTCTGGTAATAGTGCATGTAGTGGCGCAGCTCGAATAAATAACTTTCGTAAGAGACAAAGTGCGAGCCGGCTTTGGCGATCGGAAACGGAATCACCTGCGTGACGCGGTACATAAAGGTCGAGGTAGTATGGAACCGGTACAGCGCCAGCAAACAGTAGCCAAAAAAGCTCACGATAAGCACCACGAACAACCAGCTCGAGATTGTTACGATGCGGTGAATGGAATGCTGCAGCGGGTAAATGTATTTGCGAGCGCTCGACAACACCTCTTCGCGGTGCTCGGCGACGGTTTCGTTTGTGATGCGCGGAATATTCTCGATTGCTTCATCGAGCCGCGGTTTTTTAGCCACGCGCTGCCGCTTGATATGGCCAAGCGCGCTTTTGAATTTATGCTTCATCTTCTACTGCTGTATCTTTCGTTTGTGTGTACGGATTTTGGGCGGCTATGCCTTCGTCGCGTAATATTTCAAGCAACTTCTTTTGAATCGTGGCCGGATGGTGCACGTCGTGGATAACCAAATCCCCTACAAAAGTTTGCATCATTATTGTACCAAATCCGAATAGTGTCTGCGCAAGTCCTGCAACCTGATAATTTACCATCTGGATTTGCGCCAAGCCCATATCCACAACGCTACGGTGGAAAAGCCCTTTTTGCGTGATCTGTATAAGTCGCTGGTCGGTCACAATGAATACGCTAAAATGCCATCCGATCCAAGCCGGCAAAAACAATATAGTAGCAATTACGAGGCTCACCAGAAAGCTGACGCCAAAAAAGGTCATAGACGGCGAATCGTTGGGGCGAAGAAATGTGAGCGCCAGCGTGTACAACGGGCCGACCAATACGCCTAGGCCCGCAATAATCAGGCCGCGGCGCATTACAATCGGATGTTTGCGAAAGATAAATAGGACTTCTTCGTGGTCAAATTGATCGGCGAAGTATTTTTGCGGCATACGCGTATTGTAGCAGTTTCTGCAGCAAAACGGATATGCTAAATATCGGGCTGCTTCAGTGGTGCCCCCACCACGATTCGAACGTAGAGCTTCTCCTTAGGACGGAGTTGTTTTATCCATTGAACTATAGGGGCGAGTGAGAGGAAATATTTTATGCTTGTATAAAATATTTCCTCGAGTGAGCCCCGCTCTGCCACAGGCAGAGCGGGGCGAAGCGCATGCTCCTTTATAGCACACCAAGAGGGTGCCTAAAAGGGGCGGCCTACTTGCTCTTCGGCTGCGTAAAGTGCGCGTGAACATTATCGTAGTTCACGATTTCTGATTCGTTGAACCAGTGGGCGATCTCTTTCTCGGCTTCACCGGCGTCGGCAGAAGCATGCAAAACATTCGGCACGCCGCGCTCGGCCGCAGAGGCGTGGCCGTACGTCATGTGGGCGTAGTCGCCGCGGATAGTGCCGGGCGCTGCACTCTTCGGTTCGGTCGGGCCAACCATTTTGCGGACCTGCTCCACTGCCTCGATACCCTCAAGCACCATAGCAATCACCGGGCCTTGCTGCATTTCGCGCATTTGGGTTTCAAAAATTTCTTCACCTTTGCGCGTCTTGAGCGTACCAATACCTTCGTAATGCTGGTAGTAGTGCTCGTAGTCCGGTTGGAGCATTTTGGCGGCGACAATTTTGAGGCCAACGCGCTCAAAGCGGGTCAGGATCTCGCCAACAACGCCACGCATTACGGCATCTGGTTTGAAGATGATTAACGTCTTCTGCATGTATGTCCTTTGCTTAGTTTTATCGCCCCTATTGTAACAGATGTAGGCGCTGCACCCTAGGCGTATTTTAGAGTTTTTATCGCTAACCGACGGCAGCGTGCGCTAAAATAAGGGTATGCAGTTCCGCAAGGCCAAAACCGACTTCCTGGAATATCTCGAAATCGAGCAAAACCGTTCACAAAAAACAATCGGCAATTACGATCATTATCTTACGCGGCTCACCGACTTTGCCGGCGATATCCGCGTGGCCGACATTAACCCGGAACTTGTGCGTAAGTGGCGCCTGTGGCTCAACCGGCTGGGCACCAACGTGTCGGATGAGCTACAGAAGACGACGCAAAATTATCATTTAATTGCACTCCGCAGCTTCTTAAAATTTTGCACCAAACGCGACATTCCAGCCCTGCCCGCCGACAAAATTGAACTGGCACGCACCACACGCAAACAAGTCACATTTTTGAACGAAGAAGAACTTGCTCGCATGTTCGCGCAGCCGGATTTGAACAAATTAGCAGGCCTGCGCGACCGCGCAATTTTAGAGCTGCTATTTTCGAGCGGTTTGCGCGTTTCGGAGCTGGTCGCACTCGACCGCGACCATATTAATTTAAAGCGGCGCGAATTTATGGTGCGCGGAAAAGGCCAAAAAGATCGCCCGATCTTTATTAGTCCAGAGGCGGCAAAATGGGTTGACCACTATCTGCAAAAGCGCGAGGATAACACTCGCCCGCTCTTTGTGCGCTACAGCGGGCGCAAGCAAATTGATCTCAGCGGCAACTACCATCGGCTCACCGTGCGCAGCGTGCAGCGCCTGGTTTCGCACTACGCTCTTATGGCCGGAATCACCAAACATGTCAGCCCGCACACCCTGCGGCACTCGTTTGCTACCGATCTCCTTATGAATGGCGCGGATTTGCGTTCCGTGCAGGCCATGCTGGGGCACAGCAATATTTCGACAACGCAGATTTATACGCATGTCACCGACCCACATCTCAAGAGCGTTCACGAACGATTCCACAACCGACACGAAAAGTAAGAAGTAACGCCACTTGTCTGTTACTGGCAGAGCCGGTCGGCTTGCGGGTCGCCCGTTACTGAGCCGGGGATACCCGGGTCGAGCGCAAAGTAATTACCCGTGACCGCAAATCGTTTGCAGACCGAGCCGAATGAGCTCAGCGCATTATCAGGGTTCGCATTACGGTCTGAGCGACCGGTAGCCGAAACGTACGTCTGGATACGGCGCAGCACGTCCTGCGCCTTGCCCGTAGAGTCAATAACCACCTGCGCGCCGCTAAATTGCACGGCATTACCGTTAATGTCGGTGCCGTTAATTTGGAGCGGTACACCAACATACAGCGACATAAGCCGCAAATAGTACGAGTTGTACACCTGCATACCGACGATATCCATCTGGCATTTGGCTGTTGTGCACGCCACGGATATCAAGTTACTTGGATTCGACGTACCCTGTGTATACGTCACCTGTGTGCTGCCAAGGGCGCCAGAAACGGGCACGCCAAACGTGGTCATCGTGCGGCTGGCGAGCGTATTGGCCGTAAGTGCGCCATCGGTACCGACAAGGTCAGTACGCATCACGCCGTACCCGCACTTCCAGTTTGCCGAGTCCGAGAAGACATTTAATGTGCCTGTTGGACATGCAGCCAGCGGCGAAGCCACCGAGGCATTCGGCTCCCAGGTGAGCGTTAATTTTGCGATCGCTGGTCCTGCCGATTGAATTTTAACCACGGTTGAGTCCGTATTATCGATGCTATTGAACTGCAATTGCGTTGGCGTTGGATTGACCAGCACGCAGCTGTAGCTCACATTATTTGCGGCATTAATAGTCGGGTTTAATAAGGAGTAGAACGCTCCGGTGTTAGCGCAGCTCGTTTTGGCGGGCGGCGTACCCTTTGAAAGCATGAGGTTTCGAACATCGTTCACGCCGGATTCAGCCGCGTAAAACGCCTGGGTACTCAGCTGCCGGTCGAGCACTTCGCGCTGGTTACGGCGCGAAATTTGTGCAAATCCGATCACGATCAAGCTCATCACAATCATCAGAATCATCGTGACCATAATTGACACCATGCCGGCCTGGTTGGTCTGGAGTGTGGGACGTGTACGCTTCATGCTTATCCTTATTGTACCCTTTTTTCTATGGTCGTGTTGAATTCGGATAAGGCGCAGAATTGCGTGCCGCGGACGGCGTCCTTACAGGCAGTGTCGGGCGCCGTCGTATTAGTGAGCAGATCGTCATCACCATACACGACTTTGACGTCGATATTCCAGAGGTTGGTAGTGCCGGCGACGGGCTGTACGCTCAATTTGGAAAGACGCATATTCTGTCCGACGAGCTCGCGGCTGTTCGCGATCGTCTGCGTCGTAACCAGATTGGCAACCGGGCTCACCGGGCCGCCACAACCGGCAGCGCTCGTTACAACCAGCGCGTGATACGCCTGTTTATTGCCGGAGGTCTTGGTGTCAACCACCTGGTAACCGAGCGTGTAACTAAATAGCTGATTGCCGATACAGAATGCGTATGATTGTCCGGGTGTCGTACCGCTGCTAGCCTGAATATTTCCGGTACCACCGAACTGAATGGCCTGCGAAATATTATCTACGATGCTGCGCGCCGTGTTCTGCGTATTGGTTTCGGTGATGCCCTTATAATAAACGCGTGTAATTTGCATGACCGCAAAGGTAACCATCAGCAAAACGATCGAAAAAATCGCCGTAGCAATCAGCAGCTCAATAACCGTAAATCCACGCTGCGAAAACCGGCCATGCATTACCCTGCTCATTGCGGATACACCCTGTAGTTCATTTGTATGCCGTCATTCTGGTTGCCGCTCACATCGAACCAGTCAGCAGCAATCTGGAAATTATCGGTCGTGGGCTCGGTGATAGCGATCTTGTACGCCGGCTGATCGGTGGCCGACGCAGTCACGCCTTGATTGTTGAGCGAGCAAGGGTTGCCTGGACTGATCGCGCTAACCGGGGCTGGTTTGCCACCGCCGTTCAAGATACAAAACGTTGCGGGTGCCGTGGCCAGACCGCCGGGCTGATCGGCCAGCGCCTTGAGCTCTTCGAGCTGTCCTTCGACCAGTTTTATAGCCACGCCTTGCTCCTGCGCGCTGCGCGAAGCCTGTAAACTGCGGTTGGTGGTTACATATGCGCCGCCAAGCACCATACTAACGACGGCGATTGCGATAAGAACCTCCACAATTGTGTCACCGCGTTCATTGCTAGTTTTTTGCTTTATGTGCCACATATCAGCAACTCGACCCCGCCTTTATAGCTAGCGTTACGCCGAGTTCACGGCCGCTCGTGCCATTATTACCGATAGTGATTAAGCCCGATTGATTGGTACCACCGCTTGCAAAACAGATCTCCACGCCGCCGGACGGATTCACGATAGCTGCGGCGCTGCGCAGTACCGTTTGCGTGCGGCCGATCGTTGTTGCAGTAGTCTGCGTCAGCGTGGTGCTAGTGATGGGCACTATATTGACCTGCTGAGTGCCCGATAAAACGCCAGAGCTATTAACTTGGCCGAGCGTACTTACAAAAGCCAAGGCTGAAATTTTGTTGGCTTTATTGTTGTTGTACCACATGCCCGCAGTCGTAAGACCGCCCTCTAACGGTGTAGTGGTCGTAGAAGTCGGGATAACCGTTGCCACGGTGTTTGCAAGCGACATAATCTGATTGCCGCTTGCGTCGGCCCGCAAACCGGTAAGCGAGAATGTAGCGAATTGCTCGGGAGTCGTACTGCCGGTGACACCGGAGCCAAAACGCACCGTCTTGCCCAAGAACAAACAATCGCCGTTCGTACCTTGGGCAGCTGCTGTGCCGCTTATTACCAAGCTACTGCCGCTGCGCTTACAGCTAAAGTTGCTGAGGTTTGGGTAAAAGCCGGTTGCCACATCGTTAATAATCTGCTCCATCTGGGATTGCAGCTGCTGCATGCCCTGTTGAAACGCGGCTTGGTTCTGCTTGCCGCTGATAAGCGTAGCCGCACTCACGAACAGCAGGCCGGTCACGGCCAGTACGATCATTACCTCTACCACAGTGAATCCGGCGCGCTCTTGCCACCGTAAATGCCCCTGCTTGGAGTTAGCCTGCAAGCCACCCTTCATACGCCACAGTATACCATAAGCAGCTTGCGATAATCACTTGTTTTTTAGCGATATAAAAGCCCAGTGTACCAATGCGCGATATGCGTGCCAAAAAGCTGTACTACAATCAACCCAAAAATCAAAAAGGGACCGAACGGAAGTTGCGTTTTGCGCCCTGCCTTGCCCGTAATAAGCATGGGCAGTGCTGCAACCATCCCCGAAAACGACGCTGCAAATAATAGAATGACGGCCTGGAGCGGACCACCCGCAAGCAGGCCAAGCACAAGTCCAAGCTTTACGTCACCGCCGCCAATCCACGTACCATTTGAGATACGAAAAATCGCATAAAAAAGGCCGGCGATAATCAGCACGCCTGTCAGCGCACCAAGCGCCGTATGCCAGCCGCCGCCAAAAATAGTGCTCAGTGCCGCAACTTGCAGCACGGCAAGTACAGCAAGCGGAAATACGATTTTGTCCGGCAACAAATACCAGCGGATATCGTAGCTGATAAGCGCTATAAATCCAACGCTAAACACTAGCCACAAAATAAACCGCAGCAGCCCGCCACCCTCTAAAGCAACTGGCCAGAAAAAGTACGAGACCAGGAAGAGCGCCATGGTGCCAAGCTCCACCAGCGGCGTGTCGTCGATTTTTTTGTGGCAGTACCGGCACTTGCCGCGCAGCGCCAGCCAGCTCAGTACCGGAACTAGATCTTTGGCCGCAAGTTTGTGGTGACAATGCGTGCATTCCGAGCGATCGTTCAGCCAGTCTTTGCCCTCATGCAGGCGCCAGACTAAGGCATTTACAAAACTACCGAATATAAGCCCGAGCGCTGCAAGCATAACAATAATCATGCCACCATCGTATCATACGATGCCGCATCGGCCACAACCCGCGGAGTGCAATGCCCGAAAAATAAAACGGGTCCACTCAGTGAACCCGTTTTGAGACGACAGTACTAAGCTAGGAGGCCTGGCACTGGAATGCGTTGTTCTCAACTTTAAAGAGAGCAACAAAGCTGCGTGAAGTACCGGCAACGGCGTCGTTACCACCCGTACCACCACAGACGGCGCCTTCGACGATCACAACTTGGTCAGTCGTAGTACCGTTGGTCTGCGCAGTGTTGGAAACGCTGATCTTGCTTGCGTCGTAGTACGACAAGCTAACTGGCACGGTGTTACTACCGCTGCCACCGATGGTTGCGCTCGTACCAGAGCCCAAGTTGCTGGCAGTTGCTGGCAAAGCACCGTTGTTGTTGTTGACGTATTCACTCATACCGCCTAGGAGGCTTGAGATGTCATGACGGCGCTGCGTGTTGCGGGCGTTACGCTGCAAGGCAGGTACGGCCAAGAAGACGATCAGCATGATCAAGCCTGCGATGGCAAGCACGATCAACACCTCGATGATGGTGAAACCGCTTTGACGTTTATGTTTTTTCGAAAGCATGCAAATGCCCCCTTTGCTTAGCTTTTAATGGTAATGCTTAGATAATACGGTCGTTGTAAATAAAATGCAAGTACTTTTCGAGCGATATATCGCACGTTACTGCACAAATGACTTACCGGCCAAGCCGTAAATTGGCAGCAGCACGGCCGCGACGATAATAAATGCCACGACACCGAGGATTACCATCATGACCGGTTCGATAATAGTGGAGATGGATTTGACCTCGTCATCGACTTCTTTTTCGTAGTACTCGGCGGTCTTGGCAAGCATTTGCTCGAGCGAGCCGGACTGTTCACCAATGCGCACCATGTTTGGCACAAGTTCCAGGAAGTTGGGGTCGTTTTGCAACGAGTCCGAAAGCGCTTTACCACCCTTTACCTTGTCGATGGCCCGGTTCAGCGAAGTCAGAATATGCACGTTGTTAATCGCACTGCCGGTAATTTCAAGCACTTGGATCAGCGGCACGCCACTCGCCACCAGTGTAGTGCCGGTACGCGCAAAACGTGCCATATAAACCTTCATGAACAGCGGTCCAATCGGCCAAGCCTTCATTTTGAGCTTGTCGATCACCTGCTTACCAGGGCCGGTACGCGCCCAACGCGTCGTAAAGAAGCCGCCGAGCCCCAAGGCCAGCAACACAACCCACCAATAGTGAACCACGAAGTGCGAAATGCTTAGCAAAATCTGTGTTATAAGCGGCAGTGTCGCGCCTGGGATGCCGATGTACAGCGTTTGCACCTGCGGCAGCACCTTAACAAGCATAAAGCCCACCACACCAACCATCACAAGCAGCACGATAAGCGGATAAATCATAGCGCCGCGGATTTTGCTGGCCAGGTCGGCGTCTTTTTCTTGCTGGATCGCCAGTCGTTCCAGAGCCTTGTCGAGCGTACCCGAGGCTTCACCGGCCGCAATCAGACTCACATATACCTGATTGAACGCTTCGGGATGTTTCGCCATCGAGGCCGACAGCGTCGCGCCGGCTTCGACGTTGCTTATCACTTGGTTAATGACTACTTTGAGCGGCTTGCTGGTAGTTTGGCTGCTGACGGTACGCAAGCTTTGCACCAGCGGTAAACCGGCATTAATTAACGTCGAGAGCTGGCGCGAAAACAGCACTTTGTCTTTGGCGCGGATCCGGTGAAAACGGCCAGTTTTGGCTAGCCCCTTGTCACTCAAATGAATGTCGATCGGCACCAAACCTTCCTGTTTGATGAGCTTTGCGGCAGCTTGCTCGTTCTCGGCCTCAACATCGGCCTTGGTGTATTGGCCGGTTGCGGGGTCGCGGGCGGTATAGTGGTATGACAGCATGTGCCTAGCTCCTCATGAGCCTATCAAGTTCATCGAGGTCAACGGCCACGTTGCGGGCGTCCTCGTAACTGACCGTGCCGGCGTGCACCAAGCTGGCCAACGTTTTGTCCATGGATTGCATGCCGTGCTCGGCGCCAGTCTGGATAACAGCTTCGAGCTGGTGGGTCTTGCCTTCGCGGATAATGTTACGGACGGCTGGCGTGGCGATCAGGATCTCCGCGGCCGCAATACGTCCGCCCCCGATGGCCGGCACCAGGCGCTGCGAGCAAATCGCCATCAGGATGTTGGAAAGCTGTGCACGAATCTGCGGCTGCTGGTGCGGCGGAAACACGTCGATCATGCGGTCAATACTTTGCGCCGCGCTGTTGGTGTGCAAGGTCGCAAACACCAGGTGTCCGGTTTCGGCGATCGTAATTGCCGAAGCAATTGTTTCGAGGTCGCGCATCTCGCCGATCAGCACGACGTCCGGGTCTTCGCGGAGTGCCGAGCGGAGTGCCGCGCTAAAACTATAGGTGTCATAGTGGACCTCGCGCTGCACGATCACTGATTTTTTGGAGCGGTGCGTGTACTCGATCGGGTCTTCGATGGTGATAATGTGCTCGGCGCGCTCGTTGTTGATCTGATGGATCATGGCCGCCAGCGTCGTCGACTTACCGGAGCCGGTCGGACCGGTCACTAACACCAGACCGCGCGGATAGTTGGCAAACTTGCTGACCACCGCCGGCAAACCAAGCTGCTCAACCGACAAAATGTCATTGTTGATAAGGCGGAGGGCTGCAGCCAGGTTGCCGCGCTCATGAAAAGCGTTTACACGAAAACGACCAAGATCGCCGAAGGCAAAGCTAAAGTCGAATTCTTTGTCTTTTAGCAAAATCTGCTTCTGGTCTTCGTCTAAAATTGCAAAGATCAACGACTCGACAGCCTCATCGGTCAAAACATCGGCACCGGATACTGCGGCGAGCGCGCCGTCAACGCGCAGCATCGGCGGTAAACCAACCTGCAAGTGCAAGTCGGACGCCTTCTTTTTGACGACCTCTTCCAGTAGTACTTCGATTCTTGGTTGCCCTTGCATTCCACCCTCTCCTTATGCTGCGCTGTCTGCGGCAGCGACACGGTTTACTTCTGTTAGCGTTGTATAGCCTGCTAGTGCTTTCAAATAACCATCTTGACGCATAGTTATCATCCCTTGCTCTTGCGCGGTCTTTTGGATCTCTGCCGACGTAGCACGTTTGAGGATTAGCTCCTGCACTTTGTCAGTGACGTGGAACACCTCGTAAATGCCCATTCGGCCCTTATACCCATTTGGTGCGCCAGGACTATCTTTGCCCTTGGTCAAAGTATAAGCTTTTTGGTCACGAAGTGGCAAGGTTTCGTAGCCGAGATCTTTGGCAACTTTGGCGCGGTCTTCTTCTTTTGCCGGCAATAAGTGGCCGACCGTGGCTTTAATAGCTTCTGTTTCGACCTTATCGGACTGATACGTTTCTTTATTTGGACCAATGCGCCGCACCAGACGCTGGCCGATCACAGTATGCACGGTTGAAGCGATCAGGAATGGCTCGATGCTCATGTCGAGTAAACGCGGCAAAATACCGGCGGCCGAGTTGGTGTGGAGTGTCGAGAACACCAAGTGTCCAGTAAGCGAAGCCTGCACCGCCAGTTCCGCGGTTTCCTTGTCGCGAATCTCACCCACCATCACGACATCAGGGTCTTGGCGCAAGATCGAACGCAGGCCGTTCGCGAACGTCAAACCCACATCGGCGTTGACCTGAATCTGGTTAACGCCATCAATTTTGTATTCAACCGGGTCCTCGAGTGTGACGATATTTATGGCGTCACTTTTGACCTCTTGTAGCAACGCGTACAACGAGGTCGACTTACCTGAGCCAGTCGGACCACTGGTGAGGATCATGCCACTGGTCGATTTAATGCCTTCGCGAATGGTACGCAATGCGCGGCCCATATAGCCCATGTCCTCGAGATGTAGGCTGGTGCCGCTCTTGTCGAGCAATCGGATCACCACCTGTTCGCCCCAAACTACGGGCGAAATTGCAATACGCAAATCAATTTGGTGATCGCCAACCTGAATACTAAATTCACCATCCTGCGGGATGCGGTGCTCGTCGATCTTTAGGTTCGCCAAAATTTTTATGCGCGATACGAGCGGCGGCTCAGTGCTCTTTGGCAGCATCAAAATCTCGCGCAAAATGCCGTCTACGCGGCAGCGGATTTTAAGCGAATTTTGCAGCGGCTCAATGTGCACGTCACTGGCGTGATTTTTGGCCGCATATTCCAGAATCGTCGACAGCGCCTTGCTGATCGGCGAGTCCTGCACAATCGTTTTAATGTTCCGGCTCGAGTCGTTTACGTTCGCTGGCGCTGCTGCGTCGCCCGTAGTCTGCACCTGCCCGATCTCTGCCGTCGGATTACCAATGGCACTAATCTCGCCCACTACCTTCTGCGAAATATTGGTCTGGTATTGGTGCAGTACTTGGCGAATGCCTTCCTCGCTTGCCGCGTACACTTTGAGCGGGCGGCCGATCTTGTTCGACAAAAAGTCCACAGCCTGCACGTTGTCGGCATCGAGCATTGCCACCACCAGGCGGTTCTGCATCTCACCGAGCGGCACTGCCATGTAGCGCTCAGCGATATCCTGCGGTAACAGCTCCAAAATTTTCTGCTCTACGTGCGCTGCAGTCAGGTTCACATATGGAATTCTACTCACCTCGGCGATTGTTTTGGTGAGTTTTTCATCCGTTACAGAGCCGGAAGACACCAAATAACTGAGCAGCGGCAGCTTTTCGGATTCAGCCTTTTTACGCAGCTCTTCGAGCTTGTCTTTGCTCAGGACCTTATCTTTTACGAGCGTGTCCTCAACCTGTTGCTGGGTTGCGGCAGATAAAACACTCATCGTATCCTAGGCCCAATTATTGGGCTGCGCCATTAAACGGATTCTGGTTATTATTGTTACCGATCTGGATGTTCTGCGTTGGATCAACTGACGATCCGTTAAAGTACTTGGTATTGGGCGAATTAAACTGAGCTGTAATCGGATCGACCACCTCAACATTTTGATGGCGGTTGCTTGGCGAAGCAAACAAGAAATTGGAAAGCAGCAGCGACAAAACGGCACTCACAAAGGCGATAACAATGATTAGAACGATGTCTTTCTGCTTCATTTCACTACCTGTGTTTTAATGTTTAGGTTTTTCTCGGGCTGATAGTATGTCTGCGCGCTAATTGTGGCCGTCATACTGCTGTCTGTGCCCGTGTATTCAATGGTCTGTATCTGGAATGGGCGGATCGAGCGGTCAAAAACGCCAATGAGATTCTGTACCGATTGATACGACCCGCTTACCTGCACCTGGAATGGCATTGGCACTGGTGCCGGGTTGCTGCTGCTTTGGTTGGCAGACTGGGCGATTTCGTCGTCTGTACCGGTGATACTCAGAATCTGCAAGCCTTGGTTCGTGATTAACTTCTCGAGGCTGCTCGCAAGCGCCGGCCAGTCGTATTTGCTTGGCAAAGCATCAAGAGTGATCTTGGCATTGTCGCCGTCCTGCTGCCCTGTTCCCTGCGGATTGCCGCCAATAATGTTCTGCGGCGTGCCCACAAATGCCTTATACGAGCCAACCAGGCTGTCGCGCGCACTCAAATCTGCCTTCAGCTGCGCAACTGCCTTCTTCTTACCAGAGATGACACGGTTCTGGTACCCTGCCTGGCTAAGCAGTGACTTGGACGCGATAAGCGCAAATATAACAACGAAAGCCGCAATAGCAGTCGAGGCAACAATGCGCCGGTTTGCCTTGCTAATAAGTGTTCGTTTGGTGAGTGATACTGTACGTGCCATATATTGCCTATTGCCCACTACTTGAATTTTGGAATAGCGCAGTCGGTTGCTCGACCACCGACCGAGTACTGATAATCTGCGGAACATTTAAGGTTACACCATCGCTGGTCTCGCTGAAGATTGCAGGGTCAAAGCTGGCGGTGATCGTGTACGTCGCACCTTTTTTGTCGCGCGAAAGGTTGGTCACAACTTGTGAGAAGGCCGCTTTCGAGCTTGTGCCACTCGACGGAATGCTATATGTCGCGAACTTCAGCGTGTCAGCGAAGGTGTTCACGACATCTACGCTCACGGCATCACCATTGGCAGTAATGGTGTTTTTATTGAAATCGACATCCAGTTTTGAGATGGTTGCCTGTGTCGGCGTAAGCTGGCTCAGAAACCCACCGAGGCGCGTCACCACAGCCTTCTTATCGTGCAGTCCGGTTAAAGCGTTGAGCTGGTTCTGGATGGTCAAGATCTTGTTCAGATCCTGCGTCGATTGTAATTGCTGCGAGTTAGTCTTGATGTCTTTATTGAGGTCGCTTAAATTCTTACGCTGCACACCATACACCACGCCCAGCAGCAATACAACTACCGCAACGCCGGCAATTATTGCAGCGGTAGAAATCAGAATAACGAGCTGCTCCTGGCGCCGCGCCCGCAAATATTGCAATTTTACATCTGGTAAAAGGTTAAACTGGACCATTATTCAACCCTCTCCGCCAAACCGGCAGCCACGCCAAAGTGGTTGGAAACAGCCAAAAGTTCGTTCTGCCGCTCCGGAGCGAACGCGACATTACGCCATGCGTTACCAATCTCGACCTCGATACCGAATTTGTTTGCGAGGTACAGCGGGAACTCGGGCAAGGCCGAGGCGCCGCCCGTCACGATAATGCGTGAGATCTGCGTGTCGCCGTAGCGCGTTTGGAAGAATTTAATAGACTTGTCGATCTCGTTTGTCAGGATGTCGATCGTGCCGATGATGGCATCGTAAATGCGGCCCTCGAGTTTGTCCTTGCTGAGGCCGAACTTAAATACGAACTGGCGGGCTTGTTTGTCGTCGATATTAAGGTTTTGTGCGGCCGAACGGATAATTGCCTCTGCGCCGGTTGGAATCGAGCGTGTCAGGCGCGGTGCACCGTTCATCGTTACCACCAAGTCCGTGCTCTTGCTGCCAATATCGAGCACCATTTGCGGCACCATAGCGTCCGGTGCAATAAGTGCACGCGTTAGCGCCAGGTTGTCCGGCTCGAACGAAATTACTTCAAGTCCGATAGACTCCAGCAAATCAAGCCGCTGCTCCACAAAATCGTTCTCAACACTTGAAAGCAAAATCTCTACCTTGGTCTGGTCCTTTGGCGAATCGCCAATAACCGCCCAGTCAATCTTTGATTTATCAAGCGGCGTCGGAATAAATGAGTCGGCCTGGTAACGGATAGCCTTGGCGAGTTCGCTTGATGGCAAGCGGTCAAAGTCGACAACCGTTGTGAATACTTTGCCCGAGGGCACGCCAACCGCAACGTTCTTGGTGGTCATTTTGGCTTGGTCAAGCAAGCCGCGAATAACCTGCGCCAGTTTTTGCTGATCGGCCTTAGAATCGCTCAAGACCACTTTGCTGTCGACGGGTACATACGCATAGCGCACCAGTGATTTTGGCATGCCGTTACCGCGCAGCTCGACAAGCCTAACCGCGGTGGTGCCTATGTCCAGTCCGAAAAATGCCGATACCCCACTCAGTAAACTCATATTGGCCTGATTATAGCATAAGCATGGTGGGTATACGCAAGTGTGTTATCTGTGTAAAACTTATGCACAACTACAGGACCGGTGGCAGACTTACGATCGAGTCGTACGTGTCACTCGTATTCGCCGTTGAACTGCCTGGAAGCGGCTGTGCGATCCAGAGTGCCGGGTTATAGTTAAACACTTCGGCTGCGCTGTTGCTTGTATTTGTGTCATTTGCCTTGGCTTGGGCGAGCGTGCCGTTAGAGCGCAATAGTTCGATCTGCTGGGCCGTAAAGCTACCATTCACCGTCAACTTATTGGCGCAGTTGGTATACACCGTATTGCCTGGCGTCGCCAGCGACATTGGCGTAAACGGCGTGGCCGGGTCGGTGCAGGTATAAATAGTACCTCCGGTACCACCGGTCTGTTGCGAAACATAAGAACCGTCGAGCTGCGTCACTGCACCGGCAATGTAAATATTGCCTTTTACGATCAGGTTAAAGTTAGGGATTTGGCTCATAAGCCAGCTGCCGCTGTACCCAATATTGCCTTTAATGTACACATCACCAGTGACATACAGCGTAGTGTTGGCGCTCGTCCCGAAGCTGCCGCCGGCGATCGTCAGGTTGCCATTGTATTTGTAGGCACCACTGCCGAGGCCGCTCACCGTAAGGCCCGCCGGCGGCACAGCGCCAACCGACGTTGCCGAGGCCGGTATTTGGCCAGCGTAGTCCGGTACGCACGGCAAAGAGCTGCCGATCGACTTACCATATGTGCCATTTGCCTGATCACCGCCCGTCACATTTTGGTTACTGAATGCGAGACCGCTTGGTGTGGGTGCGCCGCTACTATTCTGCGCGCTCGCAAAATCCTGCAATATATTGAGCACATAGGCCGCATACTGCGTGCCGGCGCCCGCAAAGGTGCCTGCCCTTTGGTTCCAGCCAACAACAGATGCATTCGTGTCCTCCGTACAAGCCGTACCAAACCCATTACCAGCCGAAACGTCTCCGCCAAATACCTGCGCATATGGCTTGCTTACCACAATAACGCACGCTTCGTTCGTTGCGGTACCGCCCCCCGATTGATCGGCAGGGCTCACCGCAAGCTCCCGGCAATACGTCTTGTTTGGCTGGGCCGTAAAATTATCACTTATGGGTATCGTGTACGTTTGCCCCTGTTGTATAGGCGGACAAGCGATGGTCTGCGTAGGATCGCCCGGTCCTGGCGGAGGCGTGCCGCTTACATACCCGTTGCGGACGATGGTATAAATCGTGCAGGTTGCCGGATCGCTGGTACGGAGACTCGGATTGTTGGTAACGGTGTAGGTAAAGTTCACGTTGCTGCCCGGCTCAACAGTGCCACTCGGGTTAACGTTAACGCTCGGCTGCAAGCTGTAATCCAAATCTTCCAGGTAATGCAGTTCACCGAGCGGGTTCCCACAGTCACGCTTAATAGCGTACCGCGGCTGATGCGTCTTCTGGTCATAAAATACAATTGCGGGCGCGGAACCGGCGTCTGGGTAGTACGCCACATCTACTTTTGTGGAACGCGTGTTAATCCCGCCAAAATCATACACTTGATTAAAGTTTATGAGGCTCGGCACCGCGGCTTCATACTTATAGACCAACGTAGACCACTTATTAAATTGGGTTGGATCGCACGCCACGTTCTTTGGCGTACCCGGCGCCCACCCTAGCATAGTCAATACGATAAATGCCGCGCCAGTGTTGCGTTGATCGGTCTGGCTTGGCAGGGCATTGCCTGGGCAATCACCCAAGTCATCGTAAATGGTGTGTACTAAATCCCAGCCATTGTTCACATTGAGGAGGGCCGGCGCAGGCAGCACGTTCCAGCGCGTGCCGTTCGCTCCCGGGCCGCCGTCGTAACCACCGTAAAAGTAGCCAATGTAGCAATTCAACCCGTCAATCGAGCAAGCATCGGCGCTCGCCATGTGCGGCCTGAGCGCCAGTCCGGCCCACAGTAAACCGCTCAAAAGTGTGGTCGCAATGCCAACACGGATAATGTTACGCAGTGTTTTTGTACTCATAGCTTTTTCTGTAGCTCCGAAATTTGGTAATCGTACACCGCGGATTGATCTTGCGAGTTTGTACTGGCATCAAGCCGCTGTTTTGCCTCTTGGAATAATGCGATAGCAGTCTTGTAATCTTTGGCCTGCGCAGCGATGCTGGCGGCGGTGGCAGCCTGGTCGGAGTTAAGTTTGAACTTTTTATCTATCTGCTGATAGGTGGTGAGCGACGTTTTAAAATCATGGGCATTGGCATACGCCGCAGCAAGCAACAGCTGCGTAGCTTCCGTATTGATGGTCTTCTGCCCTTTTAACAGCGTGATCGCACCGGTGTAATCGTGCGTACCATATTTTTTGTTCACGGCATTAACGAGGGCTTGGCCGGTATATTGCGGCCCGTATGAACTCGGGGCAACCTTGCGGTGAGTCGCTAGCCACCAGCCGCCCGCCGCCACTGCAACAACCACCAAAACTATCCCGGCAACAATCAAAGCCTTGTGTTTATCCACCCGCGGCTCTGTGACAACAACAGTATTGTCAGATTTCTTGGCCATCTTACCACCAAGTATACCAAAAGCAGTAGCGTTATAGAATAAGATTTTGCACATGTACTTTGCGCCATGTGTTTTACCTCTGTTATAATAACGTTCATGAGTTCACTTTCTATTGGTATCGTCGGACTGCCGAATGTCGGCAAATCTACCCTGTTTAACGCGCTGACCAACAATAATATTTTGGCTGCGAATTATCCGTTCGCCACTATCGAACCCAACACCGGCATCGTGCCCGTCCCAGACGAGCGTCTGCAAAAGCTCGGCGAGTTGTACCACACACAAAAAATCGTGCCCGCCACCGTAACATTTGTAGACATTGCCGGCCTTGTCGCCGGTGCCAGCCAGGGCGAGGGCCTCGGCAACCAGTTTTTGAGCCACATCCGCACCACCAACGCCATCGTACAGGTGGTCCGCGCGTTCCACGACGATAACGTTGTGCACGTCGACGAACAGCACGACCCTCGCAAAGACATCGACGTCATTAACACCGAGCTCGTGCTCGCCGATCTGCAAACCGTCGAAAAACGCCTGCCCAAATTCGAAAAAGAAGCACGCGCCAACCCCAAACTTAAACCAATTTTAGACACGCTGCAAAAAGTGCACCAACTTTTAGACAGCGGCAAGCCCCTCTCCAGCGTCAGCGACGTCAACCTGGAGCACATCGCCGATCTGCAGCTCATCACCGCAAAACCAGCCATCTATCTTTTTAACGTGGACGAGGCCGGCTTAAGCGACGATACGCGCAAAAAAGAGCTCGCCGCACTTGTCGCACCAGCTCAAAGCCTGTTTATCTGCGCGCAGCTAGAGAGCGAGTTACGCGGCCTTGACTCGGCGGACGCCAGCGAATTACTCGAGAGCTACGGGCAAACCGAATCCGGCCTGGTACAACTTATCCATGCCGCATACGATACGCTCGGCCTGCAAAGCTACCTGACCGCCGGCGAAAAAGAGGTCCGCGCCTGGACGATCCGCAAAGGCTTCACCGCCCCGCAAGCCGCTGGTGTAATCCACGGCGATTTTGAGCGCGGCTTTATCGCGGCTCAAATTGTGAGCTACCCAGACTTGATCGCTGCCGGCTCCGAAACCGCTGCCAAAGCTGCCGGCAAAGTCCGCACCGAAGGCAAAGACTACGTCATGCAGCCCGACGATGTCGTCGAGTTCCGCTTTAACGTCTAGATTAGTGATAACCCATCAGGGCATTTTCGGCATTAAGCATGAAGTCGGGCGCAGGCGGTGTCTCAGGCTTTGCATAATAGGGTAGTTCGGCGCCGGCCGCCACATCGATCACCCGCTTACTAAAGGCGAGTTTTCGTTCATCATCGGCTGCAATGACTTGCTGAGCGCCGGCTTCATCCAGCTTTGCAAATGCTTCTCCTAGATCTTCCGTACCAGCCACAGCGCATATGTCTACGGCGGCGCGTGGTCCAAAGTCTACCTGCTGTACGGTTTTGCGTACGCGACTCTTGAGTTCACCGTTGCCTATGCCGCTCAGTGCGCCTTCAATTTTTTCAGGGTCAGGATACGGCATACCATGCTGGTCTAGGCTACTAAATTGGCCTTCAATCTGAGTACGTTTTGCCACGAACGATTCAGCAACGCCTTCGCGTTGAATTGTCTCCCCGACCCACGCGCGGCGAAGCTCATTTGATGGAGCAAATGAAATAGGAATAGTGCTTGCCCCTTGTGCCCGCAGTTCGTCACGCGAGGCGCTTGCGGCGGCAATTGCCTGAACCGATGCCTCAGAATTGGGATCAAATCCATTCGTAATAACCTCGTGCGCCACACGCGCCGAACGACCATTGCCGTCACGCTCAAAGTGTCCGAGTACAATACCAAAAGCCGCGAGATTGGCGCGGCGTGTCACATCTTCAGTTGACCGAATCGTACGCATCGTGTGGTCAAGAAATTCATCGCGATGCCGCGGTGCAAGCAACATCTGCCCCACCACCTCCTTGCCATCAACCATGCGACTGACCGATGATGTTGTTTGTGAATGGTCTGGACGCTCTACCGTCCCGAGTACGGCTGCATTCAAGTAATCAATGCCTTCACGCGCTTGCCGTAATGTTGCATGCTGTAACAAATTATTCGCTTGGGCAGTATCAAGCTGCTCCATGCCCAGATGCTGCAAGCCTTCTGTCAAACGCTGCGCTACTGGATGCGCTGTTTGCATGTTGGGTAAGTTGTCGGCCAGTTGTTCGCCCATATTTGTTTTGCTTTCGTTTGATTATATTATTAGCATAAGCTTGCATAATTGTCAATCTTCCGCTAAAAACATTGAAAATGCTACGCTATTATGGTAAATAAATACACATATGTTTTTCGATGAAGGTTTAATTGCCTCCTACGAGGTTGGTACTGCGGCCGCCTGCCCTGCGCCCGTTCCGCACTTTGAGGCAGCGGCGTACGAGCATGATCCCAACAGGGACGCAGCCATAGCAGCAGCCGAAGACGCCGTGCTCACCACCTTCGAGAGACTCGCCGAATTCAGTCCGGACATTGCGCAAGCGCTGCGCTGGATTAGACTTGGCGATGACGAGCGTGTTGCAGAGCTTGGTGGCGGCGCTCTTTTTGGCGCTCTCGCTGATCCAGATGCCGTGCTCGAATTCGGCCCCGGATTATCCAACGTTCGCGTCCTCCGTGATGCGCTCCACCAAGCCGCACAACTTGCCGCCCAGGATTACGACAAACGATTCCGGCTATAGCCAAAACAGTCCCGCGAAGGACTGTTTTTTGGTTTGGCCCGTACCTGCCACACAAGCTCAGTTGAATTTTGAAATCCGGTGGCGCATCAGCAGCGGCACAGCAGTGTATGGATTGGCCACGCTCTGCATGGGCATCGGGCCTTGCGGCGTCGTTGGCGTCGGCAGGTAACCGAAGTTGCGGCCCAGTTGCCGCGCTGCGGCTCGGCCGGCGGAACCCTCGGCGTCGATCGGCGTTGGCTCAAACTGCTGGAACATGTATTGCTGGCGCAGTTCCATGATGCGGCGCTGCGTATAGTTGAGCAGCTCGCGCAAAACCGCGTGATTCCAGCCGATGAACACTAGCGTACGGTTCGGCGTTGTGATGTGGATCGAAGCATTCAGTAAGCGGTGGCGATAATCCACCTCTGTTACCATGTCGAATCGGACATCTTCAAGCGTTAGGTACAGGGGTTTGCGGTCAATTAACAGGACGCGGCGGTCGGTTACGCAGAGCAGCGCAAGTCCGCCCTCGTATTGGCCGTTGGCGCAGTGCTGAATGCGCTCTTCAGGCATTAGGATCTTACTCAGCTCGCGGCGCTCCGCCCGCCACCAGAATCGGAATGCATATCCGATCTGCTTGAGTTGCCGATCCACCTCATTGCGAGTCACCATAGCTCCCTCCTTCTCTTAGCACCTCATTAGCTAAGTACTTTTATAATAGGCGTTTTATCCTGCCGGTACCGTTAGCTTAGTCACTCAGCGACCGCGATATTTATCACGCCTATACACCGGTGGTGCGTAAAAGCTTGGAAAGCATATAAGATGGTGAGATAATACTCCCTATGGAAACGGGTAAGGAACCGCTTTCGGTGCTCGTCAGCCTCTTCCATAGCGGAACGCAGCTGACATACAACAAAGGTGAGTTTTTGATTCGTCCCGGTGGTAGCCCTCCGGGCATTTTTTATATAGAAAGCGGGCTGGTGAAAGCGTACGACATCACTAAGTACGGCGAAGAAAACCTGCTGATCATCCGCAAACCCGGTGAAATCCTAGGTCTTACCTGGGCAATTACAGGGCTCGACCGCGGCATTGTGTACTCTGCGCTCACACCAACAACGGTGTGGCAGATCAACCGCGAAGATTTCGTAAATCTCATGCACACCAAGCCGGAAATTGCTTTGCCGCTTGTACACATGCTGGTCGAAATGTACCGTTTGCACTCCGAACGCATCTTAAATCTGGAGTACCGCAGCGTGCGCGAACGGCTTGTCTCGTTCTTGCTGACTACGTCGAAACGATTTGGCAAGGCGTTGCCGGATGGTGCAGTCGTGATCGACGTGCCCTTGCGCCATCAGGATATTGCCAGCTCAATAAGCGCCACACGCGAAACAACCGGCCGCGAGCTGGCCGCTTTGGAGCGCAAAGGTTTGCTTAAGACTGAGCAGTCGATTGTAACGCTGCTCGATATCGACGGCCTGCGCCAGCATCTTGAGTAACTTTGGCGCCTTATTGCCAGTGGTTTACAATCTGCTCGATCGTTTTGATTACCAAATCGTGATCTGGTACGTCCTGGGTTTCATAATAATGTTCGGTCGAAATATAGTCTTCGACCACACTCAAACAGAAAATCTCGTCTGCGGCAATGTGCATGCGGTCAACCGCCGGCACGCTGGCCAGCGGCGTGGCCACAATAAGACGCTCAATCTCGATCGGTTTTAAAAACTCGGCGGCGATGTCGAGCGTAAACCCATTGCGTAAACCGTCGGTCACCAAAATTACCACATGGTTGCGCAACAGATCCTTGCGCAGCAAGCCGCCGCGGCCAATCAGACGGTGCATCTGCTGCAGCTTGTCGAGCTTTTCTTGTTCGATTACCCCGTGATATTCGCTCACCAGGTCCTCAAGTTCGTACTCCGAAAACTCTTTATTGTACGAGAACGAGCCGTCCTGGCTAATGCCGCCGACCGGGGTGTCCTCGCGTGGCAAATTAACGCTCTCGGTCAGCAAAAGCATGAGCACGGCGTGCAGCTGTATGGCAATTTGCGCTCCAACCATGACTCCGCCATCATTCAGCGCCACCACGGCGCATTGCTTACCCTGGTACCGTTTGGCGATTTGCTCTGCAAGAATCTGGCCAGCTTCGACACGGCTTTTAAAATACATGTTCAAAGTGTAGCATCTGCTTGCGCAGGCGCTCAACCTTTTAGCACTTTTTGCAACAAATAAAAGCGTTCGCGGTTGCCTTTTGTGCCGGCAACTTCACTATCGGCCTTGTCGCACACAATGTAATACTTTTTTACCCAAGCTTCGAAATCTTTGAGAATAGCGCGACGCATTGCATCGTTTTTTATGACGCCTTTGTGTTTTGCATCGGCGCCAGCCTCGAATTGCGGCTTTAGCATGGCGGCAATTTTTGTGTGCGGACCGGCCAGCTTGGTGAGGTGCGGCAAGATTTCGCGTAAACTTATAAAACTCACGTCGATCACAATAATGTCCGGCATCTCAGACAGGGCGTCGAGGCTTCGAATATCAGTTTGCTCGTGCAATTCAATCTTGGGATTGCCCTGCAAGGTCGGGTGCAACTGATCGGTTCCGACATCCACTGCGATTACCTTGCGGGCGCCATGCTGCAACGCATAATCCGTAAATCCGCCGGTGGAGCTCCCTACATCAAGCACCACCGTATCTTTAAAATTAAGCTTGAGCAGCTGCGCTACCGAAGCCAGCTTGAGCCCCGCCCGCGATACATACTGCTCGCTTGCCTGCAGTACAACTTCTGCGGTTTCGTCTGCAAAATAGCCCGGTTTGGTCACGGCCTCGCCGCGCACCAGCACCTTGCCCATACGTATCCAGCTCTCGGCCTGGCTGCGCGTAGCCACTAACCCGCGCGCTACCAACAATTGGTCGAGCCGCTGTTTGGCCATCGCCTTAGACTACTCCTTCACGCGTTCGCGGTACGCGCCAGTTGCAGTGTCTACCGAAATCACATCGCCCTGCTTAATAAAAGCTGGCACTTTGATGGTGATACCTGTTTCGAGCGTCGCGTCTTTTTGCACACTGCTGGTCGTGTCGCCCTTGACCACATTTTCAGCATAAGTTACGAGCAGCGGTACGTTTTTGGGAAGTTCCACGCTAATGGCGCGGCCGTCAAAAAACTGCAGCTGCACGCGGTCGCCTTCTTTTAAGTAGCCCGCGCCGTCGCCAACCAAGTCGGCCGGCACTTCGAACTGCTCAAACGTGTCCTCGTTCATAAAGTAGAACGTTGTGCCGTCGTTGTACAAGTACTGCGCGTTCTGGTTGTTCACGTCTGCATACGCAAGTTGTTCGTTGCCTTTAAAGGTTTTTTCGAGCACTTTACCATCGAGCAAACTTTTAATGCGCACGTTCACGATTGAACCGCCTCGGCCCATAACTTTTTGGTTGTAATCAACCACGCGATACGGCACGCCTTCCAGCTGGAACAGTGTGCCCTTTTTGAGATCTGTAATGCTTAATGCCATTGCCTACTCCTTATGCTAGTAGTGAAATTATCTGCTGGATGGTTGCCGAGATTTGTGCAACGTCGGCGGGGCCAAAAATGCCGTGCTGGCTGGCCGCCAAAATATTTTTGTTCAGGCCCTCGAGGCGCGTTTTGGCCTCATGCGCCATGTTGAGCTGCTCGGCGCGCGTCTGGGCATATTCGTAATCACGGATGTCGAGGCGCGCGTCGATAACTTGCTGCCGGATTGGCAGCACCACCTTTTGGGCGGCCGCCGGCAAACTGTGCACGTCAATCGGTGAAAACACCGCATTGAGCTGCCCGCTCAGGGCCTGCATCAGTTTGAATGGCGACCGCTCCACCTTTTTAGCGCCCCTAGTTGTTAGCCACGAACGGCAGCAAAGCAATGTGGCGGGCACGCTTAATTGCAACGGCTAAACGACGCTGCTGCGCTTCGGTCAAGCCGGTCTTTTTGCGTGTTTCGATTTGCCCGTAGACGTTTACGTAACGCTGCAGGGTTTTAAAATCTTTGTAGTCAAAGAATGCTACATCTGTTTTGTGCTTAAAAATTTTAGCCATAGTTAGCTCCTAGTTGAATTTCGTTAAAACGGAATGTCGTCGAGGTTGATCGGGTCGTCGCCGATATCTTCGATTACCACGTCCTTATTTGCCGGCTTGCTGGGCTTTGGCGCACTATTTGCGCTTGCACCGCCACCGCCATTGCCGCCATGGCTTTCGCCGCCTTCACCGCGGCTGTCGAGGAATGTCACGTCGCTCGCGAGTACCTCTACTTTGCTGCGCTTTTGACCTTCTTGTTCCCAGCTGCGGCTTTGCAGACGCCCCTGGACCAAGGCGCGGCGGCCTTTGCTCAAGTATTGCGCGACGCGCTCACCAAGCGGACCCCAAGCAACGACGTCGATGTAGTCGGTCGCTTCTTGCCATTCGCCGCTCTGATCTTTGTAGCTGCGGTTCAGCGCAAGGCTAAAGCTGCAAACTTGCTGGCCACTCGGCGTTTGGCGAAGTTCTGGGTCACGCGTCAGGTTACCCATCAAAATTACTTGGTTTAGACTTCTTGCCATGGTTTGGCTCCCCTCACTTATACCCTAATTGTACTCTAGTCTGCTTACGCGTCTTTGCTGTCGGATTCTTCGGCCTCGGCGGTTTCACCGCGCTCAGCTGCTTTTTTGGCTTTTTCGGCCTTGGCAGCTTCGGCTTTGGCGATAGCTTTAAGGTCTGGGCGCGTGATCAAAAAGCGCAGAACTTCGTCGGTAATGTTGAGCGTACTTTCGACTTTGCGGACAGCCTCGCCTGGCATTTCTACGGTGTAGAACACGTACACAGCGTGCTCGTTCTTTTTGATTGGATAGGCGAGCTTGCGCTTGCCCCAGTTGTCTTCGGCAACGATTTTACCACCGTTGTCGGCGATGATTTTTTGCACGCGGCTGGTAGCCTTTTCCAGATCAATTTCGAGGTCTGGGTGATACAATACGGCAATTTCGTATTGGTGCATACATACTCCTTTGGTTAATGCCCACACGTCTCACTGTGAGCTGAGTTAATAACAGATGTAATTATACTACAAAACACCTCGCCCGGCAAGGAGCGAGGTGTTTTGATAGCTGAGGCCACTAGCGATTGAGATTGCCGCCGTGCGTACGGGCGCTGCGCGATCCGCTTTTGCCCGAATAGCTATACGGGCGCGGCTGCTTGTGGCTGCCCGCAAAGGCTGCCGGCACTTGCTGCGGACCAGCGATTCCTTTTGCTGCCGTCGCGGCTGGGCCGTAATTACTAGGGCTCACAACCGTACTCGGCGGGAGGACAGCATCGGGCGTGTTAATAAAAGGGGTGTTCTCTGCAGTGAATGCCGGCTGATCTACACCGTGGTGAGGCTGGGATGGCTCAGCTTGAGGGGCCGGGTTCGAATTCACCTGGGGAGTATTATCCTGCGTGTCGTGCGTACCCGGTACAGGAACAGTAGGAGTGTCATGGCCAGTTGGCGTAGGTTTACCTGAGTCGCCAGGGCGCTCGACACCTGTAATTGGCAACTCGCGCGTGGCAGTTATTTCGGCAACGACGTGGCGATCACTCACCAACGGAGCCAAAGTATTTTGCACGTCCATGGGCAGGCTAGCAGGATCGGTGTTAAACTTTTGCATAAGATCATCCGGAGTCATGTGCAATTGATGTGCCAGTTCGACTTCTTTTGCGGCCAGGTCGCCGCGGCCGACTTCTACACCTGGTTTGTACGTGACAGGCACGTTTTCGCCAGTTATGTTGTCGATAATCTGCTCATCTTCTGCGCCAACGGCATGGGCACGGGTATTGGCGAGCTCGACGTTTTCCGCATCAGCGACGCCAAGGCCGGCCGTAGGGGCGTCAACTGCTTTGTCCTGCGCCTCGTCCGAGGCAAAACCCTCGAAGCTAACGCTGTCGATCTTCTTGCCTTCGCTCGCCAGTTTGTCGACGCCAAATGTGAAAACTTGGCGTTGCGCGTCAGTTTGTTTTTCGCTTGCTTCTGGACTTTGGCTAAAATGTGACGCCCACGGACGGGTGTCGGTGACATCCATGACCGTGGTTTCTACACCGTTATTAACAGAGGTGCGCTCGGTAACGTCCGGGCCGCCAAGTACGCTTTGCGGCAAGTTGAGCGTTCTTGCCTGCTGCTGTGCTACTTCGGCTTGCGCGGGTTGCTCACGTGGCGCCGCCTGGGCTTCGTGGCCGCCCATTAATGCAGCCGCTGTGACAGCGGCTGCGGCGGTTTCGTGTATTCGATTCATATTTTTGATCCTTTTTGTGTTATTTGGTGCTTTATATATACTTTAGCACTTATATACATAAAAGTCAATTATATGATCTTGTGAGAGACGCCCTCTAGGCGTGGTGGACGGCGCCAGCACGCACTCCGTCCATGTAAGCCGCAACATCGGGGGCTAACATGGCCGTCTGTTCTGTAGCGCGGGCGGCGACTTCAAGTACTACGGGCGCCGATTCGGGCTCTTGGGTCGTGTCTGCTTTTTCTGCTGCAAGTATGGCGGCGCTGGCCGGATTTGGCTTCCAAGCAATGTCGGCGAAGTAGCCTTCATTGTCGTCTGGCGGCAATTTATCGGTCTGGCCATCGTAACGGGTCTCGCCTTTCGGAACGTGCCGATGATCAAATTTGGGAGGCGTCCAGGCCTCGGAATGGAATCGTGTCATAGTTTCCTTCTATATTTCAATAACAAAATTAAATGATACACCTAATGTGTGTAGGCTTCAAGCAATATAGTAACTCCTTGGAACAATACAAAAATTACAAACTAAAGGACTTCTGGCTCTTCGGCCGCCTCGGCAGAAGAGCTGGCAAAAACATCATCAAGGCTACTGACCAGCACTTCGCGCGGACGGGCACCATCGGCGGGGCCAACAATGCCCTGCTCTTCCATGGTTTCGATCAGGCGCGCGGCGCGGCCATAGCCAATACGTAAACGGCGCTGGAGCAAGCTGGTGCTCGCTTTGCCACCTTCAACAACGACGCGTACGGCGTCTTTCCACATGTCATCATCGGCTTCGTTAGCGCCGTAATCAGCCACAACACCGCCTTTGCCGTTGAGCTGGACCGGCTGGCTGATGATTTCGTCGTCGTATTGCGGCGGGCGCTGCATACGGATAAAGTCGGTAATTTTGGCGGTTTCGTCGTCGTCTATAAATGCCGCTTGGACGCGCTTGGGCTTGGGCATGTCGCTGGTGAGCAAGAGCATGTCACCGCGGCCAAGCAACTTTTCGGCGCCCATTTGATCAATAATGGTGCGTGAGTCAACCTGGCTGGCCACCGTAAATGCAATACGCGCTGGCACGTTAGCCTTAATAAGGCCGGTAATGACGTCTACCGACGGGCGCTGCGTAGCAAGCACCAGGTGGATACCGGCAGCGCGCGCCTTTTGTGCCAGGCGCACGATCAGCGCCTCGACGTCGCGCGCAGCCATCATCATAAGGTCGGCGAGCTCGTCGATCACGATCACGATGTACGGCATGCCCTCTTCTTTTTTGAGGTTGTTGTACTCAGCGATGTTGCGCTTGCCCGCTTCGGCCATAGTGCGCAAGCGGCGCTCCATTTCGGCCACGGCCCATTTAAGCGCGCTAATACATTTTTCCGGCTCATTAATAACTGGGGTAAGAAGGTGTGGAATGTCGTTGTACGGGGTGAGCTCAACTTGCTTTGGATCAACCAAAATCAGCTTGAGGTCGGCTGGTGAGTTGCGGTACAAAAGGCTGGTTAAGATGTCGTTAATCATCACTGACTTACCAGAACCGGTTTGACCGGCCACCAAAAGGTGCGGCATCTTGGCAAGGTCGGCAACCACCGAATTACCGGCAATGTCTTTACCGATCGCAAACCCAAGCGGGCTGCTGATTTCGCCCCATTCGCGCGAACGCACGAGCGAACTCAGGCGCACGACGGCCGGTTTGAGGTTCGGCACTTCGATGCCTACGGCGCGCTTACCCGGAATTGGCGCTTCAATGCGGATGGAATGCGCGGCTAGGTCGAGCGCCAGATTATTTTCGAGTGCGGTAATTTTGGTGAGTTTTACACCGGTTGGCGGCTTGAGCGTATACTGCGTAACGCGCGGGCCGACGTTCGCGCCCTCCATCTCCACATCAATATTAAAGTTGGCAAAGGTGTCGTGAATAACCTGCGCGCTGCTTTTAACATCGCCCGGGTCGGCCTTGTCCTGCTTTTGGTTGAGCAAATTGATGCTTGGAAATTGCCAGTTGGGATCGCTGGCGGTGGTGAGCGCCTCGTGACTTTCGCTGCTGGCGAGCTTTTGTGCCGTGTTTTTCAGGCTCTTGAGGCGCGGCTTGTCGCGCTTTTCCTGCTCATCGTTATGCTCAACCGGCACGCCTTCGTTCAATTTAAAACCGTTTGATTCTGCGCGATGCCTGAGCTGGCTGAGCTCGCCGTCTTCGTCATCGTTTTCGGATCTCTTAAATAAATGCCCAATGTTGAGCAAAACTTTTGGCGAAATACTAAACGAGAAGAATGTGGCAAGCACGGCGAACACAAACAATAACAGCGACGCCGGAAACTTATCGAGCGCGCCAAGTACCGCGCCCCCTATGAGGTGACCGACTTGTCCGCCGTGGCCGCCCGTAATTGTGCCGTCGACGGCTTTATCTGAGAACGCCGTCATTAGCCAAGAAGACGCGAACACCAGGAGCGCGATCATGCTTGCCAAATTAGCAAACGGGATGCGCCGGTCTTCGCTCTTAAACTTGTACACGCCCCAGTAGGCCAGCGCGATTGGCAGCAAATATGCCGCCCAGCCGAACGTCCAGTAGCCGCCGTGGAACATGCCTTTGGGCAGCGCGCCGCCCGTGCCAAAGCCGCCAAGCAGCAAAAAGACAGCAAGAATAAGGAGCAGGATTGCTCCGGCGAGCGGCCAAAAGGCCGATTCTTCGGGTTCGGCTACCGCTACCCTCTTCGCGCGTGTTTGTTTTTTCTTCTGTGCCATTACAGTTTGATTCTAGCAGACTTACTGCTTTTGGTTACAAATTTATTATAGCAAAAATTACAACTCATGTCAAAACTGTTATGGTTTGCTATGCGGGTTGGACGTACTGTGCCGTGCAGCTAATCGGTGCGGGCGTCTTGGGTGAGCAAGCGGGCGCGCATTTCTTTAAAGCGGCGTTCTTGTTCGGCAGCAATTTCTTCGCCGGTTTTAGTTTGGGCGGTTTGATGCACGGTCTTGGTGGCCTCCCCTTTGCCGCCAATGACGTTGACCACAGGAATGACGATCGGGCTGCGCTGGGTTTGCTCGAACAAATAGTGCGTGATGTGGTCTTTGAGCTCGGCTTTGAAACGGTCGAGGTCGACACGCTTGTAGCGCTGGCCAACGGCGCGGCGGAGTTCGGCGCGCAAGCCGTTCATGAGGTCCTCGTTGTCACGCATATAGATGAAGCCGCGCGAGATGATGTCGGGGCTGGTCAGTAAGTTACCGGATTTTTTATCGACGGTGAGCACAACGGCTACGAGGCCTTCCTCGCTTAGCAGCACGCGGTCTTTGACCACTACGTTGTTGACGATGGCGCCGGTCTGGTCGACCAGAATGGTACCGTGCGGCACATTGCCGGCAACCTCGATTGTATCCGGGGTGAGCGCGATGATGTCGCCGTTGTCGGCGTTCACACAGTTGCCGCGCGGCACGCCATTTTCGATGGCGAGCTCGATATGGCGCTGCTTAACGCGGTACGCGCCGTAGATTGGAATGAAGAATTTCGGTTGCGTGTATTGGATCATTTCGGCGTATTCGTCGCGGCTGGCATGGCCGGAAACGTGCAGCGGGCCGACGTGGTCGAGGTCGTGATTGCGCGCTTCAAACACATGCACGCCTTTGCGCGTCAGGCCGTCGACCATGTCGCCGACGAGCTTGTCGTTGCCGCTTTCCGGAATTGGTGTGCTGGAAAGGATCACGGTGTCCTGCTCTTTGAGTTTGACGTGCTTGTGATCGCCGCTGGCCATACGCTGCAAGGCGGAGCTTGGCTCGCCCTGGCTACCGGTACAGACCACGACCACTTCGTTATCCTTCATGGTGTTGACGTTGGCGATTGGCACGAATGTGCCTTTTGGAATACGCACAAATCCGTGGCGCACAGCCATTTCGAGTGTGCTGACCATGCTGCGGCCGTCCATGGCGACCTTGCGGCCGTGGTGTACGGCGGCGTTAATGATCATCTGGACGCGGTTCATGTTGGTGCTGAACAAGCCGATAAAGATGCGGCCCGGCGCCTGTTGCATAATGTCGATGAAGCTTTGCTCGATAGTGCTTTCGGATGGCGTGCGGCCGAGGCGCTCGGCGGTGGTGCTTTCACTCAACAGGGCGAGCACACCTTCGCGGCCAAGTTCTTGCAGGCGCTCAATGTCGCTGCGCTCGTGGTCGAGCGGGTTCGGGTCAAAGCGGAAGTCACCGGTGTTAATCAAGCGGCCGACCGGCGTGTCGAGTACGATACAGGTGCTGCCGGGGATGGAGTGTGTGACGCGCACCAGCTCAACAAAGAATTCGCCGAGCTTAAGGCGCTCGTGCGTGGTTTCGTTCATGGTCACGGTCTGGAGTGCAAAGCCTTCGGGCATTGGCAAGCCAAAGTTTTCAAAGATTTCTTCGACGCGGCCGATGGTGAATTTAGAGCCATAAATTGGCGCCGGGAACTTGGGCACGATGTGCGGCAAGCCGCCGATGTGGTCAAGGTGGCCGTGCGTAATAACGTAAGCGCGCAGCTTGTGGCGGATGCTTTCGAGGTACGTGGTATCGGCGATGCCGTAGTTGATGCCCGGCAAGTCAACGCCCAGGTCGTTGCCGGCGTCCATGATGACTGCATCGTTTATGTATTCGACGAGGATCATGTTTTTGGAGCCACCGCCGTCCATGCCGCCCAAACCGATGACTTTAAGCCGGGGGCTGTCATCGATAAAGTTGGCGCGGCGCTGATTGGCCTCGGCCGGCACAACGGCTGCCGAATACTGGTTGGCGATGCGCTGTGCGTCGGTCTGCGCGCGCTTTTGAGCGCGTACGGCGGCGCCGCGAGTAGCCGAGCTAAAGTTGCTCTTCATACCGCCCTGCTGGCCACGCTTTGGGCGCTGGCCGCCAGCGTTACCGCCGCCATTTTGGCTCGGGTTGTTGCCGCCCTGCTGCTGGCCGCCATTACTCTGACGCCTGGGGCGATTATTTTTAGGTTTGTTATTGTCGTTATTCATCTGGTCTATCCTTTCTTTGGAAGATATCAGTTGTTAATGAGTTTCATAATTTCGGGAATCTGCGCAAAATCGTCGATTAAGGTCTGGCGCAAGCTGCCGTTATACAACGCAGCTGCCGGGTGGAACAGGGGCAAAATCACCACTGGTATGCCGGCTGATTTGCCGCCATCGCCCTTAAAATTTAAACGAATGCGCTTGGGCTGGCCGTGGACCTTACTGATTTGCAGGTTTGGCAGAAAGCAGCCCATACCGTGGCGGCCCAGTGGCACCAAAAGCTTTGGCCGGATAACCTCGATTTGCTGCTGGAGGTACGGCAAAAACGCAGCCTTTTCTTCTGGCAATGGGTCACGGTTGTTTGGCGGGCGGTATTTCAGGATGCTCGTAATGTAAACGTCCTTGCGGTCGAGACCGATCATGGCAAGCATTTCGTCCAAGAACTTGCCCGCGGCACCGACAAACGGCAGGCCGGTGAGGTCTTCGTTCTTGCCTGGCGCTTCGCCGACAAATACGATCTCGGCCGATGGACTACCATCGCCGAACACCATGTTTTTGGCCGTCTTGGCCAAATCCGGGCAGACATGTTTTTTGATGATCTCTGCTTTAATTTGGTCAAGTTTGCGTTGTTTGGCTTGTAAGATGTCGTCGGTTTTATTGGTTTTATCGGCCATTCTTTGCTCCTCGGAGGGTCAAATACACACGATTGATGCCAACGGCCAGCAGCACGAGCGCGAGCGCGTATTGCTGCAAGCTGCCGGTATCAAGTGCTCGCGCAGCCAATAGGTTGGCGAGCACTAACGATACCACGGCCTCACCCAACCACACAAGGCGCTTGTGGGTGAGATTGTGGACAACGGGTTTACTGTGCGTCTTTTCCATTTTTAAGTTCGCGGGCGGCGGCTTTCATGCTGAGCTGCAGACGGCCGCGGTCGTCAATAGCAACTAATTTTACGGTGACGCGGTCGCCTTCTTTGACGACGTCACTTGGTTTGTTGACGCGTTCTTCGGCCATTTCGCTGACGTGGACTAGGCCGTCCTTGCCGGGCATAATCTGCACGAATGCGCCAAAGTCCATGACGCTCACCACCGGTACATCTTTGTAAATTTTGCCGACTTCCGGCTCAGCAACGATAGATTGAATCCACTGCTTGGCTTTTTCGATGCTGTCGCCGTCCGGGCTGGCGATCATCACGGCGCCGTCGTCCTTGATGTCGATCTGCGCGCCGGTTTCGGCCACGATCTTCTGGATGACTTCGCCGCCCTTGCCGATTACCTCGCGGATTTTATCGGGGTTAATCATGATGGTTTCGACGCGCGGCGCGTACGGGCTGAGCGAGTTGCGCGGTTCGCTGAGCGTGGTGAGCATGTGTTCGAGGATGTGAGCGCGGCCGTCCTTGGCCTGCTCGAGCGCCTGGCGCAAGACTTCAACCGGCAAGCCGTGAACTTTCATGTCCATTTGCAGCGCGGTGATGCCTTTGCTAGTACCGGTAACTTTAAAGTCCATGTCGCCGGCAAAATCTTCGGCGTCGGCGATGTCGCTGAGCACGACAACCTTGTCGCCCTCGATCATCAGGCCCATGGCAATACCGCTGACCGGTGCCTTAAGCGGCACGCCGGCGTCCATGAGCGCCAAACAGCTGGAGCACGTCGCAGCCATGCTGGTCGAGCCATGCTGGCTCATAATTTCGGTGACCGAGCGGATAGTGTACGGAAAGTCGGTTTCGCTTGGCAGCATTGGCAGCAGTGCGCGCTCAGCCAAGTAGCCGTGGCCAATTTCGCGGCGGCCCGGACTGCCGAGGCGGCGAATATCGCCAACGGTGTATGCCGGTGCGTTGTAGTGATGCATGTAGCGGCGTTCGCCCTCTTGTTCCATGGTGTCGACGAGCTGCGCGTAACTGAGCGGCGCCAAGGTGACGATGTTCAACCCTTGGGTCATGCCGCGGGTGAACAAACTAGAGCCGTGAGCGCGCGGCAGCAAACCGACTTGGCTGCTAAGCGGGCGGATCTCGGTAAAGTTACGGCCATCAGGACGCACGTTTTCTTCCAGAATTCCCTTGCGAACATCTTTGTTGGCGGCGCTGGCAAAGGCGTCTTCGTAGTCGCGTTTAACGCTGTCCCACTCTTCGCCGAGCTGTTCGGCAAAGTGCGCCATGAGTTCTTCGCGGATGACGTGCATTTTTTCGTGGCGTTCGGCGTATGGCGCGCGGATATTTTTGCCAAGTTTGCCTTCGAGCCATTCGTTGACGGCGTCCTGGATGTCTTCGCTTGGCAGGCTGAGTTCGTACTCGCGCTTTTCTACGCCAACTTTGGCGACCAGCTGTTCTTGCAATGCGATCGCCGGCTGCATGGCAGCTTGGGCGAATGCCAGCGCTTCGACCACCTGTTCTTCGGTGGCTTCGTTAGCGCCGGCCTCAACCATCATAATGGCGTCTTTGGTGCCAGCTACAAAGAGGTCGAGCACGTTCTCGGCCAGCTCCTCACGCGACAAAAATGCGGCCATCTTGCCGTCTTTGATGCCAACGCGAAGGCCGGCGACTGGGCCGTCAAACGGTGCGCCGGTAAGCATAAAGGCGGCGCTCATGGCAATCATGGCGATGGCGTCCGGACGAAACGCCGGGTCAAGGCTCAAGACCGTCGAAACCCCCTGCACCTCATGGCGGTAGCCTTTTGGCCACAGCGGACGGATTGGGCGGTCAATCAAGCGGCCGATTAATACGGCTTCGTCGCTGGGGCGGCCTTCGCGCTTAATGAATCGCGAGCCGCTGATCTTGCCGGCTGCATACATTTTTTCTTCGTAATCAATGCTTAAGGGAAAATAGTCGAATCCAGCGAGCGGCTTGTCGCTCACCATAGCGGTCGCCAGGATTACGGTGTCACCATAAGTAGCCAACACTGCAGCCGTTGAGCGGAACCCAACGCGGTTGACTTCTAATTTGAGCTTGCGGCCGCAAAAGTCGGTCTCGACGCTCAAAATTGGTTTGTTAAATGGGTTAATGATATCTGTCACGCGGTGTCCCATTCCTTTCGTCGTCATCAGCAGAGTGCAAATATACTGCCCCTTGTGCGTCAATGATCGAGAGCGTATATCTGTGGCTCTACCGATGAGTTAAGTTTAAAAGTGCACAAGCTTGGAGCCTCGCCCCTCGGGGAGGCTCGTAGTCTATACACTAGCGACGAATGCCGAGCTTTTTGATAAGCTCAAGATATGCCTGACCGTCTTTGCTGGCAATGTACTGCAAGTTGCGCTTGCGCTGGCCGACCAACTGGAGCAAACCGCGGCGGGCGGCAAAGTCTTTTTTGTTGACTTTGAGGTGCTCGGTAAGTTCTTTGATGCGCTCGGTTGCGATACCAACCTGCACCGCGGCGCTACCGGTGTCGGTCTTGTGCTTTTGCAAGTCTTTGACGACTGCTTGTTTCTTGTCGTTTGTAATCATACTACAGCTATTTTAACTGATGTAAGGCAGAAAAACAACCCCTTTAGGCTTCACCGTTTGCTGCAGGGCCGGTCTCGGGTGGCAGCTGCGGCATCCTGGCATCTTCGGGAACCCGGGCAAATATCCCCGTTTGAAGGCTCGGATCAAGTCGTCCGCGGAATACATCAATATCCTCATAAGCTACCGGGGCGACAGCATAAGTATTCGGCCCTGTGTTCTCAAATTGTGCGTACCGCGCTTCGTCCTCGCGCCAGTTGTTCGCCATACCCTCAAGCCTGTCGGCATACTTAAAAGCCTTGCCCGCCACAAGCCGGGCGATTACGCCGCCGGTTACCACAAGTCCGATATCGCGATCCGTTTCGCTTTGCGTAAGATCTCCGCTTATATGTATGGCCAACTCGCCTGCTCCAAAGGTGATGGCGCCGGCAGCCACTACCGCACCGACGCGGCCCACAATGCGGGCACGGCGCGCTTGCAGCTCATAACTAAATGGGGGCTTCAGCGGCGGATCAATCCAGTCTTTAATGCGTCGTAACATCAGTAATCCCTAGCTCCAAACACCAGTAGAAGGCGTGACATTCACAGACTCGGCGTAATATGAGGGAATTCTGTAGCAGGCTAAGTCGCGTACTCCGTTGGTAACTCGCTTCATGACTAATCCTCTCGCGTTGGGGCATAAATGTTATGAATACTGTGCGCCACCCCAAGGCCGCGGGCCGCTGCAATAGTAGATGCGACGATAACTCTATCCATTGCAGCCTTGCCGTCCTCTGTCGCGCGGACGGCGCGAAGGGTGCCACGCACAGCCGCCGCCATGGCCATTGCGCCAAACGGAATCGTAATGTAGGGCTTATCCGGCACGAATAGCGTGGCGGATACGTCTGCTATGAATGCCGCACCACCAGCGAACATCTGAGCCGCACCACGCCTGAATCGCCCATCAGCCTCCGCCTTATCCTGAGCAGCTTCCTGTGCAGCCACCCGCATAGTCAAATGCCCTACGCCCTGCATAACGAGCTGCTCCATCATAAATCGCCCCTCTTGCCAAGCCCGCGTGAGATCCTTCCCACTCTGACCGCTCAGCAAGGCGTCCATATAATCACGGCCGAGATCTATATTATCCGTGGCGCCAATCGCAATCCATGGGTTCTCGAGGTTGTCCGAAGCGCCCAACTGAAACGTGCCGGCAATCGTATCATCCGACTGCGGCAAGAGCGAAGTGACCTCTTCTGGCCCCAAAAGAGCAATACTTATAGGCGTGTATCCGTCACTTTCAACGGTGGTGGCTTCTTGCGGTTGCACAGCAGGCACAAGCCCGTAGGCCGTGTGCGCTTGTTTCGTGACACTCCAGCTGCCCCAGGACGCCGGGTGGCTATATGCCAGATTATCGGCATTAAATACCCGGGGTAACGGCGCTGATTCGGCCGGCGTCTCAAAACTCATATTGTGTGTATTATCTCATTAAATTACCGATAAGTCAAATAACATTATTCGCCATTCTTGGCTGCTTTTCCGTGCTTTGCAGCCTCAGAAGCAGCCTTAGCGGCAAGCAGCGCAGAGCCGACTGCGCCGCCGGCCGCCTCAGAGTTTTTGGTAGTACCTGCGAGCGCGGCCAACCCAATTGCTACTGCGGTAGCCTCCGCGGCCAGTGCAGCATTTTTGCGCGCCAGTTCCGCGTGCTCGGCGGCGCTCATCTCTGGCTCTCCCTCGCCTGTCATAGGCTATTCCTTATACTATTAGATGTTCTTGAATTGTCTCGGCGGTGAGATTTTCAGGCGAGACGGCGTTGCTAATGTTAAACTCGCCCACTTCGGTGCGCCGCAGCGCAGACATGTATGCGCCGGTACCAAGCGCCTTGCCAAAATCCTCTACCAGCGAGCGTATATACGTGCCACTCGACACTTCCGCAACAAATTGCACCTCTGGATAACTGTAGCCGAGCAGCTGCAAACGCTTGATCGTAACCGGCCGCGGCTCAAGCTTCACCTCTTTACCAGCGCGTGCCAGCTTGTAGGCTCGCTGGCCGTTGACCTTAATCGCCGAATATTGGGGCGGCGTTTGCATACCAGGCCCAACTGTTTTATCTAATAAATCCTGGATATCTCGGAGTTCCGGCTGCGCGGTTGAAACTACGGTCAATTCACCCTCAGAATCACCAGTAGTGCTTGTTTGGCCCAGGTGCATTGTCACCAAATATGTTTTATCAAGCTTGGTGAGCTCTGGCGCGCGGCGGGTATCCTTGCCCAGCAAAAGCACCAAAAGCCCGGTCGCCATAGGGTCGAGCGTACCGGTGTGCCCTACCGGAAAACGCTTGCGTCCGGTGTCATTGAGGCCAGCCGCTTCAATAAAACGGCGTACTTTATTTACCGCATCGAATGAGGTCCAGCCAAGTGGTTTATCTACGAGTAAGATTCCGTGCACCACACTAGCATACCGGGTTTTGGCTTGAGCGCAAAACCCTAGCTGGGCAGCGGCGGCAACATGGGTGGCGGCACTGGCGGCGGTGCGTTCGGATCTTGTGCATCAGTCGGCAATGCGTCAACACCTGTAACCGGCGAATCGGTGGCGCCGGTGACACCAGGCAGCGTTAAGCCTTCCGGCGCAAAGGGCGCAGGGCTTGCCATGGGAGCGCCGTTGGGCGCAAAAGTTTGGCCAAAGCTGCTCGGGCCGTCTTCCATAGCAGCAGTGTCGGACTGCGTCTCGTCATTTGGAGCTGCAGCGTCATCCGTAGGCGCGTCATTTGTAGGTGCGTCGGGGTGAATGGCGAGATTCACCGGCTGCGCATTAAGCGCCTGCACCGGTTCGAGCGCATCGCTCGCGGCTGCCGCCTGCGTTACTGCATCGCGCGCACTTGAAACGTCCGGCAACACCGGCGCTTCAGGCGGTGTGGACGGATTGTCGCTCTCAGTTACGTGCGGGCTGTGGAGCTGCTTTTCGATGTCGCTCAATGTGGCACCGTTATCGGCTTCAGCCGGCGCGGGTAATGCAACGGGCTCCGGCAAAGTTGGCGCGGGAGGGTTATCGGGGTGGTCGTTTTGTTTTTCGTCAGTTTTGGTTGTTTCGCCGGCATCGTCTGATTTTGGCGGCTGACCGTCACTTGGGTGCTCGCCAAGCGGTTCACGGCTCAAGATTGGCTGGTGCGGCGGCGTGCCAGAGGCGGCATCCATCATTGGGTCAAAAAACTCCGATGAGTCTTCGCTTGTGGACGAAAGCGGGCCGCCCAGCGTTGGCGGCTGCAGAATCATATGCGGTGCTTCGGTGTGTTCGGGAGTGATTTTAGGCAATTCGTGCGGCTTGGGCAATGCCGGTTCTTCTGGTTTTTGTTCCGGTTTTTCTGGCTCCGGAGTCTTTGGCGGCTCAATTGGCGCGAGTTCGGGTGCCCCGTTCTGCGTTAGCCCGTCGAGCTCGTTATTCAAGTGCAAGCTGCCGTCAGCGTCAATATTGATTTGCGGGGTTACAGGTTTTTCATCGTGTTCGATGTCGAGCTCGCCATCATTGGACTTCGCAGGCGCCGGCGCTTGGGGTGTAGCCGCTGCCGCTGGCGCGGCAACCGGTTGGATTGGCTGCGGAGCGGGCTCGGCCAGTTTGGTGGCTACTAGCTGCTGGTTAGCACCGGCGGCCATCAATTCAGCACTAATACTCATAGTTTGCGGCGAAGTACGATTATTGCTAAACCGATCCGTCTCAGCCACAATACCGGTTAGAAACGCCGTAGCGATCTGGCCGTCAACAAGACTTTTGTCGATGCCGTCAATAAGTTCGGTTGCGAGCTCAGACAAGCTGCTCGCCGTCGCACGCGACCAGTTAATACTGCCGAGGTTCGGGCCGGCATCGACCGTCACGCTCGCCACGGTGGCGTCGTGCAAAATACGGCCATGCATAGTAATGGCCTGATCCAGATCGGCCTGCTGGTGCACGCCGATCGCCAGCACCACATCAACATTAAAGTCGCCTTGGCTAAAATTGAGATCGCGCTCATTAATAGAGGTCTTGTACGGGGTAATAAAGATTTTGACAACCTTGTCCTCTACCTTGTAGCGCAGCTTGTCGGCTTTGGACTTATCCAGCGCAATAATAAAGTCGCGCAGCGAATCGGTGTTCTTTTCGAGCGTCTTTTCGGGCTGCAAAAACTCCATCGTCGATGGAACCTCGCCACTAAACACTGCTGTGGCGTGTTTGCCCATTTTATTGAGCGCCAGCGTCAGGCCCAGGCAGGCCGCCAAATGGTCAATGGTTGGATTACTCTTCACCGTAACCAAGATGTTATTCGCTTGTTTGAGCCGTTCAACGATCTGTTGTTTTTGGTCGTCCATTTTTGTTTACCTTATAGAGATGGTTATCGTCAGCGTACCACACACGCTTATGCTTGTCGAGTATATTTTTGCAGGTTTGGTTTTAGGGCTGCCGACTTTGACAAAAAGCCCAGCACTCTGTATAGTTTTTTCTAGCTAAATTAACAACAAAGGTACCAAATATGCCAATCATCAAATCAGCAAAGAAACGCGTGAAGACTGCACAAAAAGCAGCCGTTCGCAACAGCAAGACCAAGCGCTCGCTCAAAGGCGCTGTCAAGGCTTTCCACAAAGCTCTGACTGGCGGCGAAAAAACCGTTAGCAAGGAGCTCGGCAAAGCACAGAGTGCGCTCGACAAAGCTGCAAAAAAGAAGGTGATGCACAAGAACAAAGTTGCACGCAAAAAGAGCCAGCTTGCCAAAGCTGCTAAGGCTGCTGCCGGCGCTACCAAGCCAGCTGTTAAAAAGGCCGCACCCAAGAAGGTTGTTGCCAAGAAACCAGCTGCAAAAAAGACCGTCGCCAAGAAAGCTCCAGCTAAAAAGCCTGCAGCCAAAAAGACGACTAAGAAATAGTTACCTTTATAATAAGAGGCCGCCGGTGGAAACGCCGGCGGTTTTTTAATACCCTCGCCAGATGGGATAAAAGACAATAAAAAACCACCCTCGTTGCCCGGGGTGGTTTTTTATAAGAAGACTACAGACTAGGCGTTAACCAATTTGTCAGAGTCGCGGTTGCTGCGATCCTTGCTGTGGTACTCGCGGGCGGCAACGTCGCGGCGCTGTTGGTCAGCAATAGCGAACTGCTCGGCAGCGGCAGCAGCTTCAAGCTGTGGCATGTAGCTAGCAATGGCAGCAGCTTCCACAAGCTTAGCAGAAAGCTCTGGATTGCTCTGGTTTAAGAACAATGAGAGCGAGAACAAGCCGAGGGCCTGCTGGTTTGCTGCTTCTTGAGCAAGCCGAGCCTCTTCGGCAGCCATTTGGTTGAATTGTACATCGAACGCTTGTTGTTGTAATTGTTCTGGTGTCATAACTGCTGTAGTATAGCAAACCCCGGCATAAAAAGCAATACTTTTAGCGCACTATTTGCCAATCTTAAGCCAGGCCCAAAAGGTAGTGCTCCAGCGCTTCATCGGGGTCTATGGCCGCTGTTTTAAGCCGCATATCAATGGCAAGCAGCGCTGCCACAAGCTGCTTGAGCCGGGCGCCGCTCAATTTGCGCGTGATTTGCTGGCTTTTACGCACCACAAACGGGCTAAGCTTGGCCGCCCGGGCAATATCGTCGGCTGAGCGCGCGCCGCCGGCCTTCACCACTGTTAAAATATGAATTTGCCAAGCCAGCATGGCAACAATGGCGAGCGGCTCAACTTTGAGCGCGCGCTGTTCGCGGTACAACTGCAGCGCGCGGGCGGCATTGCCGGAAAATGCGGCGTCGAGCAGCTCAAAAATGGTACTTTGCGGCGTCGGCTCGGTAAGTAATTCGATGGTGGCGCGCGTAATTTGCGGTTTAAAATTCAGTAATTTGTCGAGTTCGCTTTGGAGCAATTGCTGGCTGGCACCCAGCCGATCGACCAAAAGCCGAGCGTCGGCCGAGGCCAGTGAACCGCCCTGCTCTTTAGCGTATTGACCGGCCCAGCGCGCCAGACCGTTCGCGTCGAGCTCAGAAAATTCCTTAAAATCGGTCTGTTTTTGCAAGATTTTGTAATAGCCGGAGCGTTTGTCGAGCTTAGGCTCAACGATAATCAGATCTGTCGAGTCAGCCACGGCCGTCAAAATATCATTGATGTGCTCGGCAAAAGCCTTCTGTTTGCCGGGCTCGCGCAAAACCACCAACTTGCGCGCCGATAAAAACGGCAAACTTTCTACAGCGGCGCGCATTTGGGCGGCCGTGGCCTCTTCGCCGTCGAGCCGCTCGACCGCCATATCGCCATGCTCCTGTGCAAACGCCAAAAACAGCGCCCGCACCACCGCTTGACGCGCAAAATCATTTGCCCCAGTCACCGTCGTAATCATCGGTATTATGATACCACTAACTGGCGGCGGATGATGCTTCTTGCTGTTGGCGCAGGGCTTCTATTTTCCGTTCGATGATATCTTTAGCGGGCGCCCGGGTAGCGGCCATCTCCTTCCACACGCTGAGAGTCTCCCCAGAAGTGAGATCGGCTGCCTCAAACATCGTAATTCGGGCGAGGTTTGCCTTGTCTAGGACAATAGCAGATATATCGCCGTTGGCTGCTTCCATTGCCTTCCGTACGGCATCATCGCACAGAGTATTCAATTTGAATGCATAAAAATCCAAGGTATAACCGAGGAAATCAGCCCCCACCCGTTCCTTTACGAGCGCTTGCAGGCGCGCCGTATTTTGTACTTGGCTGGAGCCGGCATATATTTGGGAAGATTCCGCGCCCGTGATTTGCGCAAGCGCTAAGATATCGTCCAAGGCAGCGGCATGAGACGCATATGAATATTCGCTGGGGCGTAGCGCTTCTTCCCCCTGTAATGCTGCGTCGGCATTCATTACTACTTTCGTGTATATGTCGGTCATGCCTTCATTCAAAAAGGCGTTTGCGAACCCGCCCATACCGTGTAGCCGCTCGTGAACCGTCAATTTAAAGTCGCCTATTTTGCCAAGTACAATGTGCCCCAAAGAAGTGCTGCGGTAGCCATTGGCAGTCGAAAGGATCGGATCAAAGACATCGCCAATAAAAATAGGCGTCTCGCCTTGCTTGTGCTGGAAACGTTCGAGCAGTGCTGGTGAAAGCTGGCCATTCGCAACTGCCGTGGTGAGTGCTTGTTCGGTGCGGATTCTGTAGGCTTCGAGCTCCCTTTGGACTTCAGGATCGGCATTTAGTCTCCGCACGCGGTCGGCGTTCCACTGCAGCACATTTAGGAGTTGCGGGTCTGTAGCGCCAAGGGCAATCTCTGGCGGCACCACCACAAGGCCAGCATCCCGGACGAGCCATTCGCTCCACGTAAGTTCATGCCCATTGTTCGCTTCGGCGCGCGCCTTCCAGTCGTGGAATATGAGCGGCGCCTCACTCTCTAGGTATGTATCGATTTTTTCTTTGTGGTGGGCCCCATAATCGCTTGCAAGCCGACCCCGAGTTTCCATAACTTGGGCGAGCGCCTCTATTTCCTTGCCGCGCGCGTCACTCCGGAGTCGTGCCGCGTCCCCTTCATAAGCCCAGGCAAGCTCTTTGTAATCAGAGGGCTCTGCGCTGCCAAGCCAGGAGACAAGGCGGGCACGATCGGCCTGAGACGAGGACGACCGAAGCGCAGCGCCTGTGGATTGCTCGCCTAATAGCTTAATGCGCTGGTCATGAGGCATTGTCCGCAGTTGTTCAATCGCGATCTGTAATTCATGCGCGCGATCGCTTAGAATCCAATCCTCCATCGCAGCCTCTGCCTCCAGGACTGCGGCTTCACCAATCAATGGCTGCGGCATAGGCGCGGACAGCGATGGTAGCGGCTCAAGATTGGGCAAATGAACAGATTTCATAGGCGGTATTTTACTTTGTAAACCATAACATATTCATGATAATTGTCAATGTTACGACGCTTCTGCTCCGTGGTATTATTTTGGTATGAGCAATACAAAACCAACGATTGTGATCTGTAGCAGCGCCAGTTTTTACCGCCAAGCCGTCGAAGTTGACGCGGAGCTGCAAAAACTCGGCTTTGATGTCGTCTTGCCTAAAAGCGCCCGCGCCATGAAAGCCAGCGGCGATTATAGCCTCACCCACCAAACGTGGCATACAAATCCGGACGACTACCCCAAAAAATCCGAACTCATGCGCACCCACTTTGATGAGATCGCCCGTGGCGACGCCATTTTGATCCTGAACTACGAAAAGCACGGCCAGCCCAACTACATTGGCGGCAACGTGCTCATGGAAATGGCGATGGCGCTTTTTATGCATCGCCCCATCTTTTTGCTCAACCCGGCGCCGGAAGATTCCAGCTTTTTGGAAGAAATTTTAGGCACGCTGCCGATTGTGCTCGATGGCGACATTGGCGCCCTGCCCGATGCATACGAAGCTGCTTTAGCGGCTCGCGGCCAGGCTGAACTCTCGGACCTTCCGGACGCAGCCTAGCCTTGCACCTTTTGACAATGCGGACAGAGATGCGTACCGCGGCCGGCGGCGCGGATTTTTATGATGGTCGCACCGCAGCGCGCGCACGGCTTGCCTTCACGCCGAAAAACGCGCGCGAATGTTAAGTAGCTGCCCCGTTTGCCCTCGTGATTAACGTAATTGCGATCGGTGCTGCCGCCCTTTTCGATGGATAATTTGAGCACAGCGGTGAGCTCGGTATACAGTTTGTGCAATTGCGCGTCGCTCAAGTTTTCGACGCGGGTGTTAGGGTGGATTTTGGCACCCCACAAGCTTTCATCGGCGTAAATATTGCCGATGCCGGCGACTACGGTTTGGTCGAGCAGCACAGCTTTGGCAGCGCTTTTATTGCGGCGGCGCAGACGCGCAGCAAAATCCTGTGCCGTAAAATCAGCGGCGAGCGGCTCCGGCCCGACCTTTTGAAAAAAGTCGAGGTGCGGGACTTCGGCGGTCGGCAGCAGCCGCATCCAGCCAAATTTGCGCTGATCGTTAAAGAAAAGTTTTGAACCATCGGTGAATGTAAGGGTGACGCGCGTGGATTTATCTGGCAGTTCGCCGACCAATGAGCCGTTCGGGTGGCCGGCGCCAAAGCGCTCCACGTCGCTGCGATACACCAGCTGGCCGGTCATTTTGAGATGCACGACCAGCGAATATTTGGTGCTGAGTTCTATGAGTAATACCTTAGCGCGGCGCTCCACAGCCACGATTTTGGCGCCCAGCAAAAAGGCCTGGACGTCGCTTTCGGCGTTCGGAAAACTCTTGGGCCAATCGTGCTCGACGCCGGCAATCGTTTTGCCGGGCAGCAAGCGGCTCAGGCCAATGCGGACGGTTTCTACCTCAGGTAATTCGGGCATAATTATAAGTATAGCGGCCGCATACAAAAATGCGAGCAAGAGCGGTTTGCGGGCGCGGGCATTGTGCGCTATAGTCTGGCGCATGGACAGCCTAAAGGAGATTCTATCGCAGTACGGCCCGCCCGAAGACCCGGAAATGCTGGCGCTCAAGCGCTACGTGGACGAGCATTTTAAGGTACCTATCGGCGTGGCACTGCACGGCGGCGTGCTGGTGGCAACGGTGCCGAGTGCGGCACTCGCCAATACGCTGCGCATGCAGCTACCGCAAATTCAGGCGGCGTGCAATCTTACCAAACGGCTAATTTTTAGAATCGGCTAGAATGCGTTCGAGCTCGGCTTTGCAGCTGGCAAAGTCCTGATACCAAACGGCTTGCATGCCCTGCTCGCGCGCACCGGCGCAAAAACGCTCGGAATCGTCGACAAATACGCACTCTTCGGGGGCGATGCCCAGGCGCTCGGCAATCACTTGGTAAGCGCGGGCGTCTGGCTTGGCAGCGCGGATCTCGTACGAAAGCACCACGGCGTCAAACAGCGCCCGCTGGTCCGACGTAAACAATTCCTCCAGCCAGTCATCGGCGGCGTTGGAAAGCATGCCGATTTTATAACGCGGCTTGAGCCGCTCGGTAATATATGCGAACAGCGGTGCGTTCGGCTGGTTGTTATCGAGGTTCGCCCGAATCTCCTCTACGTCAATGTTAGCGAGTTTGGCGATCTCCCGTTCAAACGTGGCATAGTCGATTGCACCGTAATTGGCGGCGCGGTGCAGGTCGAGCGCCTCGGCCCGCCGGCCGTCTTCGGCCCCTACGGGAAAATACGTATCCCGGAACGCATACCAGCCCTCTGTTACGAGCACCCCAAAACAGTCAAAGACAACCGCGCGAATCATGCTTGTATTGTAGCGGGGTGAGCGCTAAATTGCGACTTTGGAAGCAACTTTGGTGTAGTCAGGAATTTGCTTAAAGAAAATGTTGCGCACTTGTGGACCGTTGCCACCAAAGTTGCCTTGGCCGGCGCATGAGGTGTTCCACCAGCGCTGCGTGCTTGTGCCGCTGTCGCCAATGATTTCGTACAAGTAACGGTTGCCGCTCGGGCAGTAGCCGCGCTCGTCGGCTTTATTGGGGTCGGTATTACCTTTGGTAAAGCCATACAGCTGCAGCGAGTGCAGGAACGAGGTGTACGCAGCGGTGTTGCTTGGAAAAGTTTCGGTGTACGTGATGTTGCTTTGGTAGCCCTGATAGGTCTGTATGGTGTTCTGGTTTTGGCCGATGTTGATACGCAAACCCTGGTGGTGTGCGTCATCGGTGAGCGGGCCGTCGATGGTCAGCTGCATTGTCGTGCCGGTGGTGGCGTAATCGCTCAGCGTAATAACTGGCGTCTTTGGTGTGCTGCTGTGGCTAAAACCTTTGATAACAACGACGATAACGAGTACGAGGAGTCCAATGGCAACTAAGAATCCGGCAAAATATCTCATATTAGTAGCTTATCACTTTCTTTGGAATATCAAATGCTACGATAGCATAAAAGTTATGATTTTTCAACTGCCTATTTCAGGAGGTTTGAGCGGCGAGCAAGGTTTTGATTTTGGCGGCCGGACGCACAAAATCCGGGATGGCGGCGAACTCGGCGAATGACAGCCACTGCAAACCGTCAAGCTCGGCAGCCAAAAGCGACAATGCGGTGTCACGCGGCACGGTGAACAAATAACGCGAATCATAATGGTAGTGATCTTGTTCCTGGCGCTTGGCGTTCGCGGCCACGGCGTGCACGTCAATGTCGATGGGCACCAGCGGCAGCGCTGCGTCGAGCGGCCGGTACCGCAATACATCTTTACGCAGGCCGACTTCTTCGGCAATCTCGCGGTAAGCGGCTTGTAGCGGGTCGGCATCGCCCGGTTCCATATGCCCGCCCGGCTGGAGCAACCGCTTAAAAATCGGGTGCGCGACGAGTAAAATTTCGGCCCCGTCATCGCTCACGATAAAGCCAGCGGCTGTGGCATGGCCGCTATCGAACTCATGCCGGTCCCACAAGCTTGCCTCGCCCTTGGCCGCGATTTGGCCGGACACTATGTTGAGTTTGGGCGCCTCGTCCGGGAATAACTCCAGATAACGCGTAAGTATAGGAGAAAAAATCGGCTCAATCACTGCGCCCAGTCCTCCGAACCAAAAAGTTTGTCCGCGCTAATCTCATGACGGACGTCGCGAATGATGTGGCCGGCAGCGTCGTGTTCGCTTACGTTCACCCAAATTTGTTCGGGCACGGCCATGTACAAACGTTGCGGGCTGCCCTGCGTAAAATTTTTGATCGCCAGATCTTTGAGGTTCGGCTGCACGCGCGCTTTTGCCCGGTTGAACGCTGCGAGTGCCGGCTCGAGCTCGTCCTCGGCCACCTGCTGCGCCCGGGCACGAACGTACAAGCCGCCGCCCTTGCCCATCGAATCAAACAATACCAAAAACACCTGGCCGCTGCGCGCAATATTCTGCGAGTGCTGCGAATCCGGATGTGACGCCCAATAACCGCGTAACCCCTTGCCAAACGCCATAAAAACCGGCGAGTTATGTGGTGAGTCGTCCAAGTTTACCGTTGCAAGCGCCACGTGCCGCACCGTCTGTAATAATTCTTTTGCCCGCTCGATTCTTGCCTGTACTATCTCGTTCATGCCAACTATTTTACCGCACATAGGTCGCTACTAAAATCGCCGCATAAAAACAGGCGATGTAGCTGCTTTGGAATATCAAAAAATACGGACGCGACCATTTGACGAACAAAAACATGACCCAGTCAAACATGAGATACGCTGTACAGACCAGCAGCAACACCTGGGCGAGTCCGTGCACCGCCGGCGCACAGAACAAGATGACAACCAACGCAAACATGCAAACGGCCATTGTCCACGCAGCCGTCCGGTGAATAAAACTGTTGCGGCCGCCGTTGTCGGGCATGAGCGCGGTGACAAGCTCGCACACAATCGAAAAACCGATCACGGTATTAAAAATAGTACCCAGGCCCAAGCTCGGCGCTAGCCAGCGCACCGCAAACGTATAAAATAACGCGCCGCCAAGGAGTAGTCCGGCCGCGAACAGCAAATAGCTGCGACGGTGCTGTGCCCCGTGACCGCTCAGCGACCGGCCGCGGTTGCTGCCCCATGTGCGTAGTATAAAGCCCAGGCACGCCGCGATAACCAGCATCGAGACAAGTCCAAGATGGTGAAAATGCGGGTCGGGCGTGGCCATAGGGGTTTAGCTTACAAGTCGCCCCAGTTTTTGCCAGTCGTGACGTCGACTTTGAGCTTTACTTTGAGGCTCGGATGGACCTGCTCCATGGTGTCTTTCAAGATCTGCATAACTTCGGGTGCGTTAGCGGCCGGGCACTCGACCAAAATCGAATCGTGGATTTGCAGCAGCTGTTCGCCCTTGCCCGCCAGCTTTTTTTCGACTTCGAGCATGGCCATTTTCATGAGATCGGCTTCGGTGCCCTGAATGGGCATGTTGGCGGCGGCACGCTTGGCGGCTTCGCGCACCACAAAGTTGCTCGATTTGAGATCTGGCGTTGGGCGCCGGCGGCCAAAAATGGTTTCGACGTAACCGTCTTTTAAAGCTTTTTGCAGCGTGTCGTCGATGTATTTGCGAATCGGTGCTCGCAGCTCGAAATACTTCTGAATAAAATCACGGGCTTCGATAAGCGACATGCCGGTCGCAACGCTCAGGCCGTGCGGGCTCATGCCATACAGGATGCCAAAGTTGACAACTTTTGCGTGGCGGCGCATGGTTTTGTCGACCTTTTCGAGCGGCACGCCGTAAACCTGCGCGGCGGTGGCGGTGTGGATGTCGATGTCGTTGTTAAAGTCGTCGACCAGCTGTTGGTCGTGCGCCATAACAGCGGCCAAGCGCAGTTCGAACTGCGAATAATCGGCACTTACAAACACATTGCCCTGCTGCGGCACGAACGCAGTGCGAATGGCGTGGCCAAGATCGGTGCGCGTCGGAATATTCTGCAGGTTCGGATCGCGCGAGCTCAGCCGGCCGGTGGCCGCAACATCCATCGCGTAGGTGGTGTGTAGGCGCCCCTGCTCGTCAACCAACTTGGGCAGCGCGTCGATGTACGTACTTTTGAGCTTGGTGTACTCGCGGTACTGCGTAATAAGGTTGATAATCGGGTGAAGGCCGCGCAGTTTGTCGAGTTCGGCCGCACCGGTCGAATAGCCGGTTTTGCCTTTTTTTACTCCTTGGGTCGGCAATTGCAATTCTTCGAATAAAATATTGCCGAGCTGGCTGGGGCTCAAGATGTTGAACTCTTTGTTACCGGCATGCTTGTAAATTTCTTGTTCGATGCCGCGGATTTTTTGCTCGAACTCGGCGCTCATTTTTTTGAGGTACTCGCTGTCCAGCAAAATGCCGCGGTCTTCGATGCGGGCGAGCAAGTAAATAGTCGGAAATTCGACGTCGCGGGCGAGTTTGGCGAGCCGCGGCAGCTCATCGAACTGCGCTTTTTGGTCGTGATAGGCGTGCCAAATGGCGGCAGCGACTAAGCCGGCGTCAGCCAAGTCCACCGGCTGCTCTACAAGATCAGAAAGTTCGCGCGAGCGCTGTAACGAGTTCAGCATAAAGGCACCGATGCGCGTGTCGTGCTCGATCGGCCCCGGCCATTCCAGCCCATGCTTTAGCAATGCGCGGAACAGCGGATCGAGGTCGTGCCCCACCACCGGCCCATTGGCCAGCACGTCGATAACGCCGGCGTCGAGCATGCCAAAATGGATACTCGAAACATGGGTCGGGTCGGCGCTGAGCCAGAGTTCCGTGGCCTCCGGATTAACGCTCATAACACGCGGCGCGCCGGGCTTGTAATTTTTGGCATTGAACGCCACGTTTTTGGCCGGCTTGAGTTTTATCTCCGCATTGCCGGATTCAATTTTGGCGACTTCGGCGCGGCTCATACCGGCCTCAACTTGGCGCAGCAGATTGCGGAATTCGAGCTTGCGCAGTTCGGCGGCGAACTCGGGCGTGGCGCCATCATGCAGCTTGGCTTTCTCCAAGTCCAGCTCAATCGGCGCCTCCACCATCAGCGTTACTAATTTTTTGCTCAAATACGCCATGTCCTTGTCTTTTTCGAGCTTGATTTTGAGCGCCGGCTTGAGTTCGTCCAAATGCGCGTACACACCGTCCAGCGTCTCGTATTTTTTGATGAGCTCGAGCGCGGTTTTTTCGCCCACGCCGGCGACGCCTGGAATATTGTCGGATGAATCGCCCTTTAAAGCCTTGACGTCGACCCATTGGTGCGCGCCCACGCTGTATTTTTCTTCAAAGTGCGCGACGTCGAAAAGCTCAATGTGACTGAGGCCTTTTTTGAGCGTGTAAATGTGCGTGTGATGGTTGACCAGCTGCAGCACGTCGAGGTCGCTGGTAACTAAAAAGCTTTCGATGTCCTTTTTGCCGGCTTGCGCGGCAAACGCGCCCATAAGATCGTCGGCTTCGTAATCGTCGGCTTCGTAAAGCGGCCAGCCCAAGCTTTCGAGCAATTCGAGCAATAAAGGAATTTGCTCGTAAAAATCAGGCGGCGCGGGCTTGCGATTGGCTTTGTACGCCGGATACAGCTCGCGGCGCGAACGTATATTGGTGTGGCGTTTGTCCCATGCCACGCAGACGTAATCGGGCTTGAGTTTTTTGATAACTTCGAGCGCCATCACCGCAAAGCCGTACACGCCGCCGGTGGGCGTGCCGTCTTTGGTGGCTAAGTTGGGCATGGCGTAATAGCCCCGGTAAAATACGCTTTTGCCATCAATAATCACGAGTCGCTTTGTCATACGACCAGTATAGCCTACTTACCGGCGGTTTGCCTTACTGTCGCCAGGCAATGCGCTCTTGGGCAAACGCTCCGCCGCTTCGCTTATGATCGCACGGACTTCGGCTGCACTCATTTCATATAAGTCGGCGAGTTCGCGGATTGGCATACGGACACCATCCCCGCGCGTGCCATAATGGTCGCGCAACACGTCAAGCTCAACACCGCTGAAATGTGCGGCGAGCACTGGATCTAAATCTGTATTAGAGAGGCGCTGGGGGTGCGGCACATCGTAGTTATAGCTGCGGTCAATCTGGGGTATCCCCCTACCCAAGGTCATTGAGGCGGGGCCATAATCAGTACGCTGGCGGTGTTGGCGAGTGGCTTCCAGTATTTTCCCTTTCTGTAAGCTCGCAAGCAAAAAATCATAGCCGGCTGCATACTCATCGGGGTGCAGGCCAACGGGTGTTTTGCCCTCAATAATGGCTCTTAAAATTTTTGAGGCGAGCGGAAGTTGTGCAGCTGCCTGCGCATCTTTGGGAGGGTCCATTTCGACAAGCAATAAATTATGCAGGAGCCTCTTGAGCCCTTCCCCTACATGTTCTGCATCCAGCTGCGCTATCGAGTCGATCTCACCTTCGCCGCCAGCAACATCAATAAGCAGCTGGCGCTGGGCATCGCCAGCGGCCCGCTCCTCCTCGGTAATTAGTGATTCAATTGGCGGGCTGCAATCTCTTGGCGGCATGTTCTATCCTCTACTATTTATTGTGTTACCGGTCACCTATTACTCCGGTGAGTCTTCCCCGAGGAGTTGGAAAGTTGCGCTTTGGATAATACTGCGCACTTCGTCTGGGTTGAGACTAAATTCCTCGGCAATTGCATTGAATTTCAGGCGCTCACCATCCACGCCATGATACATGCGCAACATTACTGCGGTGTCCGAATCGGCGCCAAAGAGTTCGGCGATGCGCGGGCCAAGGCCAGCATTCGACAGCTGCCGCCTTTGGGGACGCGCGCGTCTCTTAGAAACGCCAGCCTGTCTTGAAAATCCAGGCTCCCCTGTGTCGGCCCAGGAGCCGCCGGCCAAGCCGCCCACGCGGCGTACTGTCTTACCGCGGTCATGGGACAGCCCAGTGCGCGCTTCCGAGTTTTTTGCCGCAGGCGCCGCAGATTCCGGCCGGGACTCCTGCTGTTCTACGAGTTTTTTGCCGCTCACGAGCATACCTAATAGTAAATTCCGCCCATGATACTCACCGAGCCGCACCCCCGATGTAGCTTGAACAATGTCGGCGCAGCTGCCGCCGCTGCGAATCGCGTCCAAAATTATTCGAGCCGCTTTTAAGGCTGAGGGCTCAAGCGTATCCCCCACTTCTCGCTGAGCGACAGCAAAGTATGTATCAAAATTGGCAAACTCGGCGTCTATTTGAGCTGGCGTTATTTCGGCGATCTCTAATCGAACGTCTTGCGCCGTGGCAAAATCGGATATAAGCGCGCGGCGTCGCTCTTGCTGCGCGTCCGTGAACTGCACCTCCGTAATAGGGGGTGACAAGTCTGGCGCTCCTTCGCCTGGCTGTACCATGTATCCTCCTTGCAATAGATCGTAAAACGTATTTGTCTATGATTCAAGTTCGTCGAGCTCAACCTGTGGGATCGGCGGCAGCTCGTACGGGTCGCCCCAGCCCAGCCAAAGCCAGTATACACGGCCCAGCCACTTCGCCAGCTTCTCTTCTCTCGAATTATAGTGGTTGCACATAGCCGTGCTATGGTCCAAGTCGTAGCGGTCAAAAATCTCTGACTGCGACTGACCCGCATATAAGAGTGCGATCCAGGTGTCGGTGTCCGGCCCTACTTTTAAAGCATGTCGTTTCGCCTCTGGGGCGAGCAAGCCGCCCACCTCTTGGTATATACGCATCAGGTGCCGGAACACTTCCTCTATCTCAGCCGGCTTAAGCCATTCCCACGGCGTGGAATAGTCATCCCCCCAAATCTTTTCGCTCACGCTTACTACGAAATGGTCGCGTACATAGTTTTGCAAATTAGTGAAATTAGTTATGTCGAGCGGGTTAGCAAGCGCGGTGCTCACGCTTTCGGGCACACTGGGCAGCATGGGCACTTCTGCTGGATGTGGAGCGTCGTATAACTCTGCGTGCATCTCACTCACATAGCTATGGTAGCGGGCTATTAGCGTCTCGGCAACTCTTCTGCGTCCGCTGGCGGCAAACCTATGTACTGGCCGAGGATTCCGTTGGCCTTTAAGGCGGCGTAGCGACGCCATATCTGGAGGGCGGCGTTATGCGCGGTTTTCCATTGCACATTTTGAAGGGCGGCAACTTGTTCGAGCGAGTCAGTGATACGATCGGACAGTGTTGCCTCTATGCGTTCACCTAAAACCTGCCCCTGCATAGTTTGAAAACGCAGTGCAGTTCTGTTGGCAACTCCTGGCTGCACCGCACGCAAAAGCGGTGAAAGCGTTGCCATCCCCCGCCCGCTTTCGTATAGCTGGCCCAACAAACGCTGATGATATAAAAACACCTCGTTGCGCGCATCGTGATCCTCGGGCATTGGCTCGTGCAGTCGCTCGCTGCACACTCCCGCATACACAGTACGAAGATTGTACTCTTTCCATGGCAACACTTGCGCGTCGCCAATAATACTTGGCGCACTTTCTAACATAACTTGTCGTTAATTATATAATAACCTTGTACAAATTTCTACCGTATTGCTATGATAGTGGCCTAATGTGGCAAAACCATGTCTGAACACATTTTAAGCGACGAGCAAACCTTTTGGACGCATAATTACGCGCAGCAAGCGCCTCGCTTTGATGAGCAAGTAGCAAGTCTTGCGGAACAACCGCGTGACAACCTCCTCATTAGCAGCCCGCTTGATATAAACAGCGAACACGATTGGATAACCTGCACCGAAGGTGATGCTATGCGCAGCTTGGCAACTTTTATTAGTGAGGCTTCGGCATTGCTAAAGAGCGCGGGCGGTCGGCGAGCACAGGATGCCCAAGAGTTTCTCCGTGCTATGCAAAAGCGGTTCTTCTTTTTAGGTACGCCCGAGTATAAACAATCCTGCCAGGGCATTGCGAGCAACTGGGAGCAGCACCTCGAAACCTGTCCCGACAGCGTCATAAATGTGTATGGCCCGTCCGAGCCTACGACGCAGCGGGCGCATAGCTACAACAAAGTACCCCTCGATATTGTCGAGTGCGTAAGCCCGGCACTGCGTGAGCGAGTCATCACCAACCCGGCTGACTGGCAAACTACCGAACACGCCAAACTAGTCGCCGTCGATGATTGGGTCATCAGCGGCGCGACTGCAAGTCGAATCGCTTCAAATGCGATATTTAACGCACTCGGGCACGGCAAGGCAGCCCTAACTAAACAGCTAGAACTCCATCTGCTCGCAGCGGCACCTAATCAGCTGGGCACCCAGCTCGTGCACCTCCACAGCCGTGAGCAAGTTTTTCCTGGCACAGTTCGTAGCTATTTCGTAACGGCACCAGCCGAGCGAATAGCTATGAATCACTGGGGTATGCTGGTGAGCGGCGCACACTCTTCTACCGATTACGCGCTTGAAATGCCGATCGGCCACGTCCGTACGCTGCTCAAAGACCAGGGACAGCCGCTCGAATTGCCGCGCCTTACGTACTTGCAACGCTCATACCGCTAAAGCGGCGCGCAGAATCGCAGCCAACCGGGTATAATATCAGTAATGGCTACGCAAAAACTCCCCTTTTACCGCCTCGATCCGCACGAGGTTTTACACGAACTTAACAGCCGGGCGAGCGGTCTCACTGGCGAGCAAGCCGCCGAACGTTTAAAGCGCGACGGCGCCAACCAGCTCGCACGCGCCAAGCATGACTCGGCGCTGCTGATTTTTGTGCGTCAGTTCCGCAACCTGCTGGTACTCATTTTATTGCTCAGCGCCGGATTCGCCGCTTATTTACGCGATCTTAAAACCGCCACCATTTTATTGTTCATTGCCATTATTAACACCAGCGTCGGCTTTATGCAGGAGTACAAGGCCGAGAGTTTAATGGCCAGCCTGGAGCGGTTGGTGGTGCCCAAAGCCAAAGTATTGCGTGACGGCAAGCTCGAGGAAGTTGCCTCGACCGAGCTCGTCATGGGCGACGTTGTTTATACAGAAGAAGGCGATTCGGTGCCGGCCGACGTGCGCGTGCTCGAAGAAGAAGAGCTGGCTACGAACGACTTTGCACTCACCGGTGAAAGCAATCCGAGCCGTAAATTCGTCCACGCCATCAGTAGCGACGTGCCGCTCGGCAATCGCCACAACATCTTATTTATGGGCACGACGGTGGCGACTGGCCACGGCTACGGCGTCGTGATTGGCACCGGCATGAACAGCGAGCTCGGCCGCATCGCCAATCTTTCTCAAGTTACGCGCGCCGACAGCTCGCCGCTGCAGCGCGAAATGAACCACTTAGCTACCCGGCTGGCGCAAGGCACGCTTATTTTAGCGCTCGGCCTGCTAATTATTGCGCTGCACGCCCGCTTTGGCGTCAAAGAGTCGCTACTATTTGCAATCGGCATCGGCGCGGCCATGATCCCAAACGGCCTGGTTGCCGAGGTCAACATTACGCTTGCCCAAACCGCCGGACGCATGGCGCGGGCGCGGGCTTTGGTAAAAAAACTCTCCGCTGTTGAAACGCTGGGTGCCACCAACCTTATTTGCACCGACAAAACTGGTACGCTCACTAAAAACGAAATGACCGTAGAGCGCATGTTGATCGGCAAAACGCTGTACCACGTTTCGGGTACTGGCTACGAAACCAACGGCGATGTACAGGATAAGGACAGCAAACAACTCGGCAAAGAGCAGCTCAAAGCGCTCCTGCCCTTTTTTGAAACCGGCGCCATGGCCAGTAACGCCAAGGTCAACCCGCCGGACCACGAGCACCGCGTGTGGTACTGCGTGGGCGACCCCACCGAAGGCGCGCTTATCACTTTGGCACGTAAAGCCGGTGTCGAACCAAGCAAACTCGACAAAAAATATCATGAGATTAAGGAGTTCCAGTTTGACTCGGCCCGCAAACGCATGAGCTCGGTACGCAAAAAAGACGGCGAGTTGTGGGTATTCATGAAAGGCGCGCCGGAGAGCGTTCTGGAGCGCAGCACCACTATTTGGGATCACGGGCACGTCCGGAAACTCACCGCCAAAGATCGCCATACGCTGCTCAAATATAATGAGGACTGCGCCGCTGAGGCCATGCGTAATCTGGGCTTTGCATACCGCGTGCTGCCAGCGGGCTCCAAACCCAAGCAAATGGCGTTCGACGACGTCGAAAAGAACATGACGTTTATGGGTATTGTCTCGATGGTCGACCCGATCCGCGAGCAAGTCCCGGCGGCCATGAAGGCAGCGCAAGGTGCGCACATCCGCGTCTCGATCATCACCGGTGATTACCCGACCACAGCCGAAGCCATTGCCCGCAAAGCCGGTCTCGCCAGCGACAGCGGCGACATTACAATCGTGCTGGGCGAGCAGCTGGCGCACCTATCTGACGCCAAAGTTTTGCAGCTCGTCAAGCAAGGTGGCACGGTGTTTTCGCGCGTTTCACCCGAAGATAAATTGCGCATTGTGGAACTCGCGAAAAAGCGCGGTAAAGTGGTGGCCGTGACCGGCGACGGTATTAACGATGCGCCGGCGCTCAAGCGGGCCGACATTGGCGTGGCCATGGGTCGCACCGGTACCGACGTAGCCAAGCAGGCCGCCGACATTGTGCTGCTCGACGACAGCTTTAACACTATGGTGCGCGCCATCGAGCAAGGCCGCCTCACCTACCACAACATCAAAAAGGCGGCGCTATGTGCGCTGAATGCCAACGCCGGCGAACTCATGGCCGTGCTGATCGGCTTGATCGGCCAGGCCGCATTCCACGTGCCCATCGCTATTACGGCGATTCAAATTTTGGCCATCGACGTCATAGCCCAGATCTTCCCGGTTACGGCGCTTGGCTGGGATCCGGCGCAACGCGAGCTCATGCAGGAACCACCGCGAAACCTGCGCGACCACATCATTAACCTGCCCGCGGTGATGAGCTTTGTGGGATACGGATTACTTTCAGCTGTGCTGGCGTACGGCAACTTTTTGCTCTTCTTTAGTCGACACCACTTTAGCCCAATGTACTACAGCACCTCTAATGTGCTCTACGGCAGCGCCACCATCCTCACCTACCTCACGATCGTACTGTGCCAGTTTGCCAACATCATGATCGTGCGCACCGATGAGCGCGAAAACTTCTTTACCAAATATTTGTGGAGCAACAAAAAACTGCTCATCGCTTTTGGGTTTTCGCTGTTCTGCATTTTGAACATTATTTACAACCCGATGGTGCGCCCGTACTTTTCGGCCGGAACGCTGGGCGTCAGTGATTGGCTGTCGGCGATTGCCGCCGGGCTCGTCTTTTTGTTCGTACGGATTATTTTCCGCAGCAGCCACAAACACAGCCGTGCCCAACTTGTCACACTGCACGAGCAAGTGCACGGCGCTGGCGCCCGCGCTCAGGTGTAAAACTATAAGCAATCCGCTCTAAGTAAAATCAGCGCGGAAGCCGCCGCTTCTTTGTAGCCTTGCAGATCATAACAATCGCGATAACAATATAAAGGCCTAAGAAAAATAGGAAAAACACAAGCCCCTGCTCGCCCGCCGATATCGGCAGCGCATTGATGCCTTTCACTATGCCAAGTATGGGAAGCCCATAAAAGAACATCACGATCAGCAGGCGAAAAAGCTGCATGAGGCCGTTTGTCCGCGTCGCATCGAAGTTATACAGGCCGGCGTCGCCCCAAATTATTTTCGTCGTCCACCTATCCGACTTGGCAATGAGCCATGCAACAAACCTAAAGTAAAACATTTGTTTGATTATATCAAACTTTGCTCATTTTGATGTATTGACGGCGTGCGATGCGATCATTTCCAATCAATATCTGGCGCAAAGCCAAAGAACGCGCTCGGCGCGTGCGTGAGTTTGGCCCACATTTGATCGCCGTACGACCAATGCCACCACTCGGTGGGGTTGACCGCAAACCCGCTGTCCTCATGGTTGAGCGCACCGCGCATCACCCAATAAAAGATACGGCGATTGCGCTGCGCCCGTTTGTCGACGGCCGTGAGCTTGGCATTATGCTCAAGATAATCCGGCCACGCCACGTTGCCGATTTCGGTCTTGGCATGACCCATGTCGATAAGCGCTTTCGCTACAAAATTATTGTTCGGCTGCACGTAACGCATAGTTAGGTCGAACGCCGCGCCGGTTGCATGCGGCGACGGCGTAGTGCCGCTCGTTGGCGGTTTGGCGATCATGTTATCGCGCAGCTTTCGCCGGTCCGCCGCGCTCATGGCGGGATGCTGTGATTTTATAAGGGCCGGAAAGGTTTGCTCGTACAATTGCTTTTGTACTGCGGGTTGGCGCACGCCTTCGTTCACATAAAGCTCAATGCGGCCGCCCATCAGCTCGGCGACCTCGGCGGAAGCCTGCAGCGCATAGTTGATGGCGGCGAGCCGCTCGGCAATGCTTTTGCGCAGCAGAATCGCCCGTGGCACGCCAGGGACCGCCTCGCCCGTGGCGCCGTTTGGCCGCGAATAATAGCTCTGGCCGGCAATGCCGTACTCAGCAATATCAACTAATGGTTCGTTGCTCCGCGCGTCGGCGTCAAGTGAATACGAACGGTAGCCTGCTTTAAGCTCGCGGGCCTGGGTGTGGTCCGGAATTGGCTGCGTAAGTATGGCGGTGAGTTTCATGGTGTACGGTGGTTACTGCTGGAGTTCGCCGAGCAATTTGACGCCGCGCAGAACGTTGCCGATGGCGCTCAATGGATTCTGTGCTTTGGCCGGCGGTAATATGCCGGTTGGATCGACTGGAAATCGATCGGACGCTACCCAGAGCTGTGGATTTTTCGGGTCGGCGTCAAAGCCTGCTTTGGCGGTTTGTAATGCGGCGCGCAGTTGCGCCCCGCTCTGCATCCAGTTACCGGCTACGGCAGGCACCACAACTTTTACAGAGGTCAGGTCGTACTCGTTGTCTATATGTTTGGCGGTCATATTAACTACCGATGCACCGTCTGTTTTTTTGCTCGGAAGCAGGCCAACGTGACTAAACAATGCTGTTTCGGCAAGCCGCCCCAATGTCTGAGCCATAAAATTGTTGATCGGCGTACCAGCGACAATGTCTTCAAATTCATCCTCGTTCATTTTCCGCGCAGCTGATGCCAGCAACATGGTCTCAATACCCGGGAACTCGGCCACCTCAATTGCAAGGTCAGCCATGCGATCAACCCACCGCCCGACGCGGTCAGGCATAAAGCCAAGGTCAAAGCGTGGCGGTTGCTCATCCTTTAGAACAGGGCGCATTAACGGCCGAAACACGGGGTCCTGCAGGCCGGTTCGCATTGCCCAGTCGGCGCCGATAACCGCCGCTGTAATTGCGCCATCTTCGGGCTCATACCCTAGACGCTGCCACATTGCTTCGTTTTCGGGGTCGGCGTAGCCAATGCTGGCCTGCACGCTGGCATCGCTGAGCACTTCTCGGGCATACGCAATGTTATCTTTCAGCGTTTTGTGTGGCGCAACGTCGCGAATGAGATCTGCCATAGAGTTGCTTTTCACGCCAAATGCAACTCTGATTTCGTCTATCACGCCGGCTTGGTGGTCCGGCACAACGCCGAGGTTATATATAGAATCCTCGCCAGGGGTAAATGCAGCGAATGTCACTGCGAGGGTAGTTTCAGGATTTGCCATTACGAACTCCGATGTATACGAATTTACTACAAATAAGCACGTAGTGTACGCCGCTTGCGCCTTTGTGTCAATATATATTCACAAAATGGTGTATTTTTGAATGCCCGAACTTCTTTAAACTTATTTCTGTGAAAAGACTATTCACAGAATACAAGATTTATGGTACGCTTTTGTCATGGATTTGAAAGGCCTGACCGCCATTGGACTCACCCCTCTACAGGCCGAGGCATACGTCTTGCTGATTGAGCACGGCAGCATTAAACCGCCCGAGGCGGCAGCACAGCTGAATACGACCCGCACCAACGCATATAAAGTGCTGGCCAAGCTTGTAGAGCTCGGCTTGGCGCGCAAGCTAAGCACCGGCAGTAAGGCAGCCTACACTGCCAACAATCCCCTTGCCCTTGCTAATCTGACCGCCCAATTCCGGGCCGAAGCCGTTGCCCGCGAAGAAGCCGCGAGCGCCATCATGCATGACCTGCTAGCCCACTACCACGCCAAGGCCGACAAGCCAGAAGTCGGTGTCGTGACCGGCCGCAAAGCTGTGGCCGAGGCCTACCGCAAACAGCTCGCCTTGCGCGAGGACATTTATTTTATTCACACGCGCGCCGACGTCGCCATGATGGGCTTCGATACCATGCACGAAATCCGCACCACGCCCGCCCGCCACGGCAAGCAGCGGCACGCCATCATGGGTGCCAAAGACAGTACCGAAACACCGAATTACGCACCGCACCGGCGCAGCAACCTCGAAGTCACCTGGTCAAAAGACACCGACTACACCGCCCCTGTTGAGTGGAGCGTCACCGAGTCCTCCCTGCTCATCGTGCTGTACGCCACCGAGCCGCACGCCATCTTCATTGCCGACCGCGTAGTAGCCGGCGCGTTTCTGCAACTCTTTACACTTTTGAGTAAATTATTAGCGCAGCAGCCGCTCCACCAGGCGCTCAAACCGCACCAGAATTAACTCCCCAGGGCATACACACTACGCCCACCAAAAATTGACAATCTCGTTGTTGCAGTTCATTGTAAGTACACAAATTGGAGAACATATGAGCGAAAACCTCGAAGCTGTCAACCTAGCCGATCTCGGCAAGTACGATTTACGAGATATAGCAGAGCATCTTACGTCGGCAGTGCGCGCCACCAAAACAAGCGAACTGCTCCACCAGCGGCACCTGCCCGGCGTTATACTGCGCCATCAAAATGACTCGGATTCTTTACGCGCGGTGTTTAGAGCAAAGGCTAATGCAAAAAACGGCAACCTTACCACCGCAATTTTCGATAAAGAAAGGGCGCGTTGGGCTGGCCTGGGATCGGTTATGCATGGCTTGCCGCTGCGCGAACCAAAGAACTCACTCTTTGGCCTGCTGCCTGCCAAATTAACGCGGCGGAGCAGCTGGCTGGCCGAGCAACAGTTCATGGATGGCCCAAACGTCACCGCTTGGCTCGATGCGCGCTATGAGGATCCAGCCGACCTCGGCGCCATGTATGCGATGCTCGCCAAAGAGGGCGGCGAAGGTTCGTGGACAATCGAGCCGGTACGCAGCGGCATTACAATAGCCGAAGCCATAACTCTGGGCGGCTTACAGCAAGCAGCCGTGGCACCGATGCGCTACGACGATAACGAATCCGGTTTAACGCCGCCGCTCAGCAATTTATATCTTTACCAGCCAGCAGCCAGCAGTGGCACCGAATTCTAGTTTCGAAATCTAGTGTAAAACGCGCCGATCTAAAAAATCGCTCAGCAATTGTAGCATGAGTTGCGGCCATGGGTGCGTGATTGCCGCTAGCGCGCGGCGGGCAGCCTGATAATGGTTTGCGGCGACTTGGTCTGTAGCGATGAGGGCCAGGCCGAGGTGGGTTGCGAACGGCGTAATGCCGTCGGTGGCATGGCAATCTGCCCCAGCGAGCACCATGCCGACGTGCAATGGATTGACCGCGCGCTCCAGCGCTTTCCACTCGGCAATTTGCGGCGCTTTGGGCGTTGTCTTTTGAAACGTCCGGGCGTGTGCTTGCAGCAACAAAGTACGGTTCATAATACTTACGGCGCGGCGGTTGATTTCGGCATCTACCTCAAGATTGGCGAGCAGAATTTGCGCAGCAGATTCGGCGGCGCGGGCGGCGGCTTGGTCTTCGGCATCGCCGCTCGCCTGCAACCCCAAAATGGCGTGGAATAATTCAACCGCTACAGCGGCACGCAGCGCCATTGCCTGATCGCGCCCGCCTTCCATGGTATAGCCGATCAGTACGAGCGCCCCGGCATCGTGCGTTTGGTCGAGCGCCGCGTGCAGCACGCGGCCAGTTTGCGCCGCGATCGCTGCGCCGTATTGCAAGTGCGTGGCTTTATGCGTTTGGGCCGCGTAAGCAGCAAGCGCCGCCGCAACTTTGTCGGCGTAATTTTGGTACGTTGCTGTTGCGGCCATGGCGTTACAGCCCGAGCGCGGCCTCAACAGCAATGCGCAGATCGGCAAGATCAGCACTATTGTTGACTATCGTTTTGTCTGCCCGCTCTTTCACTGCTGACATATTGAGCGTCGCGCCGTCGCCAGTTGGCGTCATTTCCCGCTGCTCTTCGACCCAAAATTGTTCGAACGTTTTGTCGTCTTCGGGGCCGCGGCCGCGGTTGCCTTTTCGAATGCGCTCATAGCGAATTTCTGGATCGGCGTCAACCCACCACAGTAGACCGCCGAGCTCGTGTACACGATCAGCTTCACCGGGATGGCGAAGACTACCAACAACCAAGCCATTATAGCCAGATGTTCTGCTGTAAGCTTCCAAGGCTTTGTCCACGACCACGCCCATGCCATGCTCGCGGCGCCATTCAGCACTTAACATGCCTTTATGCTCGCGGTCGGGCGGCCAATTACGGTGAGCCAACTCGGCTGCAAACAGGTCGCTGGCGTTCACAAAGTAATAGCCGTATTCGTCGGCCAGCAAGTTTGCAACAGTATCCTTGCCGGCTCCGTTTGTACCGCCCAACCCTATGATTTCTACTTTATTCATGGCGTCTATCTGATGTAATCGTGCAGTTTTTTAGCGTCTTTGTGCTTGCGCAGTTTAGCGAGCGCTTTGGCTTCGATCTGGCGAATGCGCTCACGCGTCACGCTAAATTCCTGGCCGACTTCCTCAAGCGTGTGCTGCTTGCCGTCTTCTAGGCCAAACCGCAGCTTAAGGATTTTTTGCTCACGCTCGGTCAGCGCGCCGAGCATGCCCTTAACCTGCTCTTTCAAGAGCTGGTTGGTGGCAGATTCTTCTGGCGAAATCGTGTCTTCGTCTTCGATGAAGTCAGCAAGCACCGACTCTTCCTCGTCGTCGCGGATGCTGGCGTCCAGACTCGAAATGTCTTGCTTGATCTTCATGATGTGCTCAACTTTTTCGACCTCGATTTCCATGGCCGCGGCAATTTCCTCGTTGGTCGGTTCGCGGTTGAGTTCTTGCGTCAGGCGGCGCTGGGTGCGCAGCAATTTGTTGATCGTCTCGACCATGTGCACCGGAATGCGGATGGTGCGTGCCTGATCGGCGATGGCGCGGGTGATCGCCTGGCGAATCCACCAGGTCGCATACGTACTAAATTTGAACCCTTTGTCCGGGTCAAATTTTTCAACAGCGCGCAGCAAGCCGGTGTTGCCTTCCTGAATCAGGTCGAGCAAATCCAAACCGCGGCCCACGTACCGCTTGGCAATCGAAACCACCAAACGCATGTTGGCTTCGGCCATCTTGTTTTTGGCGATTTTGCCATCGGCGGCGATAGCCTGGAGTTCTTTCTGACTCTTGGCGGCCATCTCGGCGTCGAGGCCTTTATTGCGCTCGCGGCGCTCCTCGAGCTCAGCTTGCTCCTTCTGGCGCTGCTTGTATTCTTCGCTTTCGAAAAGGTCGCCGGATTCGATCACGGCGTCGTCTGTGTTAGCTTGGCTGGGCATTAGGCTTTACCCTCCTTCTTTGCTTCTTCTTTTTCTGCGGGGTCTTTGGAAGCGAGCTGGGCAAGACGTTTTGCCGCCGCGTCACCGCGCTTAATACGCTGGGCGAGCTCAAACTCTTCCTCGGCCGATAACAGCGGAATTTTACCGATCTCACGCAAGTACAAACGCACGGAGTCGTCAGCAATGTCGTCTAGGTAGCTCTGGTCTTCGGCAGCGACTTCTTCGCCGTCTTCGCCAAGCCATTCATCGCTGAAGTCTTCGGTGTTTGGTTCGGTGGTAATCGTAACGTTGGCGTCACTCAAAAGCACATACAACGCGTCGAGTTTTTCTACGTTCGCCGTCGTATCCGGAATCAGCGCAAAAATATCGCGCTGGTCAAGGTGGCCGGTCTTTTTGGCGGCAGCAATCAGCTGCTGGGCTACTTGCGCCACATCAATCGGTGCACGCTCGACAACTTCGCCGCCCCTGGCGGGCTTTGGCGCTTTGCTAGCTGTATCCTTACTTTTCTTGGTTGTCTGCTTTTCTTTTGGCATGCAGTGGTCCTTCCCATCGAAAATTAATATCGTACGTGCGGTTCTTTCTTTCTGGATCCTTAGAGTTGATGGCGGCAACCATAGTTTGTTGAACCCACCAGCTCGCGAAAGTACCATACGGGGTCTTCCCGGCCGGATCAAATCTTTTCTCGACTTTTTCGAAGCCTTCTTGTCCGAGCTTGATAAGTTCGGACATCTTCACACCGTATTTATTTTTCTCGTGCTTCTTCGCGTACAGATTGACGAGCTCCTCCTTCAGTCCATCTAAGTCTTCTTGCGCTTTCTTACTCGCAGCTTCATCACCGTTTGCAATCAGAAATATGAGATCCGGCCACGTCGCATTCAACAATCCTATAACGCGGTCTCTCTCTTCTTTGAATTCGTCGTTCACATGAACCATAGCATTAAAACCCCTATTGTTATGCTTGTATTTTATAACTTTTTAGGAGCGCGTCGAACTGTTTTACCTGTCCGAGCAGCGCCGTAGTTTCGGTTTCGGTGGCTGTCTGTAATTTTTGGGCGAGCCGTTGTTTTTGCATTTTGACGTACTGGGCAATGAGTCTTGTCTGGAGTCGGTCAGCCTCGAACGCGAGTTCTTCGGCGCCGACGTCTTCATACAGCTCTTCGTATTGTAATAGCAACATTTTAACATAATCTGCGATCGGATGCAATTTACTGGCAATCGTTGCGTCGCTGGTAAAGTCCGGATGCTCGCCTAGGAACGTGCGCAGCGTTTTGGGGTCGTCGCCAATCAGCAAGTCCGGGGTAATCGGCGCCAGCAGCGGCCGCAGCTTGGGCTGCTTGAGCGCGATAGCCAACAGATGACTTTGCGCCTTAATATAGTCGCTCACCGCTTTGTTCGGAATTTTGACGCTCGCCGTCGGTTTTTTGAGTTTGGGCTTTTCTGTGGTCGTTTGCTGGGCGAGTTTGCTCAGCAGCGCATCTTTGCTGACGCTGAGCGTCTCGGCCACTTTTTCGAGGTAATGCTCGCGCTCCACCGGATCCTGCAGACGGTTGATTACTGCCAGCACAATGTCGCTGAATTCGCGCTTGCCCGGTGCCGTGGTAATGTCGAGCACCGTTTTGTAGCGGTCGATGAGCCAATCCAGTGCGTACTGCGGCGCCGCAATAACCTTTTCCCACGTCTCGACGCCGCCGTTTTTGATGAGTTCGTCCGGGTCTTTGCCGCTCGGGATCGTAATAACGCTCAAACTGACGCCGACTTTGCTGGCGATTGGAAGGGCGCGCTCCGTGGCGTTCATGCCGGCTTTGTCGGCGTCAAAACTCAGGCGAATGTCGCCAGTAAAACGGCTGAGCGCTTTCAGATGCTGCTCGGTCATGGCCGTGCCGGCCGTGGCAACCACTTGGCGCACGCCGGCTTGGTGGCTGGCAATGACATCCAGATTGCCCTCCACTAAAACTACAAAATTGTTGCGGCGGATCGCCTCTTTGGCAAGGTGCAAGCCATACACATGACGCGATTTGTCATACAGCGCCGTCTGCGGCGTGTTGATGTACTTGGGGGCGTTCGGATCGTCGAGTAATAACCGTGCCGTAAAACCAATCACGCGCCCGGTCGCGTCCTGCAGCGGAATCATCAAACGGCCGCGGAACATGTCTTGCGTGCCGCCCCGGTAAGCGCGTGCCGTGAGCCCGGCGTTTGTAATCTCGCGCTCGTTAAACCCCTTGCCTTTCAAAAAGTCGAGCAGCGCCCGACCAGTGTTTGGCGAGTAGCCGAGCCGCCACTCTAGCGCCGTTTCCTTGCTAAATTGCCGCTTTTTAAACACGTACTCCAGCGCCATTTTGTTCTTGCTGAACTGCACCTGGTAGAACTTGGCGGCCAAGTCCAGCGCTGCATACAGCCGCTCTTTTTCTTTGCTGCGGGCGCCGGCATTTTTGGAGCGATATTGCTCGAGTTCCACGCCGGCTTTTCGGGCCAGCAGTTCCAGCGCGCCCTTAAAGTCGAGTCCCTCAACTTCCATCACAAAGCTGAACATATTGCCGCCCTTGCCGCTACTAAAGTCGTGCCAGATCTGTTTTTCCGGACTCACCATAAAGCTAGGCGACTTTTCGTTGCCAAACGGACTGAGGCCTTTCCAGTTGCGGCCGGCGCGCTTGAGCTCGACGTATTCGCCAATGACGTCCTCGATATTTAACCGGGATTTTACCTCTTCCACAGCATCCATACTTCTATTGTACGCTGTTCTGCCCCTGGGAGCTACTGCCGGCAGCAGCACTGTAACGCCGGCCTGCTTTACGCGGGCGACCAACTTATGCTTAAATGAAGGAAATGTATCCAAACGAGCCCGAGCAAAACCAACAAAACCCCTACGAATTCATCATGAATCCGCAGCAGCCATCCAAGCGTAATACGCCGATTCCAGGGGTAAAAGATCCGTTTATCGCCCGGCTTATTTTAATTGTCGTGGTCGTAGTGGCTGTGGTTGTCATTGTGGGGGTCGTTGCTTCGCAGCTTTTGTCGCGCAACCAGGTGAACACTGCCGACCTCATCGGCTTGGCGCAAAGCCAGCAAGAGCTTATCCGCGTCGCCAACCAGGGCGCAACCAACGGCACGCAGCCGGTCACGCGCAACTTTGCCATCAACGTGCAGCTGGCCTTGCGTTCCGAACAGTTACAGCTGCTTGCCTATCTGCAATCGCAGGGTCACAAATTAAGCGCCACCACGCTCAGCCTTAAAAAGAGTAAAACCACCGATACGCAGCTCACCACCGCGCAGCAAACCAGCACGTTCGATAGTACCTTTGTGCAGCTTATGCAAAATAGCCTGACCGCTTACAATACCGAGGTTCAGCAGGTGTTGGCCGGCGCTGCTGGCGCGAACGAAAAGAAAATTTTAAACGTTGATCAGGCCGCGGCCACTATGCTCCTGCAGCAAGTGCCCACGCAAGAAAGCGTCCAAGCCGGAAGCTAAATTCAAGGGAGCCGAGTAGCCTAAGTAACGCGCCGGGCATTTTGCTCACGAGGAACTCAGGCGAAGTGCAGCCGGAAGCTGATCTGGCGAGACTACAGGCTCGGCGGGCAGCTTACCGCGCGGAAACGGTTCCGAGAGAGCAAAATTCCCGGCGCGTTACTTGGCTTCACTCACCAAGAGATATGAATGGCGGATCAGGTCCTGGACTTCTTCCCAGCTGAGCTGACCGCTGAGCACAATTGTGTTCCAGTGCTTTTTATTGAGGTGATAGCCGGGCATGACACTTTCATAGCGTTCGCGCAGCGTTTTTGAAAGCAGCGGATCGCACTTAAGACTCAGGCGCAGCGGCGTACTTTTTTCGCTGATTAGCGCAAACATTTTGTCGCCAACTTTATACACAGCCACACCTTCGCCAAACGGATAATCGAGGCGCGCGTTCGGCATGGTCAGCAAATATTCTTCTACGGTTTTATGGTCAATCATCGTGTTCTATTATATCAAGCGTCGCCAGCAGTTCGCCAAGCGATGGGATGAGGTAGTCCGCGCTGGCTTCCTGCAACTCCTTGCGCGTACCGAGGCCGTGCAGTAGCCCGATAGTTGCCCGCGCACCGGCGGCGCGTCCAGCCTGAATGTCCGCGGCATGGTCACCCACCATTACTATTTGGTCCGGTCGCACATCACCGAGTCGTTTGAGGCACAGCAAGATTCCGTCTGGCGCCGGTTTGCGCGACGTATGATCATCAGAGGTCACAATCGCATCAAAAACTTCGTCGGGCGCGACGCCCACGTGCTTAAAATTGCGTTGTACATGCCACAAGCTGCCGCTGGTAAAAATACCGACCATGAGTTTACGCCGCTCCAGTGCCGCGAGTATATCCTCAAGCCCCTCATAAGCCATGATCGACGAAACGCTTTTGTTCTGCAGATCCTCGTGATACTTGAGCATGTCCGCCAGCAGCTCCTCGCTCAATTTCTCGCCCACCATTTGCCGGTAGCACTCTTTGATCGGCTTGCTGAGCGTGCCAATCTCGAACGCCTCGGCTTCTTTGGTAAAGCCATGCGCCCGTAAAGTTTCAACATATCCGAGCCGGATTAGCTCACGCGTATCAAGCAGCGTGCCATCGACGTCAAAAACAACTGCTTTAAGCATCGTGTTTTTTGAGCCACTCCAGATAATATTGCAGCTCGGCGATGCTGGCCTGGATGTCATCAAACGCGCGGTGGATTTCTTTTTTTTCGTATTCAATACCGTAGCGCCCCTGCATAAAAACTTTGAGCGAGCTAACGTCCAGCATCCGATAATGCATTTTAAGGTCAAGCGCCGGCCACCAGCGCTTCATAAAGTTGCGGTCGTTGTGGATCGAGTTGCCAGCCAAAATGGCGGGTTCGCTGCCGAACTGTGCCTCGAGCAGCGCAATCAAATCCTGCTCAACATCGTGCAGGTCTTTGCCCTGCTCGAGCTTGCGCAAAAAATCGTCGCGGTTTTCGGGATAATCCTTCCACCACACGTTTTTTTGCATGCGCTCTACCACTACGTCGCGTTTGTGTTTAACGCGCGCCTCGTAGCTGGCAAGCGTCTTAAAGTTAAAGTCGGTGATTTCGGCCGCGATCTCGAGGATAACATCTTTGTCGGCGTCCAAGCCCGTCATCTCGAGATCAACCCAAAACAACTTGGTCGGTTTCGCGTGTTTGTCAATCATATGCGCCTATTATAGCGCACCACGCCTAAAACGCCGACCGCGCGACGCTTAAAAGCAAAATCGCCACCACCGGCAACTGCGGGGCTAGTTCTCTACCTTTACGGTATCCTGTATATTTTTTATGAACTTGGGCGACAGTTCTTGAGAACGAAGCTTAAACCAGACACCGCCGCGCACCGCATCTTTTTCCCCGATATCAAGCGCTACTTTTAAGCAGGCGAGCCGCACCGGACAGCTTTGGCAGATTGCTTTTGCCTTATCGGCTTGTGCCTGCGTGGCGGCAGTCACCACACCATTGTCTCCTCCGATAGGATAAAATAAATCAGGATCAACTTGGCTGCAAGCGGCACTGTCCGCCCAGTTGTTCGGAAATACTCGTACTTTGGACCGTGAGGCTGCCGCCAGCCCTGGGAACTGGCCTGCGAGCGTAACGTAGCCATCAGGCTTCCCGGGCCTGCCTCGTTCAGGAGCGCACTCTGTTATGTCAATCACCATACCCTGTAAGCGATTAACGCGGTCACGGAATGCCCTATAGACAAGATCTTTTCCGATCCTTTCCGTTACCTTGCGATGCAGTTCAACCATACTAATCCCTTCTGGGGGAATGAACGAGGCCAAATCATCCATCCAGTAAACAGTCCCTTCTGGCGTGAGCCCTTTTGTCTTACTTTTAGCCCGCCGCATCAAACGGGCAATATCTTGCGGCGAAGATGCGATACGCTCGGCTTCCTGCATGGCGGTCTCGCGGAACGAATCACCCATTTCGCTATCCTCTGTCAGCAGTCGCCTAATATTGAGGAGCTTGGCCAGATAATCCCGACGCTCCTCCGATACACTAATCTGCGTATGGTGGCGCCGGTTATTTGTAATTTTTACTTCTTGCACATGAGAAGCGTGAGAGGGGTGCGCAAGCCATCTATTCAATGCCCTGCTTATTTTGTTTCTAGAAAGCTGGGGCTGTATTTGCTGGGCACGTGCCACGATGTCAGCGTTGGTTACTTGCGTACGCCCTTCTTTTAGCAGCTCTTTCATTCCGGCAAGGACTGCCATCGACTCATTCGCCCACAAGAGGCTGACGTTTGCATGTAAAAGGTCCGGGGACATGGTAAGCCGGCGCTTTTCGTTAAAGTTATCCTCTTTGCACAAAATATTGAGATTGCACAAATCCTGCACCGCCCCTAAAACCGTTGTGTGCCCCAAGTCGAGCTTCCGGCGTAACTCCACCAGCGCCAGACCCTCGCCCGGCGACAGCTGCATGAGTGTCTCATAGATGGCGAATCGTGTCGGCGCCCCCGACAAACGACCATCTTTGTAAAACACCCTCCCCATTACATCCTGCAAAGAGGGAGGGTCGGGTGTCCCGGCCTCCAGTTCATTAATACTTTGCAGCTCCAAGGACAATAACGCTCCTGCCACTATACCTCCGAGCTCCCGCCCTTTTTGGGTGAGGCGAGTTGCCGGGATTTCTGAGTTTTTTACCTTGCCGCTAACGCTGCCGAACTCTACAAATCCAACGGGCAGCAAGGATTCTTTGCAGTAGTTGAGTAAGGTCTGCGGGCTCGGCACCCAGCCGCAGGTATCTCCTTGAAGGGCTGCTACCCGCTGCTCCAAGCTAGTCCTTGAGACAAACTCCTCCGGCTCAAAAGTGGTTAATGCCAAGTAGTTCGCCATCTTGGCCGGCTGGTTCCCCATAAGAAACATGGCAACACGCAGATCCTCCGCCTCGACTACCGCCTGCCCAGCAACGGATTCCATGCGTTTAGGATAGCTCTCCAGTTCGCTCATTCGTGTTAAGCATCCCGGTTGGTGCGGGCAGTATTACCCTTCGTTCTTTGGTTCAAAATTGAGCGCTGCGGAGTTAATGCAGTAGTCTTTGCCGGTTGGCTGGTCGTCATAGCCGTCAAATACATGGCCGAGATGACTGCCGCACACGGCGCATGTAACTTCGGTGCGGTGCATGCCATGACTGTCGTCCGGCTTGAGCACAACCGAGCCCGGACGCGCGTCGTAAAAGCTGGGCCAGCCGGTGCCGCTTTCGAACTTGGTGCCCGAATCGAACAAAATATTGCCACAAGCTGCGCAAGCGTATTTGCCAGCTTTGTCATTATATAGTAGTGCGCCGGTGCCGGGCGCTTCGGTGCCCTGTTCGCGCAAAACCCGGTACTGTTCGGGCGTTAATTTTTCGCGCCACTCATCGTCGGAAAGTTCCATACCACCCCCGTTTTCACGTTAAGATTCTTTTTTCTTATCTAATTTGTCCAGGCGAAAACCCTTGATGACAAAATAGATCACGGCAACCAAAATAACGAATGAGATGACGTTCGACACAAAATCGCCCCACATAAATTTTTGTGCGGGCGCGTCCGGCCGGTGAATGTAAAACACTTTGTTGGCTAAATCGCCGGCGCCGGGCATAACCAACGCGACAACCGGGTTTATAAAGTCTGCGACGAGCGCCTTGGCAATCGTCTGGACCTGCGAACCGATCACAATACCGATCGCCAGCCCAACAACGGCCTGCTCGCGCAAAAATCCCACGAACCCACCGAGTTGTTTGTTAACGCTGCCAGCTACTGGCACCTTATTCACGCGTTCACGGAGTGCGGCGGCGCGCTCGCGCGCTTTAGCGGTGGATGCCCTCTTTGCCGCGGTTTCAGTGCTGGTGGGTTTAGATTTATTTGTAGATTTTTTTGCCTCTGCCATCGTTGTTCCTTCTCGGATCAGTAGTCTGAAACTTATTGTACAATTTTTTGCCACTCAGCGCCACCGCCGATGACTAGCCTCTGGCCGCCTTGGCGGCGTGGAACGCCTCCATAAACCTTCGGGCACTTTCGCGCTGCTTTATTGCATGGCGTTCTCGATTTAATATAGTTATATCGTGTCTTTTAGCCTCTATTATCTCCTGAATGTCAGCAGTAGCGAGTCGACTCATTGACCAGCCTGGTACGGCATCATATCTCCCTAGTACAAGCGAGGGCACGTTTTCTACGCGTCCATATAGTTCAGCAACATCTGCAGGCGTAGGCTGGTCGCGCCAAGGAATATCCGGCAATTCCGACTCGAGCGCCTTGGCTAAATATGGCATAGTCCGCGGACCAACATTATCCATACAACTCACCATACCCTTACCAAAGGCGAGCAGCTCTCGGAGCGTATGCGCACCCTGCTCAGAAAGCGCTTGGCGAACAGCTTGGTGCTGGCGGGTCCTTGGATATTCCACCCCATCGAGCGCTACGTCAACCGGCATTAGCAACTCTTCGGCTACAGACTCGTCTGATTCTGCCGTCGTAAATTCAATCTTCGGCACGCCCACCGCTCGCAGCACATCTACAATACGCTGCTGCTTGCCAAGGACTTCTTCTGGAGGCAGTACTACTTCGGCAGTAATTTGCAGCCGTACTTGTTGCGGGTCATATTCGGGCATCATCTCTCCTTTGATAACATTTATTGTTTAGCTCTTGTCTGATTAGTTTGCCACTACTGTGCCGCGCCGGCAAATTTTTGGGCAAAGTCGCGCGCTAAATACTGTGCCCGGATCACAGCATTGAGCTGCTCGTCTTTGTAGTGCTCCCTACTTGCCGCAAACATCGCCAAACGGTGTGCTGTTTGCGTCGCTACTTGTCCAACACTTAATCCCAGCGCAGCGTGGGCCATACTGGCAAGACCTATAGGAATTTCGTCCGGGTCAGCGTACAGCCGAGCAATCTCCGACATGTCCGACTGCCCGTGCCAAGATTCACCCGGTGCCTGAACCGCCAAAACATGCGCTATAGTCGGAATTGCGAGCCGCCCGATGCTCTTAATCTCGGTGATTTGTTCTTTGCCGAGCGCCAGCACGTCGCGCACGGATTCGATGCCGCAGCACCTGAGCGAACGCCCGTACAAGTGTAGCGTATGCTTGTTTTCGCCGTCCGCGGCCTCAAGTGCAGCTGCGACCGAACTCTCGACGCCAGACGCCGTAAATGTCCGTTGCATTGGCGCAATGGGCAATGCTATGGGTTCCTCTGGGTGAGCTTGCTCGAATGCCGCCACTGCCGCGCCCCATTCTTGCTTGGTGGCAGCTCTTCTCGCACGCCCGTATCCGCCAGACTGCGCTGGCGATGCCTCGACACCCATAAACTACATCCGTTCCGGGGTCGTAATACCGAGTACTTCGAGGCCGGCTTTGAGCGTGTCCGCATACCGCGCCACCAGCCCGAGCCTGAGCCTCTCGCGCGCGTCGCCCACCACTCGGTTGTGCTCGTAAAAGCGATTGAAGCTTTGGGCGAGCTCATATAAATACGTACAAATGTGGTGCGGTATGAGGCCTGCAACTGCACGGTCCAAAACTTCGGGATATTCCGAAATTTTGCGGGCGAGGCTGCGCTCTGCCGCGTCCAATGGTGATTCCGTAAGCGCCGCCGGCTGCAGGCTGCTCTTTCGTAACACGCTGCGCGCCCGGGCGTGCGCGTATTGCAAGTATGGTCCGCTGTTACCTTCCAGGCTCACCGATTCCTTGGGGTCGTAAATAATATCGTCGCCGAGTCGCTGCTTTAAGAACGAGTACTTCACCGCCGCCAGCATCGTCTGCTCGCTCTCTTGGCCGGTCAGCTCTTTGTTGGCGGCCGCGGCCGCATCCAGCACGTCAACAGCGCGCAAAATATTGCCTTTGCGCGAGCTCATCTTGACGCCGCCGGCCAGCTTGACCTGGCCGTGTGTCAGGTGCACCGTTTTCTTAACGAGTTCCGGATGGAACTGCTCGATGCTTTTGAGCACAACTTTCATGTATTCTACGATGTCATTACCGGTGATGACCACCGACGCATCAAAGTGATAATCCTGCCATTTTTGCATGATCAGGCCAACGTCCTTGGCCTCGTACGTCGGAATGCCATGCGAGTTGATGAACACTCGCGTGTGCAGGCCGTACTTTTCGCCTTCAAACACGACGGCGCCCGCGCTTTCACTGTACACGCCGTTTTTGAGTTGCTCGCGAACGGTTTGCAGGCCCAAGCCGGCGACTTCACTCTCTGGATAATATTTTTCAAACTTGGTGCCGATGCGCGCGTAAAACTGATTAAAGTAATCGTAGCTCCAGGCGCGGCATGTCCAATAAATGTGTGCAAGCGGCGTGTCGTGGTCGCCCTCGGCCTGAATCTGGTACACCCGTTTGTTCAATTCGACGATCTCGGCCTTGGCGGCTTCATCGTCTTCGTATGCAGCCGTGCCTATTACATAACGCGCGGCCATCCATTCGGCGTGTTGTTCCGGCGCGATGGCATCTAGTTTTTCAGGATGCTCGCCGCCGAGCTCCTGCAAGATCGCCCACATCGTTTTGCCTACATGCAAACCAACGTCACCGCCAAAATTTACGCGGTGTACTTCGCCGCCGGCTGCCATGAACAAATTCGCGAGCGCGTCCCCCACCACGCTCGTGTACAAGTGGCCGGCATGCAGCACCTTGAATGGGTTCGGGTCGGAATATTCAGCCACCACCACCTGATCTTTATAAGTGCTGGGCTTATAACCGGGCGCGGCCGTGGCGAGTGCAGCCAGTGCCGCATCAGTCAGGCGCAAATTAATAAAACCCGGGCCGGCAACACTTACTTCTTGTACCGTTTCGGAAAGCTGCGTTCGGAGTTCTGCGGCAAGCGTCTCGCCAATTTCGCGCGGATTTTTACCAAACGGTTTTGCAAGCTGCAGCGCCACGTTGGTTGCGTAGTCACCAAATTTTTCGTCGGGGCGCGTCAAAATAACGAGCGCCTCATGCCCGAACACTTTTTGTATGACGGCTTCGATGGCCGTTTCCAGGTACTCCATATCTGTCATTATAACAGATCACGTTTGCGGTGCGAATACCGCGCGCTGTGCGGACAATTCGATCCGTGGATGGCTCGGACCGCGCACAAAGTTACAGCATAGAACGTCACGAGGAACACAAAAAAACTGAAAGTTATGCTGAATGTTTGCGGATGTGACTGCGGGTGCAGCACCCGGTCTGAAACATCGAACAGCAGACCCGCCGGGTTCACTAAAATGTCCCAGCTGTTCCAGCGCAAATTGCGCCCTAAGTAAACTGCAAAGCTGCACGCCAGTAAAACCAGCGCGAGCACGGTCAGTGTTTGGCGGCGCGGTAACCGCTTGCGGAGCTGGGTATGCACCATGTGTAAACTCAAAAACCCCACGATCGTGCCGCAAAAAATGAACGACGCAAACATAACGCTGTTATATAGTAGCGCGCCCGACGGTACCTCGGTGAGATGAATAAAGTCGCTCAGC
>DATIJH010000006.1:0-1627 GCA_035478835.1 Saccharimonadales bacterium (SeqCode)
AAGACAGGGTCAAATTATTCTGAATTCAGTTCAGAATAATTTATCCTAATTTGGAAAAGAGCAGCCCGACAAAATGTATTCCATTTTGCCGGCGCGATGAGAAAAACCGCTAGGTTTGTCTCATTACCGTTAGACGTCGAGAAAGACGTTTACGGTGTCGGATTTTACGTGCATTACACCGCCACTTATGCGGATGCGGCGCTCGCCAAATGGCGCGCGGATTACCAGCTCCGAAGCGGAGAGCAGCGTTATAAAGTTGTGGTGGTGCGGCAAAATATCGAACGGGCCGGTGCCGTTTTCACCGGATATACTATAGGCTTCTTCGTCAAAGTAAACCTGGAACGGTGAATAAACCTTAAGGCGCATGGTTGGCTTGTCATCCGGCGCACTGGCAGCGGGCTTGTCGTCCTTAACAACTTCAATTTCACCGGTACTGGCCACTTGGTGCACAGCCATCAGTCGCCTCCGGCTCCAATGTTCAGTGTGCAATGCTCAATGTTCAATGCATTGCTGTATTGCTGCATTGGCCATTCATTGATACTTGAGCATTGACCATTGAGCATTAAACTATTATCTCCTCTATGGCCTTCAGCGTTTCTTCGCGTGTGAACGACTCGCCTTTGTAGGGGCTTTGGTCTTCGACTACGTGCAGATGTTGCGAGAAGAGCTGGATGAGCTTTTTGGCTTTGGCATAGTCGGCGCGGTCTGTTGCCGAAAGCTCGTTTTCACCAATGATAGCAATTATGTCCTTGAGCGATTCGTACTTTTGCAGCAGCGCTTGCACCTGTACGCTCAGCACATAGTGGCGTTCACCGACGATATCCGGCGAAAGCAAGCTGGAACTAGTGCGCGTAAGGTCCACTGCCGGTCGGATGCCCTGCTCGGCCACGCTACGTGAAAGCACGATGGTAGAGTCCAGTTCGTGCTGAATCATCTGCACCGCAGGGTCGCTAAGGTCATCGGCTGGCACATAGATGGTTTGGATAGCGGTAATGGAACCGTTTTCGTTCGAGCTTAAGCGGTCCTGCAAGGTCTTTACATCGGTAAAAATGGTCGGCTCGTAGCCGCCCTCGGCCGGGACTTGGTCGAGCAAGGATGAAACTTCATTCTTGGCCTGGATATATCGATACATGTTGTCGGCAAAGAATAGGATGTCTTTGCCTTGTTCGTCCCGGAAATATTCAGCCAGCGTAACGGCACTAGAACCGATGAGCGAACGCTGCACCGGATTCTGGTCCATCTGGCCGAAGAACATACAGGTGCTGGCCAGCAGGTCACGTTCTTTGAGCGTTTCGTATAGCTCGTGGCCCTCACGTATGCGTTCGCCTATACCGGCAAAAAAGCTCAGGCCGCCACCACTCTTGGCGATGTTATGTATAAGCTCCATTGTCAGCACGGTTTTGCCGACGCCGGCACCACCGATGATGCCGATTTTGCGGCCTTTGACGAATGGCGTAAAGAAGTCTATGACCCGTATGCCTGTTTCCAGTATTTCGGGTTGGGCGGCCGTGAAGTCAGTGCTACGGACCGGTAATTTGAAGATGTCGCGGCGCGGGATTTTGGGATCAAACGCCTTGCCGCCGTCAATCGGCTCACCTAGCGCATCCACCACGCGCCCAATCAGCGC
>DATIJH010000007.1:0-1635 GCA_035478835.1 Saccharimonadales bacterium (SeqCode)
ACCCATGGCCCTGGTCAGTCAATATGCCGCTGGCAAGCGACGCCTGGAAGAGTGGTGCCGCTGATTGCACGGCCAATCTGTACCATATAGCTTCGACCCATAAGACAAGCCAGGTCGTCGATTACGTTCTAAATTTCCATGTCGGCGCTTAGTCAAAAGCTCAGGCTATCGCCCACACGCAGATCTATTTGTTGTGAGACGCCGGCATTAACTTCCAGCACATATTGAGATGGTTCTGGCGGACAAAAATTATGCGGGAATGTAGCGGGTGAAACGTCAGGTTTAATATGGACCACTTTTTTTTCGGGGTTAATCCAGATAATATCCAAACTAAAGCGCATATCTTTCATCCAGAAACAATGTTCCCCATCAGCCGTAAAACGAAACAGCATGGCGTGATTAGAAGGCAGATTATCACGGCCGCCCAATCCCTTTTCTTGAGCCTCGGGTGTATCAGCATATTCAACTTTAAAAGCGTGGCCCTTGATGGTCAGATTACCTGATTCCGGTGCCGTCGCCACACCACTCCACGCAATAACCAGAATAATTAAAGCGACCATTCCCACAAACGGCCACCAATACTTTTTCACTGTATTTTCCTAAAGCTTTGCAGCTGGATGCTGAGTGCGATTTCTTCTCGAGAAACGGAGCAAGCCGTACGGGCGGTACGGTGAGCGAGTATCGCAGAGAAAAATCGTGCCTCAGCGCCAGAAGCGCCAGCGGTGCCTCTGGCTTCGCCGGAGGACAGGCTGGCGCGGTGCAAAGTTTTAGGCCCCGACCCGGTCTTTCTTTTGTTGTTTGCTTTTGGCATTTTGCTCCACGTAATCAATAATTTTACCGGCTACATTGCGTTCGGTGACTTGTTCGATGCCAAAGCCCGGGCTGGCATTCACTTCCAATACCAGCGGACCGCGCTTGCTCCGCATCATGTCGACACCGCAAATCGGCAGGCCAATCGCCTTGGCGGCGCGCTGGGCAATTTTGCGTTCTTCTTCGGTCAGTTTGATGACCGCGCCCTCACCGCCTTGATGCAGATTAGAGCGGAAGTCGTCGTCCAAACTCTGCCGTTTCATGCTGGCAACCACTTTGCCGCCGACCACGAAGGCCCGGATATCGCTACCGGCCGATTCTTCAACGAATTCCTGGACTAAGAAGTTCACGCCCTCCACATAGAAGGCCTGCATCACTGCTTGGGCGGCTTTGCTCGTTTCGGCCAGCACCACGCCGTTGCCGTGTGTGCCACGGGCCACCTTGATAATCAGCGGCGTACCGCCGGCTTGTTCGATAAGGTCCTCGACCTCAGCCGTCTCGCGACTGAAAACGGTCTTTGGAATATCAACGCCGGCCCGCGCCAAAATCTGCGTAGAACGCAATTTGTCGCGCGAACGCGTAATGGCAATTGAACTGCTGGTGGTGTAGACGCCTTGCATCTCAAATTGGCGGACTACGGCCGTGCCGTACTTGGTCAGGTTGGCGGCAATCCGCGGAATAATAACGTCAATATCTCTAATCTCTTCACCCTCGTAGCGCACAATCGGGTTGTTGCGCTCCAGCGTCACATAACACTTAGCATAGTTAATCACCCGCACGTGGTGACCGCGGGCTTCGGCCTCTTCTTTGAGCCGCTTGGTCGAG
>DATIJH010000008.1:0-20077 GCA_035478835.1 Saccharimonadales bacterium (SeqCode)
TCCTTGTCAGGTAAGTTCTGACCCGCACGAATGGAGTAATGATATGGGTACTGTCTCGACGAAGAGCTCGGTGAAAGTGCATTGACGGTAAAGATGCCGTCTGTCCGCAGCAGGACGAAAAGACCCCGTGGAGCTTTACTATAGTTTGACATTGGATCGGGTCGTAATATGTGTAGCATAGGTGGGAGACTTTGAAGTCTAGGCGCTAGCCTAGGTGGAGTCACCGGTGAAATACCACCCTTATTACGATCTTATTCTTACCTGGCCCGCAAATTGTTCATGATGTATTCGTGACCAATTTCCGGGTCGGGGACCGTGTCTGATGGGTAGTTTAACTGGGGCGGTTGCCTCCTAAAGAGTATCGGAGGCGTTCAAAGGTTGGCTAGGTTCGGATGGAAATCGAATCGATAGTGTATACGCATAAGCCAGCTTGACTGTGAGGCCGACAAGCCGAGCAGGGACGAAAGTCGGAGTAAGTTTTCCGCTGTCCGTACATTTATGTACATGGTAGTGGTACCGGCAGCGCTTTCGGATAAAAGTTACCCCGGGGATAACAGGCTTATAGCGCCCAATAGTTCACATAGACGGCGCTGTTTGGCACCTCGATGTCGGCTCATCTCATCCTGGGGGCGAAGCGGTTCCCAAGGGTCCGGCTGTTCGCCGGTTAAAGAGGTACGTGAGCTGGGTTCAGAACGTCGTGAGACAGTTCGGTTTATATCCGCTGTGGACGTCAGGAAATTTGAGAGGATTTGCCCCTAGTACGAGAGGACCGGGGTGAACGCACCGCTGGTGTACCAGTTGTCATACCAATGGCATCGCTGGGTAGCTATGTGCGGAACAGATAAGCGCTGAAAGCATATTAAGCGCGAAACTGACCTCAAGATTAGATTTCCCTATGAGGACACTGAAAGACGATCAGTTTGATAGGCGCAAGGTAGAAGTACGGCAACGTATGTAGCCGAAGCGTACTAATAGTCCCATTGACTTTTTATGTTCTCTCATTCGTTCATCCTTCGGGATGAGAAGAATGAGAGGAGTGCATTGACTAGTTATTGATGTTCGTCATGTACGAATATCCGTTTGTTAACGCTTTAACAATATCAAATCCGTGTGCATTGTAATGTGGACGCCGAACAGAGTGTAATTTTTCTTACAGACGAAGTCGTAAGTAAGAGTTATGCTAAATTCGGTGCCCATGGCGCGAGGGAAACACCTGTTCCCATACCGAACACAGCAGTTAAGCCTCGTAGCGGTTACAATACTTGGGGTTCACCCCTGGGAAAATAGCACGGTGCCGAATTATATAAAAGCCATCCGAATAGGATGGCTTTTATCTTTTGGCGAACAAACCAAACACTACCAGAAAGATAATTGACATTAGCACAATAGTGTGATAATATAGTAGTAATTTCGTGAGGAAATTGAGGGTTCCGTAGTCAACGGAGCTTTTTTATTCCTTAGTGCGGAAGCAGGTAAAAGTAAGGGAGAGTCCTATATGGCTGGAACAAAAGCTGGCGGCAAGGCTGCCGCCGAAACGAACCGGAAGAACCACGGCAAAGACTTTTACGCACGCATTGGCGCAATGGGTGGCAAAAAGGGACGCACCGGTGGCTTCTATGCAAACCGTGACTTGGCTCGCATTGCGGGTGCCAAGGGTGGTCGCATTTCGCGCCGCACCAAGAAGGCCCAAGACCTGGCTGCTGCAGCTACGACTGCAGACGAAAGTCAAAACGACGAACAGATTGCTGCATAGCATCCCTGTTGTCTAGTAAACTACCTCACGCTTTGTGGGGTAGTTTTTTTGTGAGCCGGTATGGGCGGCGGTGTCGCGCAGGGCTTACATGCCAGGTGGTACCACAATTAAAGCAGCCATAGCTGTATTCGTCATTCGCAAGGGCTTTAATGCCGCACCGCGGACAAGTGCTACGCTTATGGAGCCAGTCGCGGTAGGTGTCGAGGCAATCCTCGACATATGATGCATCAATACTGACGCCGTACTTCTCGCCGAGAGATTTTGCCTCCTCCCATGCAAGGATTTCTTTTTGCAATAGATCGAGGTCATTGCGATAGTCATTATGCCCAAGCAGTGCGTGACCCAGCTCGTGCAGTAAACCCCAAGCCTCAGAAACAGACCCGTCGCTGCCATAAAAAATAGTATTATGTTGCGGCGACCAGTAGCAGCGGGCACCGGGCTTAAAGTGCAATTCCGGGTAATTGTGGCGGAGGACGCTAAGCAGTTTTTCCATATCGCGCCCGAGCAAGCTCATAACATCCGTATATGACGGCCTCATCCGGTCGGGCAGCCTTTAAAAGCGCCGGCAATGGGGTGAGTGCCGTCGTATATGTTGAAAGTTCCTGAGTGAGCCAAGGCTGGAATCGTTCGAAGTAATTACTCACAGCGCCACCGAATACGATAGCATCCGGCTCTACGACTGCAATCAGTTCCAATATGCCCAGCGCTAAATCTTTGGCAATGGCATGCCAAGTGGCAGTATCTTGGATTTCTGAAGCGCGCTTTCCGTACCGCTCGACGATTGCTTTACCCGAAGCAAACTCTTCCCATGGCGTAAGCTTTCCGTCGTGTTCAAGCATCATGCTGCCACTTTCCGCATCAATGAGCGCCGGATCAAGTATGCCGTCTTGCGCTACGCCAGTTCCGATTCCGGTGCTGACGGTGATATATAGTATGCGCCGGTACTTACCCCTAAGTAGTGCAGCTTCGGAAAGCGTCGCAAGTTTGGCGTCATTCTCGATTATCACGGGGTAGTGCAGAACTTTTGCAATGTCGGCCTGTATGGGCACGTTTTCCCAGTCTAAGTTACCAAAAGCAAGCGCTACACCGGTGGATCGATCAATCCTACCTGGAACTGCCACGCCGGCACAGGTGAAATTTTTTGTAGATAATTTGTCTACACATTGTGCCAATTCGGCAAGGAAAGTTTTGTAATCCGGCGGGGTAGGGAACTTTATGTGCTCTCCCAGTACGCCCTCGTCGCTGAAACAACCGACTAAGGTTTTTGTGCCGCCGATATCTATCCCCAAGTACATAGTCTACATAAGTGTACCATTCCCAGGCCAGTTAGGCTACGCACTTTGACGTAATCAGAGAAAGCAAGTATAATGAAAGTAATCTTGCAGCTTGGGAGGCCGCGTCAACGCGATGCCAACTTAGCTAACGGAAATACACTACATAAGGAGGCATGACAAAACATGTCAAAGAATACTAACGTAACTATGGACGAATTGCTCGCGCAGCATGACGTCAAACAACTTGAGGCAGGCGAGGTTGTCGAGGGAATTGTTGATTCCGTTCGCAAGCACGAAGTCTGGATCGACCTCGGCGCCAAAGGCGTCGGCGTTGTAATGCGCCGCGAAATCGGCCACGGCCAGACGCTGAACGTCGGCGACACCGTAACGGTGAGCGTTATCGACCCAGAGCTCGATGAAGGCCACGCCTTGCTGAGCATGAAACGCGCCGCCAAAGACCGCGGTTGGGACGAGCTCAAGCGCATTTTTGACGCACAAGAGATTGTTGAAGTCGCGCCATACGATGCAAACCGCGGTGGTTTGCTGGTAGAACTTGAAGGTATCCGCGGCTTTTTGCCCGTATCTCAATTAGCTGCCGGCCACTACCCACGCGTATCGGGTGCCGACAAGGACGAGATCCTGCAAAAGCTCAATGCTTTGGTTAATAAGCCGATCCGCGTCCGCGTGCTCGACGTGAGCCGCAAAGACAACAAGCTGATCTTTTCTGAAAAAGAAGCCGTTAAGGATGACATGCAGGCTCGCTTTGCTCAACTTAAGGTTGGTGACGTCGTTGAAGGCGTCGTAACTGGCGTTATTGACTTTGGTGCATTCGTGAACGTTGATGGCATCGAAGGCCTGATCCACATTTCTGAGATCTCTTGGGAACGTGTTGAAGACCCGCGCGACTACGTCAAGGTTGGCGACAAGGTCCAGGCTAAAATCATTGCTATCGACAAGGACCGCCTGAGCTTGAGTCTCAAGCAAATGACCGAAGACCCATGGCTTAAAGAAGTAAAAGCCTTTAGTAAGGGTGACATCGTAGAAGGCAAGATCACGCGCATCACACCATTTGGTGCGTTCGTGCAGCTTTCTCCTTCGGTTGAAGCCCTCGTCCACGTTTCAGAGATGAGCGACGACGAGACGGTTGATCCGGAGCAGATCTTTAAGCTCAACGAAAAGAAGCAGTTCAAGGTGATCGACATCGACACCGACGCGCGCAAAATCGCCTTGAGCTTAAAGAGCGCAAAATAGCGCTGCGCAGATCGTTTCTACAATTTTACGGCAAAAGAAAGGAGTGCTCTCAAAATGGCTCGGACAATTGAAATCGAAGACATGATTACCGTGGGCACTCTTGCCGAAAAATTAATGCTCCCGGTTACACGGCTAATCGGTGAGCTTATGAAAAATGGCGTTATGGCCACGGTTAACGAACGGATTGATTTTGACACTGCTCAGATTATCGTGGGCGAGCTCGGCCTGGACGTGGCGTTAACGCGTAAACCCCAGGAAGAAATCATTTCTTTGCGCGAAAAGCACGTGACAGATAGCGACACTGCAGTGTCGCGGCCACCGGTGGTGGCAGTAATGGGCCATGTCGATCATGGTAAAACCAGCTTGCTCGATGCAATCCGCGGCGCGCACGTCGCTAAAGGTGAGGCAGGGGGTATTACCCAGCACATTTCTGCGTATCAGATTACGCATAATGAGCGACAGATCACATTTTTGGACACACCAGGGCACGAGGCATTTGGCGCAATCCGCGAACATGGCGCGCACCTGACTGATATTGTGGTGATCGTAGTCGCTGCTGATGACGGCATTAAACCGCAGACCTTAGAGGCGATTCGATACGCCCGTAAGGCCGGCGTTAAAATTATTGTGGCGCTCAACAAAATTGATAAAGAGGGCGCCGACGCGAACCGCGTTAAACAGCAGCTCGCGGAGCAGGACTTACTTGTTGAAGAGTGGGGCGGCGATACAGTGGCCATCGAGGTCTCTGCCAAAACCAAGCAAGGCATCGACCAACTGCTTGATATGATCCTATTAGTTGCTGACGTGGAAGACTTCCGTGCCGAGGTCGACGTGCCGGCAACCGGCTTGATCATCGAAGCACACGTTGAACAAGGTCGCGGTCCGATAGCAAATGCCCTGGTAGAAGAAGGCGTGCTAAAAGTCGGTGATTTTGTTGTTGCAGGTACAACATATGCAAAGATCCGTAACCTCGAAACGACAGAGGGCGCACCCCTTAAAGAAGCTAAACCTTCGACGCCCGTTGTAATGACTGGCTTTAAAGCACTGCCTGAATTCGCCGACGAGTTCATTGTTGTAGCAAATGAGAAGACGGCGCGTGCACGCGCGGAGCAGGTGGCCACAAGTAAGCGGACGAACGGCGCACACGACATGAACAGCAGCGAACTCATTCGCATGATTAACCGCAACAATCAGCTGCAAGAGTTTAATATTATTGTGAAGGCAGACGTACAAGGCTCCTTGACCTCTGTTGTAGATAGCCTTAAGGCGCTTGATACCGACGAGGTTGGCGTGCGCGTTGTGAGTGCAAGCGTCGGCGCGATAAACGAAAATGATGTACATTCTGCGTCAACAAGCGCGGCTATTATCTACGGATTTAACGTGTCTTCTCCTACGAGCATCAAACGTTTAGCTGCTCGCGATAAAGTGGCAATCCGGCTTTATAGGGTAATCTACGAACTAATCGACGACGTGAAGGCCGAACTTACAAAACTGCTGGCGCCAGAAGTCATCGAAAAAGAATCCGGCCGCCTTGTTGTGCGGGGCGTGTTTAAAACTACGAAGACTGAAGTGATCTGCGGCGGCGAGGTGACGAAGGGCAAACTTATGGCGCCATCGCTGGCGCGCGTGGTTAGGGGTGCTGATGTACTCGGTGAAGTCGAAGTGGTTAATCTTAAGCGTGGCCCGCAAGATGCTAAAGAGGTGTTCGAGGGCGAAATGTGCGGGCTAAGCTTCCGCTCGACGTCAAAGATCGAATTGCAAGAAGGTGACCGAATCGAAGTCTTTACGCGTGAGACAATTGCGCGTACGCTGTAAGCGCCATAATTACTGTGTTAGAATGAAGCTATAAGAAGGATTATCAATGATTAAGCTAAACGATGATTTGCTACGCGAGCTTGGACTCGACAGCCTTCCACTCGATGAGAAGAAGCGTCTGCTTGCACACATTTACGAGACGCTCGAAATGCGTGTGGGTATGAAACTTGCTCAGCAAATGACGGATGAACAACTCGATGAATTCGAGCAGTTTATTAAAAACAATGACGAAGAAGGCGCGCTGCGCTGGCTTGAAACCAAATTCCCGCGGTACAAAGAAGTTGTTTCTAGTGAATTTGAAGCCTTAAAGGCCGAAATCCGGCAGGTTGCGCCACAAATCCTTGCTGCCGGCAGCGCCGGTAGTATGGGGCCCGCGCCGCAGCAGGGAATGATGCCGCAACAAATGCCGATGCAGCACATGCCCCAGCAGCCAATGGCGCCAATGCAAGCTCATGCTTCGCAACAACCGCAACAGTGGCAGCCGCCGCAGCCGCCTATGCCTCAGCAACAGCCGAACTGGCCGCAATCGCCGGTGCAGCCGCAGCCTATGAGTCCAGTGTCTACTCCATTCCAACAGCCTATGCAGCAGCAACCTTTTCCGCAGCAAGGGTATGGCACTCCAGCTCCTTCTCCTTACATGCAACCCCAGCAGGCCGTAGCGCCTGTTATGCCGCCAGCTCCGCAGGGACAGCCCCAGCAGCAATACCCAGCTTCAACTCCTTTTGCGCCTCAGCAACAGCCGCAACAGGCTCAGACTGCGCCGCCATCGACGGCACCATGGTCTGTCGCGCCTACACCTCCTGTCGCACCATCTGCTCAAAATCAGCAGCAACAGCCACCGATGGCTGCCTAGCAGAGAAAAGTCTCAGCGCGTAAGGAACAGCTGCTTATAGCCGGCGAGAAAGCTTTCGCCGGTCATTTCTTGCTTGCCGGCAGGCTTGATACGATCAATTGCCAGGGCGTTCGTGCCGCAAAATACTACAGGCAGCTTGTTCTCGATAGTCGTGGTGCCCGGCGTCTGACCTGTCGTCTCTAGGACGTGGGCCTTAGTGATAATTACCGCAAGGCTTCCGAAGGTTGCATGGCTCTTGGGCCATTCGGCGAAGGCCCGGATTTCGCGCTCAAGCGTGGCCGCGTCTTTATTCCAATCGATAATTCCGTCTTCTTTAGTGAGTTTGCGCGAGTACGTAGGAATTACCGAAGGGGCAAGCGTTACCTCGGATTGGGGTGCGGCTTGCACCTTGCCTTCCGCCCAAAGCGGCAAGATGGTCTGCAAGGTTTGGTCGCTAAGTTCAATAAGCTCGTCGGTTAGCTCAGGCGTAGTCATAGCGTTATCTATGGCGCAAGGTGTTTGAGCTAAGAGGGAGCCTTCGTCCATGCCGGCCGAAAGAAGCATAAGGCTGACGCCGGTCCGTTGCTGTCCGCTCAGGATGGAAAAGGTGATGGGGTCGGCGCCGCGCCACTCAGGCAGAAGCGAAAAATGGCTATTCACGATACCAAGCGGGAAGTAATCAATAACCTCTTGAGAAACGATGATGCCAAAATCTACCAGTACGGCAAGTTCGCTCTTGAAGGGCTTTTGGGTAAATAATGCATCAAGCGACTGTTTGTCGGTCGCGGTTTTTACTGGCAGGCCAAGCGCTTCGGCTACGCGCAAAACAGGCACATCACCCTTATGGTGTGGTGCCCGTGGCTTGCTAACAACGGCTTCAATTACGAAGTTTTTTGCCAACAAGACCAGGCTTTTGGCGGCAACGGGGCCGCTACCAAAGAATACTATTGTCTTTGACATCTTTTTCATAGTCGAGTTGCTCCAGTTTGCCATCTGCCCTCAGGCGATAAAAGGCGGTAGGAATATCTTTGATGTGGTCTATAAAGACGATGCCGTTTGTGTGGTCAATCTCGTGCTGGAATACGCGAGCCAAGAAGCCCTCGGCGGTAATGCGGAATTCGTGGCCATTAATATCAAGCGCTTTGACGCGAACTTTGGTATGGCGCGGCACTTTACCGTAAACGTCGGCAACGCTCAAGCAGCCTTCAAAGTCTTCCTCTATGCTGCCCTCATACTTGGTAATAACCGGATTGATAAAAGTGGCGAATGTGTGGTCATCTTTGTTGTCGAAATTATTACGGATTACGACAATTCTTAGGGGTTGATCTACTTGAATGGCGGCAAGGGCAACACCCACTTCATGGTCACGGCTGGCTTCCCAATCGAGGGTTGCAGCCTCCATATTGGCAATAAGTTTTTTGACGCTGTCGTCGACAATCCCAATTTTTTTAGAGCGCTGCCGCAGGTGCGGATTAGGCAGAGCGATGATATCTTTTCTGTTCATTATGAAAAGTATACCCACTGTTGCGACAGATTACAAAAGATTCGTAGGGTCTATGTCGTAGCTCCATCCGCTTGGTAAATTTGGGATTATACGCAGTAGTTCGCCGCGGTTTTTGGCTTTCACAATTAGCTGCCATTGGTATTTATCGCCGCTCTTTTCATGGAAAGCGGGGGCCGGCCCCTCGACGATTATTTTATAGTCGCCGTTTTTGAGTTGAGCGGCAAGACTCGTTGCTGTTTTTTGAGCACCGGTAATGCTCGCTCGCCGGCAAGAGAGTTTTAATATGTAGCAAAACGGGGGAAACAGGAATGTCTCCCGCTCACGCAATTCTTTGTGATAAAAACGCTGCCAGTCCCGCGAGAGCACAGCTTTAATAAGCGGACTTTTTGGATTATACGTTTGAATGACCGCATGCGTGGCGCGATGTCCGCGTCCGACGCGTCCAAGCACCTGGCCCAGGAGCTGATAAGTTCGCTCTTCGGAGTTGTAATCGGGCAAGTATAGGCTTGTGTCGGCCGCAATGACGCCGACCATACCCAGGTTTGGCAGGTCGAGGCCTTTAGCCAGCGTCTGTGTACCGACAATTATATCGACGTCGCCCTTCTTGACCGCGCCGTAGTGCTCTTCGATGCGTTCACCCCGCTTATTATCGGTGTCGAATCGTTGAACTCGCGCTTGTGGAAAATGCGCCGCGATCTCGCTGGCGATCGCTTTTGTACCGACGGCTTTAAAAATAATTGATGGGTTGCCACAAGAGGGACAGCTGGAGACCGCACCTTGCTTAAAGCTGCAGGTGTGGCAGCGCATAGTGTGGTCGTCGCCATGATACACGAGCGGCAGGTCGCAGTGCGGGCAGACGGCCTGCCAGCCGCAATTTTCGCAAAAGATCAGACGAGCGGTGCCGCGCCGATTCAAAAAGAGCAGTACCTGTTCTTTTTTCGCCAGCGTTTGCGCCGCGGCCGTTAATAAAGGTTTTGAAAGATAGGCACTTTTTGAAAACTGTGTTCGGTCTTTCAGATCGACCACGGTTGTGTCGGCTTGGTGCTCGCTGGCTCGTGCCAACTCGCGCATGCGTATGATGGGGCGCTTTTTTTGTTCGGCCACGAAGTAGTCAACTACAGGTGGAGTGGCTGAGCCTAAAATAACCGGCGCGCGCTTGAGGCGGCCGAGCTGTGCGGCGACACGATTCGCATGATAATGGGGCGCCTGATCCTGCTTATAGGCGTTTTCGTGTGCTTCGTCGATAATTATGAGTCCGAGGTCACGCAAGGGGCTAAAAAGTGCAGAGCGTGGCCCAATCACAATACGCGGTTGGTCGCTCCGCAAAATCTGCAGCCATGCCTTTTGTCTCGCCACCTCTGTAAGCTGCGAATGAACTACTATGACCTGTTCTCCAAACTGTTCGCGGAACGCCTCGGCGAGCTGCGAAGTAAGCCCGATTTCTGGCGTCAGGATAATCGCTGACTTTTTGTGGGCGAGCGCCCGCATCGTTAGCTCGATGTAAATGCGGGTTTTACCGCTGCCAGTTTCACCGTGCAGTATAAAACTTCCGGCGCCGATAATCTGGTCGAGAGCCGCTTGCTGTTCTTTGGTAAGTGGTGGCAAGGGTACCGTTTGGTGCTCCGCGGCCGTGGCAGCCAGAGGGGCTGCAACGTGTTTATTTAACAACGAATTTGGCAAGAAGAGCTGTACGATAGTGCCGAGCGGCGCGGGATAGTATTCCGCGAGCCAGTCTATAAGCGTAAACGTCTCTTCTGGCAAGGGGGGCAGCGAAAAAACGGTTTCTACGGGTTTAACGGCAAATTTTGGCTTACCCGCGCTGCCGCGTACAATGCCGAGCACCTGCTTATTGCGCAGCGGCACATTCACGACAGCACCGGGCTGTAACGCTTCCTGCGTGCTGTACGTAAGGGCGTCCTTACCGTGGTATGTAGCCCCGGCAACCAGAATCTCAACATATCGCATAGCTTAATTATAGGGTGAATATGGATAAAATCCCAAAATCATGTTGAAAACTTCGCGCGCGCCAGCTATACTTTATTCACGTTGTTTGAATAACAATAAAAGCTTATGTTAGATGTTTTTATTACTTCACGAGTCCGACGCAAGATCATAGTGATCTATGCAAAATACCCTGACTTCAAGACGCATGTCCGCGGTCTTGCCAAGCTCATCAAAGAAGATGCGGGCAATATCCAGCGCGAACTGAAGCGGCTCGAAAAGGTAGGTTTTTTGATCTCCGAAAAACAGGGAAACACCAAGATTTATCACACGAACAAACAGTTCCCGATTTTTAAAGAGCTGCAGAGCATTGTGCTGAAGTCGCAGCGCACGACGCAGAAAAAACAAGTTCTATAGCGGCGAAACACTTGCAAAAACCTCTCCGGTAGCTTACAATTAAACGCGATGATACAAGTTACACGTAAAGACTCAAAAGAATCAGCAGAGAACCTCTTGCGTCGTTTTAACCGCAAAGTTCAGCAGGCTGGCGTTATCGCTGTTGTAAAACAAGCCCAATACTTTGAAAAGCCTATCAGTAAGCGTGAACGCCGCGCAAAGGCGATTATCCGCCAAGAACGCAAAGCGCTGAAGATTAAAAAGATTAAGCTTGGCCAAAAATAAGCGATGCTGAAGCAGCAAATTGAGCAGGATCTAAAAACTGCTTTGCTCGCTGGCGATAAAGACCGTGCAACAGTTTTGCGCGGTCTTAAAAGCGTTATCCTGTATGCTGAAGTCGCAAAAGGTGTGCGTGCCGAGGGCCTTGGCGACGAAGAAATTCTTCCGCTTCTCGCTAAAGAGGCAAAGAAACGTCAGGAAAGTGCCGACTTATATGAAAAAGGCGGAAGTCCTGAGCGCGCCGCAGCGGAATTGGCAGAGAAGGCTATTATCGAAGGCTATCTGCCAAAGCAATTGACCGAAGAAGAGCTCACGCAGGTTATTGACGAGGTGCTTGCTGACTTTGAATCGCCTACGCCGCAGGCGATGGGCCAGGTAATCGCCGCAGTTAAGCAGCGGGTTGCAAGCACTGCCGATGGCGCCATGATTGCGCGTCTCGTAAAGGAAAAACTACAGAAATGATTCTACTTACCGGAGTAGCGGGCGCCGGCAAGAGTATGCAGGGAAAATTGCTTGCTGACGAGCACGGTTATGCCTGGATCTCGAGCGGTGAAATTTTTCGCGTGCTCGTAACCGGTAAGCGCCGGCAGGAGATGCTCGAAGGAAAGCTGCTCAGCGACGACGAAGTCATCCGGCTTTTTGATAAGGTTTTTGAACTTATTGATCCTACGGAGGAATTTGTGCTTGACGGTTTTCCTCGTACAATTCCTCAGGCCGATTGGTTACTCGAACAAGTTCATAAGGGACGCTTCAAATTAACCGGTGTCATTCATTTAGCCGCCTCCGAAGAAGTGGTGCGCGAGCGGCTTATGGCCCGCGGGCGCCAGGACGACACCGAAGAAGCAATTGCCCGGCGATTCGCTGAGTACAGCGACGTAACGCTGCCCATCCTTGATTACTTCAAAAAAGAAGGCGTCAAAATTTGCAATATTGATGCTGCACAGTCACCACGCGAAGTGCACGACGACATCTTGCATTGTCTACCTAAAACGTCGTAACATTGCAGTCAGATATGAAAAATGCTATCAAAACTGAAGCAGAAATTACGGCACTGCGCGAGAGCGGGCGCATGCTCGCGACTGTCCTAGAGCTTATGCGCCGCGAGGCGAAGGCTGGCCTGACGCCAAAAGATATGTCAGTGCTTGCACAAAAGGAGTTGCGCAGGCTTGGCGGGGAACCGGCGTTCAAGGGCTTCCATGGTTACCCGGACATTATCTGTATTTCGGTAAATGAACAAGTACAGCACAGTATTCCTACGGGCATCCCGTTTAAAGATGGTGATGTAGTGAACTTTGACTTCGGTGTGCGGTATAAAAATATGGTCACGGACGCCGGCATGAGTGTTTGTATCGGCGGTAATCCTTCTTCGGACGTCAAACGGTTGCTGGACGGCACCGAAAAAGCCTTAGCGGCCGGCATTGCTGCGGTACATGACGGCTGTCATGTGGGTGATATTTCGGCCGCCATTGAGCACGTGCTTAAACAGTACCGGCTGGGCATTGTACGCGAGCTTGTGGGGCACGGTGTCGGCCATGAACTCCATGAAGACCCCGAGATTCCTAATTATGGTCCTGCGGGGCGTGGGCCAATCCTTAAGGCGGGCATGACAATCGCAATTGAGCCTATAACCACCCTCGGCAATTATGCCATCGAGCAGCTACATGATGGCTGGACGCTGGTAACGCGCGACGGCAGCTGGTCGGCACAGTTTGAGCACACATTGCTTGTGACTGATAACGGCGCAGAAATCCTTACGCACGTTTAACACCTATAAAATACTATCGACTTGCCGTAAAGGGAGGATAAGCGTTATACTGCGTTCATGCGTGATCCAGCTACTACTTGTTACGTTGGGCTTGATATCGGTACCAGCACCGTTCGCTGCGTAGTTGGTATGCTCGACCAAAATAATGCCGGCAAATTGGCTATCATTGGCCATGGCAATGCGCCGAATCTGGGGATGCGCAAGGGCATAGTGGTGCACGTCGATGACGCCGCCGAGGCAATCGTGCAAGCCATCACTGAGGCCGAGCGTGTTTCGGGCATGCGTATTAGCCATGCCACGGTTAATGTGAACGGCTCACACGTTAGTGGTATGAACTCGAAGGGCGTGATTGCAATCAGCGCCGCTAACCGCGAGATTACCCAGGAAGACCGCATGCGTGTAGAAGAAGCAGCCACCATTATTCAATTGCCGTCCAACCGTGAAATCATCCAGGTTTTTGCTAAGAATTACCGCTTGGACGGACAGGACAACATTAAGGATCCAGTGGGTATGCACGGTGTGCGACTCGAGGTTGATACGCATATTGTTACGGCGGCGACGCCTAACTTGCGCAACCTTGATATGGCGCTCGAAAAAGCGCAGGTCATGCCGAATCACCATACATTATCGAGCCTGGCTGCGGCCGAGGCCGTTCTAGAACGCGCACCAAAGGAAGCGGGCACGGTTTTACTCGATATTGGTTCGGGGACGACAAATATGGTAGTGCTCGAAGACGGCGAAGTGCAGCACGTGGCGGTCCTGCCGATCGGTGGTTCGTACATTACAAATGACTTGGCCATCGGCCTTAAAACTGACCTGGATATTGCTGAAGCCGTAAAAATCACGCACGCTAACCTCAATAAGCAACAAACCAAAAAGGATTTTCGCGTCCGGGTCCGCGACAAGGATCATTTTTTTGATGCCGAGGATGTAGCAATGATTACCGAGGCCCGCGTCGAGGAGTTGTTTGAATACGTCGACAAAGAGCTGGCGCGGATACATAAGTCGCGCAAACTGCCAGGCGGTGTTGTGATCGTCGGTGGGACGGCAAAACTGCCAGGCATGGCTGAGTTTGCAAAGGAAAAATTACAACTCGCTGCACGGATTGGTAAACCGCACGCAGTGACTGGTTTAGTGGACACGGTTGCCGATCCTGCTTTTGCTGCCGCAACCGGACTTATGATCCTCGACATGCTTTTATTGCCCGAATCTAACACCGGTAATAGTAACCAATCGGCTGCCCGAGCACTAAATTTCGTCGATAATTTGTGGCGCAAAATCAAGCCATAGTCAGCTGGATACACAAACTGTACGGCTGGAGAATCGGCCAAAAGGCCTGCGCAAATTTATTGAACTTATGCCCAAGCTACGTTATACTCTCCGTATAACATGAAGGGTAAGAGGGTTGTAACGTATGCCTCAAGTCGCACCAGCTATAGAAACATTCGCACGCATTAAAGTCGTTGGTGTCGGCGGCGCCGGCGGCGCTGCGGTTAACCGCATGGTTGAAGCTGGGGTAGAAGGCGTTGAATTTATCGTTATCAACACTGACGCGCAGGCGTTACATTACTCGAACGCCCAGGTGAAAATTCATATAGGTAAGGACGCAACACGCGGCCTCGGTGCTGGTGCAGATCCAAGTGTGGGTCAAAAGGCTGCCGAAGAGTCACACGAGGAGATCAAGAAGGCGCTCGAAGGTGCCGACATGGTCTTCATTACCCTTGGTGCCGGCGGTGGTACGGGCAGCGGCGCCGGCCATGTCGTGGCGCGCATTGCCAAAGAAATGGGTATTCTGGTTGTTGGCTTCGCCACCAAACCATTCGCTTTTGAGGGTGAAAAACGCCGCCGCAACGCCGAGGTTGCCATTGAAAACCTCCGGCGTTCGGTCGACACGCTTATTACGATTCCAAATGATCGCTTACTGCAAACAATTGATCGCCAAACGCCGCTACTCGAGGCCTTTAAGGTTGCTGATGATGTGCTCCGCCAAGGCGTACAGGGCATATCGGACCTCATTACCGTGCACGGACTTATTAACCTCGACTTTGCCGACGTAAAGACTGTTATGAGCAACGCCGGCTCGGCGCTGATGGGTATTGGTCGCGCAAGTGGCGACAATCGTGCCGTAACGGCCGCACAGCAGGCTATTGAGTCGCCGCTACTGGAAGTCTCGATCGACGGCGCACGCGGTATATTGTTCAATATTATCGGCGGCAACGACTTGTCAATGCATGAAATTAACACTGCGGCCGAAACGATTACAAACGCTGCCGACCCGGACGCCAACATCATCTTTGGTGCCACTATTGACGACAAGCTTGAAGGCGAAGTGATTATTACAGTGGTCGCTACCGGCTTCGACACCTCGTACTTTGCCGACCGGAATACGGTCTCTGCCGACCCGTCTGTAGCCGCGCCAGCGCCTTCAAACGATGACCCGATGCCCTTGACCGGTGGATCAGTAAAGCCCGACGACGATATCAAGAATCTCGACATGGACCTCGCCGCTGACCAGCCAAACCCAGCCGAAGATTTTCATTCCGACGCACCAATGCCGAACATCTGGACCATTAATGACCAGCAAAGTACTTCCGACGACACTGACAACAGTATGCACGACGACCATCTTGGGGTCTCGCACCAAGCAGTTATTTCGTCCGACGACGAGCTTGCCAAGCCATCGTTCTTGCGCCGATTGCGTAAGCATAAAAAAGACTCCGAAACAGATCAAACTGAATAATTTTGTGTTAAATAACACAGCGTTATTCATGTTGCGCTGCACCATAAATAGGGCTATTATTTAAAGCACAACCACTATATATAGTGATAGTACGTTGAAATGGGTACAAGGAGGTGCGCGAACGATGAAGTGTGAACAGTGTCAGCACCAGGATACAAAAGTGATCGAATCACGTGACGTAACAGACGGTCAGGCAGTACGCCGCCGCCGAGAGTGCATTGCGTGCGGCCATCGTTTTACGACATATGAACGGGTAGAGCGCCCGCAGCTTATCGTCGTTAAAAGCGGCGGCACGCGCGAACGATTTAATCGCGACAAGCTTCTGGCTGGCCTTTATCGCGCCTGCGAAAAGACTCCTATCACGAGCCTGCAGCTTGAACGTCTCGTTACAGAAGTAGAGCGCCAGCTGTATTGCTGCGGCGAAACCGAGATTTCCTCGAATCGGATTGGCGAAATCGTTATGGGTGAGCTGTCCAAGCTGAACCAAGTTGCGTACGTTCGATTCGCAAGCGTCTATCGGCGATTCGAAGACATTGCAGGGTTTGAGAAGGAACTGTCGCATATCAAGGCAACGCAAAAGGCTTAAAACACCTTGGCCGGCTGCCCTCGATTTTTTACAACACGACATGCATTGTAAGCCATGTGTGCGTGTACTACACTCAAATATACCGAGTGTGAGGCTCGAGGGGAGCTGGCCGGCATCTACGGGAGCAGGTGCCTTGCAACTCTAATAAACACTAAATAAAAAACATAATTAAAGGTGTTAGCGCAGGGGGTTTGACTGCGGCTAACGCGAAAAAGTGAGGGTACTATGGGACAAACAACCAGCCTGGGAGTCGGGCGACTATTTACGCAGCCCAAGAGCAAGGCATACGACCAGCTCGAGTGGATTAAGCAGGACTCTATTATTAAAAATCCGGTGAAAGATACGCCTGTATTCGAGCAAAAGGGCGTTGAATTTCCAAAGGGCTGGTCGTTAAACGCCATTAATATTGTGGCGCAAAAATATTTTACCGGCACACCGGGTACGGCCGAGCGCGAAGCTTCACTGAAGACGCTTGTCGACCGTGTGGCCGATACGGTTGTCCGGCAGGGCTTGCAGGAAGGTTACTTTGAAACCGAAGCCGAAGCCGAAGACTACCGCGAAGAACTTAAATATATTTTAGCAACACAACGCGCGGCATTTAACTCGCCGGTGTGGTTTAACATTGGTGCGCCGTCCCGCGCACAGCAAGCCAGCGCCTGCTTTATCCTTGGCGTTGAGGACACGATGGAATCAATCCTCAACTGGTACAAAGAAGAGGGCATGATCTTTAAGGGCGGTTCCGGTGCCGGCTTGAACTTGAGCGGCATCCGTTCATCGGTTGAAAAACTCGGCAAGAGTGCCGGCACAGCTTCCGGTCCGCTCAGCTTTATGCGCGGTGCTGACGCATCTGCGGGAGCGATTAAAAGCGGTGGCAAGACGCGCCGAGCCGCCAAAATGGTAATCCTGAACGCCGACCACCCCGACGTCGAGAAGTTTATTTGGTGCAAAGCAATCGAGGAGCGCAAAGCGCGCGTCCTGCAGAACGCTGGCTTCGACATGAGCTTGGACGGCAAGGATTCATTCTCGGTGCAATACCAAAACGCCAACAACTCGGTGCGCGTAACAGATGAGTTTATGCAGGCCGTTGTTGATGATAAAGACTGGGACCTCCGCGCCGTAACCACTGGCAAGCCGGTCCAGAAGGTTCGCGCCCGCGACTTGTTCCGCCAGATTTCTGAGGCTGCTTGGGAGTGCGCCGACCCGGGTATGCAGTTCGATACCACTATTAACCGCTGGCACACGACGCCAGTTGCCGGCCGTATTAACGGCAGTAACCCGTGCAGCGAGTACATGCACCTGGACAACTCGGCCTGTAACCTCGCAAGCATCAACTTGCTGAAATACTGGGAAGAAGACCCTAAGGGCACTGCCTCGCCGCGATTTAACGTTGAGGCGTTCAAGCACACCGTTGAGGTAATCTTTACGGCGCAGGAAATCCTGGTAGGTTACTCAGAATACCCAACAGAGAACATTACAAAGAATGCCCGCGCATACCGCGAGCTCGGTCTCGGCTACGCTAACCTTGGTGGTTTACTGATGGCGCAAGGTTTGCCATATGACTCCGCCGAAGGCCGCGCCCAGGCTGCCGCAATCACAGCTTTGATGACTGGCCACGCGTACGCTACCAGCGCTAAAATCGCCAACCGTGTGGGACCGTTTGCGGGCTTTGCAAAGGACCGCGATGGCATGCTCAAAGTGTTGCGCATGCACCGCGAGGCAGTTTCGGGCATCAACCCGGGCTTGGTTGCCGAAGACTTACTAAGCGCTGCGGCAAGCGCTTGGGACGAAGCAGTTGAACTTGGTGAATTGTACGGCGTACGCAACTCGCAGGCCAGCGTATTGGCGCCAACCGGCACCATCGGTCTTATGATGGACTGTGACACCACTGGCATTGAGCCAGATTTCGCCCTCGTAAAGCACAAAAACTTGGTGGGCGGCGGTTCGATGGCGATCGTCAACCAGACTGTGCCACGCGCCCTCAAGACGCTTGGTTACGGCGAGCAAGAGATCAACGACATCGTGCAGCACATCTACGAGCACGGCGGCGTCACAAACGCGCCGCACCTCAAGCCGGAGCATGCTGATGTGTTTGCCTGTGCCGTCGGCGACAACGCGATCCATTACCTTGGTCACGTTAAGATGATGGCCGCTGTACAACCGTTTATATCCGGCGCGATCAGCAAAACGGTTAACATGCCCGAGGAAGCGACCATCGAAGATGTAGAGCAACTGCACATCGACGCATGGCGATTAGGTTTGAAGGCTGTCGCTATTTACCGCGACAACTGTAAAGTTGCGCAGCCGCTTTCCGGCAAGAAAAAATCCGACAAGGAAAAACCCGAAGTTGCTGCGGCTGCAGCTCCTGCTGCACCGGCAGTTGCCGAGCAGCCAAACGACCGAATCGTGGTCAAGGGCGCCGTTCGCCGCTTACTGCCGCGCCGCCGCAACAGCCGCACGTACAAGTTTGCAATTTCCGACCTTAAAGGCTTCTTTACGGTCAGTCAGTACGAGGACGGCACGCCGGGCGAGCTCTTCATTAGCGTCTCGAAACAGGGCTCGACACTTTCAGGCTTGATGGACTCATTCGCAATCTCGGTTAGTCATGGCTTGCAGTATGGCGTGCCGCTCAAGAGCTATGTCCGCACACTCATGAGCAGCAGCTTTGCACCGTCAGGCATCACCGATGACGACGACATTCGCACGGCCAGCTCGATTACGGACTACATCTTCCGCCGGCTAGCGCTCGACTACTTGTCGTTCGATGACCGTCTGGAACTTGGCTTAGCCTCGCTCGAGGATATGCCGGATGAGCAGACCAGCCTTTTGACCGACGATCGCTCGACCGAAGGTAAACTGGTTGGCGAGCCAGAAGTTACGGCCACGCAAGCTGAAAAGCCGGCCGTTTCGACTGTCGCAGCTGCGGCGTCAACAAAGCCAGCAGCCGCCAAGCAGGACAGCACTGCCCCGATCTGTTACAACTGCGGTAACCAGACGCAGCGCGCTGGCAGCTGCTACGTCTGCTCAAGCTGCGGTTCGACCACCGGCTGCAGCTAGGCCCAGGCCGCTCGCAGCCAAATATTAAACATCCGCCCACAAAATCAGTGGGCGGATGTTGTTTTTGTTGAAACGCTTATGCACATCATGCTATGCTAAAGCAGGTGAAACTTTTAGTCCTTTACAGACCAGACTCGGAACATGCGAGTGCAGTAGAATCATTTATCCGTGATTTTCAGCATCAGCATCACATCGACGAGAAGACGCTCGAGATTGTGAGCCTCAACACGCGTGATGGCGCTGCCATGGCTAGTCTTTATGATGTCATGAGCTACCCGGCGCTGCTTGCAATACGTACCGATGGCTCGGTTATAAACGTATGGCAAGGCGAGCCGCTACCCCTTATGGACGAGGTCGCCGGTTACGTCTTTTCATAGAAATTTTGCGCGTTTCCCCCAAGCTGTACCACTGTGGTATAATACAAACATAAAACGTTCTGCCTTGCGTGCAGATGAGTGGCTATCACCCACGAAAGTTGCGAGAAGAAATTGCCCTAAAAGGCAAAAGTAAAGCTCGACGGTCAGGCCCGTAAGCCAGAGAACGAAGCGCTGGAAGAGTCATCTCTTTTGGAAATCGGATGGTACCGCCCTCAAACCAAGGGTTCCGATATCTAAAAGAGGTGATTTTTCTTTATAAAAGGAGAAAACATGAAGTATAAACAAGGCTCGCGCCGCCGCGCAATCGAGTACGAAAAAGATCTGGTACAGTACTGGAAAAAACACAAGACGTTTGAGAAGTCGGTCGAAAGTCGGCCAAAAGACAACGCCTTTGTGTTTTATGATGGCCCACCGTTTATTACTGGTGTACCGCACCACGGCACGCTGCTGACGAGTGTTGTCAAAGACGCCGTACCGCGGTATTGGACCATGAAGGGTAAACGTGTAGAG
>DATIJH010000009.1:0-319451 GCA_035478835.1 Saccharimonadales bacterium (SeqCode)
GGTTTGCCCACTGTACCGCAGCTCGCAGGCCAAGCTTATTTGGGTACGCGGCCACAATAACGACGAGGGCAACGAGCTCGCCGACCACTGGGCAAACGAAGCACGTAAGCAGCACCTCAAAAGGTAAGTGATGAAAACAGCGCTTATTATTATCAGCACCATACTTACTATTGTGAGTGTCATCCCATATATTCGCGAGACTTTGAACGGCAAAACCAAGCCGCGCATCGTAACATGGTTTACGTGGTCGCTTTTGACGGCAATTGCGTGCGCGGCATCGTACAGCGACAAGCAGTATCCGAGCGCGATCCTCATGTTTTTTGCAACGATTGAGGCGCTGAGCGTGGCGTTACTCGGCCTAAAACATGGTGATCGCAAAATTGCGCGGTTTGACATTGTGTGTCAGGTGGCCGCAATCGTCGGCATCATTTTGTGGCTCATATTTAACTCACCGACAATTGCAGTAGCGGCAGCCGTGACAATCGACCTCGTCGGCGCGCTACCAACGCTTAAACACGCCTGGCAAAAACCGGGTGAAGAAACAGCAATTACTTTTGCACTGGCCGGGATCGGCGGTTTGTGCACGGTGTTGGCCGCCGCCAACTGGAAAATTACAGCCGTAGCGTACCCGCTATACATATTTTTGATCAATATTGTGATCGTGGCATTTATTATCGGCCGCACGCGGCATGCCAAGGTGGCTTCGCCACCGGAGTTGTAGAAAATACCTACACATTTGTTACACATGCCATAGCAAGCACGAGCTTTTTGTATTATAATCCTGACTTCAGCTTAATGAAGGAACAGAATAATGGATTTACCTCGCAGGCTCGCCGAGCATGCTACGCCTTTGCCAATAGAACAATTAAGGGCCGAATTGCCGGCGGCTGCCAGCGCACTTGCCAGGCTGCAGGAGCGTGGATTTATGGTGTGTAATGGCTTGACGCCCGAGTTGCTGGGAGAAGCTGCGCTCATTGCTTCTGAACCGCACATTGGTGTGCCATACCCCGAAGACAAGCGCACATTCGGCCATGATACGCAGCTCGATACAGCGCTACAAAAGGGAATGGCCGGTTTTGCGCTGCTCGGACCGCAGTCACGCAGACACACACGGCCCTTAGTTGGTTACGGTTGGCTGCAGGATAAAGACAGCGAGAATTTTGAAAGTAACGGCGTGCAGCACGCGGTCCGGATCAGGGAAAAGTGGCAAGGGCAGGGGCTTGCCGCCGATTTCAGCCGCGCCGTACTGGGTACGGGGAAGGTGCTGTACGGTGCCAATCAGGTACGGGCGGATTTCTGGATGGATGATCGCCGCGCCGCGCACGTAGCGCAGCAACTTGGCTTTAGCCTCCAAGCATGTGTCGAGCAGGAGCGTGTCACACAAAAAGGCAGAGTGATGGGCGAGAAACTGCAAGTCGCGCTTGATGTCCAGGGGCCGCTGCAGGGTGCCAACTATTATTAACAGTAGCGCTGGAGTAGAACACGCGGCCATGTGATGATATGATAAAGCGCATGGAGCCTGAAAAAGAAAAACCACAATCACAGCCGCCACGAGTGTTCGCGTTCATCGACAGCCAAAATCTTAACCTCGGTGTGCAAAAATCCGGCTGGAAAATGGATTGGCGCAAATTCCGCAAGTTTTTGGCAGATAAATATGGTGTCACCAAGGCATACATGTTTATCGGTTACATTCCCGAATTTGAGTCAATGTACGAGCAAATGCATGAGCTCGGCTACGCGGTGGTGCTCAAACCAACATTTGACCTTACAAAACCGCGGCCAGAACTTATTGAGGCCGATAACGAGCTCGAATACGCCACGCAAAAACCCGGTGAACCGGAAGAAAAGAAACCCGTAAAGGGCAACATAGATGCCGAGCTCGTGCTCTGGGCCATGAAAGAAATGAGCAATTACGAAAAAGCGGTGATTGTTTCCGGTGACGGCGATTTCTTCTGCCTCATCGAATATTTGGAGCAGAAAAAACGGCTGCTGCATTTGCTGGCGCCAAGCGGGCACTACTCAAGCCTCTATAATATTTATGAGCCGTATATCGTGCGACTGGATCAGTTTCGCCGCGAACTTGCGTATCGCGACCGCCGCCGCAAGTAATTCGTGGTGGTCCAGAGGAGACGCCGCAAATTTTACAGCAGCATTTCGTGCGCATTGTAGAGTAAAATACAGGGTAAGACTATCAAGTTAACGCCGTCCGCTTGCGGATGGCTCTATCGAAAGTTATACACATGGACGAACAAGAGGGTATCGCGGCCGCGGAAAATATTGAACAGAGCACACAAGATGTGCCAACGGATACGGCGCCCGCAGAAGTGCTGGCCGCGGCGCCTTCCGTGCAGTCTGGTGACATCCTTGGGCCTGTAACCGAGGCGCCATATGAGCAGGTGGACGTCTTTGCCTGGGCCAACAATCTTGTGCAGTACAAAGATGAGATCGCCATCGAACTGTTTTTGTTCAACAAAAATTATGTATTGTACCGTACTAAACGCGCCGGCGATCTCAATAAGCAAATGGAGCCGCTATTTATAGATGAAATTTTGGAGTACGTGCTTGAGGGGGCCGACATCGGCCTGACGGTGCGCGGCTTTGAAGAAGCCGAGGCCGAAGAGCACGTGCTGCAGCGCACTCGAGTCAAAAATGTCGACAAATTGGTCGAGGTTTTGGGCTGGCTCAAAACACAGGAACACGAAATCGAGCTTTTTAACGAAGAAGAGCACGACATTAAGCGCATTAAGGGCGTGGTGGCACGCTGCAGGCATAAGGATTTGCCGAAGCCGTTTTACGTCATCAAAGCGCTGCCACAGTCGCAAATCATGAAGGGCAAGACCGGCTGGATGATTCGCGACAATAAATTCGTGGCGTTCGACGCTGACGCTGCGCTGCGTATTCCGTCCGAAAATCAGCTGCTCGTGGTAGACCAAGATCTTTTTGTATTCAACCAGGGCAAGCTGAAGGCGCTTTTTGGCTACGACGCCAAAGAGGCCAGCATTGCCGAAAAGAAAGTCCGCGAAATCGAAGAACACTTTAAGCTTAGTTTTGCCGAGGGTCTCTCTATGCAGTCGCTGGTAAAAGGCAAGCGCGCTACTATCAAAAAGCTGCAAAAAATCGAACCGAGCCAGATCAAGCAAGACGACCTAGTCGATCACGCTGAGGAGCTCGGCCTGGATCTTATGCTCGACGACAACGGCGCGATTATCATTATGGACGACGGTGACCTGACTAAATTTGTAAACTTGCTGAACGATGACTACATTGAATCGCCGCTTACGGGTTTGCGGTATGAAATTAAAAGCAAGCGTTTACTCAAGCCGCCAAGCGACGAAGACCTGTTGAAGTCAGTGCTCAAGTAGCCAGCATAGATATGAGTAGTTCTGCAGAGTCTCAATTTTGCCCAATGGGCAGTGAAGTCGCCGATCAAGGCGTTCGCGACCGCCGCGCTACCGAATACGCACGCCCCGCCTGGCTCGGCGCGCTCGTTGCATATCGACTTACGAGTCTCATCGACGGCATCATTGAGTCCACGGTCCATAAAAGCTACAGCACTACAGAGGACGGCTGTGTATATACGTATAAAAGAGTTTTCGGTGAACAGAGCGATTCTTCGGCGCATCGGGAATCTCTGTCCACAAGACTGGCCATTCACGCTGAGCACACGCGTGATGGCAAAGTCTCCAGTTACGACGTCAGGTTTACATATAATGTCGGCAACATTGCAACGCATGGCGTAAATTATTTTGTCGTGAGGGGCTCTAGCGGTACGAGGGTTGAGGTCGACAACGGCCAATTGGAGCTCGTTGGCGCCGCTGCACAAATCCAGCCGTCTGAGCATACAGAGGTGGCCACTCCATACGAGATAACGGATTTGCAAGAACGGCTTGCCTATATTTCGGAACGCCAGCGATCAGAGTCTACTGAAGGGTAGGTGTTTGCGGCGCCCTGCGGCAGCTTCGTATAATAGCGAACGGGTAGACGAGACGGGATGTTGTGCAAGCGTGGCGAGCTTGTTGTAGATTCGCGTATGACCGGCAAATTGGTGATATGCCATGAGCTCGGCCAACTGCCGCTCGCGGCTCTGCAGTGCGCCAGCGCTTGGCGAACGCAGGAAGAATGAGCTGTCGGTGCCAACTGATCCTAGGTAATCGTCAAGCTCACCGGTGCTGAGCGCTTGCACGCGATGCGCAAGCAGAGTGACAATGTTATATTCGGCCTGGGTCTCGTGGTGTAATTCAAGCGGCTGTGCTAATTGTACGCGATATTGGAAGGTTCCGGCGATGTGCAAAAAATCCTCACTGCAATCAAGCAGCAGGTCGAGTGCGTCGTCAATTAAACTTGGTTTGAGCGGCATGTGGCTGGCCAGGTTTTTTATATTGATGCTCGCCGCACTTAAGAAATCAACTACTTGATGCCATTGTTTGCGTACTTGGTCGCCCAGCATGTTTTTGGCGCGAAACCGGTTTTCGGTGTCCTTGGTGTTGTTGGCATAGTCGACCACGAGGGCTTCGCGTGCCAGCTGGGCGGCATATGGCAAAAGCATGTCGGTGTTTACTGGCGCGGTTACGTACAGGCTATAACACTGTGTCGGCACCATTTGGAGCTGGTCCGGCAACACAAAAAAGACTTTAGCGTCTGGCCGCTGCTCGGGCGGCTGCGCCACAAACGATAAAGCATGCATGCGCGTCACGGCATACGTAAGATGAAGGATTTTTTGGGCGTTCACTGTGCCGGCACGTTCGCGCTGCAGGGTGCGGGCAATCTTAAACCATTGCTTGCGCACTACGCAGAGAAGTTTTAGCGGCTCCAGCGCTACAACCACTGCGCTACCGAGGTGCTGGCGGCTGTATAAATGCCGCGCCAGATCGGCTGCCAGCCCATTATTATTCACGCTGCGGCCACTGCGCACTTCAAGATATTGGGTCAGTTTTTCTGGCATCGGTTCCATGGGCTATATCATGTGATGTTGCTTAAAACTAAAATGCTCGGTTGCCGTCAGTATGATGTGGTCCCGCAACGGAATACCGATGAGCTGTCCGGCTGCCGCCAATTGCTGAGTGAGCGAAATATCTTTTTCGCTGGGCGCTGGCTCGAGAGAGGGGTGGTTATGGGCCACGATAATGCTGGCGGCGCGGTCCACTATCGGGTCAGAAAAGACCTCGCGCGGGTGCGCGAGCACCGTATCGAGTGTGCCGATAGTAACCGTGCGTTGCGCGATAAGCCGCTGGCCGCCATCGAGCGACAAGCATACAAAATGCTCCTGCTGGCGGTTACGCAAGCTTGCAAGTCTGCCCAAAATTTCCGTCTGGGTATGCAGGGGCAGGGCGTCACGTACCAAGTGCCGCTTGGCAAGCTCCAGCGCCGCCAAGATCTTTGAAGCCTGCGCTATGTTGACGCCGCGCAGCCGTATGAGCGCGTCGAGTGTGAGGGGCGAACTCTCGGACCGCAGCGTACGCTGCAATTGGCGCGCAATCGTGCCCACGTCGGCCTGTTTATTGCCGCTGCCGATCATGACCTCTAGCAATTCGAAGTCCGACAACGCTTGCGGCCCTTTGCGTTGCATTTTCTCGCGCGGTCGGTCGACGCGCGGCAGCTCTGCTATACGATGGTGATTTCCCATTGCAGGCGGGAGCGTATCATACTTTGCCTCGCGAGTGTACAACAAAATTTCTGTAACTGTGGAAAACCTCACTAAATACGGTGGACGGACAACCGCTGCGTTATTTTTAGCCGCCTGCCAGGAAAGTCGGGTATACTAGGCGGGATGGATCAGGTACTTGCGCTGCAAATTATGTTATCGGGGGAGAACGTTATGCTGACCGGCGCGGCCGGTTCTGGCAAAACGTATGTGCTCAATCAGTTCATTCGCGAAGCGCGCGACGAGGGTAAAAGGGTGACTGTTACGGCCACGACCGGACTTGCCGCCACGCATTTAAGCGGCAGCACCATTCACGCCTGGAGCGGCATCGGCATTCTCGATGTTTTGCCGCCACGCCATTATGAAATGCTCAGCAAAACGCGCCGCGAAACTATCGAAAAAACAGATGTACTTATCATCGACGAGATCTCGATGCTGCACGATTTTCGGCTCGACATGGTCGATCAAGTTTTGCGCAAAGTACGCGATGACGACCGGCCGTTCGGCGGCATTCAGGTGATTTTATGCGGCGACTTTTTCCAGTTGCCACCGGTCAACCGTAGCGATGCAGCTGCCGGCGGATTTGTGGTGAACGCCGCGGTCTGGCAGGAGCTCGATCCGGTCATCTGTTATCTTGACGAGCAGCATCGCCAGGACGATAACGAATTTTTGGATATTTTAAACGCACTGCGCAGCGGTGATGTGCGCCGCCGTCATGCCGAGCAGTTACTGTCTCGCGTGAACGCACAACTCAAGGGCGAGCAGGCCATAACAGAGCTGCATACCACGAACGTGGATGTGGATTCGGTCAACGCCGCCCACCTTAATGCGCTCCAGGAAGATTCTTACATCTACGAAATGGAAACCACCGGCAGCGCCAACTACGTTGAATCGCTCAAGCGGTCGTGCCTGGCGCCTGAAAAGCTGGTGCTCAAGCTTGGCGCATTCGTAATGTGCATAAAAAACAGCCAAGATAAAAGTTACGCGAATGGCACGCTGGGTGTGGTGATTGGTTTTGAGGAAGGCACGGATTATCCGCGCATCCGCTTACACAATGGGCGGGAGCTTACCATACGACCGGAAACGTGGGAGTTGCGCGATGGTGACCGCAAACGGGCCTCGCTCACGCAGTTGCCGCTTCGGCTGGCGTGGGCCATCACCGTCCACAAAAGCCAGGGCATGACGCTCGACGCGGCGCGTATTGATTTACGCCGTGCGTTCGTAGAGGGAATGGGTTATGTGGCGTTATCGCGCCTGCGCAGCCTGGATACGTTAAGCCTGGCGGGTATTAATACAATGGCGCTCAAGGTAAGTCCGGAAGCGCTCGAGATAGACAAAACCTTGCGTCAAAAATCTGCCGAAGCGCAAGAAAAATTCGCCCATCTGCGCGAGCAAGCGGCAAAGGCCAAAAAAACGACGCGCAAGAGTAAAACCGGCGGCTCACAAGCCTGGGCTGACAAACTCGCCCGTATGCGCGAAACCTATCCGAACGCGTATCGCCCATGGAGCAAAGAGGACGACGAGCGGTTAAAAAATTTGTTCAAAGAAAACCTATCTTTACAGGAGTTAAGCGAACAGTTCGGTCGCCATATGGGTTCAATCCGAAAGCGTCTCGAAAAGTTCTATGGTGAAGATGTGGAGATCAAAAAGTAATAAGCCCTGCGCATTTATTTAAAGTGGCATTGGGTATTGCGCAAATTGCTTATTGGGCAGTGCATTAATGTCCAAAGTTCTGCAATCATTGGCAAGCTTTTCTGGCGCTTGATTGGCGCCGGCGTGCTCAAATGAGTAGTTGGTGGCCTCGACGCGGATTTGTGGCACAAGCGGGTCGCCTGGCGTATCGAACAGTCTATTTTCGGCGGCAATAGCGCAGTAAGCCAAGGCATTGTTGCGTGCATTGTGGCCATCCTGGATGCGTTGCTCCATCTGTGCAGCCGCCGCATCGATAACTGCGGCAGTTGCAGGACGTGCCAAGGATTGCTCATGCATATAGACGCCAGAAAAGGATTTACCCGCTAGCGCTTGGTCGGTCTGGGTGGCCAACTCCCAGCTGTAGGGATGCGCGCTTTGCATCTCGCTCATGCCCACTGCCAGTGCCGCAGCCGCAGCCCCACCAGCTATTAGCTTTGTCCGCAATCTCATGTCCGTTTACCTTGAATTACGTAGTGACAAGATTGTAGCGCCGCTACTGCAATAAATCAATATAATGACACTAAATTGACAAAGCATAAGTTTTTTGTTATGGTATTAATTGTAAAACCATGAAAACAAAAAACAGCAAAAATCAGTCGTATCTTCGTGCCCACCATCGCGGTCTGATGACGCTGTCGCTAGTCGTGATGCTGATCTGCTTGGCAAAATTCGACAGCCATTTACTTGCCGTCTTTCGGCAGGCCTACAATCAAGGGTTCGGCATTATCGGCACGTATATGCGAGAAGGGGAAATGACACGTTACCCCATTGATTTTGGAGTTGCCCGAATACAAACCACCTCTGGTATGTAATGTGAAATAATTCATAGCGTTTATCCACAGGCTGCAAACACTACATGTTGTGGAAAGCTCTGTCTACGCTGATAAACTGTGGAAAAGTGCTGTAGGAAACACCACCATTTCCTAAAAAATAGACTTGTATGTGGGTAATGGTGGGTAGTATAGTCATGGCAGTGGGTAATTGTGGGTAGCCCGCCCGAAACCAACGAGTTTCGACAAAAGAGCTATCCGCCAAAAATAAAAACCACTAGCAAATTTAAATAACACCAATGGCCACGGTAGATTACTTCCAGAGAAAACTCGATGAGAAGCGACGGTTAACCATACCGGCTGAGCTTCGAGCCGAATTCGAAAGCGGAGTAATCATTACACGCGGATTCCAAAAATATCTGCATCTATACCCAAAAGCGGTATGGGACGAGCAGGTCGAGCCGTTACTCCAGGGCAACATCCTGGACGAAAAAACGGCGGACTTGAACGTGCAGTTTAGGATGGGCAAAACGGAAGGTACGACCGACGAAAAGCAAGGGCGTATCACCATTGAGCAGCATCTGTTGGATTACGCGGGCATCGATAAAGATGTGGTGGCGGTGCGTGTCGGAAGGTACTGGCGGCTTATGCGGAGTTAACCATGCAAGTCGGCCAAGCACTTTAACAATCAAAACGAATAGCAACAAACCAATGACTCGAGGTTAGCTATTCGGCAGCCAACAAGTGGAACATAGGCACCACTTTAAAAACCTCGTACTTTTCTTGGAAACACCTCCCAAAACTCCACCTCACACATAAGTCTCTCAAACTTGGCTCACGTTTCTAGTAAGAAGTTACGGAATTTTTTAAATTCTCTCTTAACAGATCTTCTTTACATACATGGATTCGCGAGCCACCACAAAAACAAAAACAACCTACAAAAACAAAAAGTTGACTGCTGAATAGGTGACCTTGCAAAAACAAAAACCATTACATACTTTCAAAAAGTATGCAAAAATAAAGCAAGCATGCACCAAGAAACCAAAAATCATTTACACACACCAGTGTTGCTCGAGCCAGTGCTGCAATATCTTGCACCGCAGAGCGGGGAAACATACCTCGACCTGACGGGCGGATACGGTGGACACGCGGCGGCAGTGCTGGAACGTACCAATAATCTTGCCGGAGCTACACTCGTCGATCGCGACGATGCGGCGGTAACTGAGCTGCGAAAGCGGTTCGGCCCGGAGTTGGACATTCGCCATCAGGATTTCCTGAGCGCGAGTGAGCAACTCGAAAGGGAAGGGCAGACGTACGATATGATTTTGGCGGACCTGGGCGTGTCGTCACCGCACCTTAACGAAGCGAGTCGTGGTTTTGCCATCAACCAGGATGGGCCGCTCGATATGCGTATGGACCGTTCGCAGTCGCTAACTGCGGAGCAGGTGGTTAACACTTACTCCAAGCAAGCGCTGGTGAATATCCTGAAACGCTACGGCGAAGAGCCGAAGGCGGCGCAAGTCGCGCAGGCAATCATCGAGCATCGGCCAATCAAAACTACACATGAACTCGCGCATATTGTCGCCAAAGTCTGGCCAGGGCACAGCAAAGTCCATCCGGCAACGCGCACGTTTCAGGCGCTGCGTATTGCGGTTAATGACGAGCTCGAATTACTTCGGCTCGCGTTACCAATTTGGACGCGGCTGCTTAAACCCGGCGGACGTATCGCAATCATCAGCTTTCATAGCCTTGAAGACCGCTTGGTAAAACGAGCTTTCCAGGAAATGGGCGGTGACCGTTACGACGCAGACCTCACCATTTTAACCAAACGACCGGTGAGCGGCGACCAAACCGAAATAGTTTTAAATCCGCGAGCAAGGAGTGCCAAACTCCGCGCCGCATTGAAACAAAAATAACAAAAAGAAAGGGCTAAGCATGAAAATCGAAGTCAAAAGCTTAGGCCGCGCTTACAAAGTACACGTAACTGTAGCCTAGCTACCTTTACGCGTGCGTAAGCCGCAAACGGGGCAGGGCGAAAAAGCCTTGCCCCGACCAAACAAACAAAAACAAAAAGAAATAATTATGACGTATTCAAGTTCCTTGGCCGTAGGCCGCGAGCGCGCTGGCGCCAATTATGGGCGCAACCAAAACGCGGTAAGCTTTCGCCGGCAAGACCGCAAGCTCGGCCCCATTAGTAACACCGTAATGTTGATTGTGCTGGCGTGTGTGCTCGGCTTGGTGTACCTGACACAGGTCACGAAGACGAATGCCTATGGCTACCAAATCAATAACTTGCAAGAGCAGCAAACAGCTTTGCAGAATCAGCACGACGACCTCGAGGTCGCTTCGGCGCGTCTGCAATCGCTTGACCGCGTGCAAAATAGCGACGTTGCTAAAACATTGGCATCGGCGACTCCAAGCACTACCTTGCAAGATTAACAATGACTGTCCGAATAATTCTATAAAGAGTCCGTGGTCTTTGGTCTTTGCTCGCCAAATAATTTTCCGCGGCACGCGCGGGTCACGAAATGTGTTTGAATGACACATTTCGCGCTTCAGAGGCGCCTTGGTAATTATTCCGGCTCGTGCCGACGCTTATAAAATTTTTCGGGCAGTCACAGCTAAAGTGAGCTATAATAAGTAAAGATATGGGTCCTAGTTCTGGCCAAATGATGCCGATACAAGCAGTGCGGCGTACCCGCTGGTGGTACGTGTTCCTCCTAGCTGTAGTCGGCATTTTTATAATTCGACTGTTTTATTTGCAGGTTATTCGGTACAGCTATTATCACCACACGGCGCTGAGCGATCAACTCAAGGAATACCAAATTCCGGCGCAACGCGGCACTATTAGCGCGCATGAGGGCGCTTCGACCATCCCGCTCGTCTTGAACGAAAAACTTTATACCGTGTATGTGGATCCCACGCTTGTGAAACAGCAGGACCGCGAGCGCGTAGCCGACGCCGTGGCGAGCGTGCTTGGCGGCAACTCCAGCACGTATCTAAAGCAGCTTGAAACCAAAGAATCGCGGTACCAGATCTTAGGCAAAAGGGTGAGCGCCGCGCAAAAGAGCAAACTTTTGGGATATAAGTTCCCGGGTGTTGGCGCGCAGCAGCAGGATTACCGCACGTATCCGCAAGGGGATCTGGCGGCGCAGGTACTGGGGTTTGTGAGCGACGATGGCTCAGGCGAGTACGGGGTAGAGCAGGCGCTTAACAAACAGCTTGCCGGCACGCCTGGCCAGCTCAAAGCTGTCACGGACATTAACGGTGTGCCGCTCGCAGCCAACACAGGCAATATCTTGACCGAGCCGACGCAAGGGCAGAACGTAACGCTGACGCTCGACGCGGGCATGCAAAAACAGCTCCAGCAAGTTTTGTCGCAAGATGTGAAGGGCGACCATGCACAGTCCGGCAGTGCGCTTATTATTGATCCAAACAGCGGTGCAATAAAGGCCATGGCCAACTATCCTTCGTACAATCCGGCCAATTATAGTGATGTGAGCGACGCCAGCGTGTTTAATAACAACGCCGTAGCTTCGCCGCTGGAAGTTGGTTCGATCATGAAGCCGCTTACTATGGCGGCGGCGCTCGATCAGGGCGTAATCCAGCCCGGCCAAACGTATTACGATCCGGGACGCTGGACGGTAGACGACTTTAACATCACGAATATCGAAGAGGACGGCGGTGCCGGCACAAAAAGCCTGGAAGACATTCTGAACTTATCGCTCAACACCGGTGCAACGTGGATGCTGATGCAAATGAGCCAGCCCGGTGGCACGGCAATCAACCAAAAAGGGCGCGATGCCTGGCACGACTACATGGTAAAACACTACCAATTCGGCAAGCTCACCGGCATTGAACAAGGATATGAAGCGGGCGGCACGATTCCGGACCCAGACAATGGCTATGGCCGCGATCTCACCTATGCGAACACCTCGTTCGGCCAGGGTATGACGGCCACGCCGCTCCAAATGGCGGCCGCGCTTTCCGCGGTTGTAAACGGCGGCACGTACTACAAGCCATATCTTGTAGATACCACGACGACGCCAAGCGGGAAAACTGCGATCACCAAGCCAACTGCCGTAAAAAAAGACGTGGTGAAGCCGTCGGTTTCGTCAACAATTCAAAGTCTGATGGAAGGCGTGGTTGCGGGGCACTTTTTGCATTTCCCAAGCCAATACATCGTTGGCGGCAAGACCGGTACAGCCCAGATTGCCAAACCGGGCGGCGGCTACTACGACAACGAGTTTAACGGCACCTACATGGGCTTCGTTGGCGGCGACAAGCCACAATATGTTATTGTGGTAAGCATCATACAGCCACACAATGGCGGGTATGCGGGTACGGCCGCCGCTCAACCGGTTTTCGCCTCGCTTGCTAATATGTTAATTAACGATTTTAACGTGACGCCAAAAAGTCACTAAGCTATAATAAAAGGAAGAGAAAACCATGATGGTTACAACCTTACACTTTGCAGTCACAACGGATACACTTATCCGAGTCCTTATTTTGGGCTTTTTGGGCTTTTTGCTCAGCATGGTGGTGACGCCGCTATACACGACCGCAGCATATAAATGGCAATGGTGGAAAAAGCCGCGCGCTAAAACCGTGACCGGTGAGGCGGCAAAAGTCTTCACGGCCTTGCATGCCGAGAAGCACAAGCGTCACATTCCAACGATGGCGGGTGTGGTCGTGGTTGTGGCCGTTGTGCTGGTGACGTCGCTGCTTAACTTGAGCCGTTCCGAAACCTGGCTGCCGCTCGCGGCATTCGCAGGTTCGGCCCTCGTGGGTTTGATTGACGACATTATCAACATCCGCGGCGATGGGTCTGGCGTGGCGGGGCTGCCTTCCAAAATCAAATTATTGCTTATTACACTGGTGGCGTTACTTGGCGGCTTGTTCTTTTACTACAAGCTCGGCGTGAGTACTTTGCATGTGCCGCTGATGCACTCGCAAATTCATATTGGCTGGCTGATCGTACCGCTGTTTGTGTTGGTGGTTGTAGCCACGGCGAACGCCGTAAATATTAGCGACGGGCTGGATGGTCTGGCCGGTGGTCTAACCGCAACAGCCTTTGGCGTGTATGCAATTATTGCATTTATCGAGCAGAAATATGGCGTGGCGGGCTTTTGTATGACAATGGTGGGCGGTTTGCTCAGTTACACGTGGTTCAATATTTATCCGGCGCGGTTCTTTATGGGGGATGTTGGGTCGTTTGCATTCGGTACGGCGCTTGGTGTTGTGGCTATGCTCACCAATACGGTGTTATTGCTGCCGGTAATTGGTATCGTGTTTGTGGCAGAGGCGGGTTCGGTTATCTTGCAGATTGCCTCTAAAAAGCTGCGTCACGGCAAAAAAATCTTCAAGATTTCGCCGATTCACCATCACTTTGAGGCAAGCGGCTGGCCGGAAACCAAAGTTACTATGCGGTTTTGGGTTATAGGCCAAGTAGCCGCGGTGCTCGGGCTTATTATGTTCCTGATCGGGAGATACGTTTCGTAATGATGGTTCGGGCTCGAGCTGGCGGTGGGCGCTAGAATGGGCGTGGTAACGGGGCGTAATCCGGGTTTTGTGCCGCGCGGCGGTAGTGCCCGGCGGCATCGGCCCGATTATATCCTCGTGCTTTTAAGTACTATTTTGTTGGCGATTGGCGTTGTCGTTGTGTATGCAATTAGCCCGGCACTCGCGGTTGAAAAACATGTAAGCGCCAATTATTTTGTGACGCGGCAGCTCATTTCGATTGCACTTGGCGTGGTTGTATTCGGCGTCACGGCGCGCGTGCCGCTCGAGCAGTGGCGCAAGTGGTTCAAGCCGCTCTTAGTGCTTGCTGCGATGGCGACGCTGATGGCTCTGGCGCTGCCAACCAATCCGGATTATCCAGCGCACCGCTGGATACGCGTTGCCGGCTTGTCGTTCCAATCGGTTGAGTTACTCAAGTTTGCGCTATTGATCGGCCTGAGCGGATTTTTGGCCCAGCGCATGCGTAGCGGGCAAATCAGCGACTCCAAAAAGACATTGCAGCCGCTCCTGATCGCACTTGGCGTTATTGGCATTGTGGTTGCGGGCGTGCAGAGCGATCTGGGTTCCACCGGTGTTATTGTGGCGATGATGGGCATTATGGCATACGTTGCGGGTTTGCCCATGAAGCGTTTGTTGCTGATCCTGGCCGCAATCAGCGTGGGGCTGGTGCTGGCGATTTCGGCCACGCCGTACCGCCGCGACCGTTTGCTAACTTTTTTGCACCCGGAAAGCAATTGTTTGACCACCGGTTACCAGGCCTGTCAGGCTTTGATCAGCGTTGGCTCTGGCGGTATGATCGGCCTGGGATTAGGCCGCAGCGTGCAGGCGTTCGGCTATTTGCCAGAGGCAGAGAACGACTCGATCTTCGCGATCTACGCCGAAAAATTTGGCTTCGTAGGTGTAACAGTACTTTTGGCATTACTGCTGGCGCTCTTTAGCCGCCTCAAAAATATATCGGAACGCGCACCGGACAACTTTAGCCGGCTTGTAGTTGTCGGGGTCATGGTGTGGTTCAGTACGCAGGCGATTATCAACATTGGGGCGATGATCGGCCTCCTGCCGCTCAAGGGCATTACACTGCCGTTTATCAGTTACGGCGGTAGCAGCGTGTTATTGGTAATGGGCGCTTTGGGGCTCGTTTTCCAGGTTTCGCGGTATACTAGTCACGGCGTGACCGTACAGGCCGAAGAATTTAACGGAGAGAGATATGAAAATAGTCGTGACCGGCGCCGGATCCGGGGGGCATATCACCCCGACCTTAGCAGTCGCCCATGAATTAAAAAAGCTGCAACCAGACGTCCAGATTATTTATATTGGCCAGCGCGGCGACATGTTAAACGATGTCCCGATGCAGGACAAAAATGTCGACGAGACATTTTTTATCTCGGCGGGCAAATTGCGCCGTTACCATGGCGAAGGCCTAAAGCAACTGTTGCATGTGCCAACCATGCTGCGCAACATTCGCGATATGTTCCGTACACTGGCCGGTATCTGGCAGAGTTATTGGCTGCTCGGTAAATTGCGGCCGGATATCGTGTTCATTAAGGGCGGCTTTGTGGGTGTGCCGGTGGGTTTAATGGCTGCGCTGCGCCACATTCCGTATGTCACGCATGATTCTGATGCTTTGCCGGGCCTCGCTAATCGCATCATTGCAAAATGGGCTGCGCTACACGCCGTGGCGTTGCCAAAAGAGGTCTACAGTTATCCACCATCCAAAACGGTGACGGTCGGCGTACCGATCTCGCATCACTATGAGTGGGTGACACCGGCCATGCAGAAAACGTTCCGCAAGGATCTGGGTCTGGATCAATATCATAGAATGCTATTTGTAACGGGTGGCGGGAATGGCTCGCAGCGCCTCAATGAGGCAGTTCTGGCCTGCGCTAGCCATTTACTTGCGCGGTACAAGGATCTGGTGATTGTGCACGTTGCCGGCCGCAAACTAGAGGCGCAGATACGGAGCGATTATAAGGACGAGCTCACACCTGAGCAGTTCGCACGCGTGAAGGTGCATGGTTTTGTGCATCAAATGTACCGCTACACCGGTGCCGCAGACGTTTGCGTTACACGCGCGGGCGGCACAACTATGGCGGAGTTCGCCGCTCAGGGCAAAGCGTTGGTGCTGGTGCCGAACCCACAGCTTACCGGTGGGCATCAACTTAAAAACGCGAAGGTGTTTGTTGAGCGCCGTGCTGTTGCACTGGTGGGCGAAGACAAATTGCAAATTGATCAGCTCGCGCTTATGCCGGCTCTGAGCGACTTGTTCGACCACCCCGAGAAGCGCGCACAACTAGGCGAAAGCCTGCACAAACTCGCGCAAACAGATTCGGCCCAGCAGCTCGCGGTGCTATTATTAAAGGTAGTACCCGTTAAAACCAGCAAATAAAAATACATCAAAGCCATGCTTCCACGCCGCCGCCAGCAACCCCAACCACGCGCTCGTGTCGCCGCACCGCAGAGTCGCGGAGAGGTGTTTTCGTACCATGCAAACCGCTCGGTGCGCGAAGGAGGCACGGCGATCGGCCGCACCGCGCAACAGCCGCCAACTAAGCGTGCGTCCCGCATTAATCTAGCTAAGCGCATTCCCATGGTTCTGGCGCTCGCTGCAATTGTTGTGTGCTGCATAACTATTTTGGGCTTGAACTCAAACGTAAAAGTCGTTTCTATCACCAGCAGTAACCCTTCGGCACATCTGTTTCTGCAGAATACCAGCATCTACCAGCAGGCGGCCGAAAAACAGTTTACGAGCTCTATTTTGAACGGCAATAAACTCACCGTTGGAACGGCTGGAATTACCGCGGCATTGCAAAAACAGTTTCCAGAATTGCAAAATGTGTCGATTGTATTGCCGCTTATTGGCCACCGTCCGGTCGTGTATATTCAGCCAGCCAATCCAGTATTATTTTTGACGACGCAGGGCGGGGGAGTTTACTTGCTCGACAAGTCGGGCAGGGCACTCATTGGCGGCGATGAGGCAGTGAACCAAACCACAAAGCTCCATTTACCGACGGTGCACGACGGCAGCGGCGTGCAAGTTGCCGTGGGGCAAGTGGCGCTTCCCAGCGGGGATGTGGATTTTATTGCGCAAGTGGTAGGGCAGTTGCAGGCCAAGGTATTGCAAATCACCAGCCTGGACCTACCTGCCGGCGCTAGTGAGTTAGATGTGCGCATGCAGGGGGTGGGCTATGTGGCACGGTTTAATATGCAAGGGAATGCCCGGGAGCAGGCCGGCGCATTTCTTGCAACCAAACAGTATTTAACAGGGCAGCACATTACGCCCGGGCAGTACGTGGATGTCCGCGTCCCGCAGCGGGCTTATTACAAGTAGAACGGCGCATAAATGGGGCGAAACCTTCGAATAGCCCTATTCGCCCCTTCCTAGTTCGTTTTTTGTTCACATATAATTGCGACTACACGCATGCGAAAATATATAAAAATACCAAAAATGCAAAATGTCAAAAAATAATTCCAAAAAGGAGAGGGGCGAGGGGAAGTATTTAATAATATCGAAATGGCGAAAAAGCAAATATTTTCACGCCAAATTGTGGAAAAGTCAAATCCTACAATTGTGTATAACTGCATCGAGCAAACGCTATGCACTAGGTCACAGTTAATAATTAGTTTGAGCATGCGGTTACCGTAAGGCCCCCGGTGTTTGGGGGCTCGTTCAGGTGCACATGCTCATATTATTTTGTATAACTAGCACGGTGCATACGCCGAATGTTGAATATATGGCCAAGTCCCCTGCATAGCAGGCGTGCTACTTAACCACCCACAGTACAGTATTTAGAGTCGCAAAATATACATTGTGCGACATCTTGTGTATGACCTTTTTGCGCCTGTCTAATGACAAGATCCCCGCGCTTTACCGCGACGTTTTGAATGCTTGCCCGCCACAACTTTTGCTGCATTGCCCTGGTTTATAAGGCACCCCTTAGCTTTAAATTATGAGCTTGGCGTATATATGCTGTGTTTGTGCGCGGCCGCCTAGATGAACGCTTTATGATAATGTTCGTAAAATGTTCGCATTGAGCTGGAAATGCCCAGCGCCCAAGATTGTTGCCGGTAAGTACTGATTCCCTACTCGGACTCAGCGAGGCTGTATGTGGCCTTTGCTACGCGCTTAAATTGCGTTTTGCCTTGCAGGTTGAGCAAGATGGTCGTTTCTTTTACGAAGCGGCTCTTAAGCACGCGCTTAACGATCTCGTCGCGGTGCAATGGCTCGCCAGCTTCGCGTAAAACTTCGGTGATAATGTCGGCGACAGTGCCTTTCTGATAGCCCCATTCCTTAAGGGCGTAGATGCCGCGGCCAATGAGTACGAACCGTTTGTCTTTGATGAGTTCGTTGTGAATCGCCTGAGTGGTGACATCTTTGCGCTTAAACTCAGAATCTTTAATGGCGCCGGCGATTTCATTGAAGTGCATGTGCTTGCCGTGCTCTTTGAGGACGACGTAAATTTTGTCGCGGATGTTCTTAGGGTTGACCATAGACCATTTTACGAGGCCCCAGCGGCCGTTTAGCGTTGCGAGGCTCTTAGAGACGCTTGCGAGCGCTTGCGCCTGTGTGGCGTCCGTATGAATGGATGAGGCGATTTCCTCGATAGTGGTTGGCTCGCCTACTTTTTTGATGGCAGCTACAAGCGCGGTAACGTCGGCCTTGATGCGCTTTTCGTCGCGTACACTGGCGATGCTGACGGCCTGGTAGTAATCGTCGTTGTCTTCGATGACGACGAGCTGCGGGCAAAGCTTGGCTAGGAATGCGACGCGCGATTGGTCGGTGCGGCTGTTTTCTGAGGTCAGACGAGCGCTTAGATCGCAAATACGTGCAACGCTGCCGAGCTCGGTAAGTTCATTCACGAGCGAGGTTTGCAGCTCGGTAACGTGCGGCAATTCCCCTTCACTGGCGCTGCTCTGCAGGCGTGCCAGCACTGATTTTTCGAGCTGGCGTACGCGTTCACGCGTAATGTTTAAGAGCTCGCCGATCTGCTCCAGGGTTTCCTTACGATCAAACAGTCCAAAACGCCGCGCGATGATTTCACGCTCGCGCTCCCGCTCAATGTGCGCAAGGATTTCTTGCGCGATGTTTTCGGTATTGACTACTGCTTGCTCCGTCTGGACCTCTGCCATAATTATGTCTTCCCTGTCTGTTAATCGCATGACTTTTGTATAATTATAAAACTTATAATTGTAAAAGTCAAACATTAGTCTTCTGAGATTTATTGTACCACGAAACGAGCAAAAAATCTTGTTTTGTGTTGTAGAAATATCACGAGAAAATAAGTTACGAAAGACGCAAGCATGATGATGGATGCGCGCGGTACCCTCATGCCACCGCGCAGTTTGTGGTGCTTAATCCGCAGTGTTTGAGCACAGGGTATGAGGGTGCCAAAGCGCAGGAAGCAGCTATATATGGCTATTTTTTAGTGGCACGGCGGCGCGTGAACTTTTTGCGGGCTGGCGCTTCGGCAAGCAGTTTTTTGCATTCTTCTTCGGTGAGTTTAGCCGGCTCGACGTCTTTGGGGATTTTGGCGTTCTTTTTGCCGTCAGTGATGTACGGCCCATATGGCCCGTTGACTACTTTGATGCCGCTCGAGAACTCCTGAATGTACTTATTGGCGTCTTTTTTGAGTTTGGCTGCGTAGAGTTCGCGGGCCTCGGCTTCGGTGATGCTGAACGGATCGTGCGGTTTGATGCTCACAAATGTTTTGCCCACTTGAACGTAGGGGCCAAAGCGGCCGATGTTGGCTTTGATTTCCTCGCCCTGCTCGGTGGTGCCGACGACGCGCGGGAGCGCAAACATTTGCAGTGCTTCTTCGAGCGTCACGGTTTCGATCTTGGCGCCCGATGGCATGGGTGCGAAGGCTGGTTTTTCTTCGTCTTCGACTTCGCCGCGCTGCAGCATGGGGCCGTAGCGGCCAAAGCGCGCGAACACTGGTTTTTTAGTCTTGGGGTCAACACCGAGCAGGCGCGCCTGGCTGACCTCTTGGCGCGATGCGCCCTCGGATTTGCCGATTAAGGGGTGAAAATCTTTGTAAAAATCGGCGATCATGGCTTGCCATGGCTCTTTGCCTTCGGCTACGACGTCGAAATCGGCTTCGGCCTTGGCGGTAAATTCGTAGTCAACAATGCTGGGGAAATATTTGAGCAAGAAATCGGTGGTGACTTCTGCCAAGTGCGTGGGGAGCAATTTGTTGCGGTCGGCACCGGTGATTTCGGTAGTCGGCTCGTCGGTGATGACGCCGTTTTTGAGCGTCAGGACTTGCACGGTGCGTTCTGCACCTTCCAAATCGCCCTTTTCGACGTAGCCGCGCGTTTGAATGGTGGAAATTGTGGACGCGTAGGTGCTTGGGCGGCCAATGCCGAGCTCCTCGAGCTTTTTAACCAGTGCGGCTTCGGAGTAACGTGCTGGCGGCCGGCTGAACGTTTCGGTGGCCTGTATGGTGGTGAGCGGAAGCTGTTGGCCTTCTGTGACGGCAGGCAGCAGCGTGTCGTCCTTACCGCCGCCGTACACCTTTAGAAAACCGTCGAATGTCAGAATCTCGCCTTTAGCTAGTAGCTTTTCGTTGCTTTCAGACAGGCCGATGGTGATTTCGGTGCGCTGTGTGCTGGCGGGCGCCATTTGGCTGGCCAATGCGCGCTGCCAGATCAGTTGGTAGAGCTTTTTTTGCTGCTCGTCGCCACCCGCAGCGGACTTGGCAAAGTCAGTTGGGCGGATGGCTTCGTGTGCTTCTTGGGCGCTTTCGTTCTTGGTTTTAAACTGGCGGCGTTGGTGGTACTTATCGCCGTAATCTTTTTTGATAAGCTGTTCGGCGGCGTTAATGGCGAGGCCGGACAGCGTGGTGCTGTCGGTACGCATGTAGGTGATGAGACCGCTTTCGTACAGGCGCTGCGCGAGCGTCATGGTCTGCTTAATGCTGTATCCGAGGCGCCGCGATGCTTCCTGCTGCAACGTGCTAGTGGTGAACGGAGCGCCCGGACTGCGCGAGCCTGGCTTTTGGGCGATGGATTCAACGGTAAAGATGCTTTTGGCTGCGGCCTCAAGGAAATCGTGCGCGGCTTGCTTATCGGGCAGCTTATTAATGAGTTCGGCCTTGAGCTCTTGCTCGTCAACGGTGAAAATGGCGATGACGCGGAAGCTGCTTTGAGCCTCGAATGCGCGGATTTCGCGCTCGCGCTCTACGACTAGACGAACTTCAACAGATTGTACGCGGCCGGCGCTGAGGCCGGTACGCACCTTTTTCCATAACACTGGTGAGAGCTCGTAGCCAACGAGGCGGTCGAGCACGCGGCGCGCTTGGTAGGCATCAACCAGGTGAAGATCGACGGTGCGCGGGTTCTCGATAGCGTGCTCGATGGCTGGCTTGGTGATTTCGTGGAATACAATGCGCTTGGTTTTGGTGGGATCGAGCTTGAGTGCCTGCGTGAGGTGCCAGGCGATTGCCTCGCCTTCGCGGTCTTCATCGCTTGCCAGCCAGACTTCGCTCGCTTCTTTGGCGGCCTTGCGCAGCTCGGCCACGACCTTCTTTTTGTCGCTGTTGATTTCGTATGACGGCGTAAAGTTGTGCTCGATGTCGATGTTCATGCCCTTTTTAGGCAAATCGCGAATATGGCCAAAACTACTTTTGACCGTGTAATCTTTGCCAAGATACTTTTCGATGGTTTTCGCCTTGGCTGGGCTCTCGACTATAACTAAATTCTTGCTCATGTTTATCTGAATAGCTTATACGCAATTGCCTATAATACGCAACTTTTCTCTGGAAACAAAATCAATTTTTAAGAAAAGCGCCCATTTTATGAAATTTATTTGACAAATGTTCCTCAATAGGTGTAAAAATATAGGCGTTAAAAGAACAAAGGCAAGACGCTTGCAACCGGCCGCTACCTTCACATAAGGAGCGGTTTTTTTGCGGCGTCTTCTATCATTAAGGAGTAAACAAAAAAATGAGACGTGTACTTGGCGCGAGCAGTCGCCCGCATGGTATTGATGCACCCCCCGCTTGGATGGTTGCAGCTGCGCGTGAGGTTGGCCCGAGCGTCGTTGACGCGCAAGGTGTCACCGTGGGTGGTATAGCCGTAAGAGACATTCGCGCCCTTAATGAAGTGGCAGATGCACAAAACGCAGCTGCCCGGCAAGGATTGGATCACGCTACCGATGAGATTAGTGCCTTCTTGGCACGGCAATGGGAACGCCCCGACGAGCCATAAGATCCACATAAATAAAAAAGGCGGCAACAACAAGCCGTCTTTTTATAATACTGTTCGCTTGAGCGCTACAGGCGTTGGCCGAGCTTTACGCCGGCCCACACGCCAAGCCCTGCGCCAAAGAGACCAATCAAGAAACTCCAAAGGCCGATGAATAACTGGTGATCAATGAGACTGCCCAGATACGAGCCGAGGATAAAACCGACTGCAAGGCCGCCAATCACTGGACCTTTTGCGCCTGTTACGCTTGCCATAAGCGTATTGTACATGGCAATGTATGATTTTGCGAGTCGTTATCAGCCAAATCCCCACTGATTATTGCCGAGCGCCCGGATCTTGCCGGTAATTTCAAGCATTGTCAGCGTCTGGTTAAAGGCTTGGATAGATAGTTCGCTTTTCGCAAGTAGCTCGGCCCCTTCTGTCGCGCCGGCAGCAAGCAGATTGAGTACTGTCTGCTCTTCTGGCGTACTCCCGCGCAGCACGGCCTTATTGGATGCTTGCAGGTATTCCCAGCCAAGGGCATGCAGAATATCGTCCAGGCTCGTCACCGGTGTCGCACCGGCCTTTATGAGATTATTAGTGCCAATCGAAACTTCGCTGGTGATATTGCCGGGAACGGCCAGGACTTCCCTGCCTTGTTCTAGGGCAAAGCGCGCCGTGTGTAGGCTTCCGCTTTTGAGAGCGGCTTCGGTGATGAGCACACCATCGCTCAGGCCGGATACAATGCGGTTGCGCGCCACAAACTGGTCTTTATAAGCGACGGTTCGCGGTGGATACTCGCTGAGGATGGCGCCGCCTTGGGCGAGTATTGCTTCGCCTAGCCGGTGATGACTGGCCGGATATATGCGGTCAACGCCGCACGCCAGCACTGCGATTGTAAGACCTCCGGCCTCGAGTGCGGCCCGGTGCGCAATGGCGTCCACGCCAAACGCCAAACCGCTCACAATAACCACACCGCACGCAGCGAGCTTACTCACGAGCTGTGCCGTCACCGCTTTTCCGTAGGCCGAAATTTTGCGGCTGCCCACTACTGCAAGTCGCGGCCGTTGCATGTACGTTTGCAGCTCGCCACCGCGTATATATAATTGTGCGGGCGGACTATGGATGGTCCCTAGTACGGCCGGATAACCGGCATCTGCTTTTGTGATCTGTATCATTCCTCCCCTTTCGCTCGCGCCGCGCATTGTGCCACAGAATAATCCCTTTTAGCAAGCGAAAAGCATAAGAAATATTTAGTAACGTAAAGTAGCGTTTTGGTCAAAAACATGAAAAACTATTGACACCAAGACATATATTTGCTAGAATTGCAACTTGTGAGCGTCTGAAAAGGCGATTCACGTACCTTATATCCCCCATTTCTAACTTTTTGTTAGATTGTTTTAGAGCGTGCCATCTTGAACAAGTTGTTACCCTCCACTTTTTCTTATGTGCGCTTGCCGCTGGGAAACCAGAGGCAGACCTGCGCTCTAAAACATACTAACCCCTTTAACTACCTATCAAGTGAGTGCATTATGTGCATGATCCCCTTCGGGGGAACGGCGTGAACCTTTTGGAGTTTTGGTTTCACAGCTTCGCATAGGGTGGGTTGAAGGGTGTAATAGGCCGGCGAGCGGTGCCCACCCCCTCTCGTCGGCCTTTTTAAGTGCCAAATTGGCTATAATAACGAGGAAAATTATCATGGGAAAAATCGCTGAAGCTTCTTTATATAGTGTTGCCGCTGGGGCGCTGTTATTTACTGGCGCGGTGGCTTGGGAAGCGTCTGATCCGCAATCTGTAGCGAACTTTTGGACTGCCGAGAACGAGGCGCTGGGTATTCACCACTCACAGCCTCAAACGCAGGAATTTGCAGTCAACTTGGAGCATAACCACGATTATGCGGTTGGCGGAGCGATTGCATCCGGCGTGATTGCAGCAGCGGCGCTTGCCGTCGCCGTGCGGGAAACAATGCAACGGCGGGGCCAAAACGCGTAAATCCCACCCCGGCTACACGGCTATACAATAAAACTGCGGGTTTCGTGCGGCAGCTGGGCGTCGCCGTAGATGTATTCGCTTAAGATGGCGTTGGCTTCACGCGTGAGCTCGGTGATGTGGCTGGTTTGCTCGGCGGTAAAACGTGCGAGGACGAAATCGGCGCTGTCGATCTGCTCGGGCACTTTAGGGCCGATGCCGACGCGCAAACGGCCGTATTGCTCGCCGATGGTAGCGGTAACTGATTTAATACCGTTATGGCCGGCGCTGCTGCCACCGACGCGGGTGCGGATTTGGCCGAACGGAATATCGAGCTCATCGTGCACCACAACTACCCGCTCTGGCGCAATTTTATAAAATGCGGTTACGGCCTGCACCGCTTGCCCGCTGAGATTCATAAGCGTAGTCGGCTTTATGACGAGCACGCGCGCATCGCCCAAAGTGCCGCTCGAAAAGTAGCACTTAAGATCCTTTTTTTCGATCCAGTTGTCAAAACCGTTGGCGCTTACAAACGCGTCAACGCACGCAAAACCGATGTTGTGGCGCGTGCCGGCGTACTGCTTGCCGACGTTGCCCAGCCCGACCACTAAAATGGTTTTGTTCTGACCAAAAGTATAAAACTGAGTTGCCGGCCCTACGTTCGGCCGCTTTTGCAAAAATGCCATGCCACCTATTATAACAAGAGATTGTCGGTGCGCCCGGAAAACCGCGAAACAAGCTATGAAATTTATTATAGCCAACACTTATTACCTTGCCGTATGATGCCAAAGCGCTTTCTATAGGGCGCCTAAATCATAAGGGGGTGCGATGAGTATACAGACAATGCAGTGGCTGCGGCGCAAGGCGGCGGCAACTGGTGCCATACTGCTCGCGGTCAGCTTTGCAGCTGTTCCGGCCGTGGCAAGTGCCGATACGACCATGCCAATCAGTTACCATGCCTGGAACAGTGTGGGCGATTTTTATCAGGGGCAGTTTAGCGGCACTAATGTGTGGTTTGATCAAGGCCACGCAGCGCTCGCGCTCCATAATGATGCAACAACCGGCACATGGATTTCGAACGCGTTTACAACGCCAACACCGGTTTCTAAAATCGTTGCCTCGTGGCAGGCTGATACGCCAGACGGCACCTGGATCGAAACCGATCTGAGTGTTAAGGTGAACGGTGTCTGGAGCGACTGGTTTACCATGGGCAAATGGACGCTCGGCGACACAATCCAGCGCACAACCGTTGCCGGCCAAGATAACGACTTTGGCGCGGTCTATCAGGACACCTACTTTGCCAACGACAACAAGCCGGCGAGCGCGTATCGTCTGCGCGAGCAATTGTTTACGAACAAACCCGGGGTGACGCCGCAGATTAGCCAGGCGGCCGTAACGGCTTCGCAGCCAACTACGGTGAACCTGACGGCCAGTCAGACTACCATGCACCGCACTGTGGACCTAAGCGTGCCAATGTATTCGCAGTACGAGCATGACGGCGAGTATCCGCAGTACGACAGTGGTGGCGAGGCGTGGTGCAACCCGACCTCGACCGAAATGGTTATAGAATACTACGGCAAAAAGCCGACGGCAGCACAGATTGCCGCCCTGCCCGCCGACCCGGTGTTTGACGCGCACAATCGCGCCGACGGCAGCGTCGACTACGCCGTCGTGCACACTTACGATTACGGCCACGGCGACACTGGCAACTGGCCGTTCCAGACTGCCTACGCAGCGTCGTTCGGGCTGAAGGGTTCGGTGCGCCAGGCTGACTCCCTGCGAAAGCTTGAATCACTCGTAAAGCAAGGCATCCCAACGGTGATTGCCACGGCTTGGAACAACACCGACAGCAACCCAAACAACGACCTAACGGGCGCGTCGATTCCAAAAACTGATGGCCACTTGATGGTCGTCCGCGGTTTTACGAAGGACGGCGACGTGATCGCCAACGACCCGGCCTCGCCCGATGACGGGAGTGTTCGCCACGTTTACCAACGCGCGCAGTTTGAGCGCGACTGGCTGAGCGTTTCGGACGGCACGTACTACTTGATTACGCGCTAGTTCGCCCGAGCTTACTAAAACACCGCCACATTTGTTGGCGGTGTTTTAGCAGGCGATATTTTTACTATTCTTTGGTAGGGCTGACGCCGTGGCGGTGCGTTACGTGCTTTTCTATGAACCAGAACTGCACGGGCGTGCCCTCGTAATTGTAAACATGGCGCAGCTCGCGCTCCATAAAGCGCTTGTAGCTCCAGTGCAGGAACTTGGTGTGGCTGCCAAAGACTTTGAACGCCGGAATCGGGTTGTCGGCTTCCTGGGTGATGTAGTTGAGCTTGGGTGCGCGGTTTTTGAGTCCGGCTGGCGGGTGCTTGTCGACGACACGGCGCAGCCATTGGTTGAGCTCACGTGTAGTAAAGCGCTGGGCGCGCCGTTTGTCGATCTCAAGAGCGAGTTCAAAAATTTTGGTGACGTTCTGGCCGGTAACCGAGCTGGTAAAGATCAGCGGTGCCCACGGTACAAAATCGTAGGTGCCGGCGATTTGCGGCGCAAGCGCATCGCGCGTAAAGGCGTCTTTGCCTTCGGCGCTGTCCCATTTGCTGACGACCAAAATCAGGCCTTTGCCTGCTTCTTTGATCATGCCGGCGATTTTTTGGTCGAGCTGCGTGTTGAGCTCGTTGACGTCCATGAGTAGCAGACAAATATCGGCCTGCTCAATGGCGCTTAAAGAGCGGACGACGCTGAAGTGCTCGATCCCCTGCCCGATTTTACCGGGCCGGCGGATACCGGCGGTGTCCATGAGCTCGATTTCGCGTCCTCCAAAGCGCACGACAGCGCGGTTGATGTCGCGCGTGGTGCCGGCGACGTCGGCCACAATGGCTTGCTGTTTTTTAGCAAGCGTATTAAACAGGTACGATTTGCCGACGTTCGGACGGCCGAGCAGCGCGATGTGCAGGCGGTCATCGTCTTCGCGCAGGCTGACTTTGGGAATAACTTCGACGAGCGTGTCGAGCAGCTCGGAAATGCCGCGGCGCTGTGTGACGCTGGTGTAGATGATGGGCTTGATGCCAAGGCGCTCAACCGGCAGCTGTTCGCCGCGGGCGCGGTCGACTTTGTTGACGACCAAAAACACCGGCTTGCGGCTTTTAAGCGCCATTTTGGCGACACGGCGGTCTTCTTCGGTGACTTGTACATTGGCTTCTACGACGACCCAAATGACATCGGCGCTGTCCGCGGCTTGCAAAATCTGCTCCTGGATCGTAAACTCAAAGTCATCCTCAGCATCCTTCATGCCGGCCGTATCTACCATCCAGAAATCCTGACCGTTCCAGCTGCCTTTCGCGGTAATGCTGTCGCGCGTGGTGCCGGCTTCCCTGGCCACGATGGCTTCGCGGCGGTCCAGGATCGCGTTAAATAGACTGGACTTGCCGACATTGGCGCGCCCTACGATGGCTACGATTGGTAATTTTTTACTCATTTGTTCTATTGTAACAGATCTGAGGCGATTGACAAAATAATATTTATATGAAAAAATAATCAATCACAAGAGATAACTATGGCTCATAGTCCCGAAGATAATTCAGACCCGGCGGGCGCCGCGCATTTACCGCTGTTTCCAGCGGTTGGCGCTACTGAAAGCGGCTACGCCAGCATGGAAAATATTGCGGACTTGCGGCGGCGTTCTGCTCGGACGCAGCGCTTGCTCGCACATTATGCCAACCAGGTTTTTGGCTTGTACGACATGCACCAGCGCGTCACGCACGTGCTTGACGCCCGCGGCGAACCTATGATTGATTCGCGTTTCGACGTCGAGATATCCACGCGCGAATACGTCAACGTGATATACGCGCCGGTTCCATACGATCCAGTGCCTGGGGATGGTGATGAGCGTCGCTTTATTGAGGTCAGCGAAATGAAAGTCTACGAAAAGGGCAAGGTACGGCTTTTGGTTCCGGAAGTGGGTATCTACACGCACGAAGACGAGTTCGATGGAGACCCATCTGTAGTATTCTCCTGTCACGATCTCGCAGCGTTCTCGGGTGGCGCCGGAGTAATTGAGACGCACGAACCAAGTATTCCGGAGATTCTTTATGACGCGCAGCTCAGCACGCAGGCCGCCGAATTACAAAAACGCGACGCCGAGCTCGCCGGGCATATCCTATGGCTGGGGCGCGCTGCATCGATATTAAATGTTAGTACGCAGCACATGGAGCCGTTTGCAGTCGATCCTTTTTGGGCACTGAATGACGCCGGCATGAATTAATCGACGAGTACATATTTGCCTGGCCGCAGCGTTGGCGGCAGCTGGTAATCGCCAAAATGCGTCCGGTGCAGGCGCCGCACATTGTAACCGAGTGCTGCAAACGTGCGCCGGATTTGCCGATTGCGGCCTTCGCGCATTCGGACGCGCCAATCACGGTCGTCACCTTCTTGCAGGCGTTCAAGCTCAAATTTGCTTGGGCCGTCTTCGAGCTGCACGCCAAAATCGCTAACCATTTGCCGGTGCAACGGCGCAAGATTATGGCTGAGCTGTACCTCGTAGATTTTAATTTTTTGCTGGCTTGGGTGTGTAAGGTTTTGGGCGAGCTCCCCGTCGTTGGTGAGCAATAACAGACCAGATGAATTTTTATCAAGGCGGCCAACGGCCTGCAAATGGCGGAGCTCTGCTGGCAGGAGTTCGTAAATAGTATGGGCGCCCTGCCCGTTGCGGCTGGTGACGTAGCCGGCCGGCTTATGCAATAAAATTGTCTGGCGAGTAGCAGTACGCAACGGCTGACCGTCCAGCGTTACGCTGTCGGCCTCGGTTATGTCCTGCCCGGGCTCGGGCGGCTTGCCATTTACGAGCACGCGCCCGGCGGCAATTGCGGCGTCGGCGGCTCGGCGCGACAAATCAGAGCTGGCGGCTACAAAACGGTTAATGCGCATGGCATCAGTGTAGCACGCGGCGCATTAGAGGGCGATGCTGTTGGGGTCAACGCCACCGCCGTTCGGCGTAATAACGTGCCCTGGCGGGTGTGGTGTGCTGTAGTTGGCGGGTGCGGCTGACTGTGCGGGGATTGTCGGGTGCTGTGGCTGCGGCACGTCGTCTATGCTGTTTACGCCCTCGCGTGCGAGGAGCTCGTTGAGGTCGGGCCGGGCATCGGCCGTTGGGTCGCTGATTGGCCGGATGATCTTTTTATGTGCTACGGTTACGGCGTCGTTTTCGGGGCTAGGCTGTTGTGGTGCTACGGCTGGTGTCTCGACGGAAGCGGCCGGTGCCTGCTGCTGTGGTGCCGGTACGGCGGGAGCTGGCGGCGTTGACAGGTTTTTGACTGCGTCGGCAACCAGATTGTTGTCTACCGCCTGTGGTGTGGGTGTAACTACGACCGGGGCTGGTGTGACTACAGATGGCGGCATGGATGTTGGTGCTACTGGGGGAGCCGCTGGTGGCTCTGGAGCTGGTGTGGGTGCCGGTGTTGCCGGTGTTTGTGCGGACGTTTCAGCTGCGGGTGCCGGAGCTGGCGCTGTGGCGGCTGGACGCGCTGGTGCAGGCTGATTTATGAAGTCATTGATTTGCGCTTGTATGGCAGCTTCTTCGCTGGAAGCGGTTTGTGTGAGCGATTGTGCCGCGGCGGAGTCCTGCTTTGGCTCTGGAGCTGGTGTGGGCGCCGATGCCGTAGACGCTGCGGGTTCTGACGCAGTCTGGGGTGTTGGTGAGCTTGGTTCTGCTGGCTGCGCTGGTTTCGGCTGTGGTGTGGCTGGGGCTGCTGGTGGTTGCGGCGGTGTTGTAGCTGCTGCCGGTGCCGCCGGGGATGCAGGAGCTGGGACGGCCGGACTTGGTGGCGTTGCTACCGGTACAGCAGCGGTTACGGCTGGCGTGGTTGGACGCGGCGGCGTGGCCACGCTGATAGGTGCTGTACGCGGCGTTGGCATTGCAGCGGGCCGGGTTGGCGTTGCTGGCGCAGGCGCAGTAGCTGCTGCCGGTGCGGCGCTATCGCTTGCGGCTGGACTCGCGCCGATTGCCGGCATAACGCCGGCTTCAACCAGTAATTCCTGAGCGGTTTTCACGATGTCTTCGAGTGTTACCTGCGATTTTACGAGGTAGCGGTCGGCGCCGAGCGAGTCGGCCCGCGTTTTGTCCTCGGCCTGTCCAAGCGCAGTCAGCATGATAATCTTGGTGTCCTTGAGGCCCTCAGTGTTGCGCAGGATGTCGAGCATCTCGAAGCCGCTGACCCGCGGCATCATAACGTCAGATATAATTAGATCAGGATGTTCGCCTTTGGCAAGCACCAGCGCCTCTTCGCCGTCTTTGGCCGACACAATCGTATAGCCTTCGGCCTGCAGCCGTGCCTCGTAGATTTCGCGCAAGTTATTGTCGTCTTCGACCAACAAAATTTTTGCCATGTTGTGTGTTGCCCCTAGTTTTTTGATGCTTATGTTTTCTTCATTGTATCACGCCCGCTACTGATTGGTTAAGGACGTGATATTTGGCAGCGTGTTGGCGGTTTGGCTGGCCTCTTGGGTTTGCAGGTCGGAGGCTTTTTGGGCGCTCAAGCGTGGCAGGTTGATAAAGAATGTGCTCCCCTGCCCGAGCTCGCTTTCGACCCAAATGCGGCCGTGGTAGAGCTCAACAATTTTGCGGCAAATAAATAACCCGAGCCCGGTGCCGCCGATGGTGCGCGTGGCGCTGTTGTCGACGCGGTAAAACTTTTGGAATAAATGTGGGATGTCTTCGGCCGGAATGCCCGGGCCGGTGTCGCGGATGTAAAACTGCACCACTTGGTCGTCGCCGGTCAGGCCGATGGAGATTTTGCCTTCGTCGGTGTATTTGACGGCGTTGTCAAAGAGGTTGGTAACGACTTCGCGCATGCGGTCGGCGTCGGCGAACGCGTAATACAATGGTTTGAGTACGTGGTTGCTGGCGGCGTCGTTGTTTTCTTTGGTGGCGTCGATGGTTTCGGATGATCCAATGACGAACTCAGCGGCTAACCCCTTCTTTTTGGCGGCAAATGTGAGGTCGTCAACTAATTGCTGCAAAAACGCGCCAAATTCAATCACAACCGGGTGACTGCTGAGCCGGCCGTCTTCGGCTTTGGCCGAGGTGAGCAAATCTTGGAACAGTTTGCCGAGGTGCTCGGTGCTGGCGTGTGCCTTTTCGAGAAAGCCGCGTGCCCGCGCGTCGATGGTGCTGACTTTGTCGTTGAGCGCCAGCGCCAGGTAGCCTTCAATCGCCGCCACTGGTGTGCGCATTTCGTGGCTGGCAGTGCTGATGAATTCGCCGCGCTGCTGCTCGGCGGCGTGCGCTTCGCTGATGTCGCGCATCACGGCCACGGCGCCTACCAGTTTGTCGCCGTCCGGCCCGACTACCGGCGAAACGACAAGCGAAATAATCAGCTGCTTCCCTTTTCGCCCTTTTAATTGCAGCGTTTGGCTCACGCGTTCCTTATTGGTGAGCGTTTGCTTGAACGGGTTGTCGCTTTGGTCTAACTCTTTGCCGTTTTCCTGGTTTAAAGTAACTACGAGCTGCACGTCCACGCCGCTGGCCTCGTCCACGGACCACTCGGTCATCAGGGCTGCCGCCGGGTTTATAAGGCTGATCTTGCCCTCGGTGTCGATCACGATCACGCCGTCGGTAATAGATTGGATCAAAATAAGCGACTGCTGCTGCCCTGTTTTTACCATGCCCGACAGCCGGTTTAGTTTTACCTCTTCGGTATCCACAAACTTGTTGCGCCAAAAGAAAATCGAGGCGAGCACCACAAGAATCTCAAGGCCGAGCCAGCCCCACGCCCACTCGCTAATGCCAAGCGGCTCAAAATGCGCCTGCTGTAAAATGCACAGCACCATAATAACCACCGAACCGAGCACGATCGGCACGCCATACATCCCGCACAAAAATACCGAAACCAGCCACGCGCCCATGTACGGCAGGCTGTGCAGCGACAGATCGGTACGCACCAATCCCGCAAGCGCCATGAACAAAAAGAAAAACGAAGCCGTAAAGTTGGTGAGCGGCCAGCCCCAGCGCCGCACAAAACCGAGAGCCGCGAGGCTGTAGATAATCTCACTGCCCGCCAAAATGCCGACCGTCATCGAAAGGCCGTAGGTGGTGGCCAAGTGGTGCAAACTCGGCACAAGATACACTACAACACGCGCCGCCAGAACAGCCGCGCAAATCGCCAGCATCACGCCGTAGTATATTTTGTACCAGTGTTTTGGGACCTGCCGCGAGAAATATTCCATCTCCCGACAGTATACCCGCTTATGCTTAGCATCGCCAGCCTTGCTGTCGTCTGTAGCCTGCCCGGCAGTTGCTGATTCGCCTCTGTTGTGGTAGTATTGTCTGGTCAAAGCACGAGTTTGGCCCCTTCGTCTAGTGGTCCAGGACGTCAGGTTCTCATCCTGAAGATCGCGGGTTCGACTCCCGCAGGGGTCACCAAAAGGGACTTTTCCTTTACGGAAAGGTCCTTTTTGTTTGGAATATATCCGTAGAGTGGGCTAACCCCTTAGCCCTATCTGGTGCTATGATAACCCTATGAATAAGCAAGCACTTGACCATTCGGTGGATTTCATTAAGTCGTGGCTTCAATTCCGCTATGACCGCGAAGAGGTACCTGGCTACGTTGTAGCAATAGCCCACAAAGGCAAAATCTTAATGAACGAAGCCTATGGATACGCTGATTTGGAACAGAAAACCAAACTAACACCGCAACACATATTCCGCATTGCTTCACACTCTAAAACATTTACGGCAACTGCACTTATGCAACTACAAGAGCAAGGCAAGCTCCGAATAGATGACTACGTTGTAGGCTATCTGCCTTGGCTCAAGAAGCACGCAGATAAAAGGTGGCAGAAAGTAACAGTCCGCCAACTGATGTCACACGGCGCAGGGGTTATTCGTGATGGCCTAAATGCCGATTACTGGCAACTAGAAAAACCGTTTCCCGGCACAGAAGAGTTACAAAAAGAGATACTTGAAGCAGATTTGGTCATAGACACGAACACTAAGCTCAAATACTCCAACTTTGGTTATTCATTGCTCGGTATGGTCATTGAAGCCGTCTCTGGCAAGGCATACAACGATTATGTAAAAGAACACATAGTAAACACCCTTGGTTTGAGGGACACTGGACCAGAATATACCCCGGAAATTGACGGTAAGCTTGTGACGGGTTACACGAGGCGCGACGTGAACAAAACCCGACTTCCAATCACCCAAATCGACACTAAAGCTATGGCTTCTGCCACGGGTTTTTACTCTACATCGCAAGACCTCGTCGCTTATTTTTCAGCTCACTTCACCAATTCGGACAAGTTGCTGGACGATGAGTCTAAGAAGGAAATGCAACGTGTTCAATGGCACGCAAAGACACCAGGACAAGATAATCATGAAGATTACGGCCTTGGCCTGGAAATTGAACATCTAAAGAGACGAAAGACGTTTGGTCACGGTGGGGGGTTCCCGGGTCACATAACAAAGTCAATCGCCGACCCTAAAGACGAACTTGTAGTTATCGTGCTAACAAACTGTTTAGGTGGACCAGCAGACGTAATAGCTAAGAGCATTTACGACATCATTGACTACTATCAGCAGAACACACCCGATACGAAACCTAAGCACGATATGAGCAGGCTAGAAGGTCGATTTATGAACCTATGGGCAATAACTAATATCGTAGTGACCGGTGACAAGGTCGTGGCAACCTATCCAGACGCTTGGCAACCCATAACCGACCCCGAAGTACTGGAGTATGTAGACGAGAAAACCCTAAAAGTCTCCGACACTGGTAGCTTTGAGTCCGAAGAAGAACTCGTCCATTTCCACTTCAAAGACGGCACGGTTGAGTCAATTAACTACAATGGGTTTACGATGTGGCCCGAGGACGCCTGGTTAAACAAACAACAGAATAGGAAGTTGGTTGGATAGGCTGACGATATAACCCCGAAATCTTCCTAGAGACGCAGGCCGTCTGCCTTTAAGCCTTCAGCATATCCGCATGCCGGTGGAACAGCTTCCACTCGCCGTTCTCGAGGCGGAATAGTTCGGTTACGCGCAGGTCCATCGGTACGAGCTCGTCGCTGGCTTTGATTTTGACTTTGGAGTGCTGGATGCCCGTCCAGTACGCCAGTTGGTCGTCGGCCGCCATATGCAGGATTTCGAAACGGTTTTCGCCGCCATCGGTAAACGCTTGCGCCCCTTGTTCGTTGGCCTCATTCACTGCCCCGGCTCCGCTCACGACAGTTCCGTTCGGGCCATAAATGCTTGCCGGATCCGCCGTAACGGAAATTTCGCGCAAAAGCTCGGCGTCTCCCAAAACAAATGCCGTAGACGCGGCGAGGCGTTGCTCCATAAATGATTCAAAACTTTGTTTCATATGCGTTCCTCCTTTTAGCTGGTATATGCCCTCAATTTTAGTTTGGCGTACTGTCGGCAAGCAACGCGGAGTTTTCGCTAATCCATGTTGCGGTTGCTCGGTAAAGCATTTCGCGCATCGCAACGATGTCGTTGCCTTCAAAGTTGTGCGTTGCGTCCGGAATAACGCCAAGGCCTTTTTCGCCGTCAGCAGCGGTAAAGTATTGCTCGGCGTATGGCCGGAGTCCGCTTTTGCCACCGGCGACGAACATCGTCGGAAATGAATGGCCCTTAGCGCGGCTGGTGGTGTCGCCGAGTGAGCGCAGAAAATCAAACGCCGTGCGGCTCGTCAGGTCGCCGTGTCCGTCCGGGTAGATCAGATAATCGTCGTATTGTACGTTGGGAAATTTGGGCGAGTCGATTGGATTTTGCTGGAAAAAGCTGCCATGCGATGTTTCCCACAAAACCGCGCTGTCTATCGCGTGGTCGGCCGGCGAAGATAAAATTGCGAGCGCACCCACGCTGTGCCCGATGGCGTGCAGCTCGGGCGCGGCGCGCCGTTTTAGCTCTTCCAAAACAACGGTAGTGTCCTCTAGCTGCTCCTTGAAAGTGTTTGTTAAATAGTTGCGCGTGTCCGGCGCGGTGTCGCAGTAGCTGAGCCGCAGGCTGGGTATGCCCGACTCCAGCAGCGTGTGGGCGCAGCCTAGGTACAACCCCGAGTACGCATAGGCGGTATTGCCCGGCACGATGACGGCTAGCGGCTTGCCTTGCTCGGCAATGGCCTCGATGCTTTCGCCACCGCGCAGGTCGGCCCGCATGCGCAGATTATCGGTGTCTGGCAAGTCGAAATATATGGTTTTCTCACGGTGCGCACTCGCAGGCAATATATTACTCACACGCTTCCTTTCATAGGGAGTGTATCCTTTGTGGTTAGAATATTTCGGTTTCGAGAGTCGTAGGTTTTTGTTAACGGTTACTGGAGGTTTTGTCCGACGAACAAGTCGGGATGATCTGCAGCACAACGTTGCGCGCGCTTGATTGGTCGGTAGCGTTCGGCGCGGCATTACCGACGCTGTTGGTGACGTTGCCGGGTGCATCAACCACTATGCTGGCCGCTGGCACGCCGTCGGCCTGGAGATCGCTCGAGACTTTTTGAGCGCGCTGGTTTGCAAACGACAAATCGGCTGCAGCCGTGGTAGCCACGTTGCCTTGCAAGTGAATCTTAAAGCTCTTAGTTTTGTTGGAGCTGTAGAAATCCGCAAAACCTTTTATGGTGTTCTCTGGCTCGTCGGTGGTGTCATAGCTGAGACTGTCGGTCAAAAAGTGCACGTTGTTGGTGTACGGGCCATTGGCAGTCCACGCGGTAGTGTTGGTTTTGAGGCCGTCAACTTCGCTGGTAAGCACGCTGTAATCGCCGGGCACAAGGCAGTCGCTGCCGGCGGTTGTTGTGGTGGAAGTGCTGGTTTGGCTGCTGCTGTCCGGCACCAGCTTCAGACTGTTGTTCGAGAATACCAGCGAGTCGACCAGCCACTTACCGTCTTGCTTGATAACAATAAGGCGGGCGTTCTTTTTTGCGGCATCGCTGGAACTATAGAGTGAGTAGCGTTTTTCCTGTTGGAATGAGCTTTGGCTGAGCTTGAACGTGCCCTTCAGGCTGCTTGCCGATTCTTCGATAAACTTTTTGCCGTCGGCGGATTGGTCGGCAGATAGAGTCTCGGCCTTTTGGGTGTCGCCGCTGCTTATGGCCTTCATGAAGGCGTTGGCGGTATGCGCGGACTCGGCGGCCGGGCTCCATATAGTAAACCAACCGGCGACAAGCGCGGCAATAATAAGCAGCAGCACGACTACGATGCTCACGATGAGCGGCGCATTAGAGCTATGGCCGGCTGCGCCCGGTTGTATGACTCCGGGCTGTGTAGCGGCAGAATCGGACGCCGGCATTGGCGGCGTGGATGCGGGCTGCACCGGCCCTGGCGTGGTTACTTGGCTTGGTGTTCGCTGTTCTTCTGGAGGCATATATTTCCCCTTTATAGTTATTTTAAGCGTACATAATTTTTGTAAGCTTAACAAGTATGCCGGCGCCGAGCGGTGGCCTAGTCTTTATTTTGACGCAATGTTTCGATCTCTGCCCGGCAAGCGGTGGTGAGCTCTTCCATGAACGCTTGAATGAACTGCAATTGTTCGGGCGTGTATTTGCCGTACAACTCGCCCATGCGTTTGCCGAGCGAGGCGTACACTGCCCCGATCTCGGGCTGGCGCTCGGCCCTAAGTTCGATCCGTACTTGCCGGCCGTCGGCGTCATCGCGGTAGCGTTCGATGTATTTGCCGCGCTCCAAGCGGTCGAGCATGGTCGTGACGCTGCCGCGCGTAATGCCCATCTGTGCGGCGATTTCGCTTGGTTTTATCCCCTGCTGTGCTCGAATAAGGCTCAGGCATTTTAAGTCTGTCCCGTTGATGCCGAGTTTTGCGGCCATGGCCTCGTGCATGAGGGTCATCCACATGCTCATTTCCTGGCCGCCGTCGAATTGTTTCTGTGGTGTATTCATAAAAGTAGTTTGACGATCAAATTATTATGATATACTTTAGATCATATAACACATAAGGAGAAAATGCTAGCATGAGCACTCCCCGCCGCAAATCCTGGGCAACGCCCGTAGTTTTTATTATTCTCGCTTTGCTTGCGATGCCAGGTTTCATTGTACCCAACGACTCGCCTATGGCCGAGCTTTTGTTCCCCGGTTTTATTGCTTTGTATCTGTGCCTGCTGCTGCCCCGCCGCCGCGAAAATCTTGCACGGCTCGGCGTGCATAAGTTTGGGAAACTGCGCGCATATGCGCCGATCCTTTTGCTGTTGCTGGCAACGGCGGCGAGTTATGCGGTACCTGCCCTGCTCGGCCTTGGCAAGGCGAATCCGCTTGGCAAACTCGACCACATCATTGCATTTATTCCGCTCGCTATTTACGAAGAAGTTGGTTGGCGCGGTTATTTGCAGAGTCAGCTGACCGAACGTGTCGGCGTGCGTAAAGCGGTGCTGGCCGTGGGTGTGCTGTGGGCGGTTTGGCACAGTGGTTTGCTTGTCTCTGGCCAGCTGCTTGGGCCGGGCGCTACCATGGGCGTTGGCGCGGCGCTGTTTGCGGTCTCGGCGGTGCTTATTAGTATCGTGCTTGGATTTACGCGCTTTAAAACCGGCAGCGTGTGGCCGGCAGTTGTTGGCCACGCCGGCATCAATTACGTGCAAGAATTTGGTGACGGATTGTTTGCGCATCCAAGCCAGGCCTTTAATTACACGAGCGGCGCGGTGAGCCTGGTACTGCTCGCGGCACTAGCATGGTACTGCTGGAAGAAGCTCCCGGCCGGCGTGACGGCGCAGGCCAAACGGTCCGCGTAGTTGTAAAGCTTCCGCCGCATGCTGTGGGGTTTCTCTGCGGCTACTTATTCCTGTTTGCCGATGTTAATCATCCACTGAATGCCGAATTTGTCGACGACTGTTCCAAACTTGTCGCCCCAAATGGCCGGCTCGAGTGGCATAACTACCTTGCCACCCTCGGACAATTTTTCGAAAAAGCCGGAAAGCATAGCATCGTCATCGCTACCGCCGCTCAGTGACATACTGATGCGCGCGCTGTCGTGAAATTCCATACTGTTTGGCGTGTCGGCGGCCATGATCGTAAGGCCGGTGTCGGTTTTGAGCTGCGAATGCATAATCTTGTCGGCTTCGGCCGGATCGTCCGAGACGTGAAATTCTTCGAACGTGTTCATGGTGAGTTCGCCGCCAAAGATGGCGCGGTAAAACTCCATCGCTTCGCGGGTCTTATCTTTGAATGTGAGGTACGGGGTGAGTGCGATTGCCATAGCTGGGCTCCTTGTTTATATGTACAGTATAGCTTACGCGCGGGTTGGCGCGGCACATAAAGGTGTGATAGGATTTACCGGTAACTCGAACGGAGGTATTATGGGCCGATACGAGATTGTTAAAGCCGCGTACGGCTACACCGACGCCGATTTTGGGCCGAACCAAGTGTATCTAACGCCGCGCGCCGCCGAAACCGCGATGGCGGCTGGCATTGCGGCGATCCGGCCGCTCAAGCCAGAGGTTGGCCTTATTAAAACTTTTGTAAATAGCCAGATGACTAACCCCGCCTACCGTTTCCCCGAAAATACCGATGACCTCAATTATGTACTGCGCTGGGGTGGCAAAGGTGCCAAATGGATATGGCAATGGGATACGCAGCTGCACAAGACCGGCGATAACACGCGGTTTATAAACGGCTGGGATTTAAGCCCTGGCCCGCTTACACAAACCTATATTGGCGAGGTAGCCCTGGCCAGTAGAACGCTGGGCGAGCTCGGCCGCGAAAATACTATAGAGCTCACTGTAGAGAATTGGGAAAATCCTAACCTGGCGCAAAAGCTTGCCGAGGGCGTGCTGTTTAATCAGGCTGAGCGCCGGAACCGTTCTGTTGCCGGCAATGTTGCGCAAGATGTAACAGAAGCTTTTAACCGCGAGGCTTTGTCGCGTTTTGATGTGGCAAAAGCCGCCGGTGTTATCGGCCGCCCGTTTGACGATTTACTGCCGATCGCTCCGGTGCTTGTGGGCGACGCTGCGTAAAGCCGCATCGCCCTCCAGGCAGTTTTGATTTTAGTTTTAGTATTTGGCGAGCGAACCGTCCGCGCTGACGTGCAGCATGACCGCGAAGGCTTCGAGCTCATTTGCCTGTACTTGCAGCGGATTTTCGCCGGAATCTTGGCCGTAGTTGACGCTGATGAGATCGCCAACGCTCACCGGCGTTTTGCTGGTTTTGTTGTACTCACTGATGGCGTCATAGGGCAGCTCCACTGTAAAAGTTTTGCTAGTGCCCCGCCCTTGCAGCGTGATACGCGCGCCGTTGATGGCGGTAATGCGGCCATTTAGTGTGCGCGGCGTTAGTTTGCTGATATCTTTGCGCAAGTATTTTGAAGGCGTGGCTTGCTTGTTGTCGGAGTTTGGGCTGATGTTTTCAGTGGCATCGTAAATCATGCCGAGGCGCTGATTTGGAATATTGACGCACATAAAGCCGTCGTTGCCGTAACAGGTGCTGAGCGTGGCGAGCGAATCGACGAGCGTCGGGTTGCCGCTCGGCTGCCCGATTACATATGACGGATCGAGCGTGGTTTTTACAATGCCGATTACGCCAAAGCTTTTGAGCGGACCGAGCCCCAGGCCAAAGTCATACTTTTGTGCGGCGTACTGTGAGCGCGTCGTAAGTTGTACGGTGTCGCCAACATGCACGTCGCCGTCCGCCAGCCGCTTGCCATCGCTCCAAACCTGGTAGCCGCCAAGTAGCGGAATCGAGTGCGTCAATACCGCGCCGTTTGGCGTATACACCGGCGCGCCGCCAGCCGCCGTTTCTTCGCTATATACGGTTTCTTGGATGGTAACCGAGCCGCCATCGATGGCCGTGATTTTGCCGAGCGTAATGCCGAATGTGTTGCTGGGTGCGGGCAACGCTATATTGCTGTGGTCGTAAATGGTGATGAGGTCGCCTGGCTTTTTACGAGCGACTTGGTCGTGGCTGTTGTCGCTCTGCCAAGCCGTGTTGTTGTCTATGAAGCTGCCGAGCGCCTGGTAATCACAGGTGTTTTTGACGATGTCGTAGACTTGCTGGTCGCTGAGCGTTGCGCCACGGGCGAGTTCGTACCGCTGGGTCAGGTTGCCGCGCGGATCGTCGCACTGGGTGGTGAATGCGAATTCGCGTTTATTGTCGTCGTTGCTCGCCGTAATGTGCGTGAGCTGCACGCTTGGTTTGAGCCAAACGTAGGCGGCATAGGCTGCTGTGCTCACCGAGCCGATGCTTACAATGGCGAGTGTAGCGAGCGCGTATTTTGGCAGGCGCGCCAGACGCGTGTGGGCACGGCGCAAACGTGCAAAGCGGCGCGGCGCGCGTTCCCCGCTACGGATCTTACTTACGACGCCGGCGGTAAATTGGCTGTCGAGCTCTCGGCGCGGCGTCGGGCGCTGGTTCTCCAACAGCTCCTCGATGTTCTTATTTTTCATGCTAACTCCTCTTTGATTGCGGCTTTTGCACGCAAAATCCATACTTTTACCGAGCCAATTGGCGAGCCCATGGCCTGCGCGATCTCAGCGTAACTTAAGCCCTGCCAGTAGTAGAGGCTGAGCGCGGCGCGGTATTTGGGCTGTAAGTTGCTGACGGCGGTGTGTAGCTCGCTGTATTCGGCTTTGGTGTGCGGGCTGGGTTCTTGGCTGGCGATCTGCGCGATGAGGGAGTCATCGGCCGCTACCTGCCGTGATGCCCGCCGCAAATAATCCAGGCCTTTGTTCGTAGCGATCTTAAATAGCCATGTCGCCAACCGGTATTTCGGGTTATATTTATGCAAATTGTAGTACGCGGCAATAAACGTCTCCTGGGCGATGTCCGCTGCTGCGTCTTCATCGCGTACCATCGCAAAGCAATGGTGGTAAATGGCCGTTTTGTAACGATCGACAAGCGTGGCGTAGGCCTCATGGTCGCCAGCTTGGCTTTTGGTGATTAATGTCGGTTCATCAACTTGCATACACTACTTACGCATGGGCGCGGCGAAAAGTTACATTATTTGTGATACGGATGGCCGGCGGTGATGGTGCTGGCGCGGTATAGGGCTTCGAGCAGGATGACCATCGCCAGATCATGCGGAAATGTGAGTTTGGAAAATCCCCACTCGGCGTCGGCGGCTTGGATAACGGCGCTTGGCAAGCCCTCCGGGCCACCGATTAAAAAGCAAAGCTCGCGGCTATCTTGCGCGCGTTTTTCTAAAAATTCCGCCAGTCCAGGGCTCGTAAACTGCGGTCCGTCGATAACGAGCGCGATTTTGTACGCGCTGCCCGCCGCCTGTAGCAAATGCGCCGCATCGTTCTGCTTATCGGCGATGTGTGTGACGCGTACGCTGTGCATGCGCTTGAGGCGCGTCAGGTATTCGTCCCAGCCGGCGCGCGCGTATGCCAGTTTGGGCTCGCCTACGGTAACGATGTGCAGCTTCATACGGTCATTGTAGATTGGTTAGGCCATGCTGGCCAGTGCTTTGGCGCGTTTCCGAATGCGGGTTATGCGTGTGTGTACGGCATGCTCGCTAATTCCCATTTGTGTGGCAATATCGTGCAAAGATTTGCCCTCGACAAAATGCTCTCGGACCAGCTTTTTTTGCACTTCGTCGAGTCCGCCCATGATAATGGCAAGCGTTTGTTTGCTGGCGGCGATCACTTCGGCGCGCTCTATGGGCTCAGAAGCCGATGGCTCGCAGCGCACGTCAAGTCCGGCAAGTGTTTCTGGCGAACCCGGGAAGGTCCTTCTCTTTTCGGCGCTTCCATAATCGCTGGCAATTGTGTTCCGGGCGGTGACGGCTAGCCAGTTACGGACTGTTTCGGGGTTTACATGGTGCCCACTTTTTAGGAATTTTTCTATTGTTGCTTGCGCGATATCTTCGGCATCTGCGGTGCGCTTTCGGCAGAAATTGAGCAGCCATCTGGCTGTTTCATCGGTAAGCAGCGCTTTTTGGGCGTCGCTGAGTTGCGCGCGGACGGCGGGCTCGGGCTCGGTTTGCGTGTATTCAATAACGGGTTCTATGAGCGGCGGCTCACTTATGCCTCGCTGTTGCTGGGGTATTTCCTGCGGCCCATTAATAAAATCGAGAAGCTCCGGGGCTTCTCCTGTAAGAAAATCTGGGGTTGTGTGTGGCGCGGCCATATCGAATAACTCTAAATCCGTCGCGATTATACAAAACTTTAGTAAGTTCTACAACCATTAAAGACTGCATTTGTGTGATTTCAAGCATTCCCCTATAATCAGACGGTCAATATCTAACCTGTTAGAGAGTAATGTCCGAGTTTCTGCCCCGCCCTGATCCTTTTTCTTCGTTTGCGCCTGAACTTGCAGCTCCCATGCCGCCGCCCACAGACTTTGTGCCGGCTGATTCAATACCCCATGAAGCCGAAGACACGACCGAAATTAACCCGGACGACCTCGCGGCCGACTATTTGCCAGATGACGAGGCGGCGTTAAGTGCCGAACAAATCGCTGAACAGGAGTGGCTTGCCGAGCTCGAACAGGGTGTGGCCGATGGTGATGTCGATGCTCTTATGGCGCTACTTGGCCATTATGGTCCGCAAATAAAAAGAATGATTTCCGGGAGACTACGGGGGGCGAGCGAAGAATATATCGAGGATGTATTCCAGGAATGGCATATCTCGGCACTTACTAGCTTTCATAAATTCACCCATCAGCCCGACAGTAGTTTTATCGGCTGGATTGTGACGCTCGCAAAGCGCCGCATAGTTGACCAGATACGCATTGCGTCGAGGCGCCGCGAACGTATCCTGCTTGTATCGGACACTGGTCCTGCTATGGAATCGCAATCGCAAAATTCCAACTTAGAGCGGCTAGGAGCCGCAGCGCTGGACGCATATCCGAGCGAAACGAATAACGAAGAACTGTATGCCCTGCTGGCCCAGCTCTCACCGAAGCAGCGCAAAATCTTTATTTTACGGATTGGATATGGTTTTAGTGCCGAGGAAACCGCGGAGATGGTTAATAGTACGGAAGGTGGGGTCCGCGTTGCGCAGCACCGTGCGGTTGCCCGGTTACGCAGTATTATCAGGCAGAATCCCAAGAAATATGCTGATCTTCATGACCGGCTGCTTGGCTACTTGGAATAATTCGGGCTTGTAATGATGGTAATGTGCGCCTCGGGCAGCTCGTCCCAGCGGCTGACGTAACGCGGCGAGCGCAGCCTGCGTTTGGGCTCCCAGGCCTTGCTGAGATCTTCGGCGGCGTAGTGCACGCGGTTTTTGCCGTAGCGTTTGTTGATAGCGTCGATGGCTTGCATGCGTTTGAGGCTGCGGGCATGCGCAGCCGGCTCGACGTATCCCAGCAGGTCGGTCTGCAAGTGGCCGGCCGGTACGAAATCATACAGCAGGACGCCGCCGCGGTGGTAGCTGTGATTTGGGCTGTAGCCCGCTTGCACCAGCTCCAGCAATTTGGTGATGAGTAATCCGGTGTCGTTGGTGGGTGTGTTGAACGCGATTTCGCCGGTCCAGCGCCGGTAACCCGGCTTGTGCCGGTTGGTGGTCAAGAAGAAAGCGGCGCGCCGAGCGAGTAAATTTTCGCCACGCAAGCGTCCGGCGGCTTGGGCCGTTAGGCTGGCAATGGCGGCTTCGAGCACATGGAATTCACCGGTGTCTTCGCCAAACATGCGCGTGCGCGCCAGCGAGTGGCGAACGGCTTTTTCGCGCTCAAGCTCAAAGCAGCTCGTACCGTTTAATTCGGTAACGAGCTGGCGACCGCGGATACCCATAAGCTGCTGAGCGCGCTGCGGCCGCAATCGGCGTAAATGCAGTGCGGTGCCGATGCCTTCGGCGCGCAGTTTTGGCGCCAGCCGCCAGCCTACGCCCCAGACGTCTTTGAGCGGCACGCCGTTTAAGAGGTCATCTTGTTCGGCTTGCGTGAGCCCAATAAAATTCAGCACGCCACCGTATGCATCGTGTTTTTTGGCGAGGTCGGCGCCGAGCTTGGCAAGCGTTTTACAGGGGGCAATGCCAATCGAAACCGGCACGCCAACTTCGCGCAGAACGGTTTCGCGCACTGCTTTGCCCCAGGCTGCGTAATCGGCGATATTGAGTTCAGAAAGATCGAGGAACGACTCGTCTACCGAATATACTTCGATGTGCGGCGTGACGCGCCGGAGTACGTCGGTGATGCGCCGCGAAATATTGCCGTACAACTCAAAATTGCCCGAAAATTGCACAATGCCCTGCCGTTTGAACTCCTCGCGGAACTTAAAAGCCGGCGCGCCCATGGGAATGCCGAGCTGTTTGGATTCATTGCTCCGCGCCACCACGCAGCCGTCGTTGCTGCTTAAGACGACGACGGGTTTGCCCTCGAGGTCGGGGCGGAAAATACGTTCGCAACTTACAAAAAAATTATTGCAGTCGATGAGGGCGAAGATTTTTTGCGGCTCCGAACGGGCCCCAGCTCCGCCCTCGGAACCGTTTCCGCGCGGTAAAGCTGCTGTCGAGCCTAAGGTCTCGCCAGACAGCTTTCCGGCTGCACTTCGCCTGAGTTCCTCGTTCGGAGCTGGGGCCCGTTCGGAGCTCATAATTATTCGTTTCCTTTTCGGAACTGGTGAATTACGCTTGTAATTACACCCCAGCTCATGCTATCTTCTGCCAGCTGGCCAAAGCGCGAAATTCGAAACGTGTCGGCGTCCCACCACACCACTAAATCGGTTTTGCGCGGGTCCAGCGCTCGGTCGACAATTGCGATGTCGCCGTCAAAAATCCCAAAGTCCTCACCCGCATCGCCGCGGATGCGGAACAAAAACGTGCTGGTTGCACGCCGAACCAGCAGCTGATTTAAGTCCAGTCCGGATAGACTTGTGTCGGCTGCGGGGTTAGGAAAACCGGCGTGTATCGACACGCCGTCACGTTCGTCCTCGCTCATGCTATTAAGTATACGCCCAGTGTCGGATATTTGCATTTTTAGGTATTTTGATTTATGATATGTAAAATATGCAGACACGACGTGGCAGTTCGGTGGGGATTGCTCTTACCAGAGAAGCCTTCCGTATGGCTGAGCGGCAGCACGTTGTACTTATCGAGCCGAATGTAAGTGCAATGGCCGCGATTGCCCGCTTTCTCAAAATTATCGGACCGAACGAGCCACTCCCTTCTCAGATGCTCGTAGTACGTGCGAGCGAGCGGCTGTGCGGTGAACAGCCATGGGACGATATACTGCCGCGTAACCTGAAACCGCGCGCCAGAGAGGTCCGCGATTATCGCTTCGCGGCATTTGCTGGCGATAAGACGGTGGCCGATTTTACGCGTGACCAGGTCGTTGGTGCGGCCCGGGCAGTTGGCGCACGTGCACTTACAGAGGTAAGTATTCCTGATTGGCAGGCTAGCAGGCAGGTCTATGCGACGGCATACGCGAAAGGTTTGCTACAAGGTCAGCGCCCGCTCGATCTCTTACCAGAAGGCATGGCGCCTACATTGCCAGACATGGACCGCGTGCAGCGAGGTGTCGTGATGCCAGATGCCGAAGATTTACGAATGCTTGATTATATCAGCAAATCCCCTCGGGTGCCGAACCCATTCTATATCGCAGCTCGGTAGCTTCCCTCGCTTGCCGTATTGCTGACTCGTCTTCCATGGGCTTTATTTAATGGTGCTTAGGAAGTCCACGAGCTCCCGTGGCGTGATTTCGGCTTTTACGATGTAGCCGTCGGCTTGATGCTCGATGTCGGCGCGGATGTCCTCGCGTTGCTCAAGGTTGGTGGTGATGATGATTTTGGCGCGCAGGCTTGGTGTTTCATTTTTGTCGCGAAGGCGGCGCAGCACCTCGATGCCGGTGATCGTAGGGATCATAAGGTCAAGCAGGATAATGTCGAACTGGTCGGTTTTGGCTAGATCGAGTCCGCGCTGTCCGTCAACTTCGACGGTGACTTCGTAGCCGGCGCGCGTTAAGGCGCGGACGTACAGCTCGCTAATAAAATGCTCGTCTTCGACGCAAAGTACTTTTTTGCCCGCGCCTGGCGCCGGGTTTTGCACTGTGGGATTTGTAGGGTTCGCTGAGGGTTCCATATAAAGTTATCTCCGGTACATTGAGTGGTTTTTGATCCAGCCGTGCGCGCTGTGCACGATACCGCTATTATTATCGCCGGTTTTCTGCTCTGCGGCAAGCTTGGCGTACGGTAAAACGGTAAAGCCAAAGGTGCTGCCCTCGCCCTCTTTCGATTTGACCCAGATTTGGCCGCCGTGCGCGCTCACGATTGCTTTGCTTAAGTACAGGCCGAGCCCGGTGCCGCCGATCTGCGAGCGGTTGCGGTGGTTGCGGTAAAATTTGTCGAATAAGTTGCCCACGGCGGCCGTGGGTACGCCGACGCCAAAATCGCGGACGGTGGTCTCGACGTCGCCATCATGAGTGAGCTGCGTGCTGATGACGATGCGGTTGCTGTCGGCGCTGTACTTTATGGCGTTGTCGATGAGATTCGTGATGACTTCGTAAATGCTGACGCGGTCAACGCCGACGGGCGGCAGATCCTTGGCGATGTCCGTCTCAAGCGCGATGCCCCGCACCTGGGCGCGCAGGCTCATATCGTTGACGGCGCTTTGCACGATGTCCGGCCAGTTTTGCTCGCTCAGGCGCAGCTCTAACTGGTCATTCTCGATGCGCGCCACGTTTAAGATGTTATTCACAAATGCCGCGAGCTGCTGCGAGGCCGCGCTCATCTTAGACATAAAGCCGGCGAGCTCTGGGTCGAGCTTACCCGAAAGCTCCTCTTCGAACGCTTCCACGTAGCCGCGCAATAATGTAAGCGGCGTGCGCAGCTCGTGCACGGCCAGCGCCACAAAGCCGATCGCCTGATCGTCCTGCGAGTACTGATCGGTGTGGTCAAAAAAGACCAGCATGGTTTGGTAGCCCTGCGGGTTGCCGCGGTTGTAGTACGCGGCCAGGTCAAATTGCAGCGTGGTTTTGCTGTCCGGTGGCGTTAGGCGGACGCGCTCCCAGGTGGCGGTGTCAACCGGTTTATTGGCCCTGGCTTGGTTAAGCCAGGCGTCAAAGGTGTGTTCGTTCGTAAACGACATATCAAGCACCGAATATACGTTCTGTCCGATCGTCGCATCTGCGTCACGCTGAATATACTTGAGCATATTGCTGTTGGCGAACAAAACATTATTGTCTTTGTCGAGTATCATGAGTGGCAGCGGCAGACTGTTGGCAACGAAATCGGTCTGCAGCTCGATGTGCTTGCGCGATGAAAGCCGATCCACGCTTTCGGCTACGCTCGCCAGCTGGTAAATGTGCGTTACCAGGCTCGTAATGAGGTCTTTGCCAAGGTGGTTGTGCTTGAGATCGGGCGCTGGCGTGTTGGCTGTATCTGGCGCAATGTGCAGAATCGCCTGCCAGATAATGCGCGTTGGCTGCGTTAGGTAGCGGGCGCTCACCCACGGCAAAAAAGTCAGCGTGAACACCGACACCACACCGACGGCGGCGATCAGCTCGTACCCATTAAGCTTTAAGACATGCTCGGCTACCCACCAGTCGGCCAGCACAATAAGATTGTCGAACAGCAGCACAATAAAAACATGGACGCGGAACTGGCTGGTAAGTTTTTGCAGGTGGTTCATCTATTTGTACGTTACGCCGCTGGCCGATCCGAGTACGGTAATCCATGTTTGGCCGGCGTTGAGCTTGATCGGTTGGCCGTCGGCACCGGTAAACGTAAACTGGGCGGCACCGCTCGTTTTGCTCCAGGTTCCCTGCTGCACGCCGCCGTCCTGGAAGACGTACATTGCGCCGCTGCCGATGGTGTTGTAGCTGGTGTGCAGGTCATCGGCCTCGATGCCCTGCTGCATTACAAGTGCTACGACTACTTTTGGCGTGATCTGAAATTTAGTGCCAGCCTGGTCGATTTGCAGATGCGGACTGCCGCCTTCGCTGCGTGTATAGGTGTTATTGGTGGCATTGTAGTCAAAGTGCGAGTTGTACGCCTGGCTGGAAATCGCAAAGTCGATGCCGGTAACGTTCGGCTGCTTGCGTGGACTTTCTGCTTTGCGCGGGAAGCTGGTGTACTTGCTGGCGCCATAGCCTTTTTTGCTCTCGATGGCGTTCAGGTTGCCCATGTTGGTGTAAACATTATGCGGCGCAAACCGGCTGGTGATGCGCGTGTAGTAGCTGCCATTTGCGAACTGGTCGAGATCTTTAATACCCCACGATTTAATGTCGCTCAAAGCTTCCGGACTACCGCCAACATGTGCGACGGATGCATCAAAACCCTGCAGCCACTGCAAATAATAAGGCCGCGCGGAGCGTACCGGGCCGATATAATCCGGCGCCGTATCCTGGAACAGCGCCAAAAAACGCGTGATGCCGCCTTCGGCAACAGCTTCAAACACCACGCCAGCTTGGTTGAGACCGGACTGCGGCCGTGCATCCAGGCTGTTTTCGATCATAACAGCGGTGACGGGCCGTTGATTGACGCCAGGGTCAACCTGTAAACCGGTCAGGTTTGAGGCCACGGTTGTGGGCTGCGGCGCGGGCTTAACGGCGGCTTTTTGAACCTTGCCAACACTTGACTTATTAGCTGGATGCGCCGCCTTCCACGCCCACCAGCCGCCCGCGGCAATAATAATGGCACCCAGAACGACGCCAATAATAATCCATTGCTTTTTAGTGAGGTGGAACCCGCGTTTTTTGCCGGGCTTATTATTTTGTAATGCAGAATTGTCGATGGTTGGTTCTTCGCCATAGTCTGGCTTGCTGGCGCCGGGCGCCGTTCCTGGTGTGTTTTGGTTTTGGGGTGTGCTGGGCCGCGGTTGTTCACCGTCAGAGCGTTTGGGCACGAAATCATTAATCATAACCACTATTGTAGCAGACCTTGGCAATGCCTTTGGAGTTATAAATTTGGCGGCAGCAGATGCCCTGCTTTGTCGCGCTTGGTGCGCAAATATTTTACGTTGCCGTCTGTCACGCCTGCCACGAGCGGGATCGGAGTTACTCGCAAGCCGTATCCGGCAAGCGCGTCAATTTTACAGGGATTGTTCGACATAAGCCGTACTTTCTTAAAGCCGTTGTTCAAAAGAAAGCGGGCGCAGTGTCCGTATTGCCTTGTATCAAAAGGCAGTCCCAGATGTCTATACGCTTCGACTGTGTCGAGGCCATTTTGTGCTGCAATGGCGTAGCCTCGCGCTTTAGCGGCCAGTCCGGCGCCACGTCCCTCTTGCTCGAGATAAAAGAAAATGCCACTGCCCTCGGCGGCGATTCTTGCCATTGCTGTCAGACGTTGCGCATCGCAGTCGCATTCACTCGAACCGAGTATCTCGCTGTACTGGCACGCCGAATGCATGCGAATAAGCGGCCCGCCGGTCATATCTTGCTCCTCGGACATAATAACCATATCGCCTCGGACGCCGGCTAGAGCTGGTCCTTCCTCCTCGCAAATAGGTTCAAGCGGGTACACCCTAATATTGGCGGCCATGGTGCGAGATGGAAATGATACGTAGAGGTTCTCGGCGGTCATGGCTGGATCTTTTGATGATTAATTATGTGGTAATTGCGGCGAGCAAGGTGTCCATGCGCCGCAGGCTTGTCTCTTTGCCAAGTACGGCGAGCGTGTCGGCGAGGCCCGGACTGGCGGGCGCTTCGGTGGTCGAAACGCGTATCAGGCTAAATAGTACGCCGGGTTTTTGGCCGGTTTTTTTGAGTAATTTGTTGAGCGTTTCGGTCAGTGTTGCGGTGTTGAAATCGCTGGCAGCGAGTGCTTCGCGGCTTTCAGCAAGCAGGGATTTTAAATCCTTGGGTGCAAGCTTTTTAAGCTGCTTGTTACCGCTGATGAGCTCGGAGTTAACCGGCAAATCCGTAAAGAAAAACTGGCTGAGCGTGGGCAGTTCACTAAAGAACTTGAGGCGTTCCTGGACGAGTGCGAGCACTTGCTTTTTGTAATCATCACCATATGTTGCTGCCTCGGCCGGCCAGTAGCCGGTAACTTTTTTGTATAATTCATCGAGCGGCAGTTCGCGGATGTAGTGCCCGTTCATCCAGAGCAAGCGGTTTTCGTCAAAGCGGGCGCCGCTGCGCTGCACGCGGTCCAGGCTGAATTTTTTAATGAGCTCTTCTATGGTAAATAATTCTTGCTCGGTGCCGTCGTTCCAGCCGAGTGACGCGATGAAATTAACCAGCGCCTCTGGCAGAAAGCCGTCGCGGATGTAATCGAGCACGTCTTTGGCGCCGTCGCGCTTGCTGAGTTTTTTCTTGCCGTCCGGCCCCATGATGTGCGGCACCGTGGCGATCAAAGGCCGCTCAATCTCGAGCGCCTCGTACAGGTTCAGGTAGTTTGGTGTGCTGGCCAAAAACTCTTGGCCGCGAATGATGCAGCTGATGTTCATTTCGGCATCGTCGATGATGTGCGCGAAGTTGTACGTCGGGTAGCCGTCGGACTTAATGAGTACGATGTCGTCGATGACTTCCGGGCCGGCGTGCAGATCGCCCATGACTTCGTCGTGCCAGTCATACGCTTTTGGATCGGACTTGAAACGCAAAGTCATGTCCAGGTCCCACTGTATGTTTAAATTTGTCGGCCGGTGGTCGCGGTACAAAAACGGACGCTTTTCTTTTTTGGCTTGCTCACGAAAAGCCTGTACTTCTTCCGGGGTGTAAGGGTCAACATATGCCCTGCCCGACTGCAATAATTTGTGAGCCCAAATGTCGTACGACCCTTTGGCCATGCGTTCGCTTTGACGGTACGGCGCGTACGGGCCGCCGATGTCCGGACCCTCATCGTATTGCAGGCCCAGTGCTTTGAGACTTTCCATGAGGTGCTTGTCGGCGCCAGCAACCTCGCGTTTTTTGTCGGTATCCTCGAGGCGCAGCACAAACTGTCCCTTGCCTTGGCGCGCCAACAGCCACGCAAACAATGCGGTGCGAATACCGCCAACATGCAAATAGCCGGTCGGGCTCGGCGCAAAACGGGTGCGGACAGTCGTGTTCATCTGGTACATTATAAAATACCCTTCCCCCTTACGCCAAGTGGTTAAGCTGCTGCGGCTGCCTACATGCTCGCGGCAAGCTGGCTGATTTGGTCGTTGCTGAGCTCGGCATTGCCGGTGATTTGATACAAAACGCCGGCATTTACCCACGCAGCGTTCGTGCCATCATACAGATAAATGGTGCGGCCGTTGTTTTCGATAGTTTGGTGCTGCTTGTTGTTGGTGGCGACGATGTTGTCGTACAACGTGGCACTGTCCCAGTTTGAGGCTTGTTGGGTTAGTTTAAACCCGCTGCCGTTGTCGGAGTGAAAGCTAACGGCTATCTGGTTGCCGTGCGTCTGCACGCTGCGGGTCATTGCGTACCCGACCGGCTGATAGCTTGGCAGCGTAGCGTGAAAACCGGCGCGAACTGAGGCGACGCGGAGTTCGATATTCGGCGCATTTAAGTAGCCTATAAAACCGGCAATAACAAGCGCAGCTGCAAAGCCTGCCATGACGTTGACGAGACGCTTGCGTGCGCGACGCTTTTTGCTAAAGTGCGCTGGCGGCTGCTGCTCGTGGCTGGTGGCATGTGCGATGGCTGCTTCAAAGATGTCGGCCGGCTTAGCTGGTGTAGCGGGGCGTGGCGCTGCGGTTGCGGGTGTGCTCATCTGCACTGGTGCGGCGCGGTGCGCAGGCACTGGCGTAGTGACGCGGGCGCGTACCGGCGTAACGGTAATGGCGGCGCGTTGCAATGCTGGCCGCTGCTGCTGGCTTGGGCTGAACTTTTTGACCGCCTCGCTTTTTTTAATGTCTTGGGCGCGTGCCGAACGATCAGGATCGACCTTGCTTACGGATAACTTTGGCACAAGCGCACTGACGGGCGCGGCAGCCATTTCGGTGGGTGTGTGGATTTTAAGCGCTGGTTTGTTTGATGGTTTTTTTACTACCGTACGCATAAGGGTTTTGGCGTGTTCGGGCTGGTGGGCTGTAACGTGGTTGGGTGTGTGTTTTGGCGCGTGGGCAGCCTTTTTAGCGGGCACTGGCGATACGGGGATGAACGGCGCATGGCGTACAGGCTGCGCGAGCTGCTGAGTATTGTTTGTGCTCAGATTTTTCGGCGTTTTGACAAAACCGTCGATAAAACGACCGCGATGTCCGGCCGGAGCGCCATGCCCGCGCGCGGCAACTGCCGTGCCTTCACCTAAAAGGTTACCAGTCAGCGCGTCATATCTTTTACCGTTCAGTTCGATAATGTTCGTTTTAGACACGTACGTTTTACCCTCAATTAGCATTCCGCTTACGCGAAGATTACCACTATACTACATCTCTTTGCGGCGCTCGGCAAGTAAATTTATTGTTCAACCTGCCCTTGCTGCTACCGTACGATTATCCACTAGTAAAACTGCCCAAAGCCTCTTATAATATACGAAGCATATGGATTTTCTCGACCCGAAAAAACAAAAGATGCACCGGATACGCTTAGTGATTGGCTACGTGCTGATCGCTGTTGCGCTGGGCATCGCCACCACTATTTTATTGTACGAAGCTTACGGGTTCGGCATCGATAAGAACGGCAATGTTATTCAGAACGGGCTGGTGTTTTTGTCTTCCCAGCCGAATCCGGCTACCATTAGCGTGAACGGCGTGGCCAGTAAAACGCAGACCAATAGCCGTCTACAGCTGCCCGCGGGCCAGTATACGATCCGGCTCGACCGCACCGGCTACCGCACCTGGCAGCGCGAAGTCACCGTGGCTGGCGGTGATGTGCAGCACTTTGATTACCCGTTCTTGTTCCCTTCGCAGCTGACGGCCACGTCGCTCAAGCAGTACCAGAGCGCGCCAAGTCTGATTTCAGAAACCCCTGACCGCCACTGGGCGATTGTGCAAGATTCGACCACCATGAACGATTTCGAGCTGTACGATCTTACGAAGCCCAAGGTCGCGCCAACCGCACTGAGTCTGCCAAAAGGCATGCTTGCCGAGGGCGACGGCCAAAGCCTCAAAGAGGTAGAATGGTCGACCGATAACCAGCATTTGCTGCTCAAACATGCTTACCAAAAAAGCGGTGCCGCGCAGAGTGAGTACATTATGCTCGATCGTACTGATCCGACGCAGTCGTTCAACCTTACAAAGGCGCTGGGCACCAACCCTGACCTCGTTGAGCTGCGCAACAAAGCTTATGATCAATATTGGCTCTACAACCAGCCGGCCGAAACGCTGAGCACGGCCACGCTCAAGGTGCCAACACCGGTGTTGTACGCCGACCACGTCTTAAACTTCAAGCCATACAGCAGCGATATGGTGCTGTATGCCAGCGACCAGGCTACAGTGGCCGGCAAGATCGGCATTCGCCTGCGTCAAGGTTCGAGCACCTACAACATCCGTGACGTTACGCCGAGCACCTCGCCATACCTGATTGACCTTGCGCAGTACAGCGGTGATTGGTATGTGCTGGCCGGCTCAAGCGCCGACGGAAAAGTTTACATTTATAAGAACCCGGTTGATCAAGCCCAAAACCAGCCGAACGTTTTACCGACCGGCTTGCGGGTGCTTAAACTTGCAAACCCCACGTACGCGGCATTTTCGGCCAACACGCAGTATATTATGGCCGAGGGCGGCACCGCCTTTAGCGTCTACGATATCTTTAATGAGCATCAATACAGCTACAATACCAAGCTGCCGCTGGATGCGCCGCAGTCACACGCCGTTTGGATGGATGCGGCCCGGCTCACGTACGTCAGCGGCGGCAAACAAATCGTGCTTGATTACGACGGCACCAACCAGCAAACGCTCGAGGATGATGCAGCTACGTACGCCCCGCTCTTTGACCGCGACTACAAATACGTATACACCCTTGTTGCCCAGCCAGCCGCGGCGACCGCCGGCAAGCCCGCCAGCACGAGCTACCATTTCAACGAAACACCGCTCCGCACCGCCCAAGACCAATAATTTTAGATATCGAGCCGAACTATTCAGTGCTCGCCGGGTGCTGAGCTTACGGCGACATAAACGCGTCTATCGACGCTTGTATTAAATCGTACGAGCCACCAAAACACCCGGCGAGCACTGAATAGTTCGGCTCGCCCGAAGTCTTTAGAACAGCCACTTGATGAATCGTGACCACAGCGTGGGGCCGTTGCTGGGGAGCGCGGCTGGCTGGCTGGCTGCCGTAGAAGCCGTAGTGGCTGCGGTGTTGCCGGTTGGGTCGGGACTGATCTGTTCGCCCCACACTACCAAGCGGTGCAATGACGTGCCCGGCGGATCGCAGGTAATGAGCGTTGCTGTCGCTGTTTTGTCGGCTACGTCGTTGAGCACGGCCACGTCGCTTGGCTCAACCACCTGCTTTTGGTAGACGCGGTAACTGTATACTTTGCCGTTGTATGTGATGTAAAAAAGATCACCAGGTACCAGCGTGTGCAGCAGCACGAACGCAAATTTATATTTGCCCGGATTAAAGATGTTGTTGCTGGAGTGGCCGAAGTACGCGGTGTTGCCCTTCTGTCCCGGCAAAGCGGTCGTTGGATAGTGCACGACTCCGTTTTCGAGCGAGTTTTCGATAGCGTTTTCGTCGGTAGTCGTGACGCTGTAGTCCAGCGGTATCTCGAGATTTATTTTGGGAATGATTACCTCGTTTTTGTCGGTTGGCGCCACGCCGTCGGTGCTGAGGATAATCGGCGTAGCCTCGGCCGTAGTGCTTGGCTGGATGAACGGCGCGATGATGACTTCGTTAAAGAAGCCGAACAGGAACACGACGAGCACGATAAGCCCGCTGCTTAAGCCGAACGCCAGCGATTTAAGGTGGCGCTTGGCCTTTTCTTGGGCTTCTACGCTGACGCGGTTCAGGATTTGCCGCTTAATGGCGCGGGCGCCGCGCTTTTCGCGGTGCGGTAACACCGGCGGCATGGATTCGAATGTACCAACGTGCACGCCGTTTTTTGTTGTAGTCGTATGAGTTTCAGGTGGTTGCTCTTGTTTGTTGGCGGCGGCTTTTTCGCCTTCATCTTTGGCGTGCTGCCCGACAAACTGAGCATACGGCGACGGCCGGCGGGCGCTAGCGGCGTAAAATTCCTGCCAGACTTCGTGCTTTTCGGCGTCGGGCAACCCAACGTAATATGCGTGCCAAGCGGTTTGGATCTCGGCCAGCGATTTGCCGGATGTGCTTAAGTCGTACATGTATTGCTGATGTTTGCTGCGGTGTGTTGGCGGCGGCGTGACCTCTTTGATTTCTTCTTTGGCGGCCGGTTCTTTGGCATAGAGCTGATCGAGCTTGCGGCGTATTAAATCTGCGGCCGGATTGTCGGAAGCGTGCTGTTCGGGTTTGTGCGCGCCCTCGGCCGCTATGTGGTGGCCGTGCTTGGGCGCTTGTGGAATTTCTGGGGCTGCCGGCTGTGGTGCGGCCGCTGTGCGCGCGGCCTCGGGCAATCCGGCAAACGCCGGCGGATGCACGACCGGCTTATGGTTGTGATGCGGCGCTGCCGGCTCCGGCCGGACATCTTTGTGCAGCGGCTCAATACGCCCTGAATGGCGTTTGCCGAGCAAGTAGCTTTGCTCATCTTTCTTTTGCTGGTCGTTGTCGTTCGAAAATAAAGGATTAAACATTTCGGGCTCGATTTCTACCATCAAGTATAGTACAATCAACCCCTGAAAGCCTACCAAGTAAGTAAGTTTCGCTGGGCGAGTGGCGGAATTGGTAGACGCGCTGGACTCAAAATCCTGTGAGCTTTCGCTCGTGAGGGTTCGATTCCCTCCTCGCCCACCAATAAAAGCACCGGTCTTTGGCCGGCGTTTTTATTTAGTCACTTACGCTGTCTGTTCCTTAAGCTGGGATCGCCGAGCCCCGCCTGTATACCGGCGTCGATCCGCTTTCGTAGTCCGGCGGTTATTTCATCGAGCTGCTTGGTTGTGTGCGGCTGTACATGTTTAAAAAACTCGTGGCCTGCTATGGCTGTAAGGGGCTGTCCGCTCTCTTGCGCGCAGCCTAAGATAATTTCCGACACATTGTCCAGACCACACCGTTCGGCCTTGACTACCAAGGTACCGCACGCCGCATATTGGCCATAACTGGTGCGGGACCCCCTCTTTTTTAGCTCAAGATGGAAGGGTGGATTATCAAAAGCCGCGGCGCTTTCATCGAACACTATGCCCGCATCCCAGTTAGGGTTTCCGGTTGGCGTAGGGCACTGACCCCCCTCTCTAACGAGCGATAGTCGTCCGTGCCAGCCGGTTGGCTCGCCTCGTGCTAACCAACGTGCTCCGAGCAAGATCGGCATAAACTCGATGAGTTTTGAGTCGGCCATATGGTGGAGAGGTCCCAACCACGCCACGCTCTCTGCCGCTTCCAGTAGATTTCGGTAGTGAGAAGCTGTAGGCCGTCCATTACTGGCAGCTTCCCAGTTTCGTAATTCGGCTTTTCGCAGCGCAGCTTCTGTGGCCAGATGTGCGATTTTTTTGGTTCGGTCAGGCGCGGCACCTGGGGGTGGCGTCTCGCTTATAATGTCATCAAAAAACGTGTCGGCTTCCTTGATCCATACAGCCGACCGGCCCGGGTCTGCAAAAGCAAGGTCAATGCAGGCCTCGCCCGCTGTCAAAAACAGCGCAGCCGTCTTAAAATCTCCATACACAACATAGTCCAGCACGTTATTAAGCACCGTCGGTTCAGGTCGCTGCTCTCCGCAGTAGCGCTCATAGTAACGAGCAGGCTCCGCTAGCGGAGCAAAGGATTCTATGTCTGACATGAGGATCTTATTATATTGTTTTCGTGCTGATCTGCAACTGGTTTCAATCAGGGTTTTGGGATGGCTCGGTAATACGTGAACGGCTTTATCGGTACCTAAAGTGCCGAGGGATTTTTACGTCCAGGCCAAACCGTTTACTTTCGTCGCGTAGGTAGCCCTGGAATGCGCCGGTTTTTGCGTTGAGTTCTTGTGTGTCAAGGCGTGCGGTATTCCTGAATGTGTCAGGGTGTGCGACTTGGCCGAGCGTGCCAAATTCCTGCGCACATCCGAGCACAATGGGCGCCGGCTCGGCAATTCCGGCGACTCTGGCCCTCACTAGCAATGTGCCTGCGGCCGCATAACTCTCGCCGGCAGTTTTCTTGCCCGTTTTTACTTCCAGATGCAAAGGATCTACAAATGATTCGGGTGTGTTATCAAACGTGATGCCGCAGTCCCAGTTGGGGTTGAATCCGCTCTGTGCTGCGCCGTGCCCCTCGCGCGAAAGCGCCATCCTGCCAGCCCAGCCCCGATTGCCACTGCGCGCCAGCATTCGTGCGCCCAGCAGCACGGGCATGAATTCCATGAATTTAGTCATGGCTTCGGGATTGCGCGTTCCAATCCATAATGTGTCAGTCGCCGCTTCTAATAATTGGTGGTAGTTATGGGTGGTTGATTCCCCTTTGGCGGCTGCGCGCCAGTTGAGGAATGTTGCTTTATGGAATGTCGCCTCGATGGCTGCCACGCTATCTCCATGGTGTATTTGAAGCGGATCATCTTCTGGCACCGCACGGCGGGTGGTTTCCGCGCAAAAGGCGACCGATTTGTCGATCCACGCGGTGGCCTGCTCTGGCTCGTGAAACGCCATATCGGTACAGGCGTGGGCCGCGCGGAGAGCGTCGTACGGCGCCTCGCCGTGTTCGGCCTGGGCGATGGTTTGGTGTAGCATTTCTGGGCTGGGGCGCTGAGCGCCAAAGTTTTCGTAAATCATGGAAGTCCCGGCCGCAAGCGACTACGGTTAGTTAAAAATAAATTATAAAACTTTATTTGTTATTTTGCAATTGTATAAACGGCGGTGGTGAGGCCCTCGAACGGCCGCATTAGGTTTTGAATCCACCACACGGCGGCGTGGGCAGCAGTTTTGACACGCCAAATCGGCATATCTTCGAGCAAACGCGTCGTGCTCACCTGCCCATCAACGGCCACAAAAATGTTTTCGAGGTGTTTTACGATGATATTCGGGGCGTGCATCGAGGTAAAATCGTGCAGCCAATCGACCAGCTGCAATAGGTTCATGTTAAACCGCACCGGCTGCGGGGCGTGTGCGGCCGTGGCCAGGCGCTGCAGCTGCGAAAGACTTATGGCGAGTGTTGTGTTTGGCCGCCCCAGCACACTCCCAGGCGCCGTGCTGATGTAATCGGCGGCATCTTTGGTGATAATTGTCGGACTTTCGCCGCGCGACAAAAAACGCTCCAACCAGATAGCGGTTTCCGAATTGCGCCCCAGGTCACCGGCCAGCAGAATACCGTCGGCCCACTTTACGAACTCGCACAGTTCGCCCAAGGCTTTTTGCGAAAAGCTGCCACTGGGCGTGCTGGGCGCAAAATCGACGTGTTCGAGCACTTGCCCCACATCTTTTTTGATGGCGTCCGGCAATAGCACGCGCGCCGCGCCAATGCCGGCCCTAAAGCTCTCGTTATAAGCTTCGGCCGGCGCGGCAAAACCGTGCGCGTTGCCGCCCACAATCAGCAGTTTACCGGCATGCATGCGGTTTTCGGGGCGGCTCCATTCGAGCTCAGGAAAAAGCGGCTTGTCGGCGGCCTGCCGTAGCCAATAGTCGGGGTTCATGATTCTATTATATCAAGATAGCGCTCAGGGTGCAGCCAGAGGTCGTCGTGGCCATCCGGCATACTCAAAAAACAGTACCCGGGGTGCGTGGCAATGTTGTGCAGGCTTATGTTGCCGGTCCAGGGGTCGCCTTTGGTGCTGGTGACGATAATCTTTTGAGCGTGCAGCGACGGCAGCGCGGCTTTATACCGTGCAGTTAGCTTAAACATGGCGAGGTGGCGCGGCACGTGGGTAAAAAAGTACACGCCGTTCCAAAAATGCTTGCGCGCGAAAACGCCGAGGTCGTGCGCCTTTTTGTGGGCCTTATAATCGAGCGCCACTTTGCGGTTGGTATTGTGCAGTAAGCTGCCTTTGTAATCGCATGGCGGATTGGCGAGCAAAATAGTTTTAGTGGCGTTCGTTTCTGGCACAATCCAGCAGCCGCCGGAATGCGCTACGACGACATCGGCTTCACTTGCCCGGCTTGTAACGCGCCAACCGTGCGCCTGCGCTGCCTGCATAAATTTCCTGGTATGCCATTTTCCCTCTGTAAAACCGGGTACGAAATACAAAGTGTGCACAATTTTCGCCTGCGCCGCGCTGCTCATAAGCCGGTCTTTTTGTAGTTGGCTTTGGCCTTGAGCCACGCCGCTTTTTGTCCGGCATCGTCCTGGCCTTTAAAGGCTTCGGCCGGATATTTTTCGGCGGCTTTTTTGAGTTTGTCTTTGACGGCGCCCGCAATGTCGATGCCCTCGATTTGGGCGTATTCAAACGCGTAAATAATGACGTCGGCGAGCTCGGCCGCGCGGGCCTTAACATCGCCCACCGGTTCGTCGTGCCACTGGTAATGTTCGAGCAACTCCCCAGCCTCGAGTAGCAGCGAAATCGCCACGGCCCGCGGCGGCAAATCCAGCCAATCACGATCCTCTAAATGTTTCCAGACGAGCTTGTTAATTTCCTCGAACGTTTCGCTCTGCTCGACGTATCTCATGCGTTTTCCTCGGTTAATTGCAGCAAGATGGCGTGCATGGCGTCGTACGTTGAGCGGTCGCTGCCGTGGTGGCCGGCGATTGTCCAGATAAGATGGCTGTTTGGCAGCGCCTGGTGCATGTTGTATGCCGTAATCGGAGGACAAACCATGTCGTAGCGGCCTTGCACGAGCCAAATCGGCATCTTGAGTTTGTGTGCATTATGCAGGATGTACTTATCCGGCATGAAGCACCCGTTTTGGAGGTACGCGGTTTCGATGCGCACGCCCGCGGGGTCGTAATCTTCGGGACCCGGCGCCATAAAGCGATCGTCCAGTGAAAGCAGCGCGCCTTCCAGGCACTCGTACGCATAGCCTGAATCCCGCGCTGCTGCTTCGTCGCCGTGCAAAATGCGTTCGGCGTGATACTTGCTGGGATTTGCCTGGTGGCTTTTGGGTGTTTTTGCCAGATATGCATCCCAAATGTCCGGGTAAAATGCGCGAAAATCGCCGTTGTCGAGCCAGCTGGCTTCTTCTTTTGTTCCGGTAAAAATGCCACGCAGCGCCATGGCCTTGACGCGCGCCGGATATTTGAGCGCGTACGCAAACGCCAGGCATGAACCCCACGAGCCGCCGGTGATAACAAATGTGTCGAGCTTAAGATGTACAGCGATTTTTTCGATATCCTCTACCAGATCGGCGGTCGTGTTGTGCTCCAGCGATCCGTACGGCAAACTGCGGCCGCACCCGCGCTGATCAAAAAAGATAACGCGCTGCTTTTTAGGGTCAAATGATTGGCGGTGTTTGTTGCTGCACCCGCTCCCTGGCCCGCCGTGCAAGTAGACGATAGGTGTTGTGGCGTCGGCTGCGCCCCAATCCTGCACATAAAGTTGGTGGCCGTCGCCGACTTCTAAAAATAATTCCTGGATAGTGTGTGCGTCTGGCGTCATGGCTGCTCCTTTAGATGTCGAGGGTGATACTTACCGGGCAGTGATCGGATCCCATAATGTCGGGGTGGATCTCGGCGGCTTTGACTTTGCTCTTCAGGCTTTTGGAAACCAAAAAATAATCAATGCGCCAGCCAACGTTGCGCTCGCGGGAGCGCGCAAAGTGGCTCCACCAGGTGTAAAACCCGTTGCCTTTTTTGAACAAGCGCAGCGTGTCGATGTATCCGGCGTCCAGAAAGTTTTGGAAGCCCTCGCGCTCTTCATCGGTAAAGCCTTTTTTGCCGCGGTTGGGTTTGGGGTTGGCCAGGTCGTCCTCGGTGTGCGCTACGTTTAAGTCGCCGCAAAAAACAACCGGCTTGGTTTTTTCGAGCTCTTTGCAGTAGGCCAAAAACGCCGGATCCCAGTGTTTGTGGCGCAGGTCGAGGCGGCTTAAATCATCCTTGGCGTTCGGCGTGTACACCGTGACCAGGTAGAATTTTTCGTATTCGGCGGTGATGATGCGGCCTTCGCGGGCAGAATCGCGCGTCTCGGTATCTATAAAATTGTACTTTTCGGCGAACGCCGTTGGAAAGCCATTGGTGACGCTGATGGGTTTTGGTTTGGTGAAAATCGCGGTGCCGCTGTAGCCTTTTTTATCGGCGGAGTTCCAGTATTCGGCGTAGTCTCCAAGGTCGACGACGGCTTGGTCTTGTGTAGCTTTGGTCTCTTGCAGACACAAAATATCCGGTTTGTCCTTTTGTACAAACGGCGCCAGCGCGTCTTTGCGCGTCACGGCGCGGATTCCATTTACGTTCCAGGAAAAAATATGTAACATGGCAGCCTCGCTTTAGTCTTAAAAAGTATAGCATCGTCCGGCATTGTCTGCTACAATCGCGGCAGATGAGCTACAAACGCGTGCTTCTGAAATTTTCCGGTGAGCAGCTGTCTGGCCGGCACGAATTTGGCATTGATCCTGCGGTGGTCCGCTACATTGCCGCCGAAGTCAAAAAAGTTGTAAAAAGCGGCTGCCAGGTCATTTTGATTGTTGGCGGCGGCAATGCGGTGCGCGGCGCAGAAGTTGCCGGCAATGGCATCAAGCGTGTCACGGCCGATCAGATGGGCATGCTCAGCGGCCTCATGAACGCCATGGCGGTCACCGATATTTTTGAAAGCCAAGGCGTAACAACGCGCTGTATGAGTAATGTGTATGCTACGCAGCTGGCCGAGTCCTACTCCTACCGTTTAGCCGAAAAACACCTGGAGCGAAACCGCGTGCTGGTGATCGCCGGGGGCATTGGCCGGCCGTACTTTACGCATGACACCGCGGCGGTGAGCATTGGGCTTGAGCTCGACTGCGACATCGTATGCAAAGCCACCAAAGTCGACGGCGTGTACGACAAAGATCCGAACAAGTTTACGGACGCGGTGCGCATCCAAAAACTTACGCATCAAAAAGCGCTCGAAACAGCCGCCATTAAAGTGATGGACAAAGCTGCGCTTGGCCTGGCGCTCGAACAAAATATGCCGGTGATGGTATTTGATGCCATGAAGCGTGGCAATTTTTTGGCTGTGGCCAAAGGCAAAGATATCGGCACGCTGATCGCCGAGTAATTTACAGCGCCAGGGTTTCGCCTGGCTGCAGCACACGGTACGTGCCGCCAAAACTTTCGGCCATTGCCTGCAGACGGGTGTTCACAAGCACGGCGCCGCGCTCAGAAAGATATGTGTCATGCGTAGGAAACGCGAATTTTGGTTTTATGGCTGCCAAAAAATCAAGTGATTCGGCCACTTTGAGCCATGGACCGGATGATGGCAAGGCCAATACCTGCACCGGCTTGCCCGGTTCTACGAACGAGTCGCCGGGATAATACAGCCCGCTATTTATGAGTACGCCGACGTTTTGGTCGCGCGGAATACTGCGGTACACCTCGGCGTGCAGGCCGCCAAAGAACTCGAGCGTAAAGGCGCCGACGGTCACTGACGTGCCCGGCTCGACGACGGTAATGTGCAGGTCGGCTGCGGCCTCGGCGACTTGCCTGGTGCTAAAAATCTGCGCGTCGGGGTTGGCCGCGGCAATGGCGTGGACCTTTTCGCTATCAAAATGATCGGCGTGCACGTGCGTAATAACGACAGCGGTAATTCCGGTAAAGTCATTGAATGATTCCGAAAATTTGCCCGGATCAACCACGAGCTTCTGCCCCTGATCTTCGACAACAAAACAAGCGTGTTCATACTTGGTGATGTTCATGCGTCGCCCTCCTAACTGTACTTAATTATAGCAGCATTACCAGTCCTCACGAGCTGGATGACTGGCGCTTAGCTGTGTCGCGTAAGGAGTAAAATCGTTGTCGCGCAAAATACCCAGTAAAACGTGCCGCCGCCCGGAAGCGAGCCGCACGTCGCGCGCTGTGAGCATATCTGGCTCCCAGACGAGCTCAAGCTGCGTCGCGAAATCGCTCATGTCGTACGTGGGCCACACTTTTGCAGGCATTCCGCCCTTTTTCTGGTAGTTGGTCGGCTGAATATTCGGCTCGACGCACCCCGACCGCTGGAGCCGGCCAATGAGACCGGCGCTGGTCGCGAACGTCAGGTCCCATGGATTGGCGTTGGAATCGGGCACTCCAGACCGTAAGTCGTCTCTGGCGAATAGCAGCTTGGTAAAATGTCCTACGAACGGCTTTGTGATTTCATGATTTCTGATGCAGTCGTAGAGGCCATGGGCTATCGAGTCTTCCAATCCGCTTATGCCAGCGCTGACGCGCAAAATAGTTCCAAGGCGATGGACCAAGGTTTCGCGCTCCTCCGGGCTCGTGGCGGCAAGCATAAAGCCCGGATGCATCTCCGGGTATGTTCGCTCATATAAACCGAGCGGGTTCGGTTTTTCAATAATAATGCTCATACGAATTTTGGCGGAGAGAGAGGGATTCGAACCCTCGACAGAGTCACCCCTGTACTCGCCTTCCAAGCGAGCGCACTAGACCAACTATGCGACCTCTCCAACGTTGCCCATTATACCGCATGCCGGCCTGTTTTGCCGATAAAACCCGGCCGTTGACGGGTGTTGTACCAAAATTTACGACAAAACTATCTTGCAGTATGCGCAACGGCGCGGGTACACTACCTAGTAATGCCTATCATTGAACTCAACCAGGTCAGCAAGTTATATGGTTTTGGCGAGGCGACGAGTGTCGCGCTCGATGAAGTCAGCCTGACTATTGAGCCGGGTGAATTCGTTGCGGTTATGGGGCCGAGCGGCTGCGGCAAATCAACACTTATGAACGTGATCGGTTTGCTTGATCGGCCAACGCACGGCTCGTACCGTTTGCACGAACGCGAATCTTCTAAATTACGGGCCGGCCGCCGCGCTAAAATCCGTCGCGATATGGTGGGGTTTATTTTTCAGTCGTTTAATTTGCTGCCGCGTTTGACAGTGATCGAAAATGTGGCCCTGCCCTTGCTTTATAAGGGGATGTCGGCGCAAAAACGTATTAAACTGGCCAGCAATATGCTGGAGCGCGTCGGCCTGCGCGACCGCGAATATTATTTTCCGCGCCATTTAAGCGGCGGCCAAACGCAGTGCGTGGCAATTGCCCGCGCGCTGGTGAACAATCCTAAAATTATTATCGCCGATGAGCCGACTGGCAACCTGGACAGTAACAGCAGCCGCCTGGTCATGGAGCTGCTTAGCGAAATTCACAAAACCGGCAACACTATTTTGTTTGTGACGCACAATCCGGAACTCACCCGCTACGCCACGCGCGTTGTGTACATGCACGACGGCGCGATTGTACACGACGAGCAGACTGCCATCGGCGAAATCGCCGCCACCGCCCGCAAAGTCATGTACACCATCCCAACGACCACCGAAGAAGACGATCTTGCCGGCGTATCCGTGCTTATGAAAGCACGCGAGGAACCTGCAAAATCGCGCCGGACTTCGCCCAAAAAAGCTGGCGCTGCCGGCAAAAAACCAACGCGCAAAAACCGCAAGGTCAAAGCGGAGGACGCCGCATGAGTTCCATGATTCGCGGCGAAGTTAAGATGGCCATTGCCGGCGTACGCAGCACTAAGTGGCGCAGCCTGCTCACCATGCTCGGCGTTATTATCGGCATTGTGTCGGTGGTGACGATCGTGGGGATCGGCGAAGGCGTCAAGCAGCAAGTGGCCGGGCAGCTGGCCCACTTTGGCAAAGACCTTATCACGATCGTGCCCGGCGACATGCACGCCAAGCACGGTACTGGCTTCGTGGGCGCAAGCATGCTCGATAATTCGAACGGCCAACGCAGTCTTACGGCGCAGGACGTGACGCTTGCCCAGCGGGCGCCGCACGTTTCGGTGGTCGCGCCGCTCGCCCAGGTGCCCGGCAGCATAAGTGCTGACGGCAAATCGGCAGACGGTATTACCGTAGTCGGCACCAGCAGCAGCCTGCCGCAAATTCTTGGGCAAAAAGTCCAGTCCGGTGCATTTTTTACTGATAGCGACAGTGACGCCGACACGGCGGTCATCGGCAAAGATGTGGCGCAGCGCTTATTCCAAGAAGAAGCGCCGCTCGGCATGACGTTCGAGTTCCGCGGCCACACGCTGATGGTGCGCGGCGTGTTCGACGACTTTACCAGCGTGCCGTTCTCGCCCGTCGCCGACTTTAACGACACGGTTTTCATACCGTTCGCAACCGCTAACAAATTGGCGAATAACACCGCTGGTGTTTATGCGATTCTGGCCAAGCCGGACTCGCCCAGCCGCACGCAAGCTACTATTAAGACGCTCAATGCGACGCTCAAGGACGCGCACGGCGGCCAGCAGGACTTTAGTGTGCTTAGCGAAGCGCAGGCTGTGGCCTCGACCAGCCAGGTGCTCGATCTGCTTACTAAATTAATTGCCGGTGTTGCGGCGATTTCCCTGCTCGTGGGCGGCGTGGGCATCATGAATATTATGCTTGTTTCGGTGACCGAGCGAATGCATGAGATTGGCGTGCGCAAAGCTGTGGGCGCCACAAATCGCCAGATTCTGCGCCAGTTTATGCTGGAATCCGCCGTGCTTTCGGGCGCTGGCGGCGCGATCGGCGTCCTGCTGTCGCTGGTTATTGACCTGCTTCTCCATGCCTATACCGACCTTAAACCCAGCATTTCCTGGCAGGCTATTGTGATCGCGACTTTTGTGGCTTTGGTGGTTGGCGTGCTGTTTGGCACGGCGCCGGCGATCAAAGCGGCTCGCAAAGACCCGATCGAAGCGCTGCGCCACGAATAAATGCTTATATTACACTGGTTGCTGTGATGGCGTGCGCGCCAGATCGGCCAGCAAATCGGTGTACATGTCGCGCACGATACCGCCAACAACGGCGTGCCGCGCTGTGCTCATGAGGTATGGGTTACGTAAATTTGCCTCGATTTTGTAGATCTGTGGCTCTACCTGGCCTGGCAACTGGCCGTAGCCGTAATCAACGCGGCCATAGATGCCAAGCGCGCCGGACTTCTTGGCTACAAGCTGCATGTCTGCCGCGGCGCTCGGCGCAAGCTCGTTGGTAAGATAGTCAGGGTCCGCAAAAAACCATTCCGGTCGGATCGCATCTGTAATCTGTCTGCGCATATTGCGACGCGGCACGGGAAAGCACGTAAATGTGTCGCTAGGCGCATGGTAAAAAGTGTATAACCCGATTTCCTTTGGCGTTTTGTTGTCGTTTCGGGCGTGGAATTGAGCGGCATCTTTCGGCGAGAACGGCTCGAGCGGCAGCGGTTTTGTAAAATCCACCTCGGGCTGGATTATATAATAATTGAGGAAGCGCCGGTAAGCGGCCGCGCCCAAGCTTGCATACTGCCGATTGAGCCAAGTATTAAGCTCTGCCGGCGTCTGGAAGCCATACATACCCTTGCCTTCGCCGCCAGCGCGCGGTTTTACAATGACTGGCACATCGCCCCATTCGCGCACGGCAGTGTCGTTGTCTTGCAGCTGGAACGTGGGAATGGTCGTCACGTGGTCGTCGCTTGGAGTCGTGCCTTCTGTGTGTACCCACCACTTGTCGTAGCCCATTTGCTGCACGGTGTACGGGTTGATGACTTTATCGGTGAGGCCAAATTTTGGTTTGTTGACGCGCTCACTATAACGGTCGACGACGGCGCCGCCAAGTTCCTCGACCGGTTTTAGGTAGAATATAGTGTCCTGCGTTACGAGGTCGCGCCCCGCTCCATCGCGCTGAAAAATGGGATTGTCAGCGCAGGCGATGACTGGCTCGTTGTCATCCGGCCATTCGTACACGAGGCCAATGCTGGTGCCAATGCCTCGTTCGGCAAGCCGCCGCTGCAAATCATCACGCTCCGGTATCATGCGGTCGAAGCGCCACTTTTCGACGGGCGCCGGGTGCCCGGGCACTTGTTCGCCGACGTTATTACTAGCTAGAAAACAGACAGAAGCCTCAAAATTACTCATTGGATGTGTAAATTACGAATCCAATCGAGTATAGCACCAACAAATATTAAAACAAAGAAAAGATAGCGCCGACGCTTGCCGCGGCCATCAAGAGCACCGTAAACCAGCCGACAAGAGTTGCGAACGGCTTGTTGACCCAGTGACCCATGAGCTTTTTGTTGCTGCTCATCAGCACGATCAAAAGCAGAATTACCGGTGCAACCACTGCGTTGCCTACCGCGGCGTAAATAAGCGCCTTAATCGGGTCGAGTCCAATAAAATTGATGCCGAGCCCCACCAGCATCGAAATAATAATGACACCGTAAAACGCGTATGCCTGGTCGAGATTGCGGTATAAGCCTTCGCGCCAGCGGAAACTTTCGGCCAGTGCGTACGAGCTGGAACCGGCCAATACCGGAATTGCCAGCATGCCGGTGCCAATCAAGCCAATCGCAAACAAAAAGTACGTGGCGTTGCCAGCAAACGGCCTGAGCGCTTCGGCGGCCTGCGCGGCGGTTTGGATTTGCGTAATGCCATGCGTAAACAAAATGCTGCCACAGGCTGCAATGATAAAGAACATCACCAGGTTTGATAAAAGCATGCCGCTCCATACGTCAATGCGCATGCTTTTAACGTCTTTCGGGTCGGTTGGACGGCGCAGATGCACCGTGGTTTTGCCCATCAAGATTTGCTCTTCGACCTCTTGTGACGTTTGCCAAAAGAACAAGTACGGCGAAATGGTCGTGCCCAAAATGGCGCAGACCAACAAAATCTCGTCTTTATTAAAAGCGATGTGCGGGATGAATGAATGGTGCAGCACCGCCTGCCAGTTGGGATGCGCCAGGAGCGCCGAAAGAATATACGAAAGCAGCACCAGCGCCATCCATTTTAGGTACTTGGCATAGCGGACGTACGGTGTGAAAATCTGCAAGCCCAAACTTACTACCGTGAGCGCAATAACAACCGGCGCAAACGGCAAATGCGGCTGCAATAACTGAATTCCCTTTGCCATCGCACCAAGGTCGGCGCCAATGTTGAACGCGTTCGCCGCAAACAACAGCGCCGTACACAAATACAGCATGCGCTTTGAAAAATGAATGCGAATATTACCGGCCAGTCCTCTACCCGTCACGAGGCCAATACGGGCGCACATTTCCTGCACCGTGGCCATCAGCGGAAACGTCCACAGCGAAAGCCACAAAAAATGGAACCCAAACTGCGCTCCGGTTTGTGAATACGTGGCAATGCCCGATGGATCGTCGTCCGATGCGCCAGTCGTAAGGCCTGGCCCCAGCATGTGCCAGTAATCTTTCGTCTTGCGTAGCATGCTGCCGCCCGGAATTGCAGAGGTGACATGCTGCGTTGCCGCGACCGTCATCGCGAGCGCTTCGGCCGGAACTTCAGCCGTTTTTTGCAAGACGTTTTTGTGTTTTTTCATAGCTGCTTACTTGGTAAGTATACCAAATGCTCCCACCCTTGCCCGGCCTATAGGTAGTGGCCGTAATAATACCAAAACTGCTTGAGGATCAGTGCGGCGATAACCAACAGCCACAGTACCAAGATATCGAGGTGATGCTTGCGTACAAACGTTGCGGTGCCAACAAGCTTGGCCGGCAGTTTGAGGTTGCCAAGCTGAATATTGTAGAGCGTGGTGTACCAGAACGTTGTGATCGTAACAACCCAGACTACTATGCAGTACGGGCACAGCGCGTGAATGCGGTAGACACTCTCAAAAAACAGCCAATGCACAAATACGATGCCAACGAGCGCACCAAGGTTAAGACCCAGCAAATACCACCGTTTAATTTTGGCGCCGGCCAGCATAATAGCGCCAGACGTAATGAGTACCGGAAATGCCATGAGACCAAGGAACGGGTTTGGCGCGCCGGTTAAATGCGCCTGTTTGGACTGCATAACCGAACCGCAGCTGATGACCGGGTTGAGATCGCACGAGGGCTGAAAATGCGGATTGCTAAGCAGTTTGAATTCATCAAAAGCAATAATGAAGGCGCAGATAAGCCCGATGGAGCCGGCAATTACAAGCAGCCACGGGAACGCCTTTTTGAGGGTCCATTTCTTAAAATTCATACATGTAGTATACGATACTTTGCCGATCATGTGTTACCTGGATTTTGGCTGTGGTATAATTGACAAAACTACCATCGATTACCTCTGGCGATAATGCGTGCGACTCATACATTAAGCCATTCTTCAGGTAGTGTACGGTAGAATGGGACAAGTATCAAAGTAAGGGATAAGGTAGACATGTTACATCCTTCATTTGTATTTCATTTTGCGTATCTCGACCCTGGCACAGGCAGCATGCTTGTACAGTCGTTTGTGGGCGTGCTCGCTGGTGTGTCGGTGTTCGGCCGCCGCGTTATTATAAACGCGTTTCGTAAAGTTAAGTCGCTGTTCACGCGAAGCGCTAACGCCCAGAGCAACAAATAAATGGCCGCAGCGGGCGTCCACCCCGGCTCGTTCCGCGATCCGGCCGGCTTTATATTCACGCACGATGATGGCGCTGTCTACCGCCAAATCAACCAGGCCGGCCGCGAGGATTTTGATTTTTTTATAAGCTCTGGTTTATATGACGCACTTGTCCGCGAAGACTTGATCGTCGCGCACAATGACGCCCCAAAAAACCTCAAGCTCGCGGCCGACGCCGAGCGATATAAAGTTATCGCACCGACCCGCATCCCGTTTATTTCGTATCCGTACGAATGGTCGTTTTTACAGTTTAAAGACGCTGCGCTGCTCACCTTGCGCATACAAAAAATTGCGCTGGAGCACGGCATGATCTTAAAAGACGCCAGCGCCTACAATGTGCAGTTTGTGGGCAAAAAACCGGTGTTTATTGATACATTGTCGTTCAAAAAATACACGCCCGGTGAGCCCTGGGAAGGCTACAAACAGTTCTGCGAGCACTTTGTGGCGCCGCTCGCCCTTGCCCACTACGCCTCGTACGATATTTTAAAGTTGCTTGAGGCTAATATTGAGGGCGTTTCATTGGAGTTCGCTGCTAAGCTTTTGCCGAAGCGCGCCCGCTTTGCGCACGGCCTTTTGAGTCATGTATATTTGCACGCTGCCTCTAAAAAGCGCTACGAAAATGCCGGCTCCGAAGGCAAAGCCGTGCCAAAGCGACAGCTCAGCAAGTTCGCGCTCGATGGCCTCATGGTGAGCCTGGAGCGCAGCATCAAGGGCCTGCGCCCGCCCAAACAGCAAACCGAATGGGGCGATTATTATACTTTTACAAATTATTCCGACAAAGGATTCAAAGAAAAGCAGCAAATCGTGCGCGATTTGCTGGCGCAGGTTAAGCCCAAACCGCAGATTGTTTGGGACTTAGGCGCCAATAATGGCGAGTTCAGCGTGCTTGCTGCCGAAATGGGTGCCTACACCGTGGCGTTTGACATCGACCCGGTCGCTGTTGGCCGCAACTACGCACATGCTGACGCTACGGGCGTTACCATGCTGCCGCTCGTCCAGGACTGCACCAACCCCAGTACTGCGAACGGCTGGATGGGCCGCGAACGCGACTCGCTCTTTGCGCGTGGTCCGGCCGACGTCGTAATGGCTCTGGCAATCATTCATCACCTGGCAATCGGCCGCAATTTGCCTTTGCCGCGCATCGCCGAATTTCTGGCCGTAACCGGCAAGCGCGTGATCGTTGAGTTTGTACCCAAGGGCGATTCCAAAGTCGATATTTTGCTGTCATCACGCAAAGATATTTTCCCGGATTATGACGAATCTCACTTTGAAGCGGCCATGAACAAGCATTTTAAGCTCGCCAAAAAAGTACCGATCAAAGACACGAAGCGTACGATGTATCTGTTTGAAACCAAGTAAGCTGCGGAGGTTTTTAACATGGGGCATAAAAAATCGAAAAAGCGGCCGGTAAAAACGCCGGCACCTACTGCGACCCAGAAAGCCGCCGTTGAAGCCGAAATAATTGTCAAGGTGCCCGCAGAGGCACCAGCCGAGGCGGTTGCTGCGCCAGCTCCTGCAGCGCAAAAGGCATGGCCGGTGTTCGTTATGCGTGCTAAGCGTTTTGGGCGCGCCCTGGGGCGGTTTGTGCTCGGCTCCAGCGTGCCCGAGATATTGCTGCTGACTTCCCTTATATTGTCGCGGTGGCTGCAGAATTCAGACTTTAGCTATCCGGCGGAAATATTTGCGCCGATTGTGCTGCTCGGCGTGCTCGCCACGATCATTTTTTATCTGTATAAGCTCGTGCTCAGGCGCAGCATGGAGGCGCATGCCGCTGCCCTGCCCTTGGTATATGCCGTGTACGCGTACAGTTATGCATTTCCGCGGTTTCATCAGTGGGCTGACAAGCTCGTGCCCAAGCACTTTGACACGCCGTTCACGCACAGCTTGATTACGGTATTGCTCATGGCGACGATTTTTGGGCTGGGCGGTTTTGCGCTCGGGCTCCTGGTGCGGTGGATTAAGCCTTTGCAGGCGGTGCCGATATTAAAAATCGGCGTGTTCGTGGTGGCGTTTGTGTTTGCCGCGCAACTGGTGAAGACTGGCGAGCGCATGTGGGCACTGCGCCATCAGCTGAGTTATAACGCGCCTGCTTCGCTCGTACCGGCCAAACCGGCGAACGCCAAGCCGGCCGCCAAGCCGAACGTGTATTATCTGTTATTTGACCGCTACGCCAGCGCCGACACGCTCACCAAAGACTACAATTTTGATAACTCGGACCTCTTGAACTTTCTTGGCGGCGAAGGCTTCGTGACGCGAGCCCAGGCGTACGCCAACTACCCGTTCACCATGCAGTCCACCAGCTCTACGCTGTCTATGAGCTACTTTCCGGAGCTCAACCAACTCTTTGCGCATGATGGCGGCAGCTGGCAATCGGCGTTTCCGTACCGCGCCTTGCTCAATAATCCGGCAATCGCGCAGACACTCAAACAAAACGGCTACACATATAATCAGGTGGCGTCGTGGTGGGACTTTACGCGCGACGGCATCCAGGCCGACAATCAGCCCACCAAAGACTTTCGCCTGCGCGTTTTTGGCCTGACGTTCTGGATGACCGACTTGCAGCGCGACATCATCAATAAGAGTGTCCTTTCGCCGTTCTTAAAAAAAGGCGTGATGATTGGCAGCCGCGCCATCGTAAAATATGACCGCGACACGGCGCCGCGCGATAACTTTGAGCAGCAGATGGCTGCGCTTAAAAGCATCGCCGCCAATAGCAGTGCGCAGAAAGCACCGCAGTTTACCTTTGCGCACGTCCTTGTACCGCACGATCCGTACATTTTTAGCGCCGACGGCTCCGACCCGGCCTACGATGGCGATCGTGACGACGGCGGTGCCGACGAGACCGTCAAGTATACCAACCAGCTCACCTACCTCAACACGCGCATCAAAGATTTGATAAGCGACATCCGCGCCAAAGATCCGAACGCTGCCATCGTCATTCAGGCCGATGAAGGCCCCTACCCTAAGCAATTCCGCGGCACGCTGACCCCTGGCCACTACTACAATCCCATCAACTTGCCTGTCCAGCAAATGCAGCAAAAGTTTGGCGTGCTCGCCAGCTATTATATGCCTGGCGCCGATCCGCAGACGGTGGCAGCGGACGTGGATAGCTCGGTGAACGTGTTTCGGTTTGTGCTCGACCAATATCTTGGTTACGATTTGCCGATGCTGCCCGATTGCCAGTTTGCCACCGGCGACAAATACCAGTTGTATGGCTACCAGTTGGTGAGCGGCACGCTCAAGGGTACGGCCGAACCGGAAGCTTGCAAGCAGTATCGGTAGTTTGATTTTTGAGAAAGAGGACTGGGGTCCTGTCGCCTCGTCCGCCCCTAAAAAATAAATTGCTGGGACCGCAGCAATTGTATTTTTTGGGGCCGCCCCGCGAGGCGCCACCCCATAAATTTCAAAAATCAGAACTACTTTATAGCAACTTAGATTGGTTTATCTTTGAAGTGCAGCAAGTAGCCGATGTACGACCACACCAGCTGCGAAAGCCACCACACGCATAGCACCAGCAGCGCCTGCGTAAGCGATGGCCGCAAAAACGCCCAGGTGGCGATAAGCGCGCCAACCGGCAAGTCGATCTGGTCGAACGGATACCAGCTTTCGCCTGGCGCAACGCCGCGCTGTCGCTTAAAGAAGCTCTTAATGGCATCGCCGCCGAGCGCACCGAGACCGAACAGCGGCCCAACAATCAGGGCTGGCAAATGCGTATAATCAAGGCCAAGTATCCAGCCACCGAGCGTCGGGTTGTGGTGAACGATAGCCTGCTGTCCGGCCAGCACAAGCGTCGACACAATCATGCCGGTTATGAGGCCGCGCCAGGTCTTGTGCGTGCCGAAAATGCGTTTGCCGCGAAAGGTGCGGCCAAAGTCGATCGGCGTTTGCCAGTCGCGCAGCGGGCGCCACGAAATTTTAGCCACCAAAATCGGCGTAACATTGCCAAGCCCCGCCGGCAAAAATACCCAGACAGCATAAAACAGATCTTTATATAAATGGCTAAGCTGCATGAGTGTGGTGCAATCGACTCTTGGCGCGGTTAATTTTGGGGTATAACAGGCCGATTACGCCCGGGGCGTGCATGGCGTATGAACCCTCGGCCAGTAGGCGTACCAGGTTTTTACACGTTGGTTTTTCGGTGATACAGGTATAGGTTTTGCCCCAGCCGCGGTACCCGTGCGCGTCGCTGCTGGCAGCGCCGGCAACCTCATGCTTCTTGACCCATGTGCCGGCCTGGTTGCTGTGGTTTTGGAATACGGCGCGGCCGTTGTGTACCTCAAGAATGTCGATGTCGGCGGCAATTTTGGCGAGAGATTTCTCGGACAAGCCTTTGCGTACTGTTTCGAACGGATGCGGCACGTACACCAGGCCATTTTGTTTGCGGATTTCGGCGATGGTTTGCTTGGGTGTGAGCCCGCCGGCGATGGTTTCGCGCAGAAACAGGCCGATGATTTCGCCCTCGGTGGTGGTGATTTCTTCGCCCACAATAATGCGATCTTCGCCCAAGGCTTTTTGCAGGGTGAGTGCCGCCTCGACTGTGTTGTGATCAGTTACGGCAATAATGTCGAGTGCGCCGTCCTCGAGCATACGCTTGTAATGGCGCAGCTTAAGGCTGCCATCCGGCGAGCCATATGAATGTGTGTGCAGGTCGATTTTGTACATAGCCACGCCGTTACCTGATTGCGTTGGTTACGATGATAAGGAAGGCGCGGGAATTGTCGGGCGCTTGTTTCATGATTACTTCTATTGTATGCGTTTTTGGGCGGCACGTAAAGGGTAATCAGCCGGTGACCGGTGTTGTGGGCGGCATTTGCGGGGGCGTTTGGGGTGCGGTTTGTGGCTGGGTTTGGGGATTTTGGGGCAGCGATAAATCTTGGACATCCAGCTGTATTACGCTTCCCGGCTGCGCCTGGCCCTGCAGAATTTTGACAGCCACGGCGTTCTCAACGGTTTTTTGGATGAGGCGGCGCATGGGGCGCGCGCCGAACTCGGGGTCGTAGCCATTTTTGGCAAGCTGCTGGAGCGCAGCTTGGCTGAGTTCGACCTTGATGTTTTGGGCGGACAGTGTGCGGTTGACTTCGCCAAGCATGAGGCCCGCGACCTGCATGAGCTCGGGCTCGTTCAGTGGGCGGAACAGCACGACTTCGTCGAAACGGTTGATGAGCTCGGGCTTGAACTGCCCGGCGCCGATGAGCTTATCCAGGAGCGGGCGTTCGAAATCGTCGAGCGATTGGCCGCTCCGAACGCGTTCAATAATATCCTGCGAGCCGGCGTTCGAAGTGGCAATAATAATGGCGCTGCGGAACGATGCCGGTTTGCCGTTGGTGTCGGTTAGCTGGCCCTCGTCGAGCATTTGCAGTAGTAAATTTAGGACGTTGGGGTGAGCTTTTTCGATCTCGTCGAGCAGGACGACCGAGAACGGCTGCTCACGCACGGCCATCATGAGGCTGCGCTCGCCCTGTCCGCCCGGTGAAAGCAGACGCGTAACATCGCCCGGCTGCTGATATTCGCTCATATCCAGGCGCGTCATTTGCTGCTCGCTGCCAAAATAAACGGCGGCCAGCGATTTGGCGAGCTCGGTTTTGCCAACTCCGGTCGGCCCCAGGAACAAAAAGCTGCCAACCGGCCGCTTAGGGTTAGAAACCCCGGCACGTCCCCGGCGCAGTGCCCCGGCCACAACACCGACGGCGCGTACTTGGTTGATCATGCGCTCATGAATGTGGTCTTCGAGGTGCAACAGCACGTCGGCCTCTGGTGCCTGTGCGGCCGCAACTTTGAGCCCGCGTGTTTTCTCGAGCGCGGCCTGCACTGCCTGTGCGTCTAGAACTTTTGACTGCGTATAAGGAATGGTCTGCTCGAGCAAGCTGAGTGCCTTGCCCGGATATGATTGGTCCTGCATGTACTGGCCGCTCAAGCGCACGGTTTCGCGCAAAGCATCAAATGTAATGAGTATATTGTTGCGGTGCTCCAGTACAGGTGCCTGGTCTTCGAGGATACGCATGGTGTCGGCGGTCGATGGCTCTTGCACGACAACGGCCGAAAAGCTGCTGGCCAGCGGCTCATTCTGCACGCGCAGCCGCTGCCACTCGTCTGGTGTAAATGCCGCGATGATGCGCACATTGCGGTTCTTGAGTACCGGCAGCAAAATCTGGCTGATATCGAACGCGCCGACGCCGCTGCCAAAGAACAGTTGAGCCTCGTCAATAAATAAGACGATGTTGCCGGCGTGAATGGCCTCGCCGAATAGCGTGAGCAACAGGCTTTCGAGCTGCTGCCCGCCCGCCGATAAAATCAATGATGCGCTCAGGCTCACGACCTGGTGGTATTGCAGCGCGCGGTCCTGCGGCAAAGCCTTGAGTAAGCGGTCGGCCAGGCTGTACACGAGCGTTGTTTTGCCGGTACCGGCCTGCCCCACGATGGCAACGGCAGTGCCGCGGCCCAGGCTGTTAATTATGCCGTCGAGCAGATCGGCGTGCGCCTGGTAACGGCGATAGCCGCCCACTGCCTCGATGCCGTGGCTGATGTTTTCGCCAAAATGTTCGAGTGTGGGCGTAAAACCGGCAGCCCAATCGCGCCCGATCCCGCCAAAGTTGGCATGCGGCCAGGATTCGTACCAAAGTTGGCGCTCGAGCCATTGATATACTTCGAGCGCGTCCTCGGCTCCCAGCTTATTGTGCGTCAAAAAATCGCGCAGCGGCTGTGAAGTCAAAATCAAGGCGCAAATAAGCGTGCCCGAGTTAATCTGCGGCGCTTTATAATACTGCTGCAATTGCAGCGCCTGGTCCCAGACGACCTGCATGTCGCCGGCCGTGGTGCTGAGCTGGGCTTTGCCGAAATCCGGCGGCACGAGCAGCCGGTTCAGCATAAAATAACCAACGCCATTTTGCAGCGCGATATCCCACGCCTGCGCCGGAGAAATATTGTCTTTGAGGTGTGCCAGGAGTCGTGGCTCTAAGATGTCATCAAGCGTTGCGGCAGGATTCCGCGGCGGCAATTTCTCGAGGTCGAACTTGTACCACAACGTAAACATAGTCGTAAATAAACCGACAGCCAAACTGGCATAGCCAGCACGCGGCAATGTTTTGGTGAGCAAGCACGTAACGCCGAGCACAAGCAGCGCGATGCTTACGACCGCCAACAGCTCGTAGCCGCCCTTGCCGATGCTGTCCGCAAACCGGGCTTTGCGCGTGCGGACGCTCTGTAAGTTGATTGTCATCCGGTAATCCCCTTGTACACGCACGCAATAATGAGCAGCGGCACGGCCGGCCACACAACGGCGACTGCAATACTAAAAACGGCCGTTACCAGCATCGACAAACCGGCTGCAAACAGCACAAACAAGCGCACAAAAAATCCAACAAGGCGCGACACGAGGTTATCGAGCATCGCTTGCATCTGTGCGTCGAGCGAACGGCCTTTGACGCTCGTCATGCGCTTCCATGGCGAAAACAACGTCTCCAGCAAAATTATGACCGAAAAGTTGCGCTCAACAGCGGCCGGTGCTGCGGTAATGGCGCGCAGCGCTTTACGCCAGCCCGCGCCATACCACCAGCGGAATAGCTCGAAAATCATAAGCGTATTATACCGCAAAACAGCGCAGTGGCGAGCACATTTTGCCTGCTGGTTACAGCGCGCCCACAAGCGGCTGCACAAAAGCCTGGATGTCGGAGTAATCGTTTATGCCGGCGGCCGGAATAAGCGCTGACTGTCCGCCCGTTCCGGTGTAGCCTTTCAGGTAATTTTTGGTGTCGCTTTCGAGTGCGACGGACTGCATGTTGCTCGCGCCAATACTGTGCACAAGGCTTACGACCTTGCGTGCTTCATTAATCTTCATGTCGGTGGTTATGTTGGTGCCGATGCCATCAAGCACCTTGCCCAATTTAAAGGGATTGATGAGCGTGCCGGCGCTCGACATCTTGCCTTGGATGGCGGTGAGGAGCTGGCGTTGGTGCTCGGTTCGGTCAAAGTCGCTGCGCGGAAAACCGTAACCCACGCGGCCGTCATTGGTTGGATCGCCGCGGGCGCGGGACAGGTTTAGTGCGGTTTGGCCGTTCAAATGATTGACGCCATTTGGCAACAGTAGCGGCCCGCCGTCGGCTACGTTAATATTCGGGTCGTATAATCCGCGCGGATCGGTGCTTTGAATGTTGACGTCAACGCCGCCAATGGCGTCCACGATGTTTTTGAGCGCGGTGTAATTAACGAGCGCGTAGTAGTTGATCGGCACCTGGAAATGCTGCTCGATCGTTTTTTCGAGCAAGCCCATGCCACCCGCCGGATAGACAGGCTCGTTAAAGCCGTCGCTGTTGCCGTACGGATACGCGGCGTTAATTTTGGCATAGCCTTCGCCCGGAATATTGACCCACAAATCGCGCGGAATGCTGAGCATGTAGGCCTGGTGCGTCTGTGTGTTGATGCTGAGCAGCATGATCGAATCGGTCAGTTGTGCACCAGTGTGTCCGGGATCGTCCACGGAGTTGCCGGCGATTAAAATATTGACGTGCCCACTCGACTCGCCCTTTAAAGTTGTTGGGGTGAGCAGTTTTGCGGCGTTGCCGAGCGGCGTGCCGCCGAAGACTTTCGTGGTTTCGTTTAAGAACTTCCAACCTACCCAGCCGGCGCCGAGCAGCGCAATAAAAATAAGGGTAAATAACGTGAGTACAATGCGCCGCACCCAGTGTTTGCGCTTACGCGGCGGTTCTTCTGAAAAGTCGTCCGGCGCTTCGGGCTCGCCGCGGCCGCGGCGCGTTTTGGGGGTGTACTCGTCTTGCTGCCGGCGCTTGTTTTTGCGCGGCGGCCGTGGATCATCAAAACCGATGCCGATCTGGCGGCGTTCGCCGGCCCGCTCCGGAACTTCGGTACCCATGAGCGGCCGCTCGGGACGGCGCCGCTTATCGCTGCCGGGTTGGTAATAATCGTAGAATTGTTTACTCATATTATAATGGCGGGTTTTTGTGCTGCCCGCCCACATCATCAGTATAGCAAGCCATGCCTGGTTTTTGCCTGGCGATTTTAACAAGTGTTACTGCAACAAAATCGCATTTATGCTACAATTACGGTATGTCAACGAATGAAACACGGCAGTTCCAGGCGGTGCTTGCCGCAAGCGGATACAGCCTGACGCGTCCCCGCCAGATTGTATTTGATTTGCTGATCGCGCCCGAGCCGCAATCTATGGCCGAGCTCGTCAAAAAAGCGGCCGGTAAAATTGACCGGGCCAGTGTGTACCGCACCGTGGCGCTCTTTGAGGAGCTCGGTATTGCCCACCGCATTTACATTGGCTGGAAATACAAGCTCGAGCTGTCCGATCAATTTTTGGCGCATCACCATCACCTGAGTTGTTTGCGCTGCGGCAAAGTTGTCGATATTCACGACGACGCCCGCGTGGAAGCCTTTATTACCGGTGTTGCCGAGCAATTCGGCTTTGCGCCGCGCCGGCACCAGCTTGAAGTCGACGGCTGGTGCGCCGTTTGCCAGGCCGAAACCGCCAAACAGAGTAACTAAGAGCGGCGTTTGCGCGCTGTGCTGCCCAGTTTAAGCAGCACGGCAGAGTGCAGCAAGTGCCAGGCAATGGCGTTCACCAAGAATGCTACGAGCGCGGCACCCACAATGTACATAATATTGTGGCCAAGGCGCGGACGCACCAGACTCACCAGGCCGGCAAGCACAGTTACGACGGCAATGATCGCCAAGTATAACTGCTGTAGTTTTTGGCGCTCGCCGTATTTTGCATTCCAATTGTTCAGAAACAACACAAAGCTTTCAAACATGCACTAATAATACAACAAAATAGCCAATAAAGCAAGTAAATGGGTTGAACGTAAGCAATTTTGTGGTATAATCTACGCTTAGATATAGCCTGTTTAAGGGCTACAAGTATATGACTATCCAAGAATGTGTTCCACTAGAGGTGGTGGAGGATTTGCGTACGCAAGTTTGCGATCCAACGCCCCAAGATTTTATTTCGCATGAGTTCGAGCTTGCCACTGGCTTGCCCGAAGCGCTTTCGCATGTCAAAAGTAACGGCAAGTATCATGCTGTCATTAAAACGGTGCATGCAGCCGTAAACCGGATGATCCGCGACAGCGACCACCTTTACGGCGATAGCCTGAGAGAGAGTCTCGTGAACAGCGAAGATGTCATCGCCGCCGCTGTTTCACCGCGCTATTTTCCTTCTGAAATACCCCCAAACGATTCGTATAGCCCATCCGAGATTCGGTGGATACGTTTGTTCCGCACCGCAACACTGGGTGTAAATTTGGATCTCAACGGAACGCTTTTTGAGCCAAAGTTGCCTGCACCGAGCATCAGTGGCTCCATGAACGCCTACGATATTATGCGGGTATTGACGCTGCCTCCAATCGACCGCAGTGATTCCATAAGCGTGACAGGCTTTCGTAAACACTTGTACGAGTATTTGAAAGACCCAGCTGGCTTGTATGCCGTGCGTAAACGTCCATTCGACTCGCATAATGTTCGCGCACATGATTACCGCTGGATCGAAGTAGAAGTTACCGCCGATTTAGACGTCCGCGCCTCCGAATTCTAGCCTACACCAAATAATGGTGCACGAACGCCATCAAAGTTTGGTAATGGCTGGCGCAGAGCCATGCATCGAATGCTAATAGGCCCGGAAACACAATAAGCGTCTCGGCAAATTTGCCGGTTGTAATGCGCAATGCTTTGGCGGGCGGAATGCCGAATTTAACCGGGACCGGCAGCAGCCATGGCACGCCCTCCTTGGTAAAACTGTCCATAATAAGGTGCGACAAAATACCAATCAAAAACGCCCACCACACCAGGCCAACATTCACGTGCGGCATAAGCGGATGAACAAACGCCAGCAGCGCCCGCGCCAAAAACGCAAACAGCGCCACGCCGAGCAGCGAATGCGTCAAAAACCGGTGCCCGCCCAGTAATTTATCAAATACGCGGCCGAATAATCCGCCAATCGGCAAGTTGCGCCAAAACGGCGCCGTGGGCTGGTCGATATCCGGTAAAATGCCGCCGATCTGATTGGCGAGCACACTCACCAGCACTGTTGAAAGCGTCACCGCCCGCAGCGGCTCAAAAATTACAATAACTCCCAGCGCCGTGATAGCGGCCAAATCGTGTGTACGTCCTGTCATGTCAAAAGTATACGCCCGCTACTTGCTGCTATGTGTGGTTTGCTTTACAGATGGTTTTGCGGGCTGCGCCGCCGCGGACAGCTGCTCGAGCTGTGCGATCCGTTGCTGCAACAGCTGCAGATTATTTTCGGCGAGCGTTTTTAGTACTAGCTGGTCATACGCCAGCGCCTTTAATTCTTTTACGTCGGTTATCTGTTGAATTTCCATAGGTGCCCTGTTTTATGCTGTGGTGTTGTTAGCGATGAGTCCGAGATTGGCAAGCGCAGTCAAAAGTGCGGTGAGCGCTGCCCCGGAGCTGCGCGAGCCGCTGACCGCCTGCTGCACCACTGGCGTGGCGTTAAAAAAGCCCAGCTTTTGCGTACTCGCGGTGCCGATCCTGGTGCCGGCGCTCGTACCTATAGTAAGGTTGCCGCCGTCCGCAAGTGTGGCGTTGCCGCCGCTGTCTACCTTAAATTTGGAATTATTGCCGATTTGCAGGTCGAGTAATGTTTTGTTTCCCGTCCCCACGGTTGTTTCGGCCGGATTCACGAGCAGCGCCGTGTAACTGCTGCTGCCGGACTGTACAATACTTGGCGCAACGGCTAACCCCACTTGTGCGCCCGAGCTCCCGGTAAGCGAGCCGCCGGCCTGCACGCCTGTCCCGCCGGCCGTACCGGTTGTGAAGTTGAGGTTAATCTTGTTGCTGCTCGTCCCGCCAACGTCGATGCTCTGCGAGTTGGCGCTCACGGTTATCTGGCGGTTTGCGCCCGTCCCACCCGCACTTGTGCTGAGCGTCAGTACATTGCCGGACCACGCCAGGGTGCCGCGTTCATAGTTGGTAGTTTGGTCTGCGGTTTTGTAGACGGCTAGATTGTATGTACTGCCTACTGCTATGTTTCCGTTAAAGTTTTTGGTGCCGGCAATCGTTTGTGCGGTGGTCAAATCTACGAAATTTTGCGTGGCCGAGCCAGTGCCGCCATTGGCAACTGGCAAAATCCCGCTGACGCTGCTGCTAAGCGGTACGACGCTGAGCGTTGCCAAGCTGCCGAGCCCCAGGTTTGTGCGTGCTGCGGCCGGTGATGTCAAATCTGTCAAGTTATTGGCGGCGGCCAACTGTAAGTTGTTGGTTACATTGTTAAGTCCGACATCTGTTTTAGTGATCACTACACCGCCGATTTGCCCGTTCACGCTGGTGACCGGAATAGTTGGCGTAAAGCTGGTTGCCGCCACCCACTGCCCGCTGCTAAAGGTGAGCACTTGTCCGTCACTGGGGCTGGCGGCGCTCACATCCTGCAAGGCGCCGAGCGTAGTTATGGGATTGTCGGCGCGCGCCAGACTGCTGCGCACTGAAGGGTCAAGATCGGCGCGCGGAATGCCGCCTATTGGTAAAGTGTATTTAGTGCTCAAGCTGCCATCGGCGCGCAGCGTGCCGTCGTTATTATGCTCGATGAGCAAAAATTCGTTCAGCACGTCGCCCCAATTACCCTCATCGCCGCCCGGCTGCGGTAAACGTGTCATACATCGGTCTCCTCGGTATGTTTATGTAGTTTGGTTGATTACAAATACATCTCAAGCAGGCCGCTGAACGTATTTGTGATGTGCGGATGACAAAGATTAAAGCTTAAGCGAGACTGCCTCGTTTGTCAAACCAAGTTTCTGGCTGCTATTTACATTTACCTGTAGGTCTGGTATAATAAGCATAAAATAAAAGTGTTTTACGAGGGTTCTGTATACGAAAGTATGCGGAACTTTTTTGTTAAATTCTTATTAAAAATCCAGGAGTTTTTATGTACGGTAAAGGTGCAGGTACTGCAATCGGCAGTGTAATAGTAACAGGGACTGGCGCAATCATGCTGCCAGACACAGGTGGCAATTTGCTCGGTACAATCTTGGCTTACACGGCCATCACCATTGGTGGTGTTGCCTTGCTTAGCCAGCTTGCCGTGCGCATTGTGCGCCGCGCAAACCGCGCGTAAGCTCCCTCTTTAGGTGGTCGGTTATGTCAATCTCGCGCAGCGTCTATGATTTGATCGCGGCACTTAGCTTGCTTAATTTTGTGCGTATTTTTAGCATGCTGATCGGTTCGGATCTGTATGATATCAAGCAGATTTTACGCCAGAAAAAAGTGCGCCGCGCCCGCCCCTATCGCCCGGTAATTACGATTGTAATTCCGGCATATAACGAAGAGATTGGCGTGATTCGCACGCTTGACTCCGTGCTTGCAAACACTTACAAGCGCAAGCAAGTCATTGTGGTGAACGATGGCTCGAAGGACCGCACCTCAAACGTGCTGCGCTGCTACCAGCGCAAACATCGCGGCCAATTTACCATTGTTACGCAAGCCAATGCCGGCAAGGCTACAGCCATTAACCGTGCGGTGCGCTACCATGCCACCGGCAGTTTGGTGATGGTTGTGGATGCCGACTCGCTGCTGCAGCCGGACGCTATTGCGCATATGGTGGCGCATTTCCGCGATCGCCACGTGATGGCCTCGGCCGCGAACGTCAAAATTATTCCGACGCGCAAATTGCTGGGCGTGGCGCAGCGCTTTGAGTATCTTATTTCGTATCGCATGAAGCGCGCGCTCACCGTTTTTAACATGGAATATATTGTAGGCGGCGTGGGCTCGACATTCCGGCGTTCGCTGCTGCTGAGCGCCGGGCTGTATGACACCGACACCATGACCGAGGACATCGACCTCACGGTCAAACTTATTCGTAAATATGGGAACAAAAAGCGCCGCATCCACTATGCCGCCGACGTAGTCGCTTACACCGAGCACGTGCTCAACTTCCGCTCGCTCATCAAGCAGCGATTCCGCTGGAAGTACGGCCGCTTCCAAACATTATTAAAAAACACCGCGCTGTTTTTTAACGCCAGCAGCAAATACGACAAGCGTCTCACCTGGTACCAACTGCCCTACGCGCTCATCGGCGAATTTATTTTGTTGCTTGAGCCGTTTTTGGTCGGGTATATTTTATATGTGGTGCTGCGTTTTGCGGATCTCACCTCGCTTGTCAGTGTGTACGTTATTGTGACTGCCTTTATTTTCCTGACACTGCTTGGCGAGGAGAGCGAAAGTCTGCGCGCCAAGCTCGGCCTAGCGCTTTTACTGCCACTCACCTACGTGCTTATGTACATCTTAACTGCGGTGGAATTTGCAGCGCTTATAAAATCGGCGCGCAAATCCCGCGAACTTTTCCGCCACGAAATGGCCGAAAGCAGTTGGGAACACGTCGAGCGCTCCGGCGAAGCAGTCACGTTACCGTAAGATTTGCTGTATTACACCACAATTAAGTGTATTTTGCGAGAATATTGTCTTGCACAGCCTATGGATACATGTTATTATCAATCAAAGTGTTGTGATATTTCTCACATCCACGCACCACAAGGTACCGACCATGAACCTAATTGACCAAAACGGTAGCCCCTTTGTTATTCTATGGTATTTTTACCTCGGCTTTTTTGCCGTCGTTTTAATCGCCAACCTTGTATTCCTTGTTGTAGGACGGCTGATTGGCTGGCGTTCGCGTCGCCTGCTGCGCCATTACTACGAGAAGAAACCGCAAGCCGGCAAAGGTGCTATCAAATGAAAAAGCTGTTTAAGAACACCGTACTTTGGACGGCGCGTTTGGCTGTATTTGGTGCCTGCGGACTTTTTAGTGCCTTTTTGCTGATGTCCGGCTATGAGTCCGTGTATAACCGTTCGCTGCCATTTGTGCACACCTTAGCGCCTGTAAGTCTCGCGGCATTTGCCGACACCTATAACTTGCAACTGAAGAGTTTTATGAATAGCAGCCTGTATGGCAACTTCGGCAAGCCGCAAACTCTAAAGCTGCCGGACCGCTCTCTGCGGCTTGACGTAGTGGCACCATTGCAAGAAGGTCAAAGTACGTGGCTCGCACGCCAAAATACCCTGCACTTGCTGTTGCCGGTGCAGCCGCGCGCTGGCAATATTGGTATCGCATTTTTATATTGCCGCGCCAGTTTTCGCACGCTTAACGACCAGAACTTGCCAAGCGTGGGCAGCAACGTCTTCATGGATACCGATCACAACTGGCGTTACGTATATAAAGTGACCAGCGCCAAAGTTTTCCCTGATTCGCAACCCTACGTCGCAGCCGATGACGGTGGCGCGAGCAAACTGTTAATCGGCTGCAACGACGCCGGCCAGCACAGTAATGTGGTGGTTGAGGCAACGCTGCTGTCCGTGCAAGGAATCGACCAATGACCAACGCCTCGCTCTTTTTATTATTCCGCAACCTGACCATTTTTTTGGCGACGGTGATGCTCATTAAATACTTTGTGTTTTTGATGCTCTCGGCGTATTTTTCGGTACGCGAAAAGGCCCGCCGCCTGCGTGCTTTCAAGCGCGAAATCAAAGAGTACGGCGTCGTCAAAAAGTACCGCCCCAAAGTTTCGGTCATTATTCCCGCTTGGAATGAAGAAGTCGGCGTACTTAAAACGCTGAAGTCGGTGCTAGCCAACCCGTACGCTAACCTTGAGGTTATCGTGGTGAATGATGGCTCGACCGACCGCTCGCGCGAGATTGTCGATGCTTTTATTGCCGAACATCGCCAGCAAGCTCGGCGGACCGGCGACCGTCGCGTGCTGCGCCAGTTGTATGTGAAGAATGGCGGCAAAGGCCGCGCATTGAACACCGGCATCCAGAAAAGCACCGGCGAGATCATCTTGACGATTGACGCCGACTCTGCACTCGCACCAGATGCGATCGCCCGCCTCGTAGAGCATTTTCGCGATTCCACCGTTTCGGCCGCGGTTGGCCAGGTGCGCATCGCAAATGTGCACGGCCGCCTGGTTGGCCGCATCCAGCAGCTTGAATACCTGTTCGGCTTCTACTTTAAGCGCGCACATTGTGTGATGGGCGCCGAGTATATCTACGGCGGCGCCTGTGCGGCATTTCGGCGCTCGGCCACGTTTGACTATTTCGGCATGTTCGACGAAAAGAACAAGACCGAAGATATCGAGATGTCAATGCGCACCAAATTTCACGGTTTGCGCTCCGTGTATGCCGAGGATGTCATTTGTTACACCGAGGGCGCTGCCAACTACAAAGGCCTCATTACACAGCGATTGCGCTGGAAAAAGGGTCGATTTGACACATTTTTGCACTACCGCCGGCTGTTTTTCTCGCTTGAACGGCGGCACAATAAATGGCTAGGCTGGTTTATCTTGCCGTTTGCTCTACTTGCCGAAATGCAGCTCATTCTTGAGCCGATCGGCTTTACCCTCCTTTTGACATACAGCGTGGTTTCGGGCGAATTTGTTTCGCTCGGGCTGAGTATGCTGTTCGTGGGCATTAGCTATATTGTGGTCGCACTGTTCGACAACAAACTAACGCTGCGGCAGCGTCTCAGTATTATTGCGCTGTGGCCGTTTACGTGGCCATTGTTTTACATTGTGGTTTGGATCGAGTTTCATGCCCTGCTCCGTGGTGCCTTTATGGTGCTCCGGGGTGATGCGCTGGAATGGCAAAAATGGGAGCGTGAAGGTATTTAATGAAACGCCGGCATATCATTATCATTAACCTCATCTTTTTTGGGCTGATTTTGTTTTCGGCTGCCACAGTGTACCAATATATGACTGGTAACAAACCACTGAACATCATTAAAGACGTTACGCACCGCCAAAAAGCCGTCACAGTTACAACCGCGGCTTGCAATACTCAGCAGCCAAACGCCAAGCTCGATGCCAGCGATCCAGGTCTCGCCAAGGTCGCGGTGTATCAGCAAGCGTGCCATTCATATGTGACGGGCACGGTCATGGTCTTTACATCGACTCCATCGGACGCCGAAATGGCTAAAACGTATGCCGATGCCGACGCCAAAACATTGCAAACATATGCTAAAAGCGGTGTTCGCCCGCTTGTGATTGCTGAGCCAACCACAAAAGACGGGACGAATCTCGACTACGCACTGTTTGCCAATGGCACGTACAATCCCGCGATTACGGCATATTTTGCCGAACTCAAGGCGCAAGGCATTACCGATGCCCAGCTCGGCATCTGGAATCCATTCCCAGAGGCAAACTTGCCGTATTGGAACGACAATCAGCCGCAGTATTTTGCACCGGCCGTGAATAATTACCTGAGCATACTGCGGCAATTTTTCCCGGCGGCACAGACCAGCGTTATGCTCAACTCGGCCACCTATAGTGCGACCGATTTCAACTGGCAGGACGGAGAATACGACAGCTTACTCCCTTACGTCAAGGGTATTGCGCCAGGACTTGTTGATTACGCCGGTTTGCAGGGATTTCCGTGGCTTTCACCCCAGGGCGGCAATGGCGCCATCCTGAATGCGTCTGAGTTCCTGAACCCTCCACTGCTGAGCGAAATGGCCGATTATTTAAAGGTCAAAAAAGTATGGTTTAACACCGGCACTTTTGCGACGAAGTATGCGCTTGACCCGGCACAGGTCGTAAGCATGACGCCTGAGCGCCGCAAGGCGGTACTGGCTACTATCGCCAGCCAAGCCGAGCTGCTGCAGAAGCAAGGGTACCAGGTCGCGGTTAACATATTCGCCCAAAATAAGAGTCATGATTCCGAGGAAACGGACTGGTCGTATTGGAGTGACAACAAGCCGTTTAGCTCTGAGGCTACGCCGGTTATTACCGATTTTATCGGACAGCTGGCGCAGCAAAAAATCGACTTTTGGTTATTTGACCGCTAAAACCAAGGATTGTTTCCTAAGCTCCATACCGAAAGACGCGGCAAGCCGCTCTGCTCTACGGCGCGCCGGCGCATGTCCAGAGTGGTGCTATCCGAGTAGTCGTAAAAGGTGGAGCCCACCCATGCTGTAAGTTCGCCCTCTGCATTGCGAGTTATTGAAAGTGCCGAGAAAGCCCGGCGCAGTAAGCTACCGCTGTCATTATCGGTGATACGGCCAGTATCACCGTTACCGGTGTAGCCGTTGGCTGCAATGCCGGCAATCCCTTTGTCGCCGGCTTTGGCGTGCAGCCAGTTCAGACACCCTAGCAGCCAATCATGCGGCGAAATAGCGCTGCCGACACCATTGTCATACTGATTGTCGTAGGCCATCATAACAATGTAGTCGCTGAGCGGCGCGAGCTCCTCGTATTTCCACTGGTACCAACCCTGACTGTTGGCGTCATAGATTGGCGGCCCGTCGAGCATAAGTTTGTGGCCGTCGGCGTGCAACCGCGAGCCCAATTTTTGCAGGAATCCCTTAAACGTTTGGTAATATGCTGGGCTCCACTGGCCGAAATCCTCCCAGTCAAGTTCAATGCCAAAACCTGTTTTATTTGCAAGCGTAGCCATGGTATTAATGGTGGTTTCGGCGTTTTGCATGGCGATCGTGGTGCCGTCCAAATTGCCCGAGACAGTTATGTACTGCTCTGCACTGCTTGATTTTAGAAGCGCTACATTGGTTTCGGAATAGCCGTTCGGATTGCTATCGTCCTGATTGATTTGTGCGAGCGTGCCATCATCGTTGACATGCAGGTATTCGGCCTTAAGGGCGTTAAAACGCTGTGTACCTTGTAAGATGCGCGCGACGCCAGGTGCATCTGGATAAATCCAGGCGTCATAGGCAAGCGGCAAGCCGCTGCTGGTGCTCGCCTTTGTTATGTCATTGACAGTGGCGGGTATAGGGCCGGCAGGCGAAGAGGTGCCGAGCGGCTTCTCAACAATATCAAGCAATGACTGGGCGGCGAATGCCGGGCCTGCGCTCCACAAAATCGAACAGCAAAGCGCAAATATAACCGCCGCGCGCAACAATGCACGCCAACGCTGCGCCAGTGCCCGGCCATCTAAAAAGTATGTGATTATTATATTGAAACGCTGCACCTCAACCTCCGATATCTGATATATAGTGTAAGCTCATTGCAATACGACGGCAACCAGTGCCGCGCACGACTTCAGGAAATTTTAATTGCTACCGCTCTTTATGCGCTGCAATAATAAATCCGACCCCGATACCGCAACCCAGCAACAATATAATTATTGCCGCTATTCCTATAATTTTTTGTACGAGGCCCACGCTACTAATTCCTTATGTTTATATTGGTGGCATTGTTGTACCATAGCTTGCCTCAAAAAGGAAATATTTCTTATCGCCGAAAGCGCGACAGGGGTTGCCCATCGGCCCGTGAGCTGCTACGGTAGTATGGTGAAAAAGACAGCGGCTATATTTGGGCGTGTGCGGTCGAGTGCCTTCTTGCGGCACAATGCTATTTATTTTATGGGTTCCTTGGCGGCCGGCGCGCTGAATTATTTGTACTATCCGGTGCTCGGACACTTGTTAAAGCTCGATGCGTACGGTGAGGTACAGGCGCTGGTGGCGCTTTCGATGCAACTCATCATTTTTATTACGGTGCTCAGTCAGGTGACGGTCAACGTTGCAGCGAGTTACGATGACGAGACGCATAAGCGCCGTGTGGCGTTTGAGCTCGAAAAGCTGGCGCTCGCTATAAGTGTGGGCGTGTTTGTGATTGGCGTGGCGCTTAGCTGGCGCCTCGGCAGTTTTTTTCATTTTAGCTCCATCTGGCCGTTTATTACCCTGCTCGTTGCGTTGGTGCTGACGGCGCCCTCGTCTTTTCGGAGCGCGTATCTAAGCGGGCACAAAAAGTTTGGCGCCACTGCGCTGTATAACGTTTTGAGCGCATTGAGTCGATTGGTGTTTTCGGTGTTATTTGTACTGATTGGCTGGGGCGCGGTGGGTGCAATTGCCGGTCTGGTTGTGTCGCAGATCATTGCATTTATATATACGGCCTTTAAAGCGCGGGCTATTGGGTTTGGCCAGGCACCGGGGCTGCGGTACTTTAGCTTACCGGACGTGCGATTTATTGTGCCGGAGCTCAAGTATGCGCTGTTCGTATTGGTGAGTTCGCTCGGCATTACCCTGCTTGGGAGCCTGGATGTTTTCGTCGTGAAGCACTATTTTGATGCCCAAACGGCAGGCCGCTACGCCGGAATTTCGAGTGTCGCACGGATCATCTTTTTCCTGACGGTTTCGATCGCCCAGGTATTGTTGCCGTCGGTCCGAAAGTCGCGGCCGATGCGCGAAAACCGGCAATATTTGCTGCGCTCGATGGCGTTACTCGGTGTTATTGGTGGCGCGGTGCTCGTCGGCTTTACGTCGTTGCCGCGTTTCACCGTCGGTGTTTTAATGGGCCGCAGCTATACGGAGCTCTCGCATTTGCTGCCGATTTTGAGCCTCGCCATGTTTATCATTTCGGTGCTCAATCTGCTTGTGTATTATTATATTGCTTTGCGTAGCTATCAAATTTGTGTTATTGTCATTGCAGGTACGGTGGTTACGTGCGGGCTAATGGTGATGCACCATGCGAGCTTGCCCGCCGTCATAAGTAATTTAATCTGGGGTAGTGCGGCCATGCTTGGCCTTTTTGCCTCGTGGAGTGTATGGGATGGAGTCAGACAGAAGCGGCGCCTTGCTTAAGCAGCGCGCAAAACAACTCATATCAATCGTTGTGCCTATGCACAACGAGTCAGAGAGCCTTGCGGAATTGCACCGCGAGCTACATCGCTGCACCGCAAAACTCCCCTACACCTTTGAATTTATTCTCGTTGACGATGGCAGCCGCGACGACTCCGTTTTAATCGCCCGCCGGCTTGCCAAAGAAGACGCGCGCGTTCGCCTGCTGGTGCTTTCGCGCAACTTCGGCAAAGAGCCGGCCGTTGCTGCCGGTATCCATGTGAGCCGCGGCGCAGCCGTCGTTATCATGGATGCCGATTTACAGCATCCGCCAAAATTGCTGGGTGAGTTCATCGCCAAGTGGAAAGCCGGCGCCGAAGTCGTCATCGGCGTGCGCGAATACAGCAAAAAAGAAAGCTGGTTTAAAAAGTTTGCCTCGGCCTGGTTTTATCGCATCATGCAGCGCATTGCCCACACGCAGATTACGCCGCATGCCACGGATTTTCGCCTGCTCGACCGCGGCGTCGTTGATGAGTTTAACCGCTTGAGCGAGCACAACCGCATCAACCGCGGCCTGATCGACTGGCTCGGTTTTGAGCGCGATTACGTGCATTTTGTAGCGCCGCTGCGTTACGCCGGCGAGGTTTCGTACACGCTCCAAAAACTCATTGCGCTGGCGATTAACTCAGTCACTGCTTACAGCATGGTGCCACTGCGTCTGGCCGGCTACCTGGGCGTATTCATTTTAATACTGGCCGCGCCGAGCACGCTGTTTGTAATCGTTGAAAAATATTTGCTGAACGATCCGCTGGGCCTGCATTTTACCGGCACCGCTGCGCTGGCATTTATGTTACTCTTTTTGGTGGGTGTTATTTTGGCTTGCCTGGGTTTGGTAGCGCTGTACATTGCGCAAATTCATGCCGAAGTTATCAATCGCCCGCTGTATATTGTTCGTAAAACCGAAGTAACTGGCGCTAGCGAAGCCGAGGAACTATAAGTATGAAAATCGCTCACGTCACCATTTATCCGGAGCGCGCCCAAAAGCACATTAAGGCCAGCGGCGTTGCATCCTACACTAAAAACCTGATTACGGCGATGCCGGCCACAGACGACGAAGTCTATATTTTATGCAACAAAACCGGTGCCGCGCCGGAAACATATACCGAAGACGGCCGCACGGTTATCCGCTGCTTTGACCGCAGCCCGAATTTTGCGCGTCAATTATACGCCGAGCTCAAGCGACTCAACCCGGACGTCATTCATATCCAGCAGGAACTGGCGCTGTTTGGCGGCATTGCCACGGCCTACTTGCTGCAATGGCTGCTGTTCGCTCTGCGCAAAAAACACGTGGTGATTACTTTGCACGGCGTGGTAAGCTTGCGCAAAATTAACAAAGAATTTGTGGCCGAGAACAACTCCAGCCTGCCGCCACAAGCTGTAAAGCTTGCCTTCAAGCGTATTTACAAGCCGCTCACCCGCTACGCCCGGCACATCATCGTGCACGAGCAAGTTTTCAAAGACACGTTGATCGAAGAATACGGCGTGCCGGCCGATAAAATCAGCGTTGTGTACCACGGCGTCGAAGCTTTTACGCCATTGCCGCGCAATGAAGCCTGCCAGCAGCTTGGTCTGGATGCCAAAAAAGATCTGGCGCTGTTTATGGGCTACCTGAGCGGCTACAAAGGCATTGGCCTGCTCATCGAAGGCTTTGCCAAATACGCCAAAACCAACCCGAACGCCTTTTTAGTAATCGGCGCCGGCAAACATCCCAAGCTATATAACGACGAAAAATATTTGCAGGGTTACCATGCGCTCCAAGCCAAAGCCGAAGCGCTCATTCCGGCTGGCCAGTACAAATGGATCGGCTTTATCGACGAAAAAGAAGTCGGACAATATTATTCTGCCGCCGACGTCTCGGTCTACCCATACACAGTTGCTATGTCGAGCTCGGGCCCGATGTCGTTTGCCATGGGTTACGAAAAACCTTTCTTAGGCAGCGAAGTATTTGCGCCGATTTTCCCGCAGTGCCCCGAACTGTTCTTTGAACGGACGCCCGAGGCACTTGCCGCTAAACTCGATGAGTTTTTCAGTAACCGGCAGCGTTTCGAAAAAATCTCAAAAACCTTAAAGCAGGAGCGGCTTTGGCAAACGGTCGCCGCTCAAACGCACGATGTATACAAGGAGCTTGCCCGTGAGTCATAAGAAAGCGCTATTACTCGGTAGTTACGGCCAGACAAATCTCGGCGATGATCTGTTAATGTACAACTATGTGCAGTACCTGCAAGACGCCGGCTACGACGAAATTTACGTTAATATCAGCGATAAAAAGTTGCTACCTGCACCAATCAAAGAGCGTTTTCCCGGCCTCAAATTGTTTGAAACGTACAATACGTCGATTTTGGAGATCATCCGCATTATCCGTAGTGTCGACGTGGTGATGTACGGCGGCGGCACGATTTATAAAGAACTGTACTCGTCGACCGGCCGCTCGCCGTACTCAGTGATTACGCGCATGATGGCCTTTAACATTATTGCGCGCTTTTTTGGCAAGCAAATTTACGGCATGAATATCGGCATCGGCTCCATTAAAACGTCGGTTGGCCGCATGATTAGTAAAATTGGCCTTGGTTTGAGTACGCTCAATGTGTTGCGCGATCAGACCTCGTACGATTACGCACGCGCTGTGCTGCATTTGAAGTCGAGTAAAATTCGCAGCTCCACCGACGGCCTATTTTTAAATACCATTTGGCAAAAACCCTGGAATAAAGCCATAATTCCGATGCCCAAAAAAACGTACAAGCATATTGTGGGCGTCAACCTGCTTTCCGACATTCCGGATTGGATCGACCGTGAATCGTACCTTGAAACCATGCGTGCCTTTGTGCGCCAGCTGATGGATGACGGCAACTTTGTGCTGCTCATGCCGTTCCAGTACGACTTTAACCCGCGTAACGACCGCGTATTTATGCAGGAAGAACTTGTCCCGCACCTAAAGGGCTACAAAGATTATGCGCTGCTCGACGAATTTACGATTGACAAAGCCGTGTCGTATTTTCAGCAAATTGACGTGCTCGTTGGTATGCGCTTTCATTCGCTGCTTTTGGCTGCCGTGGCCGGCACACCTTGCCTGGCCCTTGCCTACGACACAAAATGCTGGCGCTTTGTGACCGAGGCCAAATATCTGTATGGCCTGAAGTTAGAGGATCTCACGCTCGAAACCTTAAACCGCGAATATACCGCCCTACTCGCCAATCTACCGGCCGCCAAAAAACAACTGCTCGAGATCGCCCAACAAAATTTTAAGGAGGCTCAAGCATGTCTACAAGAGATTCGTTTGTAAAGCGTTCGTTTGCCGCCGTTCGGCGCGCCAGCAAGCGCCCGCGTTTTGTATTTGCCGCAATTTTTGTGCTTTTATTGTTGGTCCACGCCTTTATTTTTCGTTCGGTTTTGGCGGACGTGCCGGCAATTATGCATGGCCACGCCTCGGTTGTGCGCGAAGAACTTGTGCCATTTTTTGACTTCCACTCCGAGTATTTGCCTGCCGAATCCTCGGCCTTAACTGGCTCGAACGAGTTCCGCGTAACCTACTCGTTTTGGACGGCGTGGATGCGGTACAATCCGATCCTGCCATTTGCGATCGTGATTATTAGCGCGCTGTCCGCGTATCTGTTATTTTATGCATTTTATCGGGTGGTCCGCCGCTTTTCGGAAGGCGCGCCCAAACGTGCGATTTTCGTATCGCTGCTCAGCGCGCTCGTCATTCACTTTGTGCTGTTGTATTCCAAAGTTGCTGATTTTTACACGCTCATCATAGGGTTTTCGATGTTTGCGCTTACCATTAGCCTGGCCATCGAGCAATTCTTCTTTAACGAAAAACTGAACTGGCGAAACATGGCGGCGAGCAGCCTGCTGGTGTTGCTCAACCCGGCTATTCATTACCACGTGCTGTATTATGTGGTGCTGGCATTCCTGCTGGTGCTGCAGGCATTGGCAATGCTGGGCCGCAAGCATCGCGTACTGGCGCCGCTTTTTAAGCGCAATATTTGGTACAGCGTTATTGTGGGTTTGGCGAGCCTTGTACCGTACCTGCTGTACATCAAATTGACGGCGCCACCAACCAGCGGCATCTTTGACCAGGCGCCGGTTAACTACTGGATGATCTACTATTCGTCGCTGCCGCTACGCTATTTGTTCTCGCTCGATGGGTACGGGCACGTGGACTTTTATCGCTACGGCGACTACCTCGCGCCGCTGCCCCGAACAATTATTGTGTTCATTTTTATTGTTGTCGCTTCTATTTTTACCGGTGTTCGATGGACAAAACTTGAAACCAAAAAGCGCGTGCCGCTGATTGCGCTCATCGCTATGTTGGTGCTTTCGATGTGGATGTGCATAGGTTATGGCGATAGTTCGATCTTTTCGTTCCACCAGGTTTTGGGTGCAATCGTGAACACATTATCGCACTACACGAACGCAGCCGCCGAAGCCGCGGTCAAACTGATCGGCATATTTATTAATGTGCTGCGCTTTCCGCATCGCTTCGAGTTCATCGTGTATTACGTGGTTGGCTTGCTGTCTGCCATTGGCCTGCTCTGGCTATTTGATGCAGTGCGCCGCCGCGAATATCGTCCGGGTATCGCCATGCTGCTCACCGCCATTGTGGCGATTGGCCCGTTCATGCTGAGTACTACATATCGACAAACATTTTTGACCGGTGACTTTAATAAATTCCTGACGCCATATAGCATTCCAGAAGATCTAACCACGATTAAGACGACGCTCAAAAACACACCGGGCGCCAAGCGCGTGTTCGTGATGCCGTCCATGGAGAGCGGCCGCGAGCTGCCGCAAGACGGTGTCAACTATACCTTCCTCGACAAGTATTACATTTATTACCTTAACCAACCCACACTGTACTACGGCGAAGGCGCCGACACTGCCAACAAAATCGTGGCCTTCATGGTGTACCGCGCCATTGGCTACAATCAGGATTGGTGGGAAAATGTGCTCATCAATGACTTTGGCATAACAAATATTGTCGTGCCAAAAAACTTGCACGACCGCCAGCAAGGTATCACGTACCTGCCGGGCATTGACGCCAAAATAACCGATAGTCTGGCGCATGCCCAGCGCTTTAAAAAGACGTTCGATGGCAAAGATTTTGCCATGTACACCGCAACCGAAAAGCCAAATAAAACCACCATGCTCGCCGATCTCTCATGGGGAAATCTGCTAAAGGCCTTTAACTCGCCGGCCGCCAATCTGAATGGACAGCAGCTTGATTTCCCGGTGCAGTTGAAGGACTTTATTGCAAACAGTGGCGGCAATTTAATGAGCGACGATCCCGAGCAAAGCTTCTACGATCTCTACACTGCCGCAAATCACGCCGGCTTTACGCCAACGTCGAGCATGCTGCCGTTTACCGATAAGCTCATCGCCAGCTCCAACTTTACCGACAGTGCATTTTCGATGAGCACCTTGTACGGTGCAAACAACACTTACAACTACACGAACGAAGTTGTGCCAAGCCTGCTTAATTTGCAAACGGGGCGTTTTATTGGTGTTGCGTCCGGGGCTGACTCTAAGGTTGTGACCAGCGTGATTGTGCCGAAAGACGGCAATTACCGCCTGCTAGCGCACGCTGCAACAAATGCCGGAGCGGTGAATCTAACGAGCGGCGGCAAAACGTATAGTCTGCAGCGGCTTAAAGGTTCACCGCTACCGAAGGGTTACATAGATTTTGCGTATTACAAGACGGACATCTACCTCAAAAAAGGTACATACACGTTTACGCTGCAGGACACGTCGCAGACAATTTTGCTTGAGCAGCTCGGCCTGATTCCGGCTGGTGATCTGCCAGGCAACTTCGGTAAGTTTACACAAAGCAACCTGAGCATTATGCCTGCCGATGCGCCGAATATGTACACCGTGCACGTCCAATCTAACGGAAAGCAAAAGTAGGAGGTGTAAAATGCAGAAAATCAAACGACAGATTACACCCCGGCTGATGCAGATCGGCCTGCTTGTAGCGGCGTTGGTGGTCGGAACGCTGTTTCGCGAAGTAAAGTTCGGCGTTCTGTTTTTGCTCGCCTATGCAATATTCGCCTTTGTGCGGCGGATCGAAGCCGGCGTAACGTTTAGTATGGCGATCGTGATGCTGGTGGGTATGCCTGCGACAGACCTTTTGCATAACCACACGCTTTCCCAAAACTTCGCCACATACGGATTTTTGCTATTACTGCTTGGGACGGTGCAGCTGGTTGTCGAGCAGTACCGCCTCAACCGCAAAGCCTAAGCTACGAGTCCAAGGAGGGGCCATGAACAAACAAAAGATACCGCTATTTGTGTACGCCGCGCTGACGCTGGCCGTAATGCTGCCGTTGCTGCGGTCCGGCTTTATCCTGACCGTCGATTTAGTTTTTACGCCCACCATTCCCTGGCCTACAAGCTTGACACCCAGCTATCCGTTTTGGGCGCTTCTGCACATTTTGAATATCATTGTGCCAAGCCAGATTATCGAGAAGGCGCTGCTCTGCGGCATCCTGCTGGCTGCAGGTTACGGCGCCTACAAGATGGTCGAAATGTTCCGCGTGACCGGTAGCGAGAACGGCCGCCGTGCTGCCGCCTACTTCGCTGGCGTGCTGTATATGTTTAACCCGTATGTGTACTCGCGGTTCATGGCTGGCCAGTTTGCCGTGCTGATGGGCTACGCGCTTTTGCCATTATTTGTGTTGGTACTGTGGCGGTTTTTAGAGAAACCAGGGACTCGCCGGGCTTTATTGATGATGCTTGCGGCGACAGGGATCGTAATTTTGTCCGTACATGCCGCCGGCTTTATTACTCTGTTGAGCGTGATCTTTGCGGTGCTCTTTGCATGGCGACGGCGCAATGACAAAGAATGGCTGCGTGCATTTTTGCAGTGTACTGGGCTCGCCGTAGTTGCCTTGCTCGTGGTAAATAGCTGGTGGATTTTGCCTGCATTGTTTGGGCATGGTGCAACAGCGCAGGTCGTTCACGGCTTTACGAACAATGATTTCTCGGCGTTTGCAACGAATGGCCGCGGATTTGGCGTGGTGGGCAATGTGTTGGGGTTACAGGGGTTCTGGGCAGATAGCAAAAACCTGTTTCTGGTGCCGCAGGATGTGTTTGTCTGGTGGCGCGTCCCGATTATTGGGCTTTGGGTGATTGTGGCAGGCGGTGTCATCGTTGGACTGCGCCGCTGGCGCGGCGTGAGTGCGGCATTTTTGCTTGTTGCTGCAATTGTCGCTGTTTTGGCTATCGGCACCGCTGGAACAATCGTGGCGCCATTCAATCGCTGGCTGCTGCATGCGGTGCCGTTTTTTGCCGGGTATCGCGAGCCACAAAAGTTCGTGGCGCTTATCGCACTGGCGTATGCATATTTTGGCGCGGTTGCGATTGCGGCCATATATGACTGGCTGTATAACGTCAAATCACTGAAGCAGCATGCTGCCACGGCCGCATTCTTGCTTTGTGTTGTGCCGATATTGTGTGCGCCGCTTATGATGTGGGGATTCCATGCGCAATTGCACGCCGCGGAATATCCGGTTGAGTGGAATGCGATCCACGACCGTTTGGATGCCGAATGCACCGGTGATTGCAAGGTGCTCTTTTTGCCGTGGCATATGTATATGCCGTATGGATTTGCTGGCCGGGTCATAGCGAGTCCGGCGCCGAAGTTCTTTGGGCCGCGAGTAATTGCGAGCAGCGACCCGGAGTTCCGTGGTATCGCCCCGGCAAATATCACGGCCGAGCAACGGGCTGTGGACGATACGATACTGCCGGCCGCGGCGCACGGCGGCACACAGATGGGTGCCGCGCTCAAGCGGTACAATGTGCAGTACGTTTTGCTCGCCAAAGAATACGATTACAAAACGTACGATTATTTGGCAGCTCAGCGCGACCTGAAAGTCGTGCTCGATACGCCCTCTTTGACGTTGTACCAAGTCACGGTAAGTAAATAATAATTTCATAATGTGTACCGCGGTGCGACCAGGGTCAAAAAAAGTGTGCGCAAAAGCACTTAACGCTTGCTTTTGCCGTCCTGCTGTTTTAAAATCAGAACTGTTGTGTCAAAAAAAGTAGATCGAAAGGAATGCGTATGAAGAGTATGGCAAAATCGCTACTCAAAACGATTAAGTCGACCAAGATCGTTGCGGGTTTTGCAGTTATCACAGCTGTAGCAGCCATCGGTACAAGCAGTGTTGCCGCGGCAGCTCCAAGCTACTTTAACGTCCCGAAGCCAACGTCGCAGAAAATCTGCTACGCAAAATATGGTGAGGGCTGGCAGGCTGCTGGTTTCAAGAACCTGGACCACTGCTTGCGTTACGTTTCGACCAAAGCTCCAGCCGCCAAGGCTGACTGTAACCACGGTTACTGGTACGTTTGGGGCTTTAACAGCTGGGACCAGTGTGCCAGCTGGGTTGTCCTTCACGGTGGTAGCGGCTACGCCGGCGACCCAAGCGAACGCTTCTAACAAGCGCGCCTGACGTGATAAAAATAGGCTCCAATTACGGAGCCTATTTTTTATTGGTGTTATCTGCCGACGCGCCGAGAAAGAGCGAAGGAATGAGTTATGGCTTGTGATCCGCAAGCCTTTTGTGTTTACTGTACGGCCTGCGCGCGGGCCTTTATATATGCAACAGTTTTCTCTCTACTCGGTGCTATCGCTTGGGATGCTAATGATGGCGTTAGCTGCTTTGAGCGCTTGTTGTACCTGCGCGGCAGCTATGTGCCTGGGCTGTGTGTGTTCCCGTGCGGCAAGTGCGGCCAAGGCGCCGGCAGCCTGGCCTATGTCCATGGAGATAGGCTGTTCGCGAATGGCGCCTTCGGCGGCACGGGAGGCTGAGATATTCTTTTCTGCTGCTAATAGGCCGTCGACGCTTTGTGGAATCAGCACGCCAAGTGGTATCTCAAACGCGCCTTTGTGCGGCGTTTTGAGATTAACATCCGCATCCAGACTGGGTTCAAGCTCGCTGGCGCTGTTACAGCCGTGTACGTCAAGCGGGTAATAGCCTACAGCGATGCTGTTAGGATAGCGCAGTACCTGGCTTGGGCTTGTCCAGGGGCGTTTGGTTAGCTGTTGGCCGGTGAGTGTTTCGATGCCAATGAGCCGCCTACCTTCACGTACGTAGGGCTCAAGCGGCATTTGATCTTCAAAGGCCTCGAATCCTTGCAGGTTTGTGCACGTATGTGCCTGGTTGTAAGGGGTATCGTAGCCTTCGTCATTGGCGAGCGACCAGTTCTTTTGTCCGAGGTCGTGCTGTATGTAGTAGGCGAAATCCAGCGTGAGTTGCTTGGCCTCGCACGCCGACTTGCTCCGCGTTTCGGCATCGGTAACGAGTGCGGTGCCTAAAGTGCCGACAATGGGGTAGTCGTTGCCGAGGTTGAGCGTGGTGCGTGTAATGCTTGCCTCTTGTTTCCAGGTGTAATCTTTGGGGTTAGAAAGATCAGGTAACCCGCGCCAGGCCAGATAACTTGGAAATGAGTTTGGGTAATGCGGGTCGACGGCATAATCGTGACCGCTGTTCGCGACAATGGCGGCAAAGTGCTTCTGGACGCCGGGCGTATAGCCTGGCGGCGCTTGCGTGAATTGCAGATCAGTCGGTACACCGTTCGGGTAATATTTCATAATCGCCGCGTAAGTGATGTCTTGGATGCAGGCGTTTTGATTTGGGCTGTCGGACGTGCCGTTACCCAGGCGATACGCTGCGCCAGCCTGCGCCAGAACATCACCGTATTCGTCGGCATCAATGACGACCTGTGCGTGATAGGTCTTGCCGCCAGCTATGACGCCATCAACTACGTTCCCTTGCTTGAGCACCGAAGTCACTGGCGTGTTGGTCAATACCTGCAGATGCGATGATTCGTCTGCGAGCATAGTTTTGAGGACTGACTGCCCAACTTGTGGATCAACACATAGTGCGCCTGCAAAGTAATAACACGTGCCAGTAGATTTATTCTTTGCGCTATAAAAGCTGCTGACCTGCTGCGTGAACTCATGGTATAAGCCGCTTTTGCGTGCCTGCGTATCATCGCCTTCGTCCATCGTGCCGACGCCCGCTGCTGTCATCTGGCCTCCGATCCAGTCCGTGGGTTCTAATAGTATAACGTGCGCACCCATGCGCGCTGCCTGTATGCTGGCTGCCACGCCGCCCGGCCCCGCCCCAACAACAATGACATCATAGTGCCGCTGTGCCTGATGATGCTGATATAAGAAAACTCCGCCTACTGTTAAAAATCCGGCCATAATAAAGCCGCTAGCCCACCACAAACGTTTGCTTATTTTGGATGTAATAAATTGTTTCACGCCATTCATTATATAGATGCGGGGCCAACTATATGAGAGATATCCCACATTGTCGTATGTGTTTCTCATATTTATATGCTAAACCAATTTACGCCATTGCTGTACAGTCGCAGAAATCCATAATTTGTATTTAATAATTTGCTTGCCGTATTGTCGATTGTTTGGCCGCCGGTTGTGCTAACTGTAATGTTATTGCTGCCCGCTGCCCCGCTTTCATCTTTAATGATATATATCCGTCCAGCGGCGCCGACTGCGCTCGGTAACGTGACGGTACGTGCCGCTGTGAGACTGCCATAGGCGATAACTGAGTCGGTTGCTAGTGGGGTGTAATTGGCGTCTGCGACAACGGTGTGGTTCAGCGCTAAGGCGCCAGAGAGGCTTAATCCGTTGGTGTCGATCTGTAGTTTCTGTGCGCCATTGACCGAAAAGCCTACCTGATTAGTTCCGATGCGGTATAGCCCGCTGTTAATTTCGCTCGCAAAACCATATGCCACCGAGCTGGCCGAGCCATTGTTCACGTACCAGTTGCCGCCGTTATTAAGGAATGAAATAGACGCACCACTGCTATTCTGGATGTCTATATATCGGCCCGACTGCGAGGCTGCGGCTTTAAGAGTCAGAATTTTGTCGGCGGCCGCTTGTGCCTGGACCAGAGCCGGCCCCATGCCGTCGCTCCCGTATGTAAGATTGTGGCTGCCGATAAGCTTATCGTACGTGACACCGCCGGTGATGGTGTAGCCGACAACCGCCACACGGTCGCTGCCGGCACTTGTACGGGCTTCGGTCCAGGCCTTATTACCGCTGCTCATGGTGAAGGTGCAGTTGTTGACGGTTATGTCGTTAGTTGGAAAAGATGTGGTGTCGCTGAAATATAAAGCCTGTGTGGCGCTGTCGAACTCGCAGTTTGTGACATGGATTTTGTTGGAGGCGTTAAAGTTGATCCACTTGCTGGCAGCGTTCCCGCTGAACCAGCTGTTAGAGATCCAACACTGCGTTTGATATTGCAAGTCGATGCCAATGCCGCTATTGGCCGAAACAATACACCGGTCTATGAAAAGGCCGCCCGGGATGGTTGCCGCGACAGGGTCGCTGGAAGAGTTCCAGACGGTTTTGATGGAATTCGTGGCGCCAATGAGTCGGCAGTCGACTACTTTGCAAGTGTCCTGGTTTGTGAGCGCAAGTATATTGGATGTGGTGTTGTTGCCGCTAAAAGTGATGTTCTCGAAGCCGATGTCGTGCAGAAGATCGCTGTTAGTGGCAGGATTGGGATTGCCGGTGGCCGTAAACATGCTTGTGAGCGTAACCGACGCGGCGGTCTGGAGTGTGACGCCGCCGCTTGCAATTTTAGTGAACCGTTCGCCTACTAAGCGGACAAAGGGCGCCATGGTAATAGTGTTGGCGATGCGATACACTCCCGCGCGCAAGAATATAGTACCGCCGCCCGCAGCGCCCACAGCCGTAATCGCAGCTTGGATGGGAATATCGTCATTCACGCCAGTGCAAACGTAATCTGCCGCCATGCCGGCCGTACCAATAGTAGCGCTATGGGTGCGGGTTTTGGCGAGCGGGGCACTGGCTGACCCGCCCAGATCGCCGGCAAGCTGTACCTTTCCTTTTGCACTCGGTGTGGCATCTGGCGTGATGCTTGCGGCCGTCTGACTGTCGACGTACGATTTAACCGCCTTCTGGGAGGCGATTTTAAAGTCGCTATTGCTGCCAAGCGCGCTGTCGGTATCAAGACTTTGCCAGGTTTTATCGCCGCGCCAATATTGGCCGACTCCGCCCGGTGTAATCGCTGGCTCTTTAGCAGCCAATGATGAAGAAGCTTTCAGCGTGCCGTCGGCGTTGTGCTCAACGCTCAAAAAGTCATTGAGGATTGTTCCCCATTCATTTACATCGCCGCCGGGTTTTGGTAATCGTGCCATCAAATTCTCAACTTTATTTCCTGAATGCGCCTATAGTAGGCACGAGTGCCTCCAAGTACAAGCGACTCGTAACAGTGGTGCATGTTGTAAAAAAGTACGATTGACATACCGAAATCGATATTTTTGCGGCCATTGCCGGAATCCCTGCCGCTCCCGGCCGTCTTGCTAAAAATCCGTGATATTATAAAGCGATGCCAAAAAATATCTCCATCGCCGAAGCTGTACTAGGGGTGCCGCCTTCTGTGAAAGGATATAAGGCCGTTATCCAGGCATATCAAACGGTGACCGGTCAAGCAATCAGCGTGGGGCAGATCAAGAAAGCCAACAGGACGTACGAGCAATGTACGGATAGACAGCGCATTGAGATGTCTATCAATGAGATCGACCGACTTGTAACCGTATCGGGACTGCATCAGATATTTATCGAGCGAGAGTTGCAGAATTCCAGCGTGCTTGCCGATTGGCCCACGTATGCTCAACTGATGAAGCACTATGGCCGCCCGGCTGACGGCTCGGCCTCGGCGCTGCTGCTCGGATGCCAGTCCTCGCTTTCCGCCAAGGCTTTTACGGTGCTCGCTCAAGAAGAATATGGCGCGAATCGGCCATATATCATTGACCTTGAGGCAAGCGACTACACGCGGCGTATCGGTAATTTTGTATTGGCCGATGCGCTCTCGCTGCCCTTTCGGTCTGAGAGTATGGATTTTGTGCAGACCGATCAGCTGTTTCATCGTTTTTACGATCCGAGCGGCCAGTACCGTACACTCGGTCAAAAAACCGAGCGGCTTTTTTCGGAGGCGGCGCGCGTACTTGCGCCGGGCGGCCAATTGCTCTTGCGCGAAATCACGCCAAACCCAAATGATCCTGCGCTTGCCCGGCTGCCTTGCCAAGAGCTGACAGCGGCTATGGCGCGTATGGCCGGTACTCAGCTAACCAAAGAGGGTTTTAGTGACATTAATGCGGCGATGCCGGTGGACCCTGTCGTGCCGGATTTCTTGCTCGATCCGAGCCGCGATTTAAGTGCCCTACAAGGTTACGACACGGGTCAGGTCATGATGCTATATGCGCGCAAGCCCGAGGCGTAAACTGAGGGGCGATTCGAAGGCGCATAAAATGTAGTAATTTTTTGCCATTGTATTGTAAGATGTGCTTCTCTGGTAAAATCATGCTCGCCGCCGCTTGCAACTAAGCACGAGCGCGTTATACTCATATATAGCAATGTGTGTGCTGGCGTCTAACGCCTTCCTACATGCAGGCTTATATTCAGGTAGCATACTCACTGGTCTTCATGGCTAAGCGTCACTGCAATCCTTTCAAGCAATTACCGAAGCAATGAATTAGCAGCCGCGTACGAACGGTCGCCCTGCCTTACCTGCCTCGCCTACCCCATATAACCGTTCGCTGTCCATAAAATGTGGCCAGATCTCTTATTAAACCCCGAGAATCTAGGAGCTTGACCTATGAACACCATCAATCGCACCCCTGTTAACAAAGAAGTATCAATCACCGGCTTGTATTTCCGCGGCGGCGGCCGCCAGCTGCGCAGCTACCCCAAGCGAATGGAGCTGGAGGGCCAGGAATACACCTTTATCGAATCCGGCCTGCACTTTTTGGTCAAAAAAGGCCAGCAGCTGTTTGAGCTGTTCGACATGACCGACGGCGTCAACAATTACCGGCTCAAGCTGGACACCAACGAAAATATTTGGACGCTGGTCGGTATGAGCGAGCTGCCGCGCGCCACAGCATAGGCTGCCGCGTTGCAGTCTCACCCTTTGTTGCGACTTTTTTGCAAAATTAGCTGGACTTGGCGAAAATAAGGGCACAATGAAACGCATACCAAACAATGTTATAAAAATAGCGCCACTGGTAATCTTTGTGGCGCTTTTTGCATGGCTGGCGGTCGCCGTCAGTAAGCGTCCTGTCGGCACGGCCAACGATCGCAAATTACAAGTTGTGGCCGGCGAAAACTTTTGGGGCAGCCTGGCGAGCCAGCTTGGCGGGGCGCACGTGGCGGTACGCAGTGTGGTCTCAGACCCGAACGCCGACCCGCACGAATACGAAACAAGCAACGCCGATGCCCGTGCCGTGGCCACGGCCAATTACGTAATTTTAAACGGTGCCGGGTACGACGGCTGGGGCGATAAGCTCGTTGCCGCTAATCCACATGCCGGCCGCAAAACGCTTAACGTTGCTGATTTGCTCGGCAAAAAGGCTGGCGACAACCCGCACTTTTGGTACAGCCCCGCGTATGTGAACCGGGCTGTAGTGCAGATGGAGCGTGATTTTGCGGCACTCGACCCGGCCGATAAGCAGTATTTTGCGCAGCAGCTTGTGACACTGCAAGCCTCGCTGGCCAAGTATCAAAACCACATCACCGCAATTAAGCAGGAGTTTGGCGGCACTAAAGTCGCAGCCACTGAAGACGTTTTTGACTACCTCGCCGATGCTACCGGACTTACGGTGATCTCGCCGACGGCATTTATACAGGCTGTGGCTGAGGGCAACGATCCGCCCGCTGCCAGCGTGGCAACCTTTCAGCAGCAATTGCGCGAAAAGCAGGCTGCCGTGCTGGTGTACAATCGCCAAACAATCACGCCGCTCACAACCGGCATGCAAAATTTGGCTGGCGATGAATCGATCCCAACTGTTGCCGTGACCGAGACAATCCAGCCGCCAAACACACCGTTCCAGGACTGGATGGACGCGCAGCTAACCGTGCTCGAAACGAGCTTGCGCATGACAAAGGACGGGCGCTAATATGACACATATGGACACGAATGAATTTGTCATTGACGCGCAAAACGTCGCGGCGGGCTACCGGAGTAAAACGATCTGGCAAGGCGCGACGTTTCGCATCCGCCGCGGTGAATTTGTGGGTGTGCTGGGGCCGAACGGTGCCGGTAAGACGACGCTGTTCCGGCTGTTGCTTGGGCAAATTCGCCCGGCGGGCGGCACGATTCGCTTACTCGAGGACGCGCCGCGCCGCGGCCATCCGCGCGTCGGCTATGTACCGCAGCGCCGTGCCGTGGACGCCGAAACCATGATTGAGGCGCTGGAATTTGTGCGACTTGGCCTGCGCGGTCATCATTGGGGTCTGTCCAGCCGCGCCGATCGAGAACGCGCCCAGGCGCTCAAGGCGCTCAAGGCGGTTGACGCGGCAATGCTCGCCCACCGTCCGCTCGGCGTGCTTTCCGGCGGCGAGCTGCAGCGGGTGTTTTTGGCGCAAGCGCTCGTTGGCGAGCCTGACCTGCTGCTTTTGGATGAGCCGCTTTCGAACCTCGACATCCGCCGCGAAACCAGCCTGATTAATCTAGTGCACAAAGTGGTGCAAGAGCGCGGCGTCACGGCGCTCTTAATCGCCCACGATCTCAATCCGCTGCTGCCGGTGCTCGACCGCATTATGTACATTACAAATGGCAAAGTTGCGACCGGCAAACCAGAAGACGTTATTACGACCGAATTGCTAAGCAAATTGTACGGTGCGCCGGTTGAGGTACTGCGTGATTCGCACGGCCGCGTGGCTGTGCTTGGTATTGAGGAGGCGGCGCACCCTCATGCTTAGTCTGGTTTCTTATTTTGGCGCCGATTTTAGCCTGAATATCGTCAGTGATCTGCGCGATATGTGGCAATACGCGTTTATGCAGCATGCCTTCGAGGCGGGCACAATTGTGGCTGTTATTGCCGGTTTGATCGGCTATTTTGTGGTGCTGCGGCGGGCATCGTTTGCGGCACATGCGCTGTCGCACGTTGGATTTGCCGGTGCCGCGGGCGCGGTGCTGCTCGGCCTCAACCCTTTGGCGGGATTGTTGGCTTTTACGATGGGCGGCGGTTTGGCGATGGCCGGCCTCGGTCGGCGTGCGGCGGCCCGCGATACGCAGATCGGCACGGTGTTGGCGTTTATGCTCGGCCTCGGCGTGCTGTTTATTAGCTTGTACAAGGGGTATGCGACGCAGGCGTACTCGCTGTTGTTTGGGCAGATTTTGGGCATTAACAGCGCTGATGTATTGGTGACGCTGATTGTAGGCATAGTGATTTTGCTGGCGATGGCGGTGCTGTACCGGCCGCTGCTGTTCGCCTCGCTTGACGAAGAAGTCGCCGAGGCTAAGGGCGTGCCGGTGCGCACGCTGGGCGTGGTCTTTTTGCTGCTGGTGGCGGTAGCGACCTCGATTGCCGTGCAGGTAGTGGGTGTGCTGCTGATTTTTGCTTTGATGGTAACGCCGTCGGCCGCTGCTGAGCGTCTGGCGCGCCGCCCGGCTCAAGGCATTGCGATTGCGGTGGGCGTAGCGCTCGTTACAACCTGGTTCGGTCTGTTCATCGCTTATTATGTGCCGTATCCGGTGAGCTTTTTTATCACCAGCGCCAGCTTTGTAATCTACCTATTTGCCCGTGCCGCCGGTTTTACTAGAGGTGCTCTGCGCCGGCAAACGGATCGTAGCCAAGCATCCCCTTCGCATGAGCAAGAAGGATAAGTCCTAGCTCGTCCTCAATGCCGTGTTGCTGCTGTAACTCTTCTGCGGCGCCTCGCACAGTCTTTGGCGGCAGTTTATGGCGCATTGCGGCCGCGCCAATTGCCACACCATCCATCAGTGCTTCGACGGCGATGACCGTTTCAAGGCCGAAACCTTCTGGCTCTCGTGCTCGTACGTCGAGTATTCCTATTTCGATACTGTGATGCACCGCCGGCCCAAAAACGCCGTGCGAATCGTGCACCTGGAATAGTCTACACACGGCCGATTCCTGTCGTCCTAGCTGCCTTGGATGCATGCCAAATGTATCAGCGACCGTTTGGCTGGCAACGCCCAGAGCGCGTAGGGCGAGCAAGTTCGTTTCGATGTTCGATAGCGGCCGGCCAGGGGCGCGCTCCGGCCGCGTGATTACCGTCGTGCCGAAGCATTCCATTTGCGTAATCATTCCCTCCTGCCAGTCGTTGCCGCCGTCAAAAAGTAATGAAGCGGGCAACGGCAAATGAGGGCTTAATGCACGTAATTTGTCTGGGTGTAGCGGCATGGAACTCCTTGTTTATATTGTTGGACGGGGTCGCTCGTTAGTTCTTAGTGTGCGAGCCAAATGTTTCCTCGATGATGGCTGGCAGCTTGCTGGTGTAATCGGCGGAACGAATCCAGGCGGGCTTGATTTTATAGAGGCGGACGCGTGGGTCGCGCAGGAATCGCTCGGTGCATGGCGTATCTTTGGCAAGGAATAATTTGATGTACATTTCGGTGTCGCGCGGCAGCACCGGGCGAGCGCTGCCCTCGTACTGTATGGTGCGGAATTGTGCCGTGCCCTGCCCGATCACGAGCGCGACGTGCGGATTTTGTCGCAAGTTGCGCCACTTGCGGGTGTGCGCGAATGTGGCAAAGATGATCTCGAGCTCATCGGTCTCGGCAAAAGCTATGAGTGAAGCCTCGGGCTGCATTGTAGCCGGGTCGACAGTTGTGATCACTGCCATCGGCTGACTTTTTAAAAAGTCCAGGAGGCTGGTTTTGTCCGGCGTCATTTACTGTAGTTCCTGCAGGCGGCGCCGGATGGCCGCGACAACGCCATCATAATCGAATAAGTTATCGTCGGTGAGCACGGCGTCCAGTGCGTGCGAGGCGCGGAACCGATTAATGTGCACGGCGTGATCCTCGAACAATTTCATGAGGCGCGGCACGCCAACGGTTTGCTTGTCGCCGCGCTTTGTAAGCAGCTCGATCCGTTTTTCTTCGGATACGTCAAAGGCGACAGTAAAAATCGGATAGCCTTGCTTTCCAAATACGGGCAGGATGCGGTCGTAATACCAGTCTATGACGCCGTCGCGCACAACCAGTCCGTTCGGTGTGACTGCCGGCAGCCGGGCATATAAATTCATAGTGTATTGCCAGGTGAGCCGGTTGAGCTCGTCGCGCCCGAGATCCGGATTATACGCAAGCAGGCAAGTTTTCACCTGATCATTTTCGAGGACGAGTGCTTTTAAGTCACGCTTGAGGCGCTGTGCCAGGCTGGATTTGCCCACGCCGTTGGCGGCCGAAAACACTACCAGCAGCTTGGGGTTTTGCACCTGCAAATTTTCGAGCTGCTGCAAAAAGTGCTTGTCTAAGTAGGCTTTGATGTCGGCAGGCAGGTCGTCCGCGTTGTCATTACGATAATGTGGCGAGAGCTTTTCCATTTCCCTTTATTATAGCGTGTTTAGTTTTAGAGCTCGACGTAATGGGCGAGGTAGCTGCCTTTGTCGATCGCGTCGACCATCCGGACGGATGCCTTTAGTTGCCAGCTTGCGGTGGCTTGATCGGCGGCAAAGCTACTACGGAATTTATCTAGCAGTGCGTCGGGCCTCCAGTTTATAAGTTGGTCTGGATCCTGCGGATTCTGGCGCATGCCGTTCCGTATGAGTGCCCATTTGGCGCTGGTCATACCCTGGAGGTGACGGACCTCGTGTTGAGCGATAACGGCCGGATAGTCGTGAAGCTCCATTTCAAGCCATTTGGGTTTACGTGGGTTTGTTACGTCCCAGCCAGTGAGTAGCACATCATTGAAATCCTCAATAGTGGACCACAGATCTAAACTGCTACTGACGCAACCGTGCGGCACTGTTTTTGATTTGTATTCATTCCGTCCGTCTTTGTTGGTTACGGCAAGTGGTTTAATCGTTGGATTGGCCAGGAAGGTCATATCTAAGTCCCTGCTCGTGTTAGCCTTTCGGTTGAGTGCCAAGCCGGCAATGCTTGCCGAAATTTTGATTTGGTTGGCGGATAGGCCGTTTACTCTGCCACCTGTGCGCTCTTGCTCCAAGTCAATAGCCGCCCTAAGACCGTCGACAGTGTGGTGTACATCCCGCGACGTAAGGTTGTCTTCGGGGATATACGGCATCGGTGTTTGTAAAATGTCGTCGTGCGGCGCAGCGTATCCGTTCGCCTGTGTTTGGAGGTAAGTCTCCAGGCTTTCGGCGGCCAGTGGCTGAAAGCCTGGCGGCAACGCGATGCCAGACCGAGTCTGCGCCCACTCAATATCGGGGTAAAGTTGTTCGGCATATCCCATAGTTGCTTCCTTTAACCGGGATATTATACTATGGTTTGATTGTACAGCAAGCCGTCAAGATGTAAGACACCCCGAAGTGTACTCTGTTATACTGCTAATATTATGAAAATTATCGAATCAGCCAAGCGCCACCCGTACAGGACCGGAACCGCAACTGCTCTAGTGCTCGGCCTTGTCGCCGCTGAAATTGTAGGCTACACTCAAAATTCAAACTACGATGTGCCGGAAGATGCGTGCATTTCTCCGCCAGCGATGAGCAAAATATATGTTGAGCCGGATACGAACACGGTCTTCCAAACCTACACTGGCTTATTCACTACCGGCGTTGTGGCGCGCGGAACCGTACCCAAAGGCGCGTATGGTATCCAGGCAAGCTTTAAAAGTCCGGAAGCCGATGCGGCCGAGTGGGACAAAAATGCCAGCGGCATGATAGAAGCAAACGACGTGGGCGGTTTTGCGCTTAAAATGGCGATTGGTAGCGGTGAGGTGCAATTTGGCGTACGAACGATTGCTCCGGCAGGCTCAGCACTTTGCCATGAGGCGCCAGTCACCACCTATGAACACCTCGACCGGGGATCTTACTTTAGTACTCACGAGCAGCTTCCTTGGCGTAATCCGGTCGCCGATGTTACGAATCTGTTTTAGGTTTTTTAAGCTGTGATTATTGGTGGCCTTGCCGGTGGCGCACGATGGCATCGGCTACGGCACTCCGCACCGCTGGCACGAACGCACGGGTTGCGGCGGTAACACCGACGCGCGTGATAACTTCGCCGAGCTGCATGAGCCCAAAACCGCCGGTAGCGGTGTCGATCACTTCGCGCCCTAGTGGCGCCCACTCGCGTTCTCTGGCTTTGTCTAGCAACTCGCGGAACGGAGCTGTGGCTTGCTGGCTGAGCTCGGTGCCTAATCCGGTGACTGAGGTCGCGGCTCCGGCTCTGCCCTTTTCATCTTCGGTGATCTTGGCTTTAAACGTCGCGCGGGCCTCGATGAACGGTCTGTTGCCTTTTGGCCGCTGGACGTCCTGTGATAGTCCCCGGGCGGCAAGCTCGCTGCGCATTGCTTGGCCCACAATGCCGAGCTGCCCGGTCACCGGAAGCGACTCCTCGATCCTTGTACTAATTCCGTAGTGATGCAGCTCAAACCATTCACGCAACTCGTCGGGCGCTTCTCTCAATACACCGCTCTGATCGATGGTTTGGGCTGTGCCGTTGAGTACGCGCAGGTTCTGTTTTTGATCTTTATACTGCCGATTGAAGAGTATTTGGCCAACGCGGCCGCCAGTAGAAATATCTGCATACGAGAGGTTTTTGGCTGTTAAAAAGTGTGTGCCGTCGGGATCGAGCTCTGGCATATTGGGGTCGCTGATGCCGGCAAGCAGCCGCCTGTAGAAACTTTTGAACTCGTCACGGCCCTCTTTATGGTCAAACTCGATATGGGCCGTAAAGTAACCCGGCGCTGTATCTTCCGACGCGCTAATGTCTGCTGCGGCAATGGTGCTCGTGAGTTGGTCGAAAGCGTCCCATGGCCGTTCGATGGCGCTTGCGCCGACGCGCTCTTCAAGATACGTCAATACGTGACGATGCTCGAGGTTGCGCCCAACGACGTGGAGGTTGTGGCGCGTGACCGCTTCGGTGAGGCGGTCGCCAAACGATAATTCTAAAGCACTCGGAACTATAGTGACTTGCTCTGCACTCACAAAACGCTCCTATTTACTGGGAGATTATAGCATAAAATGTTACTTTTAGCAATGTTTCAAAACTGTTTCTTTGGAAACAGAATCTTACTTTTGCCGGCAAAACAAAACCACTACTCACCAGTTTGCGGTTGATAGGCGCGTAAAGTTTAGCGACCAGCTGCCTAAGGTCAAAGATCGGCAATAACGATTTTCTTCATCTCCATCATGTGCTTGAAGGCGTCCGGGCGCTGCATGAGTTCGCCCATGTCGGCCGGCACGATTTGCCAGCTCAGGCCAAAGCGGTCTTTGCACCAGCCGCATTGCTCGGATTCGGGTACGCTCGAAAGCTTTTCCCAGTAATAATCGATTTCTTCCTGATCTTTGCAGGAAACGGCGAACGAGACGGCCTCGTTAAACTTGAATTCCGGCCCGGCGTTGATGGCTACAAAGCGCGTGCCGTTCAGCTCAAACTCGATCGTCAGTACTTTGCCAGCCATGTTTTGCTGGAAGTCGGCCAGGCCTTCCTCGGCGCTGTTCGGATAGTGCTCGGTGCTGGTAATCTTGCTGTTTGGAAAAACCGAAACGTAATAGTTGACGGCTTCCTCGGCGTTGCCGTCGAACCACAAGTTTGGTGTAATTGTCTGCTGCATAGTTCCCCCTTATTCAAAACCTAGTATATATGATGCGCGAGCGGAACTGTAGCTAACCCTTGTCGCGCATGGAACGGTTCATTATATATGCGCCTGCCAGGATGGCCGCGATTCCGGCGCCGATCCCGGCCCAAGCTGCGGCCGGCAGTTTATGAGCTACTGCCGGATTCGGCGCAACGTTCACCGTATATGCGACCGCAAACGGCTGAAACGCGTCCGGCGTTTTCGGCGCTCCGGTTGCGCGGAGCGTGTATGCGCCCGGCTTCGCAAAAGTATATCGGTTTTCGCTGGTGTCGGCGCTTGTGACCGCAAGCGCTGTGGTGGCGAGGACCTGGTTGTTTTGCATAATCGTCACCTTGCAGTCGCACTTTGGCAAAGCGAAAGCGCCGGTTTTATCCTCGAACGAGAGCCGGTATGTAGTTGGCGTGTTGGTTACGGGGTGGTCGCTCGGCTCGATGTGCAGCTCTACACTTATGTTGCCGTCGGATTTAAACACATGCGCGCTCGCCACCCCCGGCGCGCTCACCGCCATTACGAGTGCAGCACAAGCCCCGCCAGCCCAAAGTAATGTTCGTGTGTAAGGTTTCTGTTGGCTGAGCCCCTGGCGCCGTCGGAGCAAGAATCGTATCATTACTAATATCATAACAAATTCTTTGCAACCAGCCGCCAGAACGCTACAATAAAATTATCCTATGAAGGTGCTATTTCGCAGGACAAAGATCTTTACCGACCGGTATCCATTGATCGGACCGGCAGTGTGGATTTTGTCGCTGGAATATTTTATTGCCCAAGCGGTTGTAGCGGCGGCCTGGCGCAATCCTGGCTATAGCTGGACGCGCAACACGATCAGCGACCTCGGCAATAGTGTTTGCGGCGTGTTCGACGGGCGCAGCGTGTGCTCGCCGTTTCATATTGCTATGAATGTTTCGATTTTTGCGCTGGGCGTACTCATGGCTAGCGGTTCGTTTTTGATTTACCAGGAATTTTGCGAGAACCGCGGTACGTTTGCGGGCTTTGGGCTGATGGCGCTTGGCGGCATTGGCGGCATGATCGTAGGACTGGTGCCAGAGAACACCAACGGCTATTGGCACCTCGGCGGCGCACTTCTGCCGTTTTTGCTCGGCAATGTAGGCTTGGTCATTTTAAGCTTCGCACTGTATAAAATCCGGTTTGGCATGCGGTTTTATACGTTTATGTCCGGCATTGTGTCCCTGACGGCGCTGATCTTTTTTGCGGCGCACTCGTACGGCCCACTCGGCAAGGGCGGCGTTGAGCGCATCGTGGCCTATCCGCAAACGATCTGGCTGATCACCTTCGGCTTTTACATGACGCACGATCACGTCCGCTATTTGCGCACGGTGCTTCGCAAACTCAAAAAGCGAGCCGAGCGCATCCAAAAACGGATAATTTAGTTTTAGCTCAGCAGTACGCCGCCGTCGACCACGATCTGCTCGCCGGTCATGTAGCTGGCCATATCGGATGCCAGAAAGAGCGCGACTTTGCCGATTTCGTCCGGTTCGCCCATGCGATGCATCGGGATTTTGGCCATGAAGGCTTCGATAACTTTAGGATCGCTCGGACCGTCCGCTTGCATTGCTGCCGCGCCAGGTGTTTGAATGCCGCCCGGCGCGATGGCGTTCACCCAGATTTTGTCTTTCGACAGTTCAAGCGCCGAGTTTTTGGTAAAACCCCAAAGGCCGTGCTTAGAAGCGTCGTAATGCGCGAGGCCAACCATGGTAGGGTGCAAAGCGTCAATAGAGGTAATGTTGATAATCCGGCCGCCGTTGCCGGTTTGGCGCATGGCGCTAGCGGCGTGCTTGGTGGTCAAAAAGACGCTGCGCAAGTTAACGTGCATGACTTTTTCGAACTGCTCTTCGGACATTTCCATGACCGGCACTGGCGGATAAATGCCCGCGTTATTCACCAAAATATCAATGGCGCCGAACTGCTCGCGACAGGCATTTGCCATGCGCTCTACATCGGCTTCGTTCGAGACGTCGGTTTTTATGGCCGCTGCCTTCCAGCCTTTTTGAGTGAGTTCTTGAACCGTTTCCCCGGCAGCTGCTTCGTCCAAGTCGGCGATTAACACCTTTGCGCCGGCTTCGGCTAAGCGGTACGCAATCCCCTTGCCGATTCCTTTACCGCCCCCTGTTACGATTGCGGCTTTGCCCGTCAAATCTAATAAATCATGCAACGATTTCACGATGTCCCTCCTTATTTTTAGAAATTACGCTTGGTGCGCGTCGGGTACGATGGTCTTAAAGATTGCGTTGTAATCGCCGGATTTCGGGCCGCTAAACACCGCCATTCGCACTTGTTTAGGAATGAGGCGAAACGCAATGTAGTCGCCTTCTTTTAGCTTGGCGATAGGCGGAACGACGTTGCCGCTTGCGTCGAGCGAGGCGTTTATGATCTCGCCAAATAATTTATTGCTTTCGAGCGCGTCGGTGATTTCCGAGGCGACGCCTGTAATCTGTACAGTGGTCTGTGTTGCGTCATCATACACAACCAGCATCGCGTGATTGTTATGCTGTAAATTATCGGCTTTTTTGGTGCGGGTTTTGGTAAGGAAATTGATGGTGAGTCCCTTTTCGACGGCATAATAAATGGCGGCAGCGTGCGGCTCATCATTCGGATCGACGGTAGCTAAAACGCCGACGCGGTGATCTCTCAAAAAAGCGTGCGCCTCTTGTTCTCCTGCATGAATCGTGACTGGCATGTCTCCCCCCTGCTTTATGTGGCGTATGATCTCATTGTAGTAGTTAAGGAAAATACTACAAGTCGATTATTTTGCAGGTGTTGCGGGGTCGAGCAGGACGCCGTTTTTGGATACGCTGGGCTCGGTAGAAAGATTGCGATTCCAGCAGCACGGGCGGCGTTTGCCGGCTTTCATTTTGGAGCACGCAACTTCGACGCGGCGTTTACGCGTCTCGGCGTTGTTGGTTGAGCGCGTCCAGCGCACCCATTCCCAGCGCGCCATCGGCGTAATGCTGGCCCACATGGCTTTTGCCTCCGGGTGCGTTTGTACTGCCTGCCAGAGGTCGGCGGGCACATCCGGATTCGGCCATTCTTTGAGCGGTTCCAGGTGGAGTGTAACGGTGTCGCCAGCGCTGACGCCAATGGCTTTTGACAGCGCATCGGGTATGCGGAACCAGTGGCCCCACTTGCCGTCCGGCTCAAGCGGCGTCCAGAAATCGTAGCCGTTTATCGTGCCTTTGACCATGGCCTGTCCGCGCGAGGGCAGCTTGGCGCTGGCATCTTCGGGCAGTCGCGCGATCAGCCAGGAGCTGATTGTAAACAGCTTGGTCTTGCAGTCGATTACGGGCTCGGCGGCTTGTTTCGCTACAGTTGTCATGGCTTAATTATACCAAATTTTAGTTATCGAACAGCTTATTGCCCCGCAATTGCGCCTCGCACGACGGATTAGGTTTAACTAAAGCCATTCAGCGACGCCTCCGTGGTGCGAACATGTGCCGCTACGGGATTGGCTAAAGCTATACGTCCCGTCTCTGCACTTGGCGGTGGCGCCAGACGGCGCAGTTTCGCTATTGTATGGACTGCAAACCGTGTTTCCTGCCGAATTTACATAGGTGCCGTTCGGGCAATCTAAGGACGGACTTGGCGTTGGCGCAACGTATGTGCCTATGGCAGTAACTTGAGCAATCGGCTGCACGGTTACCGTCTCACTCGTCACGTTATTGGTATCGGCCTTGCAATTGGCTGGACTGTATTTAGTGAGCTGGTGTTTGAGCTGCTTTTCCCCGTTGGCGCCCGCGACGGTTACTTTTGTCTGGCCTTTCGCAAGGGAGTTATCTTCGACGGTCGTAGAAGTATATGGGATAGTCTGGGTTTCGGTGCTATAGGTAACCGATGACGTGCAGGCGTTTGTTGTGTTTGCGGTCTTGGGGGTGGGGGTAGGCGTTGTATGCGGCGATGATGAACTGGGCGCAGCAGCGGCTACGCCAATAAATCCGGCGGCAGCGATAACTCCTATTTTCCCAGCGGTGGATAGTGCGGTAAACCAACTCTTTAGCCTGTGCAGCATTTCACGCTCCTATGCTCATTCTACGCCCAGGGCGCGTATATGCAACAGGCTTTTTGACCGCGATGGAGTGCGGTATTATTCCAAACGTTCGGTAAGGTGAATGGTGACACTGTCGCCCACGTCTTTGCCGATGAGTTCGCGGGTTTCGGCCTTAATGGGTAGCATGTGCGTGCCGTCGCCCATGGCCATGAACGACGCGCGGAACGGATGGCCGTCGATCGTGCCAAGTATTTTAACCAAGCCGCGCGTGCCAAAGAACTCCGCTGAGCCCGGCATGGCAACGCGTGTCCACGAGCCCTTCCCTTCGCCGCGCTGCAGCACGGCCGTGAATGTTTTATCGAGTTTCATGCCTCTAGTATAGTACGAACCGGCCGGAAACGAACGGCTTTTCGTGTGCCGTTATAGTAGCTATCAGCGACTTGCGGCCTGCAATATGTCACCCAGGTCGAACGCTGACACATTGCCAAAGTCCAACCCGGCTATGCCGGCGCCGTCTGGATTGAGCGCGTGCACATCGAGCGGCATTTTGACGGGCTTATCGCTGACGGTGCTGGCGTCCCAGGTGATGCCCATCGGCTGGTCTATCTCGCGAGCCCGCAACTCGGCGTCGTGGCAGTCCAGGTCCTCTGCGTTGAGTTTCTGCCCTTTTAGGGTATACCACGTCACCATGCCGCCCAAATGTGTTGCAGTAATCTCGATACCGGTAGGATTGACGTCGACCTCCTGCGGAAAGTTTAGCGAATCTACCACTGGCCGCCCAATAACATGGCTGCTCCCATCCTCATTTTTTTGTGTAAAAATTGCTTCGCAAATCCGGGCGGTAACTTTTGACGCGGTGGCAATACTTGAGGTTGAAGGCGTGCTTTCTTGCGATGCACTCACCGAAGGATGCGGCGCTGGCGTTTCGGGCGAAGCATAACAGCCGGCCGCCAAAACCCCCGTAGCCAGTAAAGTAACGGCAGCGCGCGGCGCACGATAGATATGCATAAGGCATCCTCCTGTTTAAAGGCGAAAGTCAATTCTACCACGGCGCGCCTCGATGAGTCCAGGAGGCCAGCGGTACGCATGTCAAGATTGCTTTATTTACGATTCTATGATATAATATAAAAACATGATTAGCTTGAACCGCAATCCTGCATATCGAAACCACAATATACCGCTCAATCCGGATTATTATTACCGCGGCCTGATTGTGCCAAATTATGAAGGGCTCTGGGCGCCGCCGGATGAAGCCGGCAACCAGATTATGGTGGGCTACGGCAAGGGCGGCACTACGCGCTTGTCATTCCAAAGGGGTTATCCGAACGATTTATATGTGAATGGCATTGTAAAGGCCGATACGCTTATTGTAGGCGGCCCGAATTTGCCAGTATCGCAAGAGGAAGCCGAGAGCGGCTATGCATATGTGGACCAGCTCGTGCGTGCCGAAGTAGAGTCCGGCGAGGTGCCGCTCGCCGTTTACCAGCGCCAAGCGCTTGGCGGCGCCGCCTTGCACGACGTGCATGTTTGGGAAAAGGTATTCGATTCGTTCCCGCCGCAAGTAGCGTAAGTAGCGTTACTCCGCTAACCCCGTACGCTCTAGCAGCTGGAACTCTGCCGTCCACGCATCAATTCTGGCCGAACCCTGGGATATCTCCTCGCATAGCTCAATGCCGCGCATTATAAAGTCGGGCACGTGCGGCTCAAAGTTGGCGCCGAGCTCGGGCTGTATCTCTGCGAATTGTCGCACGAGATCTTGCGCTGCAGCGTCGATAGACTCTGAGTCGGTCGCTTGTAGCATGCCAAGTCCGATGCCGCTCCCTACGCAGACTCCCATGAGTTTTGCGAATATCGCGTCCATCTCCTCGCCCAACCGCAAGCCCATTTCTTCTGCGATAATAACATGTGCAAGTTTTCGAGCATAAAAAGTGCGCCGCCGCATGGATGCCGCCGCAGCTTTGGCTAATTCTATGTAGGGTTCACGGTCCTCGCCGCCCAAAAATTCTGACATAAAATTAACCGTACCATATGTAGAATTTTTTACGAAATGCATATCGCGGTTAGCTACAGGGCAAATACGCTGACGATCGGCGAGTGATCTGTCGGCACGCCGGTAATAACCGTGCTCCCCAAGGCGGCGAACCCGGCATACAAAACGTGGTCATATGCGTAACCCCAGGGAGTAGTAGCCTCGGTCTGCGGCACTTCCTGGAAACCTTTGGCGAATAATTCCGGCAGGAGCAGCGTCAGGGTCTCGCCGTGTAAATTAAAATCACCCTGTAACAGGCGTAACGAATGTTTCCGCGCCACGATTTTGGCCTGCATGTCGTCTAGTGCGGGCTTGGCTTGTGCTGATGTTTGATCGACGCCGAACGCTTTGAACGGCACGGTGTGAAGCGTCTCGATGAGCGCTTCGGAGCCTATGTCGGCCAAAACCGAGGTCAGCCCTTTGTTATGGATTCGGGTCGCCCACGGAGCTTTGTAGCCAGCGTCGATAAATTGCCGAAATTCATGCCGGCGTAACGGAAAGCGTGAAATAATCGCCTGCCCAAGCTGGTAATTTGGGTCAATGTGCGACTCGCCATAGCTGTCGTTCACCCAATATGACAAGCCGAGGGCGTCGGAAATTTCGGCGGCTTGGCTGTAATTCTTGCTGGTATGTGTTTCTTGCAGGGTGATGACGTCGCCACCTGTTTGCGCGAGCGTGCTGATTATGGCATCAAGGCCGTCGATGTCGTACGGGCCGTACGCCTCGTGCGGTGCGCCCGCAGGCGGCACGCGCGCCGGGTCCATTATTTTACCGCCGCCAATGTTCCACTGCACTGCTCGAATAACTTCAGTCATATGGAACAACATACCATAAGATGACCCAAGGCAACCACTCCGCAGTTTATATGTGCATGAAGTGCAACAAGTAGTAGACCAAATATGCTGGCCAGAACACAGCCTTAAAGATGGCGACAATCACCAGCCAAAACGTGCCCGAATGAAAGTGTAGAAAATACGCCAGCGAGCCAATGAAACCAAGAAACCAGAGTCCGCCCGTGCCGCCACTGGGGCGCATTTGCATTTTGTGCCGGTCGTTATCACTCATATTAATAGTATAACAAAGCCGGCCTCGTAACGGTACGATAATCCGTACATTATTTGGGTTGGTTTTGGTCTGGCCCGTTTTCGTTCGTGGAGTTTAAGAAGTACTCAGGATTGCTGCCTTCAAGCAGTGTCAGGCCGCCACGTTGCCATTCCTTCACTTTTTCTATAATTTGGTCTTTGGTGAGCGTGTCCGAGATGAGATCTTTCAGGACTACCCGGCCATCGCCGCGGTATTCGCCCAGTTGGTCGGGCTGGTGGCTGCCGTGCCGCGCTTTGGGATGACCGTCTGGTAGGTGGCCGAGGTGCGTGTCTTCGCTAATGAGGCATTTTTCGATCGCGGCGCCTTCAAAGTAGGCCGCGCGCAGGTCGGTTCCGCGAAGGTCAGAGCTTGCAATCGTCGTGCCATCGAGCTGGACTTCATTCAGGCGGGACTCCCTAAAGCTGACGTTCGAAATTTGGTTTCGTTGCAATCCTGCGCCGGTCAGATCCAAGCCATGTAAATCGTACCCGGAAACATCGCGCATTTCGTCGAGGTTAAGGCCGCGCGCATTCACCAGCGGTTTTTCCGGTTCTTGGTAAATGCCGGTGAGCTCGGCCAGCTTTTCCATCTCATTCTTTATCCCGAAGAATCGCCGAATGCGTCCTCTCGCGACTTGTTTTTCCGCTTCGGCGCGAGCTATATCAAGCGTGCGGGCGAATAGCTTGAGCGCGCTGCGGTCGCTGTTGCGCCTCTCGGTGACCGCGTGATTATAGCCATCCGGATCTTCTGCATAAGTTTTGCGCAATATCTCAAGGCTACCACGACGTCCGCGCAAATACGTTGCCGCCGTCCTGTTGATTTCCCCACGATACGATTTAAGGTGAATGAAGGATTCAATAGTGTTCAATCGCGCCATGCGTTCATCGCCAGTAGAGTCGCCCTTCATGTCGCCCAGCGCCTTGCTGAACCGATCTTCTCGCTTCTCTTTGGAGTTGTTCCTGACGGTTATGGCGCCGACGACTGTGGTCACCGTGGAAACGCCAAGGGCGCCAATGGCAATCCAGTTAGAACTTGAGTCTTGCGATTGTGACTGGGCTTCTGTGGTGGTAGTCGGCGACGCTTCTGCGCGTCCGGCCATGCCAACAAAAAGCGTACCGCCCAAGACAAGTCCGGCGGCTAGTTTAGATATTACATGTCTGCGATTGCCTTGTTGTTCGGGCGCGGCCAGGTTAATCACTTCTGCTACTGGCGTATGTGGGGCGCCGGCGGTAATTTCGTGTTGAGGAGGTGTAACCAGAGCCTCGGTTACGACCTGCTCCGAAATAACGAACGTCTTAGGAGAACCATCTACACGTGTCATGGCGTATATAATACCATTTATACCTAAGTAAGTCAATATTGCTACTGGGGTAGCTTGACTCTGAAAACGTTCGGGGTCTATATTTTAAGCATGGGAAAGAGCACGGCTATAGCAATTTTTCTCCTGGCGATGGTAGTTGTTATTGTGGCCGTGGATGTGTTGTTCTTTAGGCATCAATTCCGTGAAAGGCTGATTTCAAACGTCGGGATCGTGCTGGTTTTTATAGCCTTCTACTTACGATTTCTAAAGTAAGGTTTGGCTGAGCGCCGTGTCTAGCGCGGATTCTAAGAATAAGCGGGCGATGTCAACGATCGGTCCGCTGCTTGGAGCGTGGAACCACTTGAGCCCCGGCGTGGTATTTACTTCCAAAATGTATACTCGTCCAGAGTCGTCGACCAAGTAGTCAACAGCCGCGAACTTGAGGTCAAGTATGTCTGCGATACGAAGCGATGAAGCAACAAGCGTCGGGTTCCATAAGTTTCGTGGATATGAGATGCGTTCCAGTGGTCTGTCTTCTGCAACAGAGGTGCCGTACTCGCTGCGATGCACGCCAACGACTTCGCCGTTCAATAATAAGTAGCGCAATTCCTTGCCGGCAATATATTTTTCGAGTATATATTGCTCGACATTGAGCGCGGCAAGCTGCGCCCGGTTGGTGACGACATGAATATCGCGTGCCCCCGCACCGGTGACAGGCTTAGCGATAATTGTTCCGTGGCGGCTCAAAAATGCCTCGGCGTCGGACTGCGTACGCGCCCGTGTGTAAGGTATGTTTGGCATGTCGTGCCGCTCAAGAATGCGCCGTGTGACGTATTTGTCTTTGGCCAAAGCAACGCTCGCAGCCGAATTAAGCGGGCTGCGCGACATGTTTATGTATCTTTCTTGACCATCTACGGTGATGGCAAACACGCCGAGTGGCGTTATCCATACTGGTGAGAGGCCCATTTGCCTGGCTTGGCCAAATAGCAATTCGGCCGTGCCAAGCTTTCGAGCGGTCATCAAGCTAACGACGCTGGAATCCGCCGCGGAAACCTTGTCCGCCACCGTTTTGTGGCCGATCTTCACGCGGCTTTGCAACGTTGACTACGATAACACGGCCTTCAAACTCTTTACCATCGAGGGCGTTAATTGCCGCTTGTGCAGCTGCTGGGTCTTCCATTTCTACAAAGCCGAATCCCTTGGATTGGTTCGTGTCGCGGTCAATAATAACCTGCGCACTGACGACCGTGCCGTACTGCGCGAATTGCGCCTTCAAGCTGTCGTTTGTAGTAGTAAAGGACAGTTTACCTATAAATAATTTAGTTGCCATTTTTTTAAGCCTTTCTTTAAGCTGATAGTATGCGAGACAGGGTCTACGCTATAACTGAGAATAAAGAGGCTTATCAAGCGCGCATATAAAAAGATATAGAGTCGAATAACTTGCTGCGCTAACTATATCATCCCGTCGCATAATTACCTAATTATGCGATTCTGACTAGCCCAATAACTTGCCCGCGAGCTTATGCCGCACGCCCGAAACTTTAGAAATTCGTGCCAATGGCTTGGTGATTGCCAAGGCGCCAGCCGCTGCATTAGCTGTTAATTGCTTAACGACGAATGCTTTATGGTCTTCTGACGTGCCTTCTTTTTTGGCGCGTACCGCCCGCCAGAGCCCGCGCGTTGCGGTAATCGCCGCATTGCCGGCGCTGCCGTTCATCGCCTCGTGAGTCGCGCGGTGCCGTGCAAGCATGGTCCCAAAGCGATCCCACGGCTGCGCCTTTGCGTGCTGCTCTTGCAGCATTATTTCTCCCCGCTCGAACGCCGCGCTGGCCGCAGCCGCTAGCTCCACGACCTTTGATCCCATTCGCTCTATTCGCAGCGCCAGCGCCCGGCCAGTGAGTAACTCGGTAGCAATTAGCTCGCGTTTAACTTGCGGGTCATCCGATGATAAAGCGGCGCGCGAGTTATCAAACCACCCTTGTACAACCTGCGGCGCCACGCCCGCCTGCTCTGCCCGAAACCCCGCTTGCCGGGCCGCGGTGCCCTTTTCTATAGGATCTACGGCTCGCTCAAAAGCGATTTGCGCAATTGCAAAGCCCTCTGCCGCATCCGGCGTCACGTTCGTTTGTGTCTGTACCAGGAGTTCGGGCACGGGCAGTCTCATCATTTCTTCGTGGTTCATAGTTGCGTAGCATAACCCCGCGCCCCCACTATTGCAACATCAAATAAAATTTGGCCGGCGAGTTACTTTAGGATTTGTTGTTTAGATATTTACCGGCGATGCTCAGCGCGAACGAAGGCAAAATGATAAACACGTTTACAAAAAGCAACTTCATCAAAAATTGAGTCGTGGCTGAGTCGGGTTTGTTCGGGCCGGGAGCCGTCAAGACTGCCGCAATACCTATGATTCCAAACGTGATTGACGCGCAAATAAAAACTTTGGTTGCTATCTTCTGCATGATTTTATTATAGCAAAACGTGGCAAACCAAGGTGGCTACGGGCGCAGCGTGCCGGCAAATACCTGCCACGCCAGCAAGGATTTCGCCACTAAGCTTAGTATCATGTAGACGCGCTCGCCGTAAAGGTAGTTTTTCCAGGGGCCTATCTTTTTGTATTGCAGCACCATATTTAGCGCAAAACAGCTGAAGAAGATGAATATCGAAACGAATATCCAGTATACAAAGGCTGGCGCTTTTGAGCCTTCATGCGCGCCGAGCCACATATAAAACGCTACGATGAGCCAAGGAACCACCCCGGCCAGGCTGCCGATCCAGTAGCTGAGCCAACTCGTCCTGGCCGCCACCTGATTATGCGTTTCCATAACCAGACCCATAAGGTTCATTATGGCGGTGAGCGCAAAAATCATCACGAGGCTGCCGAAGTCATAGATGCCGACCAAGATAGCAATGGCGGTCATCATGAGGCTGGCTGAAAGCGCATATTCTATCCAGCGCGCCTTGTTGATGCCATGCTGCAAGTTCCGCTCATACCGTTTGCGATACAGTGTGCCAATAAAGAGATGTGCGAGCGCCGACAAGAAAAAGAAAGCTACGATTAACCATGAAAGCTGGATATGAAACAGGGTTTTGGTTGTCGGTTCCAAATGTTGCGTGGAGCTGTTGAATCGCAAGTACGCACCAGATATGGCTACGGCAAAACTCTTGCTGATAAGCAGCACTGCAACGCCTTGTCCGGCGTGTAAGAGCGCCAGGCTTAGATTCCACCTATGTAAGCTTTTGAATGTAATTGCTTTGCTCATTTCCCTGCCTTTTGGTTGGACTTACTGAGGATCGGCGCTTGCTTTACGAATGTCCCCTGTTCCAGTACTTGCAGTGCAGCGTCGGCCACCTCCTCCCGGCTGACGTACCATTTAGTTGGCCCATGCTCTTGCAACGTAAAGGGTTTTGGCGCGGTGTTTTGCAATTTCAAAACGCGCAGCACGGTCCAGTCCAGGCCGCTTTGCTTGAGTATTTCTACGTGATCGGCGCCGTCGCGGACTCGTGCCGGATCTATCAGCCGGATGCTCATATTTAGTATTCTGTCGATGAGGGTAATATGGTCGCCGGGAAAGCGCACGCCGGTACCGGTCAGGCTGACAACGCGCCTGATGTTTTGCGCCTTCATGACGGAGACCAGAGCTCGCATAGCTTCGGCCTGCACATGTGGCGGCGATCCTTTGATATGGCCGATAAAACTAACGACGGCATCCTGACCGCTCAGTAACTTCGCCAGGTCGTTCTCATTGGTCGCGTCGCACGGCATAACGGTGAGGTGTTCATGGGGAGATAAGTTATTGGCGCGGTGCACTCCCGCCCGCACAGAGTGCCCGGCTGCCAGGGCGCGCTCTACAAAGATTTTGCCCGATCGTCCATTCGCGGCGATAACAGCTAGTTTCATTTGCACCTTTTGTTAACGATAGTCACTAAAAGCATAAGCTTTGCAGGCTTGACTTGCAAGCAAACCACCCCGGATAGTTAATGATTGCAAATAAAAATCGAAGTTACTTACGATATTTTTGGCGTCGCTTGTTAATCGCTCCCACGATTTCATGCATTCGAAACATTGCCAACAGTAATAGTATGGCTGTAATTTCAAATAAAATTGCCCACCAAGAGCTAAAGCCATTTTCCCAAAGTCGTGTAATGTTAGTGATTGCTAGATGAGAAAATGCGAGGTATGTGGTGAGTGATATCAGCCGACCGACAAAGAATGCCGCACCGAGAGACATAAGTTTTATATCGAGCAGGCCGGCCGCTTCAAAAAGCTGGGCCGATGGCAACGGAGATAGCAGAAATAAGCCCACGCCAAACTTCGCAGCGTTTTGCCGCTTAACGATGAGCTGCTTGGAATAATCCAAGTTTCGCAGATATCTGGCAGGTATACGGTTTTTGAACTGTCTGGCAAGTAATGCCAAAAGCAGCCGGCCAAGTGTTGTAGCAAAAGCGGTAACTAAAACCACAGCCCAAAACGCCAAATGGTATTTATGGTAGAAGTAAATTGCGAATATAAACGATGGCGGCCCAAACGCAGGAATTAGGCCAACTACTAGAACAATACCGAATAGTATAAGGTAATGCATCGCAATGCTATTGTAGCTCTAATCTCGAGTTGGTTCTAACTTCGTTCGCCGCGATAGAGTATTGTTGCGTTACCTTCCCGTTGCGGTTTTAACGGGCTCATTCCAATCAATATGATAGTCATACATGCTGCGGGTCGTCCGGCCCGCAATTTTCAAATTGATCGGCAGAAGCAGATCGGCGACGAAACGACCGACTGCCGTTCGAGGTGTCTTATTGCCGGCCGATTCCCGTGTTTTTTTAAACAATGTTTCAACCCGTTGTTTACGAAGTGATTCAAAAGTTGCGAATGCCTGCCTTATGTCAGGGATATCACGCAAACATTTAGCGATGGTAATCGCATCCTCCAAAGCCATCGACGCACCTTGACCGGCTTTTGGCGATGGGGCATGCGCGGCATCACCTATCAGGCAAACGCGTTGCTTATGCCAATCGGCAATGAGCGGCATGTCGTAAACCGGATACTTTTGAATTGTGTCATCGGTCGCAGCAATGATACGGCCAATAATTGGGTTATCGCCGTCATATAAACTCATTAGCTCGGCTTGCCAATCGGCTTGTGAAATTGCTTCGATTTCACCCTGCGACGGCGCGGCTTTATCAAACCGATTACTGAACCAATAAATAAGATCATCCGGCCGTACAAGATAGCTGAAAAACGCTTCTCTTCCTATAATCATATTAGTTGTGCCGTACGACGGTTTGAGCCCAAGTGTGTTCTTGATGACCGTGGCACTCCGTACCATACCAGTGTAATAAGGACGTGGCGAATCGCCGAAAATAATCCGGCGTGTTTTAGAATGGATGCCGTCAGAACCGATCAAACAGGCACCGTTAGCATGGGTGCCATCCTCGAAGGTTGCCATCACTCGGTCGTTGGTTTGAGTAATAGCGGTTAATTGCTTGCCGTATCGTATGGATGTACCTTGACTAATAACTTCTTCTCGCAGCGCTCGGGCAACCGCGCCGCGTCTAATCGTAATGACATCGGTTGCTACCGTCGTTAATGATCGTTTGTTGTTCGAGAAGTGAAATTCACGGGTCGCGATGCCCTCTGCTAGTGCGGTATCGGCGACGCCAAGAGTCTTAAGTACGTCGCGGCCGTTGGGGTGCAACCCGAAAAACGCGCCGCTACTATCGCGTGTTGTCGGGTGGGATTCGAAAATAGTAGCTTCGATACCGGCTCTCTTTAAGCATATGGCAGTCGCCAAACCAGCAATACCGCATCCGATAATAAGAATGTGGTCGGGTGTTGGCGGTGGTATTTCGTTTACCTCCCCATTGTGACTCGGAGGGAGAGGGCTCGGCTCATAATATCCAGTCTCGTTCCCCGTCATATTTTATTTTTCCTCTTTCACGAGTTGTAAGTGACATTTTTTGAACATGCAGTAACAATGTGTTTTGCCTAACCTCAGGACTGCTTACTGCACCAAATCAAGGAGGCTGGGTTTTATGCCAAATGTTGCATGCAACTTTTCTGATGTCATGCCTGGATTTTTGGCTCTAGTAGTGGCTACGTTAGATAGTATGCGGCGTAATGCGCCCTCTTCTGATAATATGCTCTCTGCTACTTTTGCTTTATCAATAGCCTCTTCCATAAAGCCGCCCAAAGTTTCTTGTATGTCAACAAAATCTCCTGACTGTAGCCATGTTTCTTCAATGAGGGACCGTATCGTTTTCCTAAGCACGTACGCGTGCCTCTTATTACCGGGCATCAACCCTTCTGCTGTTAGTTCATCAACTATGCAGCAAAGGTTAGCCATATAATGAGCATCTCCATCAGAAATGCCTGCAAATTGCGTCTTAAACTGGCTAGATAGATTTCTCCAGGACCGCATCGAGTCGTCATTGCCACCTGTCAAAGCCAGCTCTACCCTACTCATACCGAGGCCTACGTCAAATGCATTGTAGTCAAACGGCCGCACTCCACTGTCTTCAGAAACGCCATCTATATGCACGATACGACCGATTTGTATACAGTCGGACAGTGCTGGGGTTGAATCATACCCAACTTCAGAAAACCAAGCTATGACTCCGCGCCCGTGTAAGTCGCCTTCGCCAAAGCTCCATTCGTGTTGCAGGGTATCGGGATTATCAAAGACACGCACCTGACCAGCGTCTAATGACGATTCTGTTAATGCTGCATTAAGGTCATGACCACCGATAGACGAGAATATCATTTTGTCCCTTTCTATCCCAAGAGCGTCCAGCATATCGACAAAGTACGCTACGGCCTCATCATGCCCAATTTCAAAAACACCACTGCCTAACATGTTAAATAGCGAAGTGTAATTAGGATTGGTGCGTGCTGATTCGGGGGTGCCCCCGGTACCGCCCAACCGAAGACACCGCTGGACTAGGGCAAAGTTAGCAAACGGTACTTCTCCGGAAAACATTGGCTTAAACGGCGTAATGGTGGCATTCGTAAACAGCACGGTAGGATCTTCAATGACTAGTGGAAAAGGTTCGTGAGTCGCAAAGCCCTCGTCACGATGGTATTCAAGGAACGTTGATCGTATAGATTCCATAATTGAGATTCCTTTCTGTGCTGAAAACTAGCTAATAACGATGAAGTTATTCAACAATATCATAAAGATAAGCTTTTTAATCAGTTCTACTCTTGTCTTTGAGCGGCTCGTTAGTTCCGGCCGGCTATTGTCCAAATGTTGCCCAAACCTATCTCGGTCGCTCCTAGGGTGTCCATGCGCCATGCAGCACCCTCTCCAACTGCAACAAAGGGATAAGTGCCGGCCATACCATTATCGGACCATAACAACTTGGCTTTATCGAATGCAGCTGGATTTGCATGTACCAGGACGCCAACAGGGACCATACCCCAGCCTTTTCGAAGTTCAAAAATATCACTATCCTCCTGCACGTACCACGTGGATAACGCCTGTGCGCCTGCGCTCATTCCCGCAATATGCACTCCTCGATCAATTGCAGCATGCAAATACTCAACAAGGCCCCACTGGGCAAATACACGCAACAGCTGCTCTGTATTGCCGCCGCCAAGGTAAATAACAGCTGCAGACTTTATAGCATTGATGGCAAAATCTCTGCCCTTTGCTTCTGTGGGTACGACTACGTCATATTTGCCCCCGTATACGGATGTAACGGTGTCGGCGTAGTCGGTACTATCAGGTGCGGCAAACCCAAAGAAGACAAATGTGGAACCTTTAGGTGCTAGAGACAATATATCTTCGTCTATCGCCTGTGTATCACCGTCTCTGATTTCCCCGCCGCCGATCAGGTATATTGTGCCGCTCATAGTGATATACGAATGAGCGGATTCTTATGGGTATGCATATTGGCACTGGACTGACACACACCACTCATTATCTTTACAGGTACTGCGTGGGTGTCTATATTGGATTTCACATCCTGTAACGTAATGTTGCCAAGCATAAACTCGATAAACTCACGGATAATACGGTATTTGGCATTTTCGATGGTAAGTCCTGACATGTCTGCTTGTTGTTCTAAGTCCAGAGAAGATATTTTGGTGAAGGCTTCGCCCTTGCCGTACATACCAACGTTACGAAATACGTAAATATCAAAGTGGTTATTGCCGCCCACATCAAACTCATTAGAATTGTCGACATCATGTTCATGCTTGGATTGGTAATTATGAATCTGAATGCACTGAAACGGCCCTTGTTGAATTATAAATTGCTGATGCTTGACTCTTCCGTTTCCCTTATAAAAATCGGCATTTGGTAAAGCCCAGGAGCGTCTTGCAAAACTACTATGAAGTAGATTCACAGAAACAGTACAAATATTTACGCCACGCTTCATTAGTCGAATGATATTAAACGAATCCATTTCACCATAGTCGGCAATCGTATCTAGATACTGCTGGCGAGAAAGGCCGGTTCGCTCGAAGTCTTCTCCAAAATACCCAATGTAATCGTTTTCATTGATGCAGACGTCAAGACCGGTGGGATTGAAGGTAGAAGAAAAAATCTCCAGGCCATCTGGTTGTTTGTCGGGTATCAGGCTGGATTTATATAATTGCCAAGCCATATCAAACAAATGGTAGCCGCTGTGCGATACCTTTCCAAAACCATCAGAAAGACCATGAGATTCTTGTGTCAAGATCTCTTTGGGGAATCTCCATGAACCATCGGCATGCATAATTTGCATTGACGTAATGGGTACATTAAATTTTTGGGTAGTTTCAGCAATTAACTCTCTAACCTTGTCAAAGCCGTGGTCATATCGTCTTTGGACGTTTATAGAAAAAAGTGTTTTTTTGTCGGTTTGGTGCGCTTTATAGAGGTCGAGAAGCTCGTTATAATCATCGATCAGCCCGCTCGCCTGCGCACGGTCAACGCTAATCGCTTTCCTGGCCGAAATAGGCTTATCCATTAGAATGTGCAGTCCATTGCCGAGGGCCCACTCCGCGTATGCCTTATGAGCGGTAGGCTCTGTGGAGATGACCACTCCTTGGATGTCGAACTTCTTAACGAGGGCATTTAGTTTGGTTCTGGCGTGATTCGGAATGCCGGCTGCTGCATCAAAAGAATCAAGATACGTCATCTCCAGTTCATAACCTTGCTCTTGGAGGTATGCGTCGACGGTATCTTTTTGTCGTTTTAAATCCACTGCTGCAACTAAACGGACCGGAAGATCTGATGCAAATGTAAACAACGCGGGCGCATAAATACGTCTAGCATGCGGGCCAACACCAATAAGGAGTACATTAACAGTTTTCATAGTGCTATCTTACATCATATACATTGCATGTGTAATTACGAAAATGTGTCATTTAAGAATTCACCATACGTTATAATGATGATTCAGACTATACATCAAACGGTATTGGAGCGTGTATGGCAAACAAAGAAAATCAATGGGGTGCAATACAATTAGGTCCAGACAACTCGGCAGAAGCCTGCGCGCTGTTACCTGAGCTGGCAAGGAATGAAATTGCTGCTATTCAAATCGGACGTTTTTTGTGCGAGGAAGAACTAGATGTCATCAAAGCAAACATGGAAGACAAAACCATAGCCTGGTATGCCAACAAGACAAACCAACAAGGCAGAATCGGCATAAACGCTACTGGATTTAGCCACGAACCCGGCGGCAAGACAAAGTACTTTGACGCAACGCCGGCAGCCGAGAAAAATCGAGATGAAATATTTGAAGGCACGCGTAGTCCTATTAACAAAATACTTGCGTTCTTTGGACGTGGATTTAACACAAAAATAGCAACAGAGCCCGAGCTAGCAGAGGCACGATACTTTGCGGGCCTCATCCGGGCTATGGGTGCAAAAAGTACATTGCACTTTGATTATGCTCCAAAACAACTTCCAGGCTGGAGTGTTGCTAATGCAGATGAGCAATTTGGCCTTGTCTTGTACCTTCAGATGCCGAAATCAGGCGGAGCGTTAAACATTTATGATCACCCGTGGACCCCAGAAGACGAGCGTCACAACAATGACCATGTAGAAAAGGGGACGTTCGGATTTACAGAAGGCTTTTTGGGCGACACGCCCTATGCTTCAGTGTTACCGTCGGAAGGTGATTTAGTTGTATTCAAAACCCGTAATTTTCACCAGGTTGATGAGATCAATTCAGATAGGCCGCGATTAGGGTTGACAACCTTCATGTCACAGCAAGGTGACACGTTGTCTTTGTGGAGCTAGCTAGCGCTAGTTTCGTGGTTATACGACTCAAAAAAATTCTTGAATTTGGACATAACTTCTTTAGTTACGTCGCCCACCGTACCGTCCCCTACGGCCGCGTCATTTATTTTGATGACCGGCATGACTTCTTTGCCCGTGGCGGTAATGAAAACCTCGGTTGCGCTGAGTAGTTCCTGAACGGTAAAGTCACGCGCTTCGGCCGGTGTGGATAATTTTAGGTCGTTCAGTATGAGGCCGCGTGTAACGCCTCCTAAAATTCCCGTTTTAGGCGTGGTAAGCACGCCGTTTATTATTGCAAATACGTTAGACCTCGTGCCTTCTCGCACTATATTGTTGGAGTAGTAAATAATTTCATTAACATCATGGGGTGCAGCGTTCATTACGCGGATTGCCTGCACATAGTTCGTCGTCTTGGCTTGGGGCTCATATCGATCGAATTCAGTAAGTAAAACACGGACTCCATTCGCGTAATCTTCCGGAGGACAGACCATCCGAGCTTCGACGATGATAAGGATAGTAGGCGTCTTCGCCAGCGTAAGTGTTCCGGACGATCCACCAGAAATGATGATGCGCATAACCATCTCTTCGTCGCCCAGCTCATTTGCATCAACAGTTTGTAGTACCCAGTCGGCAATCTGTTCTTTTGTCCAAGGCACACTCAACGAGATAGCCTGACAAGAATTAAAGAGCCTGTCCAAATGCCTGTCCATCATAAACGGGCGACCACCTGAGGTAATCATAAACTCAAAGACGGCATAGCCGCGCGAATAGCCGAGATCCCGGGGAGATATCAATAGATGGTCTTCGTCAACAAGCTGGCCATTTAGGAAATGCACGTTTTTCATAGATTAGACGCACTCCTTACATATATGTAACAACTATACCATCCGTTGGTGGGTTGACGCGTTGAACTGCCGAAATTTCGCCAGCTAAGCCTGCCGATTCGGAGCCAAGTCGTTTAGTATAAAATCAAAAACTCTATCTTGGCTCACTACGATAGAGGAAGTTATAACTGTGATAAAACAAGATTTAATGGTTCGCATCAAACCAGCCGTAGTGGTACAGCAATCCTAGGAATATTAAGGGTGCAAGTATATTGAGGACAATACTAACCCAGCCAAGACATTTGTAATTCTTGCGGACTGCAATAATACCACAGATTATCCCTATCGGTGCTGTAAAGGTAATTGAAATTCCATCAATAAGACCTATAAATGAGGTAATGCCAGCAAATATGCCTAGAATTCCGATAGGTTTCCAGTTTGCCCTTTTCATAGCATAACTATAACAAAAAATCCTGATTTCAAATCTAGTCCGCCCATACAAAAAGCCAGAACCGATAATCAGTTCTGACTTTAACTACTTTATCTTGGCTCCGGGGACTGGATTCGAACCAGCGACCTAGTGGTTAACAGCCACCCGCTCTACCGCTGAGCTACCCCGGAATATCGTAACGACAAGGGTGATTATAGCGAAGAGTGGCTTAGCTGGCAAGATGGCGCCGGAATGAAGCCCGGGAATGAGCTATTTTTCGGCGCTTTTTTGTGTTGGTTTGTTGCTGTGCTTTGTGGTTTTGCGTGTTGTTTTGGACTTTGCGGGCTTTGGTTTAGGTGCGGCCTGCAGTGCGTCGAGCAACTTTTTGCCCGGCAATGGCGGCAAGCCGAGACCTGGCAAGCTCGGCAGGTTTCCGGCAAAGAAGCGCTTGGCAACAGAGGGTTTTGGCTTGGCTACGCTGCGGCGTTTGTGTTGGCGCAGGATTTTCTCGAACGCTTTTTCGTAGGCGTCAACCATGATGTCGATCGAGAATTTGGCGATGATGCGGTCGCGGCAATCGGCGCGTTTGATATCGACGATTTTGTTCACGGCGTCGGCCATTTCGGCGATACTGTCGACGATGTAGCCGGTTTTGCCGTGCTCGATAATTTCGGGCGCGGCCCCGCGCCGCAGGCTGATCGTTGGCGTGCCGCAAGCCGCCGCCTCAATGGTGGTCAGGCCGAACGGCTCTTCCCATTGCACCGGCGTTAAGAAGGCTTTGGCTTTTTGGTAGTAGCGCCACATTTGGCTTTGCTCGACAAAACCTAGGTATAAAATTTGGTCGCTCAGCTGCGGCTTGATGTACTGTTCAAAATAACCTTGGCTGGTGCCGGGGAAAACCGGCCCAATAATAAGCAAACGGTTGCCCGTGTGCTTGGCAACCTGAATCGCTTCTTTAATCCCCTTCTCCGGTACGATGCGGCCGGCAATGAGCAAATAATCTTCCGGCGCGTTGGCGTACGGAAAGTACTGGAGGTCAATGCCGTTATACACGGTGCCGGCATACGGCAAGTCCGGGGCGTCGCGGCGCTGGTTTTTGGAGATCGAGATGTAGTGCTGGTTGGGCGTCTGATACATTTCAAAAAGTTCTTTGTACCAGGAGTAGATTGGATCGTGCAGCGTGTAGACTACGGGGACTTCGGTGGCGAGCCGCGCACAGGCCAGCGCAACTTCTGGATGATGGAAATGTAGAAGGTCGTAATCGCCACGTCTGGCGCGCTTAAACATTTCGTCGGAAAGGTAGCGGTCCCACAGGGCGGGCACATAATGTGACATGCGCTCGTCGGCGTTGCTGAGCAGCTCGCGGAATTCGTCTTGGTTTGTGGCGAGGGCGCGCAAATGCATAGTCACGACATTAACGTGCTCAAGCTTGGTGCCAAGCGGACCGAAGAAATCAACGGTGTGTCCCCGCTTTGTTAGTCCCTCACTAAGCGCAACCGCCAAATCGATCGGAGCATAGATCATATCAACTGGCCGGGGAGCCGGAAGGTAGCCCCGTACCATCATTGCAATCTTCATAGGCCCTTTTTCTAACTCTCCTATTAAACCACGAAATGGCGGCGGATGATAGGCGTAAGGGCCTTTTACCCCGAAAGTTAAGGGCTATTTAATGGTTGACGTGACGTTTGAGCGCGGCTTGTATGGTACGCGTTTCGTCGCGGGCTTTGAGGGTCTGACGTTTATCGTAATTGCGCTTGCCTTTGCCGATGGCGATGCGGATTTTGATGAATCGGCCTTGCGTAATGACAGCGAGCGGCACGATGGTGCGGCCCTGCTGCTTTGCCTCGATGAGTTTGTCGATTTCGCGGCGTTTGGCCAGCAGTTTGCGGCTGCGCGTTTGGGTGGTTTCGTCGATCTGAATGCCACGCGTGCCCACGATGGTGGCGTTGAACAGCCAGAGCTCGTCATTTTTAACCGTCACGTATGCGCCGCGCAAATGGCCGTGGCCGGTGCGCAGCGCTTTGGTTTCGGCGCCGGTGAGTGCGACGCCCACGACCAAACTGTCGCCGAGCTCGTAATCGTGCTTGGCGCGGCGGTTCACTATCTGTTTGGGCGTGGCCGGCTTTTTCTTCATGACCTCTAGTATGCCTTAGTTTTAAGCTATTGCCAACAGATTACCACGTGCTACAATAGCGCGGTTATGGCAGAACAATATATTCCAACCAAAGATCGACTTCACGCGCAAGCACTCGAGAGCCTATCGCGCCTTGCTGTGGCCGTGCCTGTTATAGGCAGAATGATGGGCGGCGGTGACTACCAGCGAACGTGGCATTTTGCTGCGGAAACGCCGGCCCGCTCAATGCATTGGGCATTTTTTGAAGGCTACAAGCAATCTGGTCGCACCGCACGCAACTATCGGGTTACAGGCCTGCTCGGCGGCTTGTCCGATGAAATGCGCACCGCACGCAAGGAAATTATTGATAGGCTTCCACTCGACCAACGCGACAGTGCAATAATGGCCGGCGCATACCGGCTCGGCGACGCTATCATGGCCACCGAAATCGAGCTCCCGCCCGAAGATGGCATGAAGAATGTCGTTGTTGGCTTCGGTGTTGGCAAAGGCAACCTTGAGGCGAACATTGGCGTGTATGTGCCTGAGGCTCGCACCTTTCATCCGCTGGTAGAAGACAATACTTTTGGGTCAGACGAAGTTGTAAAACGGCTGAACGAAAAGCCGCGAGCTTATGCTGACTTGCCGGGCCTGTATCCGTACGCGTCGGTGCAGCAGCTGTAGTTTTTCGGCTACTGCGGCAGGTTTTGCTTGACCGTGTTCCAGAGTGACGGGTCGTGCAAGATGGTCATGCGGTAGTACCAATATTCGGCGCCCCAGAGGTCGATAGTGCGCATGCCGGTTGCCTCACCGTATTTGATGCGGTTTTTGAGCCGCGCGGCGTCGATTGATTTGCTCTGCTCGGCCAGGCTGGTGCCGGTGATGCTTTGCTGCTTTGGCGGCCAAGCTTCGGCCTGGAGCTCGTGCACGATCATGTCGTGACCGCTCACAATTTTTTGTACGCCGGCCAAAAACGCGTAATACCATGCGGGAAACGGGTACTCCACGTAGCGGCCGACCGGCGGGCTCCAAACGCGCTTATAAATTGAAATCCCCCACTCGTCCGGTGTTGGTTTTCCGAGCGGAATGCCGAGCGCATTATTGCTGCGCGCCATGATAAGCGTGTGATTTGGATCGAGCTTTTTAACCAGGTCATGTTCACTCACCAAACGGCTGCGGTCAAAATTGGTGCAGGTGCCAAAACCGCGTAAAAAGTACTCGTTTTCGAGCTGGTAGCTATCCAGGCTCGGCGAGTTTTTATAGCGCGTAATAACAGCGGTGATGAACTGTTCGAGCTGCGGCTGCCAAACGCTCTGTGGCTCGCCGGCGGCCCAATCCGGCATGTGGCACTCCGGCCAGCGCGGCTGGCGCAAGCCCAGACTTAAACTAACCTTGGCGTGTGCGGCCTCGGCCTTTTTAAACTGCCAATCCAACTGCGAAAAATCGTACTGACCGGGCTGTTTTTCGATGTCGCTCCAATATCCGACCAGCCGGAACTGCTTGACGTGCAGATCATTAATGAGTGCGTCCATGGTTTGCTGGGCGTCCAGTCCCAGGCTCTCGGCGTAATCAGGAATAAACGACACGCCCACGGTGAGTGGCTTGCCGGATTCGCTCCAGATGTACCAGCGTGCTATGCCGTACATCGTGCCGAGCGCCAGCACAATAAAAGCGGCAAATATGACCACAACTTTGTGCCATGCGCTATGGCGCCAATACCCCACAAAACCGCGCCACATTTTACTGGGTATCAGCCCAAGAGCGCGGAGTAATTTTTTGGAAAATAGTGGAAAAGATTGCGACATATCGGTAGACTATAAGCGATGCGCGTAACACGCCCAACCGTCAGTTTAGTTATACCAGCTTACAACGAAGAAAGCCATCTTGCCGCCTGCTTAGAGGCGATCGCCCGCCAGACTGTCCGTCCGCTTGAAGTCATCGTCGTGGATAATAATTCCACCGACGATACTGCGGCTGTTGCTCGCCGGTTTCCGTTTGTGACGCTTTTGCACGAGCCGCGCCAAGGTGTGGTGTATGCGCGCGACGCCGGCTTTAACGCGGCACGCGGCGATATTATCGGCCGCACCGATGGCGACAGCGTGCTTGCGTCCGATTGGGTCGCGCAAGTACAGGCCGCATTCGCCGATCCGGCCGTGGATGCCGCGAGCGGACTTGTCGAGTATCAGCATGTCGGCTTGCGCAAGGTTTTTACGTTTATTGATACCCGCATTCGCCATCATCTGGCGCGGCGCACTGGTGCAATTGACGAGCTTTTTTTGTATGGGGTGAACATGGCGATCCGGCGCAGCGCGTGGCAAATCGTGCGCGGCAAGGTCTGCCACATTCGGCGCCACCACGAAGATCTGGATCTGGCGGTGCATTTGGCGCAGGCCCACCGCAATATTATTTTTGCCCCGCAAATGCGCGCGACTATCACGCCGCGCCAAGCCTCGGCCTCGGCTCCGGAATTTTACAAATATGTGTGGTCCGGCCCGCGCGTGTACGCCGATCACCGCATGCGCGCTCAGCATTATATGTATCCGGTCGCCGTGTTTGTGACGGCCCTGTATTTGCCGATCCGTCTGCTTTACAAAGGATATAATCCGGCCACCGGGCATTTTTCGCTGGTTTATGCGTGGCGTTCCACGGCCCCGGCCCGCGTCAGCCCCGTTTCCGAAACAATCTAAAAACTACACTTATGACACAGCAAGAACAGGTACATACCACCGGTGAATTAAGAGATGCAGCGCTGCGGGCGGCGAGCGAATTTGAATTGCCGCCGAATTGGCATGCGTATCGCGAATATCGCACTGGAGTGGCGCTTACGGAGCGGCATACGTCAGAGGTTAATAGAATACTTTCTGTAGATGAAACGGCCGATACCACGGTATTGTGTATGAGCATGTCGGACGTCGGCTCTTACCTGGTTGGCAACAAAGCCATTAAAGACCATGCGTTCCGGATGGGCTGGACAATTCAAACCAGTAACAATCACACGGTGGGCATGCTTCCCTGGGAGTTAAGCCTCGACAAACTTAGTCTTGTACCGGGTGCCTTGCGTCCCGCGCTTACGGTGGGTATTTCAGTTGGCGATCGCGGTGAGATAAGCATGCCGCGAATATCACGCGACGTGGCGCGCGCCCGGCAGTATACATTCGCAGAAGCAAGCGCGCTGATCGCTGACGGCCGAGCCCAAGACGCAACGCTGCTCGGCATAGCCGGCGATGTGGCGGTCCGGCTTTTTGCGGCGCGACATGGGTACGACTTTGACTCCGAACGGGTTTATTCTTTTGAGGACGTCTATCTGGAGGACGAGCACGGTCATATGCTGGAAGAGTTCGACCCTGCCGCTTTCATCCTGCAAGAGAGTATTATTGCATGCAACGCCGCAGTGGCTATGTATATGCGCGCCCACAAAATCCCTGCTCTGCACTACAATCAGGTGCTGCTGGAGCCGCCCGACGATCTCGAAGACCGAGACTACGAGATGTTCTTAGCCCAAGCTGGCGGACTGCGTTTCAAAACATATTACGATGTTGAGTCCGCGGGCCATGTGACGGCTGGAGCGGATGCGTACGCGCGTGCCGATGCGCCGCTCAGCCGTTTTGATGATTTTGTAAATGTCTCTAATTTGGCTGCGCATCTCGAGGGCCGCATCAATTCATACGACGAAAGGCGCCTGCGAACCATAGGTATCCGGCTTAATAAGCTGCTGGCTCGTGAGACGGCTTTGTCCTCGGTTGATGACCTTATATTACCCCTGGAATCTGAACTGGTCAGTCAGAGAAAAATTGAGAAAGCTTTGCAGAAATTTGAAAGCGGCGAAGTCGCTGTGGCGGAGCTCGCGACGACAATCTTCGATATGGCGGATGACGATCCGGCCGCGCGCGCAATCGCGCAAGCTGCCGCCAAATATGTGCTTGAGCATCCAGAAGTTGCCATTAACGTCCTAAATGTCGCAGAAGCACGGAATCTTATAACTCGGCAACTCCCTGTCACGGGCGATACCACTCGGCCAGAAGTTATGCACGTAATTGTGGACCAGCACGGCAATACGCATTCTTACGCACCACGGACGGGAGCAATTCAACGTACACTCGACGCCGCAGAGATAATTGCCGCAGTGGCGGATGTAGAGACTATAGGCTTACGTGAACGCGTTATTCTACAAAATGGCGTGCTGTACTTAAATATTCTGGCGCAGGAAAAATGCCTGGAACTCCGCAATGGAACAACCCCTCTCGAGGGTGGTCGCGTCCATGCGTATGTAAAACTAATGATCCATGGCGTCTGGTATGAATATGGGGCCGAGGGTGATTCGACGCGAACTGCGATGCGAGAGGCATGCCGTACGGCCATTCAGCAGCATGACCTTCTTAATAATCCGCCCGAGAAGCAGCGGAAACACAACGTGCCGCATGAACCGCTGCAAAACCCGATTGTTTTACTTGCCGGACGACAGCGGACTGCTGGCGCCGAGCAGGCCGAGTACGAGTTCCCCAAAACCGACGGGCCCGCTAAGTGCGTGGTGCGCGCCGTGGATATTGACGGCACACCATACGAATGCGAGGGTACTGGCACGAGTAAAAAACTCGCCAAACAGGCGGCCGCGGCGGCACTTTTGGCGGTGATGCCGCGCCGTCCGCTCAATAAGCGCGGCGATATGTACAAAATCTAAGCCTGCCTATGTCTGGTTGTTTGAAATGTAGCCGCCATCGTCAGTTGGCGTGGGACGGCAGGCTTGCCAGAGGCCGGCGTGCGCTGCCTGGGCTTGCTGCTCTGCCGTGGCGAACTCGCCGGATTTGGTGAATGGAAAGTACGGGTAGTAAAAACCGTGCCCCGTTTGGATGAGCGCCTCGTTAACATTTGTGCCGTTCGGAATGTAAACGTAGCGCAGCAGGCGGTTGTATCGGTCGCGATCGGTGCTTTTGCTGTCGGCTTCGAGCCGCACGCGATTATTGCCAATAAGTTTTTTGGTGTAAGCTGCGGCCTCCGGGCCATAACATTGTACCGGTGTATCCGGCTTGTGGGTTTCGGGCGTGTCAACGCCAATGAACCGCACCTTTTCGATCGTGCCGTTCATATTGACGGCGATGGTGTCGCCATCTACAAAATGGTCAATGGTGTACGAGTTGGCGCTGGCAGTTTGCATAGGCGCAGTACTCGCCTGCCACCAGTGAAGGTGCTGTCCGAGCGCGGCTATGCTGGCGATGGCCACACTTATAAGCGCGGCGAACAATTTGCGCCGCATGCGGAGTGGTAACAAACGGCTCATAGTAAATGGTGGTCGGCCAGAAAGGCGCTGACCTGTGCTTCATTTAAGGCCGTACCATCAAGTACAAGTGCGTGCTCTTCTGGTGTGGGCGGTTCGAAAACTTCGGTGATGCGCTCGAACATGCTGCCCAGCGTCTCGTCTTTTGGGGCAAAGTGGCTGCGGCTTTCGTGTATGGCACGTTCTTTGGCCAGACTGCGCGGCGTTCTGAGCCACAGCGCAACTGCCACGGCGCCGGTACGTTCGCAGATGTCATACTTTTCTTGGCGGTGTGATTTGCGATTGAGGTTAGCGTCGTAAATAACGCTAACACCTTTGCGCAGCAACGCTTCGGTGCGGGAGTCGAGCTCGCGATACAAGAGGCCGTGCTCTTCTTGACTAAAGGTGGGCTCGGGGAACATGCTGAACCGGACTTCGTCCGAGGACAAACGCACGGCCCCGGTTATTTTAGAAATCATCTCGGCCGTGGTGGTTTTACCAGCGCCGGGATACCCGATCATAAGGAAAAGCTTTGCGGACATGCCAACAGCCTACACTGTGCTAACCCAAAAGCGCAAGCGGATTTTAAGGCTTACTTACCGCTCAGAACATGTGCGGCCATGGCCATGGCGGCAATGGCTTGGGCGGAGACCGGCTGCTCACTGGCGCCCGTCAGCAGCTCCATGTAGAGATCGCCAAATTTACCGGTGACAATTTCCATATCGGCCTCGGTTGCTTCGGCTCGCGCCGTCAGTTCGTCGATCCCACGAACTTCGGTGCCTAAAAAGATAGTATCAACTTCGTTTGAGATGCCGGGCGATGGAAAGATTTGGCCGATTTGCGTGAGGTAGCCTGCCACGACCCCGGCTTCAGTTCCTAATTCTTCGGCCGCGGAAGCCGGAAGGTCGACGTTGCCGTGTTCGTCCTTCATGTCGGCAAAACCGCCGGGTAATTCTAATAGGCGCGGCACGGCCCAGTCGCCGATTTGCATGGCGTTGGGACGACGTTGGCGCACTAAAAAAGTAGTTTCGTCGTCAGCAACGGCTACGGTATGGACACAAGGTCCGACATCAACGCCATGATAATTGGCTGGACGACCGTCGGGCAGTCGCAAGCTAACGCGTAAGTAGCCGTAAAACGAATTTCCTAAAGGGTTGTGGCCTTTTGGATATCGCGTAACTCCTTCAACCTGCCATTCTCCAGATTTCATGAATACTATTATAGAATAATTTTACAAAAAACAAAATTAGTGTTTTCAAAAAGCCGGCAGTGCGCTACACTCGCTGCATGCATCATGAAGAGTTGGTAGGCGCGCCACCACGCCCACCCGAGTTAATGCGCCTCGCAGACACCGAACAATCAGATACGCCCCCACCCGCCCCTGTAATTGAGGAGCAAGCAGTACGCATCTCACTTCCCGAAGATCTTCAGGCCGGCGATGAGTATCGAGAAGCGCTACTTGCGAGGGCCATCGGCCAAGAGCGCACCCCAGAAAACGAGGCGGCCTTAGCCGAACTTCTCCAAACCTACGTGCCGCTTTTGCGATACAGGCTGAGCGGCAGCGGCAGGACGCCGACCCAGGTCGACGATTTGGTGCAAGAGACCATCATCAAGACCTGGCAGAATTTTAGTCGCTTCAGGGGCGGTCTGGGTGAGTTAGGTGCGTTCATGACTACCGTGGGTAGAAATCTTACCGTGGATACATATAGGAAAGCCGCTGTTCGGCCTCGTGAGTGGGTATTTGGTGAATCCGGCGATCTCGACGCTTTTGTCGACTACAGTAAAATCGCTGGGAATGCCGCGGCGGAATTTGTGAGTGATCTTTGTACGCGTGACGTAGTCGATGGCGTTCTCGATCTACTCGACAGAGAGAGTCCAGGCAAAGCGGCGCTGGCGCGCCTCTTGCTTGACGGCTACACGTTGACCGAATGTGCAGAAGTGCTGGGCGTACCCCTGGGCACGCTCAAGAGTAGATCTTATAATTTAAGGGTGCTAGCGCGCAAAGCGTTTGCTAACCTGGACGACGTACCAAGCCCGCGTAGACGCAAGGCTGCTCCGGTAGCAGTGCCGGTCGACCAAACGCCAGAGCCAACGCCAGTCGAAAGACCGTCCAGCCAACCGGCGCAAGAGCTGAGCCCGCTCAGCGAGCGGTTAATCGGGCAAATTGTGGTGGCGAATGCGAACGGATCGCCGGATTTGCGAGCACTGGGTGAACTCGTGGCAACGCTCCGGCCACTTGTTGGCAAAACATTGGCGGCGTACGGCTCGCCTAACCAGATTGGGTACGACCCCGATGATTACCTGCAGGAGTTATTCCTGAGGTTAAGCGTAGAAGACATCGGCCCGGGATATATCACTGCCGGCCCAAGCCGGTTTGAGCGGCTTGTGGAAACGATTATCACGCAGGCAGTACAGGCGCATGAAACACGCAGTGTGGCCAGTGAAAATGCAAACAAACGGATCGTAACAGCGGACAGGCTGATGCCCATTCGCGCGCACGGCGAGGAGTCAGATGCGGCCGCGGTCACGCTGTATGGCCCAAAAGAGCCAGCGTCCGAAGACGAAATATTGCCGGACGAAGCCTTACGCGCGAAACAGGCGTTCCATCGTATTGGTGCTCAAAAAGTGTTGGCTTTTATTGACGAGCCTAAAAATCAGCCCCGACGAATGCGGCAGTGGTCAGAATCAAAGCCCAGCGAGCTCTTAAAGGCATATTATTTTGAAGGCTTAGACGAAACGGCATGCGGTGATCGATTTGGCATTACTCCCCGTGCCGTGCGAAGTCGCATTTCTGCGTACATTGCCGAGTTGCACTTAGCTTTCAAAGCAGAAGATTTTTTGTAAAGGCATTTTACGCGCTGCAGGTGTGCAGTTTTTGGCGGCGAACCTTAGGTGTTTTTTGATGGGCGGGTCGTGACCACCCTGAACGAAGGCGCGGCGCTGATTTCAAAATGTCGCGGCGCCGGGGCGGTTTCGCCGTCGAATTGCATGAGGACCTGCGCGCCATCGCGCGGCTCGATGGTGTACGCGAGTGTGGGGTTATTCTGTTCTAGGGTAATCGGTTCGGCGGCCAGTCTGCCGACCTTAAGGCGCGCCATGGCGCCTGCCAGCGCCGGAAACCGGCCAGCTCCGTCAAAGCAGCTCCGCAAAATATTCACGCCAGCTTTCGGGTCTAAGAGACTTTGCTCGGGCCATCTGCCATGCTCGGCCATGCGCGGTCCGTTGGCAACCGTAAAGCCAACGACATTATGTAGTAACTGTGTAGAATTGCTGTCCGGCTTCCAAAAATGGTCTTCGAGATCGAACGACGGCTCCTTAAGCGCGGCGCGCACCACAATGCCGATCTCCCTGACCGCCCGCCTATATTTGCCGAAATTTTCTGCTTCAAGCTCCTTAAGCGCGCCCTTTTGCAGGTTAAGATCGCGCGCACCGGCAGCCGAAGCCCCGAGCCCCCAATAACCGTTGGCGATGACGCTCACCTTGCCCTCACCACCCCGGTACGCGCCGGTAATTTTGAGTGGGTGCGCATCCGCGATGCGCATGTGCGCAGACGTAAGCACCCTGCCAGGCGATCGCAAATGCCAGGCGCTGTTCAGGCCTAACGGCGTGTCGTTGGCGCGCCCGCCTGCCGAAAAAAGTACCGGCGATTTGCGGGCTTCCGGATTGATGGTATCGATGGCCGGATTCGAGAAGATCTTGGCCACGACTTCGTTCGCCCCGCCGTCGCCGCTGTCGACGACAAAGAGCGTTGTTGGACCAAGTTTTTTAGCAGCTTGATAGAGACGATCAGCGCGGCGCTCGGGCGATGCATCGCTTGCAATTATCTCTACCCTGATGCCGGTGGCGTCCTCGATGCTGTACATGCGCTCCTGCATGCCCGCGCTTTTGTAGCTGACGGGGTTGGGGTACATTAGGATCCTGTCGATTCTTTCGGTTGAGGGCGCTTCGAATGGCGCGCCAGTGTGTGCAATCATTAAAAGTCGACTCCTTTGTTGGCTAAAAATTTGTCATCAAAGTGGTGCTTAACTTTGGACATGTTGGTGACGATATCGGTGAGCGGCAGCAGCTCGTTTGGAAAATTACGGCCGGTCAGGCACAGGCTGGTGTTGGGCGCGCGTTTGGTGATGAGGTCGCGCAAGTGCTGCTCGGTGAGCAGGCCATCGTGCACGGCGTTATTGATTTCGTCACAAATTATGAGCTCGTAATCGCCGCTGGTCGCGGCCTTTAAGGCTTCCTCGTACGTTTCGAGTGCCGCTTGTTTGTGCTGCTCGGGCGTGACGGCCGCGGCGCTCAGATCGCCGGCGTTATAAAATCCTTTGCCGCCCTTGTAAAAATAGAGCTGGTCTTTAAAGAGCGGCATGATGTCGCGAATAAACACATGCTCGCCCACGCCCCAGTACTTAATGAATTGGATGAACGCCACGCGCCAGCGATTGCCCAGCGCACGCGCCATCAAACCGATGCCGGCGCTGGTTTTGCCCTTGCTTTCGCCGGTATAAACAACCACCACCGTCTCTTTGGTTTTGTAATCCTCAAACGCCATCCAACTATTATGACATATTATGCCGCGCTCTCGCCAGAAGTATGCTGTTCCATGTACATGACGAGTTGTCCTACGTACAAGCCCATGCCGTAAACTGCTCTGGCTTCATGAAGTGCGTCAACTCCTTCACCCACATCGCGATGTGGATCGCTGCGGGCGTGCAAGCGTTCACTGTGCGCACGGTATTCACCGTCGTTCATAATGACGCCCCACATATGGTCGTCGTATTCAGTTGTGCGGCCGTGATTGCTGGCACTTAGGACGCCCGCGATGGCTTTATCGGCACGCATCTCTGATTCGGTGAGAATGGCTCCGGGCAATGGCGGCCACGATGCAAGCCGCGCTTGCATGGTCTCGGGGTCTTCAATGGCGACCGTATCAAAAAACACCACCTCGTTGCGGGGTGGTGCGTCTTGTGGTGTAAAGTCAATACTTAATGTCGGGCGGACCTCTATAGTGCTATTCGGCTCATGCATGGGCAGATTCCTCCTTACAATATTAACTATAAGCAGGGATGCTTTGCATACACAAGTGAAAACGTCACAAAATCCGAAAAACGGGCGCAGTATTTAATCGGTTTTTAATAATGTTTTTAAGAGACGATCTTTTTTTCGTGCAAAGCAGCGTCAATCTTGGGCCGGTCAAAACCCACAATAATCGTGCCGTCAATGTCGAGCACGGGGATGCCCATCTGGCTTGATTTTTCTACGGCTTCTTGGGCGAACGCCGGATCTTCTTCGACGTTTTTTTCGGTGTATTTGACGCCGAGTTTGTCCAGGTACTGCTTTGCGGCGTGGCAAAACGCACACCAATCAGCGCTATAAATTGTTACATTTGTACTCATATATCTAGTATAGCATTGTTGATGGCCGAATTCATGCTTGCCCCGATCTCTCGGTCTGAGCGATTGCCCGGACAGCAAGTTGGCTACCTAGAGTTTCCGGGGCTGTCGTAAGCGTAGGCAGCTCTTGCATGAGTTCGGGCCGATAGTTGATTTCGCCTATTGCCTTCGCGGCCAAAAGCCGCAGGACGTATGCCTCGATAGTTTTGCAGCCCTCTTTTTTGGCTCGGTAGCGCATGCGTCCTCGCACGCTGTCTTTGGTGACGCCGTGGATGTCGCTAATTTTCTCTACGCTCATGCCTTGCAAGTGCCCCTCGGCGTATTTTATAACCGTATTAGACGGCGGCCCATAGGCGAGTTCTGCCCGACTGCCAAGTTCAATTACACCCTGCTGCGCGAGCCGGGAAAACGCATGCAGCGCGTGATTATGCCCAGCGCCTAAACGCACGGGCGTCTGCACGCCAACCTCTCTATACACTTCGCTCATATGGGCGTGTACGGTGTACGGCGAGATTCCTAAATACGCTGCCGTTTCATCTTGAGTAAGTCCTATCGCGCCGCACACAAGCGCAGTCCCTCTTCGATCCGTAAGATATTGCGGGCCGAATTGGGCGTTGCCTATGGGCACGTTGTTGTGGATGAAAAACGTGGCATCCCCTTGTTGGACGCAGCGGAAGTGGTGTGTCGCCGGATTCCAGAATAAACTGGTGTCTTGTGGTAATAACTCGGTTTCGTATGCCATGGCTTTTTCGTATTATTTTGTCCGACCAGGGTATCACATTCTGCGGCAGCGACATACGTTGGTTTAGGATTGTTCTACGGGTGCGACTCCCTGGGGCGGTACCGGACTAAGTGAGGGCGCCATCCCCATGAGCCCGGGTCTATAAGTGACATCTCCTACAAGCCCTGCCATAAAAAGATGCAAAGCGTACGTCTCCACATTGGGGAAACCGGCTTGTCTGCGCCAATATTTCATCTGTTCCGTGATGGCGTTGGGAGTGGTTTTGTAGTGGCCGGCAATTTCTTGGTGGTTCTGCCGCTGTAGGTATCCCTCCACAATGTTACAAACCATGGGTGTGTATTTATCTGTCGGTGTTGGTTTGCGCCCCAAGCGTACGACGTCCCGCTGGGCGAGCTGGCCCAGGGCATATAGCGCGAGACGCTGGCCTGTATGTTCGGGTTTATGTCCCCGGCTGCCTAATTGTTTATACAAGGTACGCATCGAATTCCGTACCATAAATTCCTCGGCTTCCCCTAAGTACTTGGCCGCTTCAGCGCTTGTAAGTCCGATGAGATAGCAAGCGAGGTGTGCTCCTCTGCGGGGCTCCAGACTCTTTCGTATGTCGTTACGGTCACGGTAAAATAGGGTGTCGTAGTTAAAGAAAAGCGCCCCGCCGCGCTGCGTAATGCAAGCGAGGTTTCCGGTTTCCGAATGCCAATAAAGGCTGGTATCGGGTGGCAAAAGTTCAGTTTCGTAAGCCATGATAGGTCTCTATTGTTGGCAGCTTAACACACAATCTTTTGCTATTAAAGTCGAGAGCCGCGCATAATCCGACAAGGAGGGTTGCGCCCAGCGGGCGTCATCTGTTATACTTATGCAAAGATGAAAAAAGCCGCCGCTCACCCGACGCATATCAATTCTCGTGTCCCTGCTCCGTTTACGGTTGGCTCTGTTGGACTCCAGTTTTTGGACACCACGTGGCGTATCGCCGTGCCGGTTGTGATCTTTGTGGTGCTTGGCATTATTGCCGACCGCAGTTTTGGCACAAAGCCGTGGGTAACGCTTGCAGGTGCGGTGCTCGGGTTTGTGTTGGCTGGCTGGCTCGTAAAGCGCGAGATTGCCGCGGTTAGCATGGGTGATGACGAACCTGTCGAAGCGGAGTCGTATGAGTCGCAAGACTCGGAGGAGAAAAAATAATGGTACAGCTGTTTGCCAGCACCTCGCCAGAGGTCAGCATTGGCCCGGAAAAATTATTCCAGCTCGGCCCGCTCAACATTACGAACACCGAAGTGCTGGGGCTGATCGGCATGGTTTTGATTTTGACGTGCGCTTTTACCTTGGTGCACAAACTCAAAAAAGGCTCGCGCAGCCGCTTTGTGCATGGCGCGCTCTGGATTTTTGAAAGTCTGTACGACACCACAATTGAAGTGGTCGGCAACAAAGCCGTAGCCATGAAGGTTTTGCCTTTGGCAATCACCCTGTTCTTTTTCTTTTTGTTTAACAACTGGCTGGAGCTGGTACCGTTTTTGAACGCAGTCACCTACCACGGCCATTCGCTGATCCGCGGCGCTGCCGCCGACATGAACACTACGTTCGCGCTGGCCATCCTTTCGATGGGCACGGCGCAGGTGTGGGCTATCAAAAAGCGCGGATTCGTCGGCAATCTCAAACGCTATTTTGTGAACCCATTCAAAGATCCATTGCACAGTTTTGAGGGCTTCCTCGAAATTATCGCTGAGTTTTCGCGCACGCTGGCGCTGAGTCTTCGTATTTTTGGTAACGTGTTCGGCGGCGAGGTGCTGTTGGCCGTAATTGCCTATCTCACCAGCTTTGCCGCCCCTGTTGCTCTGCCGCTGTTTTACGTTTTGGAGTTGTTTGTTGGCGCTGTTCAGGCGTATGTGTTTTACATGTTGACGATTGCCTTTATTAGCCTTGGCCTGCCGGCGCCGGATGAACACGGTGCCGAGCATGAGGCCGATCCGGCTGCAGGGCATTCGTAAGCCAACAGATATGTGGTATAAAGTAAGTAACATTTAAAGGAGTATTAAAAATGGATGTAAGTTCAATCGGATTCGCCCTGGCCTACGCGCTGGCTGCCGCTGGTTGTGGTATTGGCCTTGGTTTAGTTGGTGCAGGCGCTGTGCAAGCAGCCGGCCGCAACCCCGAAGCACTTGGCAAAATCCGCACCCTCATGATCCTCGCTATGTCATTCGTTGACGCCCTGGCCATCATCGGTTTGGTTGTTGCCCTGATTATTAAGTTCCTGAAGTAGGTTTTCTAAAGCAGTATGCAGATGTATTTTGCAGAAACCGGTAGTAACGCGAACCCGAGCCTTCTTTCGGCGCTCGGCATTGACTGGAAATTGCTGATCACGCAAGGTCTGGCCTTCCTTATTTTGCTTTGGGTGCTCAAAAAATTCGTCTACCCGGCGCTTATTAAGAGCATCGACGACCGCCGCAATCAGATCGAAGCCGGGCTAAAAGAAGCCAAGCAATCACAAGAAGCGCTCGAAAAAGCCGAAGCCAAGGTCAAGGAATTGCTTGAGCAAGCCCGCGCCGAAGCTGACGGTGTTGTTGCCCGCTCGCACAAAGAAGGTGCGGCAATGGTCGCCGACGCCGAGGCGAAAGCCAAGCAGCGCGCCGAGCAAATCGTAGCCGATGCCCGCAACCAGCTTGCCGTAGATGTTAGCAAGGCTCGCCAAGAGCTCAAGGCCGAAACCATCAAACTGGTGGCTGCCGCAACCGAGCACATCATTGGTGAAAAACTCGACGAACGCAAGGATGCCGGGCTGATCAAAGCTGGTCTCGAAACCGGCGACGTTAAAACCGCCAAAGCACCGAAGGCCGAAACGCACACCGCAAAGGGGCGCAAATAATATGAACCGCAAAGTCTCGCGCCGCACCCTGGCACGCGTGGTGGCCGAAAAGCTGCTCGCCGAGCCAACGCGCGCCAAACACTGGCTCCAGGCTACGGCCGCGTATCTGCTCGAGCACAAGATGGTCGACGACGCGGACTTGCTTATTAACGACATTGCGCGCGAATTGTTCGCCCAAGACGGCCGGCTCATGGTGCATGTTGCCAGCGCCCGTCCCTTGAGTGAATCAATCCGCGCCGAGCTCAAAACATTTTTGCGCGAGACCACCAATGCCAAGCACGTCGAGCTGGCCGAATCGCTCGACAAAGACCTGCTTGGCGGTTTGGTGGCCCGCACGCCGGATGCCGAGCTCGACCTGTCCGTTCGCCGGCGCCTGCGCCAGCTCGCATCGATTACAGCAGCATGAAGGAGATCCATATATAATGAATGAACTAAAAGTACAAGAACTATCCCAGGAACTGCAAAGCGCCATCGAGAGCCTCCGCGCCACCAAAGGCCTGGAGCAGACCGGCATTGTGACGCGCGTTGGTGACGGCGTGGCGTGGGTGTATGGCCTGCGCGACTGTGGCTACAACGAAGTTATCGAGATCGAGTCGATCGAAGGCGGCGTGGTGACCGCCTTTGCCTTGAACTTGCTCGAGGACGAGATCGGCGCCGTGATTTTGGGCGACGACTCGCAAGTAGTAGCCGGCGCTCGCGTGAGCCTCAGCGGCCACGTGCTGGAAGTGCCGGTGGGCCCGGAGCTTGTCGGCCGCGTGGTTGACCCGCTGGGCCGCCCGCTTGACGGCAAAGGTCCGATCAAAGCCAAGGAGCACGACCGCATTGAGCGCCAGGCGCCAGGCGTTATGGCACGCAAATCAGTGCATGAACCGCTGATGACCGGTATTATGGCTATCGACACCATCATCCCGATCGGCCGCGGCCAGCGTGAACTTATCATTGGCGACCGCCAAACCGGTAAGACGGCTATCGCCGTTGACACCATGATTAACCAGGCCAAGCAAAAGACGGGCGTCATTAACGTGTACGTTGCAGTCGGTCAGAAATTGTCCAAAGTTTCAGCGCTGATTGAGCGCCTCAAACGCGAAGGCGTGATGGATCAAACCATCGTGGTTGCTACCAGCCCGGCCGACCCGGCGCCGCTGCTCTACCTCGCGCCGTACGCCGGTACCGCTATGGCCGAGTACTTCCGCGACAACAAGGGCCACGCTCTGATTATTTACGACGACCTCAGTAAACATGCTGTTGCCTACCGCCAAATGAGCTTGCTGCTACGCCGCCCACCAGGACGCGAGGCTTACCCTGGCGACGTCTTTTACCTGCACTCACGCTTGCTCGAGCGCTCCGCTAAGCTGAATGACGAGCTCGGCGGCGGCTCCATCACCGCCCTGCCAATTATCGAGACGCAGGCCGGTGACATCTCGGCTTACATTCCAACCAACGTTATTTCGATCACCGACGGCCAGATTTTCCTCGAGACCAACCTCTTCCACCAGGGTATCCGCCCGGCTATTTCGGTTGGTTTGAGTGTGTCGCGTGTGGGTGGCTCTGCCCAGACCAAGGCTATTAAGAGTGTTGTTGGCTCGCTCAAGCTCGACCTGGCCCGGTTCCGCGAGCTGGCGTCGTTCGCCCAGATTTCGAGTGACCTCGACGAGGACACTACGCGCCGCATCGGCCGTGGCCAGCGCCTGACTGAGCTGCTCAAACAAAAGCAGTACAGCCCGCTCAGCATCGCCGAGCAAGTTGTGACCCTCATGGCCGCCACCAAAGGCGTGTTCGACAAAGTTCCAACCGAAAAAATGAAGGATGCGCAAGCTGAACTGCTCGCCGCCGTCGAGGCCGACCATAAGGACGTTATTAAAGAGTTGAACACTGGCGCCAAGCCGAGCGAAGAGCTCCAAAAGACCGTTCTGGGCGTGGCCGAAAAAGTTGCCCACTCCTACGCCGGCACCGTTAAAACCGAAAAGAAGGAAAACTAGTAACGTACTATGGCGACGCCCGAAGCAGCTGGTTTTGATCCGGGATTGCAAGCGCTTTCAAACAGCGAGTTTGTCCGCGCGTATATGGATGCCGCCATCGCACAAACTGGCGAGGACCGCGATCCGGGCGCCATACTTTTCGACTTGATCGAGGATGCGCCGGGGCCTGACCCGCTACTTGGTCCTGAATCCAGCATGCCGCCGCTAGTGACAATCGAAGACACAACGCAGTATGCGGCCGTCCGCCGTGAGCTTATCCGCCGCGCGATCGGTTACTTGGGCATCACCAAACAAGAACTATTTGGGGAACAATAATCTATGGCATCACGACAACAAATTAAACGACGCATTAGTTCCGTCCGGAACATGAAGCAAGTGACGCGCGCCATGCAAATGGTCGCCGCCAGCAAGCTGCGCCGCGCTCAGGAGGCGGTGGTACGCCCGCGCGAGTACACGCGCCTGGCCCGCGAGATCCTCACGCGCTTGCGCATGATCGCACCCGGCGACAGCGAGTTTCACTTGTTTACGCCACGCCCGGTTAAAACGCGCCTGCTCATTGTAATGGCGAGTGACGGCACCCTGGCCGGCGCGTATAACTACAACGTTATTCGTCAGATGATCCAGGAATTGCGCAGCGACCGCGACCGTGGCACTAAAACTTCGTTGATTTGCATTGGGCGCCAAGTTGCCAACGCAGCCAGCCGGCTGAGCGGCGTTGATATTAAAGCCGTTTACCAGGAAATGCCCGATCACCCTACTGCCGACGACTTGCGCCCGATCTTAAACTCGGCCGTCGCCCTGTTCGCCGATGGCAAAGTCGATGCCGTGGACGTGATCTTTACGCATTTTCTTTCGGCTGTTCGCCAGGAAGTGGTCGTGCAAAAGTTCTTGCCCGCCGGTTTTGACGAGACCGAGCTGCCGAGCGACGTTGCGCACGCCGAGGCTGAGCCGTCAACCGACGAGCTGCTGCGCTCGGCTACGCTGCGTTTGCTCGAGGCGCAAATTTACCAGGCCATTCTTGAGGCATTTGCTTCGGAGCATTCCATGCGCATGCTGGCCATGAAGAACGCCAGCGACAACGCCAGCGACATCGTCGATGATTTGACGCTCGAATACAATAACGCCCGCCAGGCGGCCATCACCCAGGAACTGGCCGAAATTACCGGCGGCGCAGAGGCGATGAAATGACCAGGAATATAATAGACGTGTATCTTCCAGATGTGGGCCAAGTCGAAGAGCTCCCACTATCGGAAAATCCCTACGCTACTAACGCTGCCGCCTATGAGGCCGGTTGGCCGCCCAAGATAGACGACGGTCTAGATTATGAGGATGGCAATTGGGCCGTAGACTACAAGAAAGCTGACTTCGATGAGGAAGTTGATGGTCGGATACTGGGCCATTACGTTGACTGGGACGAAATGGGCAACGGCGCACTGCTTGCCCACTATGATATTGTGTCTATTGCCCAAGAATCGGACGCTCCGGCTGCGCTGAAACAGCGAGCCTGGGATGAGATGTGCGCGGTGAGCGACCCGCTCAATTACGCAGAGGGCCCCGCTACGGCGCAAGATGTTTTGTGGGGGTTGGCACGTATAGGATTGAATCAGCGGGTTACGGTTACCGCCGAAGCGCCCCTACCCCGGCATCGAAGGGAATACAATAACACGGATACATATGAGCCGAAAGACTATGAGGTAACGAAATGACCGGTGGCTATGAACCAGACCCAAACAGGCGGTTTTTGGCTGAGCAAGAACTCGCCTTTCCGCTTATCGACCTCGTAGAGTATGATGTGCGGGAATTCCCAGAAGGCGGGCGTCCGTTACCATACAACGTAGCGCCCGAGGGTCAGGAACCACTCACCCCGGCTGACGTCGCAAGGATCGCACTGGCACACGTAGAACAGAATGAAGGAGAAAAATAATGGCAACACAAGCGAAAGAAAAAATTAAGACAAGCAGCGGGCGCGTCGTTCAGGTCGTTGGCGTGGTCGTTGACGTTGAGTTCGACGGCGCTCACCTGCCGCCGATCAACTACGCGCTTAAAACTGAGTTAAACGGCAAAAAATTATTACTTGAGGTGGCACAACACCTTTCCGAGTCCACCGTACGCACCATCGCTTTGGCCGGCACCGACGGCTTAAAGCGCGGCGACAAGGTTGAAAACACCGGCGCGCCAATCTCCGTACCTATCGGCGAAGCCACTTTGGGCCGCATGTTCAACGTCATCGGTGAGCCGATCGACGGCCTCAAAGGCGAATTCAAAACTCGGTCGCCAATCCACAAAAACCCGCCAACGCTCGAGGAGCAGGCCGGCTCAATCGAGATCCTCGAGACCGGTATTAAAGTTATCGACCTGATTTGTCCGATCGTTAAGGGTGGTAAGGTCGGTTTGTTTGGTGGTGCCGGTGTGGGTAAGACCGTGCTGATCCAGGAGCTCATTAACAACATTTCCAAGTTCCACAGCGGTTACTCAGTGTTTGCCGGCGTTGGTGAACGCACCCGCGAAGGCAACGACCTCTACGAAGAAATGAAAGAATCGGGCGTGGTTAAGAACACCAGTCTGGTCTTCGGCCAGATGAACGAACCGCCGGGAGCACGTCTGCGCGTCGGCCTTTCAGGTCTGACAATTGCCGAAGGCTTCCGCGACCAAGGTAAGGACATTTTGTTGTTCATCGACAACATCTTCCGCTTTACGCAGGCCGGTTCCGAGGTGTCTGCCCTGCTCGGCCGCTTGCCGTCGGCTGTGGGTTACCAGCCGAACCTGCAGCAAGAGATGGGCGCTTTGCAGGAGCGCATTACATCCACCAAAAACGGTTCGATCACCTCGATCCAGGCCGTGTACGTACCAGCCGACGACTTTACCGACCCGGCACCGGCAACTACATTCGCTCACCTTGACTCAACTATCGCTTTAAACCGCGCATTGACCGAAATCGGTATTTACCCGGCTGTTGACCCGCTTGACTCAAGCAGTACCATCCTTGACCCGGAAATTGTTGGCGAAGAGCATTACAACGTGGCCCGCGAAGTCCAGCGCATTTTGCAGCGCTACAAAGACTTGCAGGACATCATCGCCATTCTTGGTATGGAAGAACTTTCCGACGAGGACAAGCAGATTGTGGCTCGCGCCCGCCGCATCCAGCAGTTCCTGAGCCAGCCGTTCTACGTGGCCGAGAAATTCACCAACAACCCCGGTAAATACGTGCCGCTCAAAGACACGGTTAAAGCCTTCCGCGAAATCCTGGACGGCAAGCACGATGACAAGCCGGAATCGGCCTTCTACTTGAAGGGCGACATTACCGAGGTAAAGGTCTAACGCGCATGAAGCTCGAACTTGTCACCCTCGACGGCGTGAAGTTCAGCGCCGACGCGTACTCGATCATCCTGCCAACGGCCGCCGGCGAAATCACGGTTTTGCCGGGCCACGAACCGCTGATGAGCGTGCTGGTGCCCGGCGTGATCACCATTCGCCGCAAGGCTAGCGACCCCGATTATCACCTCGAGCACTACGCCACATACGGTGGTGTGCTTGAGGTAAGCGATAATACGGTGCACGTGCTCGTTGACGAAGCCACGCATGGCGACGAAATCAATGAGGCCGAAGCGCAGAAAGCGCACGCCGCTGCCGAAGAATTACTCCGCGGCGCCAAATCGCAAGTGGAACTCGAAAAAGCCCAAGGACTTGTGGATCGCAGCGCCGTCAGGCTGCAGGTAGCTGGCCTTCGCCGCCGCCACGCGGCTCGTCGACAGTAGGCAGGTCAAAAAGCGCATTGACTTCCCGGATGTCGGTTAGCGTTTTACCGTAGGTATGCAGCATTTGACCGATCAGAAATCGGCCGGCGGACGTAACGAACGCCCGCCATCGCTGCGGGTTGGTACTTTCGGCCGGATTGCCGCCCTTGCTTCGTAGTTCCGCTTCGCACATGCGGCCAATGACCGGCTCGGCCTGACCTAGTAGCTGATTAATCATAAGTGCGAGCTGGGGATCTCGCTCTTGGGCTTCAAAAAAAGCCGCAGACGCGGCCTCAGCATCGAGGATTGGCGTCGGCCCTATGAGCGGAAGTGCCGCAACTTGCGGCCCCATCTCACCTCGCTCTGGTAGTTCCCCATTTGCCATTGCTATTATTATCGCAGAACGTGCAAAAGCTTGCAAGAATGTGGCACGGTAGAATAGAATAATGGCGTTCGACGCATGAATAAGGAAGAACATGACACCAAAGATCATAATACAGAAAGTTTGCGATGGTTTGGGACTGGGATTCGGTTCTATTTCGAGGCGCCACCGCGAGTCGCAGGCCGGCAACGAAGGCTTGGGGCGCGTGACGGATTACACCGTGCACAACCTGCGCATACTCGTACCTATTGATGTTGATGATACGGGTGCGGTCCTGACGGATGACGGCTGCGGCGATGGCCGTCCAGTTTCACATCGCGCAGGCGCTGTATTTACGCTGGTTGACGGCAAGCCAAAACACTTTGCCCGCTCATTACACCGCGCCAAGGTTTTTGGCGGCGGCGCCACGATGGCCGTGGCAATGCGTATCGGCCTTGGCGAAGCCGCGGGCGAAACACTCAAAGTAGCCTTTAAACAAGCGATGGAAGCTTGCAACGCGCACGGCGTCGATTACGGCGCACACACCGATACGCGCGCCGAGGGCCGCGATTGCGGCTGCGGCGCCATCGACAATGCGCCGGCGATTTTGCAGGCCATCAAAAACAACCAGGCGTACATCATCAATACAATTAAGGCGCTCGGGGTTGATACGCACGGCCTGCGCACCATAAAAGTTGACGGCAAAGAAATTCCGGGTGTGCTGGATCACTTTGCCGCCGCCGCTGATGTTGATAACAGCGAATACGCCGGCAGCGCCATCATGCAGGCCATCCTTGCGAATGGCAAAATCGTCAAAGAGCTGGCTGGCGATCACCGCACGACCCGCATCGTACTAAACTTTGTAGAGGGCCACACTGTCGACCAGGACTTTGTGCGCAAACAAACCGCCGACCGCGCGCAGGCCTTTGCGGTTGACACCTGGCGGCTTGCCGAGCTGGCCTCGATGCTGTACAAAGATGCCGAGCAGGAGCGCCGCGCCCTGTTAAGCGAGCTTGTGTATACGCTTGGTACGGCCGCGGTGTTAACCGATGGCACACTGCCGGTGTACGCTGTTACGATCGGCGTTTAGCCGCTGCTTCTCCGGACGCCTCTTTACAAATCAGCCGGTTTATACTACGCTTGTGGTAACAATAAAATACGGAGGGTTCGTATGTTATCAAGAAGAAAAATCGCCATGATTGTCGGCGAGTTTTTGGGTACCGGCATTTTGACGATGGTTGTCCTATCGGTCGCCAAGTCAAATATCGGTTTGCCTTACTTTATCGCCTTGGGCGCTGGTTTGGCAGTGGCTGCCCTGACGCTCACGCTGGGCGCTATTACGGGCGCACACTTTAATCCGGCGATGACGATCGCTTTTTGGACCGCCCGTAAAGCCAAGACATCTAAAATGATCGTCTACGTTGCCGCGCAATTACTCGGTGGTATCGCAGCCTACGCACTGTACCGCTACTTTATGGGCGCCGGCTGGGCAAACAACGGCCACTACGAACCAAAGGTTTTGGTTGGCGAATCAATCGGTACTTTTGTGCTGGCCTTTGGCTGGGCCGCCGCAGTTTACCAGCGTTTTGAAAACACCAAAGCCGCTGCTGCTATTGGCGGCGCGCTCGCACTTGGCATCATCGTAACTACCGCTGCTGCCGCAAATCTTGCGCCAACCGACACGCCAGGATTTGGCTTGCTCAACCCGGCCGTTGCACTCGGTGCGCGTTACTGGGGTTGGGGCACGTTTGTGCTTGGTCCGGTGCTTGGCGCCGTTGTTGGTGTGAACCTGTACAACTTTTTGTTCGCAACCGACCGCCAGCTTTTACCACTCAAAGCAAAGGCTGCTGCTACTGCAGACAAGAAAAAGAAATAGCCAGAGAAGCTGTTTTACAAAAAGCCCCGCTTAACGATGCGGGGCTTTTTACTTTTACCGACGTTGTTTTTATGCGGTTATGAGGTATTGCTCGAAAGCTTCCAGACCGCTCATATCTTTTGAATAATCGCTGACATTTGGCAGGTCGAGTGTTTGTACACGCTGCCAAACAGCGGCGATGAGCTTGGTAAGGTGCGCCATTTTTTCGTCGGTAAATTGGACATGTAGTTCGGTAATATTGCCGTGCTCATCCGGCTCAACGAATTCCAGGTAGGCGTCGGTGACGCGGTAGCCGGCAAAGGTGTGCGAGCCCTCGACTAACAGCTTGTAAAAGTAGAGTTGCAGCTCGTACTTGTGGAGTTTGCTGTCGCGCTGCCAGCGGTGATGTGCCCGCCCAGTTTTGTAATCGACGATGGTAATAGTTTTGTCGGTTTTGTTGATGATGAGCTTGTCGATTTTGCCGCCAAGGTGCGCCGGTCCGGCAAATACGCCCTCTGTGCGGAAGTTGTACTCGCTCTGGTCGCTGGGGCTTATAGTGTGCGCCCGTTGCTGCAAATACACGGGCAATGCTGCTTGGCCGCGGGCCAGCAGGAGTTCGGTTTGCTTGGGCTCAAGCTGTTTGGCGCGCAGCAGGCGCTCAAACGTGGCGAGCGTGGCTGCGGGGCTGGGCACTGCGCCCTCGCGTTTGTTGGCATGGTGCAGCCACTCGAGCGTTTCATGCATGGCGTTGCCGTATTGCATCTCGGGCGCCGGCGCTTGCGGGAAGCGCAGGATGGTTTTTAAGAAGAATGGCTCGGGACCGCAGTGGATGATGTCGATAAAATCGCAGATGTGCGTGGCGCTGAGCTGGAATCGTTCAAGCCGCGAGCCGAGCAACGCCCGCAGGTCTGCCTGGCTGCGTGCTTGCTCGTGGCGCTGCTGCCAGTAGGCGGTGAGCTCGGTGGACGGCGTGGCGCTGCCCTCTTCGGCCGGCAGTACAGTTTGCTGGCTCCCCGGCAATAGCGGGCTGGTAACGACACCGTCTTTATCGGCGGTTTCGTTCAAATATTTGAGGCGCGAAAGCCCTTTGCCCGCGTAATTATAGGTGTAATTTACCAGGTACAGCTGAGTTTTGGCGCGTGTCACGGCCACATAAAACAGGCGTAGGCGCTCATCGTTGGTGGCGCCGGCGTAGCGGATGAACTGCAGGTTGGGCGGGATGCTCAGGCGGCTGCTTTGCCCGCGCGCTTTGCTGCCCCATGCCTCGTCGTTTACACCGAGCACAAACACGGCGGCGTACTCTTGCCCTTTGGCCTTAAACGCGGTGAGCATCTGGACGGATTCGCTTGCCTCCTGATATGGGCTGGTATTGAGGATTTTAATGTCGGCGGCGCGATGCGCTTCGACGAAGTTGATAAAGTCGGCCAGCTTGAACGGCTCATTGCTGTTGGCGCGATGCTCACGCAGCCGCGAACGCAGTACGATCAAATTGGTGAGCAAATCCCAAAAATTGGTATTCCGCGCTCCGAGCACGGCTGCACTTTCACCTTCGGAACCGTTTCCGCGCGGTAAGGCTCCCGTCGAGCCTGTAGTCTCGCCGGTTAGCCTTCCGGCTGCACTTCGCTTGAGTTCCTCAGATGAAAGTGCAGCCGCGCTCGGGCTAGTTGCATTTGCATTGCTGCCAAAATAGTGTTCATAAAATGGTGAGGTAAATGGCTCGCTGCCAGGCTCCTCTGGGTCGAGCGCCTGCACGCCCACCAGATAATCGAGCATGGTTTCGAGCGGCTCGCTGCCAGCCAAAAAACTTAAGCGGACAAAAAACAACGCGATGGGTTGTAGCGCCGGCCGCTTGAGTAAAAGGTCGGTCCAGTTGCCGCGCGCGTCGCTCGCCTGCCAGGAAAGCTCCCAAATAACACTGGTCGGCACATGCCAAAAAGAAAAACTCAGCACCTCGCTCCATAGATGGTTGGCTGCTGCATGTTCGCCGCGCGCCAGTGCCAGCACGAGCCGGCTCATGGATAAAAGCTGATTAACGCCGGCATCATCGAGCACGTTTTCTCGTTTTTCATACCGCACCGGGATCTGTTCTTGCTGCAAAAACGCCACGCACGGCTCCAAATATTTGTGCTGTGGAGCCAGCACGGCGATCTCGCTGGCCGGCACGCCGCTGTCAAGCAGTGCCCGAATCTTTTTTGCTACCCACGAAAACTGCGCCACGTCGCTTTTGGCCTCGCGCCGCTCAATTATGCTTTTGGCCGGCAACTTGGCGTTGCCTGCGGTGAGCGTCTTTTCGATCGCCGGAAAATGATGGTGCAAACGCTCCTCGATCTGTTCGGCAATGCCGCGCGCTACGTGCAGAATAGCGGCATGCGAGCGGTAGTTAACGGTGAGCGGCACCAGCAGCACGTCCCGATACATGCGCTGGAACTGCAGCATGTGCGAGTAATCCGCGCCCTGGAACGCGTAAATCGCCTGGTCGTCATCACCCACGGCAAGCACGTTTGGCCGGCCTTCGTGCACTGGGCTGTCGGTGAGCAGTTCCACCAGCCTGAGCTGCGCGCCGTTGGTGTCCTGAAACTCGTCGAGCAGCACATACAAATATTGTTCTTGCAAGCTGTAACGGAGGTCGGCATGTGTTTCGAGGGCACGCACGGCGTGCAGGATCATGTCGTCGTAGTCAAAGAGTTTGCGCGTCCTTAATTCGTTGAGATACTTGGCATAGATGTCGGCCGCAGCCTGCAATTTGCGGTTGGCCTTTTCGCCGTCAACAATGAAATGCCCCTGCTCGTCTTTGGCGAGCCAGGCGTTTTTCCAGGTAGTGATCGCGGTGGTTTTGCCGGTTTCGTCGAATGCTTGGAGTGCTTCGGCCAATGATTTTATGAACAGGCTGGCCAATGGCGCCGCGCCAGTTTCCTCAGAGGAACTCAGGCGAAGTGCAGCCGGAAGGTTGTCTGCCGAGACCTTAGGCTCGGCAGCAGCCTTACCGCGCGGTAACAGTTCCGATGAGGAAACTGGCGCGGCGCCATTGGCTGAAAGCTTCGAGAACAATTCGGCAAAGGCGGTAGCGGATTTTTTGTCGATGCGGGCCACGCTTGCCAAACATTCGCGGGCGATCGGGCTGGCCTTGGCAATAAATGTCAGGTTTTGCTTGGCAATAGCGTGTAAATCCTCAGGCGTCAGTAAGGCGCGCTTGGCGTCGCTGATGAGTCCGCGAATATCGTTCAGGTAGTTATCGGAAAATTTGAGCGGATTGCTGTACGGCAGCGCGCCGACAATTTCGCGCAGGATGCTGTCGGCGCCGAGATCGTCAACTGGCTCGGTGTCGGCGAGCTCGGCAAAATAGTCTGGAAACCGGCGGATGAGATCGCTGCCAAACGCGTGGTACGTGCTGATCGTGACATCGTACGCGGCCTGGCCAATAAAATTGACGAGCCGCTCGCGCATGGTCTGCGCGCCGGATTCCGTAAACGTCAGACATAAAATATTGGCGGCCCTGACGTCCGTCTTCGTCAAAATATTGGCAATGCGCGTGGTAAGCAGCTGCGTTTTGCCCGTGCCCGGCCCTGCGATTACCAAAACCGGCCCCTCGATCGTATCGACGGCCAGCCGCTGCGCAGCGTTCAACTGCGCGTACGCCTCCTCAAACTTCCCCTGCATATGCATATATTGTAGGCCACTTCACCGCAAAACGCGACTATTTGCAAATCTAAAATTTTTGTTAAAGTTATCTGTATGTTAAAAAAACTTATTCCGCTTACGGAGTTTCCCGTGGCAGCCGCATTGCCCGAGTACGTGCCCGCTGGGCAAATTGGCGTCGATGCGGAATTGATCGGCAAGATCGCCCAACTGGGCTGCTTCAAGCCCGAAGTTGCACTCACCGCATACAGTGGCGAAACTACAGCCTATGGCGCCGACATTACAGGTATGGATGGCAGCGGCGCAGCAACCGCGAGTGCCCGTGCTTCAATATCAAAGGCCTCGCTTGTGAAATATAATACGACACCAAGCGAGACGCCAGGATCGCGCGCCCATGATTTTTCGCCACTCACTATCGCCTCAAATATCCCTGAAATACAACAGCGTCTTGGGGAGGTCTATGCAAATTTACGCGAGCCAAAGCCGTGGGCGCGGCAGCTTAATTCGAGTATCAGCGAGGGCCTGCGTAAGGCGGCGCGCAGCCGTCTCCTAACGGATCAGGCCATAAGAGAAGAGGCTATCCATGAAACGGTTCAAATGGCATGGACTGCAGCGGCCGGCATAGTGTTCGACACGGCTATAGGTGCGATGAGCGGACAATCATTCTTGGATTATTATGGGGCGGTTGGCATCGTGCTCGGTAGTGTTATCGTACCCAATGGCTTAAAAGCATTGAAGCGCGACAAAGGCGAGACATGCTTTTCTCTGTTCCCGGGCTATCACATTGACCGCTACGCGGCGGTTTATGGGCTCACCAAAGCTCGCAAACTGGTGCGGCCGATCAAATAGTTACTTGAGGTTGGCGCTGGCGCAGACTGGGCAGGATTCTTCGTGTTCGAGCTCGGTTGCCCATTGGGCGCCGGCGCGCCACCAGGGTTCGAGATCATGGTAGCCGGCTAAATCGGCGAACGAGCGCATCAGCCAGCCGATCCAACCATACAATTTTAGATTGCCCCACCACACGGCGGCCCAATGCGGACCGGCAGGCGTGACGTAAATCGGTTTTTTGGGCACATAGGTTTGTTGTGCGTGGCCGTGCACATGCCGCACCAGGTTTTCGGCTACGAACTTGGCGTCGTGTAGCGCGGTTTGGGCCATGCCGCTGAATGGCGTGTCGGCGTTGTCGCCGATCACATAAATGCCGGGCTCGGTCTGCAAGTAATGGTCGATTACTACTTTGCCTCTGGGGTTAAGCGCAAAATTATTGTCATGAAAGAATGGGTGGTTCGTCATGCCGGCTGTCCAGATGACAGTGTGGCTTTGGATTGGTTTGCCGCCGACCATCAGGTTGTCAGCAGTTTCGGCCTGGACCGGTTTGCCAAGATACAAGCGAATACCGAGCCGCTTGAGCCGCCGCCCAATGGCGTACGACATACTTTCCGGCAAACGCGGTGACAAACGCGGCGCGCCTTCAACTAGGTCGATGTGAAACTTGTGGCCGCGGATGCCGTGCGCGCGCATAATTTTGCGCAAATAACCTGGGAGCGCACCGGCCAGCTCAATGCCGGTCGGGCCGCCGCCCACAATAACATAATTGAGATCGGCTTTGTGTGTGTCGGTCAGCTGTTGGTGCAAATGCGCCTTAAGCCGCTCGACCTCGTGGATTGATTTGGTGCCGTACGAGAATTCCGCGAGCCCCTTAATGCCAAAGTAATTGGTGACCGAGCCAAGCGCCAAAATAAGTTTGTCGTACTCGTAGTGGTGGCCGTCATCGGTAACAACAAACTGTTTTTTACGGTCGATTTTTACGGCGCGACCACGCACCAATAGGACACTTTTGTTCTCAAAAATGGTGCGCAGCGGAATGAGGGATTGCGCCCGCGAGCCGCCGGTTGCGGTATGGAATAACGTGGGGTGATAGCTAAAATTTGGCTCATCGCTGAGCAGTGTGATTTCGAATTCGCGATGCTTAGAGAGCTCAAGCGCCGCCTTAACGCCCCCAAAGCCGCCCCCAACAATCAACACGCGTGTTTTGTGTGTTTCTGACATGCTTATGATTATGCCACAAGTTGCCGGGCGGGTGAAATATCTCGCATACCGCGTGCCCCCGCGTGCTACAATACAGCTTTGCGTTAAAGCGATAAAGGAGGAATTTTATGAGCAATCCCGAAAGTTCGCGAACTTCACAAGCAGTGGCCGAAGGTCCGGTGTCTGACAGTGAGCGCCCTGCTGCGTCATCACGCGGCCGGCGCGTTGGCCGCACGGCCGGGGCCCTGCTTTTGACCGCCCTGACAGCCACAGGTTGTGCAGCTGTATTTGAGGGTTCTCCCGCTCCGGCCTCGAGCAGTGCTTCATCCACGCCCGAAAAACCGACCGTAGCGGAACCGACCCCAACTACAACCACGAATCCACCCGCTACCTCGCAAGTACCAATTATTAGCGGCAAAACATATACCGAAGTCGAACAGGCGAACAACGTCACGAAGTATCGCGATTTCAAAAATCTTATAGGTACTAATGGCACAATCCCGCATGGGCAGAGTGTGGAAGTGTCGTGCATAGAATATGACCCTGCCGCGCCGGCTACAAGTACAGCAGGACTGTGGTACGAGCTGGCGGACGGCAGCGGATATGCTGCTTCCAACACATTTTATAATCAGCCCGACGTCGGCGGCCCGGAACAGAACAATGCCTACGATCCGCAAGTACCAAAGTGCGTCGACTCACCTGCTCTGCCACCGGTTCACGGTACCCACGGCTAGAAGTAGCCGCTCTGCTCTTGCACTCCCGGCCGTAAGCGCTTAAGCTTATAAGTAATGGACGAGTTCAAACAAAAGCTGCAAAAAGCCGGTTTTACCGGCGAAATGGACGATAGCGCCGCGGCCAAAGAGTATTACAGCCATGACGCCTCCCTGTTCGAGATTCGACCCAAGCTGGTTGTAATGCCCAAAAGTTCCGCCGATGTCCAGCGGCTTATTACCCTTGTGGCGGGCGAGAAAAAGCGCGACAAAACGCTGTCCGTGACGGCGCGCTCGGCTGGCACCGATATGGCCGGCGGCGCGGTGAACGAATCGATCATAGTCGATTTTAACAAGCACTTTACAAAGGTTTTGAGTGTCACGCCTACCGAGGCGCACACCCAACCCGGCGTGTTTTACCGCGACTTCGAAAAAGAAACGCTCAAACATAATGCGTTGATGCCCAGCTATCCCGCCTCGCGCGATCTCTGTACGGTCGGCGGTATGGTCGCCAACAACTCCGGCGGCGAAAAATCGCTGGAATACGGCAAGACCAAAGACTTTGTGAACGAGCTCAAAGTCGTGTTTTCGGACGGCAAAGAATATACGGTCAAGCCGCTCAACAAGCAGCAGCTGGTGCGCAAAATGTCGCAGCAGGATTTTGAGGGCCGCCTGTATAAACGCATTTTTGACCTCTGCGAAAAACATTACGACGCCATCAAAGCCGCCAAGCCGCAGGTTAGCAAAAACTCCATGGGCTACACATTGTGGGAAGTTTGGGACCGCGAAACCGGCGTGTTCGACCTCACCAAGTTGATCGTCGGCTCCGAAGGCACGCTCGGCTTCGTCACGGACATAAAATACCGGCTGGTGCCGCGCCGCCCGCACTCCGGCTTGCTCGTATTATTTTTGCGCGACATCGACCGCCTTGGCGAAATTATTCCGAAGGTACTCCAATACAAACCGGCCACGTTCGAGTCGTTCGACGACCAAACGCTGTGGCTCTCGATCCGCTTTTTGCCGAGCTTTTTGAAATTGCTTGGCCTCAAAAAATTTATACACCTGCTATTTTCGCTGATCCCCGACGGACTGCAGCTGCTGCGCGGCATTCCTAAACTCGTTTTGATGGTCGAGTTCAATGGCAACAGCGTAGATGAAGTCCGCCGGAAAATCCGTGATTTGCACAAAGACCTGGGCAAAGCCCGCGCCCGCTACGAAATCAACGGCATGGAGGAAGACTCCACCGAATCAAAGAGCGAAAAATTCTGGCTGATGCGCCGCCAAAGCTTTAACCTGCTCCGCAGCAAAGTCAAAGACAAACACACTGCGCCGTTCATCGACGACCTCATCGTCAACCCCAAATACATGCCGGAGTTTTTGCCAAAGTTGCGCGTCATCATCAAAAAATACAAGCTGTTTGCCACCATCGCCGGGCACATGGGTGATGGCAATTTTCATATTATTCCGCTCATGAAAATCGAGGACCCGCACGAGCGCGCCAAGCTTTTGCCGGCCATGAAAGAAGTTGATGAGCTGGTGTTGAGCTACGGCGGCTCGCTTTCGGGCGAGCACAACGACGGCCTGATCCGCGGGCCATGGCTGGAACAGCAATTCGGCAAAGAAATCGTTGGCCTGTTCCGCGAAGTCAAACACATTATGGACCCGGACAACATCTTTAATCCACACAAAAAGTCCGACGCCGACTGGGATTACAGCTACAGCCACATTCGCCAGCATTTTTAATATTTAGCAAATATGTTATGCTGTAATGCATGTCAGACCATGTAGAGCGTATAACCACACACATTGAATCATTATGGACGCCTGAAACGAGCACACTGCCGCAACGTTGGAGTAATCGTACGCTGGAAGGCCACGCTATTGGTCAGGGTGTGGTGTCGGCACTCGTGCTGCGAGACTGGCTTGGCGGCAAACTTGTAGAGTGTCTTCGCATTACTGATCGGAGTGAATCGCTCCACGTATACAATTCCCTGTATGACGGCAAGCTTATCGTGGACATGACGAAGCGCTATCGCCGCGTCGACGAAGAGCTGCTTGTAAATATGCGCACGGCAGATCCGCTTTCATTGCTTGAACGGTACAAAGCACTCCATGATCCCTATCAGGCGCTCGGTAGCGCGATGCTCGAGCGACTTGCGCCAGAGGAACCGAGATTTGCCGTTGACGTTAGTGAGCTCGGCATCGTTATGGCAGCACCGAACCGAGCGGCAATGCCACCGACAGTGTCATAAGCACCACGAGCGAGAATAAGAACGTTTTTTTGGCCCATTTGGCGTCGTTGGCTGCGTAAAAGCCACGAATCGCCAACCGCAGCCACCAAGCACCCACGGCCAACATCAGAACGGCGTAAATATATCCGGTGTAATGGTATGCGGTAAGCAGCAAGCTCGCCGCTATGAACACCGCAATATACGCCACAATCTGGATTTTTGTACTTCGTATCCCCTTTACGGCAGGCCAAACCGGCAACCCGGCGGCTTGGTAATCTTTGAGCCGATACATTGCAATCGCATAAAAATGCGGCATCTGCCACGCGGCCAGTACGAGAAACAGCAAAAGCGCACCGGTATCGAGCCGCCCGGTCACGGCGCAGTAGCCTGCCACGATCGGCGCTGCGCCCGGAATGCTGCCCACGAGCGTGCCATGCACTGATCGCCGCTTGGCAATGCCGTACAGTGCCACATAACTCACCACTGCCACGGCCCCCATAGTCACGACGATCGCGTTCGTGTATCGTACTAAAATCGCAAACCCAAGCGCTCCCAACAATCCGGCGAATACGAGGCCGCGCTGCACTGGTATCGCGCCGGTGACCGAGGCACGTTTGCTGGTGCGCGCCATCTTGGCGTCGATTTTCCGATCGAGGTAGTTGTTGCACACGCACGCTGCTGCAATCACCAGCGCCGTACCGGCCAGTGTAGCGGCAAACAGCGCGAACGGTACATGCAGCTTGCTCGCCAGCAAAAATCCGGCGGCAGTCGTCATCACATTACCATAGACGATGCCGGGCTTCGTAAGGTTGTAATACGCTTTTAACAAGGTTTAAAGTCCGTCTTGGCTCTGCAAATAGTGGTTGATTTGGTCGGGCGTCATGCGGTAGTTTAGGTTGTTCATAATCCAAAGCGAGCCGCCAACCACAATACCAACAACGCCGATCATAAACAACAAAATAAGCAGCTTACTGCGTGATTTGCCGACGTGCAAAAAGCACACTAACTGCACAATAAACTGCGCAAGCGCCAGTACCACGATCGCCGCAATCACCAGGCGGTGCGTAAATAACTGCTGCGTCACGCACAAGTATGCCGCAATGGTGAGCGCAATCGACAGTACAAAGCCGCTCACATATGCGCCAAATGTGCCGCGCGGAATGGCGGGCGGAGCGCCAACCTTGGTAGATTGCTCGTCCATTACGCCACCCCCAACAGGTATACAATAGTAAAAATAAAGATCCAGATAACGTCCAAAAAGTGCCAAAACAGGCTGAATAGCGTCAGGCGGCGCAGCCCGTTTGTGTCAAATCCCTTTTTGGCCAGCTGCACCATAAGTACGATCAGCCACAAAAGTCCGACGGTAATGTGCAGTCCGTGCGTGCCCACTAGCGTAAAGTAGGCCGAAAGGAATCCGCTGCGATGCCAGCTGTTGCCTTCTATTGCGAGGTGGCGGAATTCGCTGAGCTCTAAGCCCAGGAATGCGGCGCCAAGCAAAAACGTCAGCGTAAAGAGCGTAATGACGACCGCTTTCCGGCGACGGTGCGCAGCCAGCATAGCCAGTCCGCATGTAAAACTGCTGGTGAGCAATATGAGCGTTTCGATTAGAACGTACGGTAAATCAAAAAGCTCTTTACCGCCCGGCCCGCCGAATGTGTTGTTGCGCAGCACTGCAAAAACGGCGAACAGGCTGGCAAACAGCACACAGTCGGTCATAAGGTAGACCCAAAAACCGAAGACAGTTCTGGAGTCGGTGGCGCGGCGCTCTTCGGTCATGACGGCAGCGGCTGGCTCGCTCATATGTAGCTCCTTTGCGTCCGTTGGCGTTCGATTGCGGCGATTTTGTGTGCCGGGATAATGTGCTCGGTGTTATCGTCGCACGAGCGTACGATGATCGTTATGACTGCGCCGGCCAGGCCGAGCACGGCCATCCATATAATGTGCCAAACCATGCCAAAGCCAAACAGAAACGCGAAGCTGGCGATATAGATGCCGAGCGGCGTGTTTTTAGGCAGCACAATGTCGCGGTAATGGTGAGGGGGCGCGGCTTTGGCTTGCTTGGCGGCCCAAAACGGATCGCGTACGTTTGCGGTTGGAATGACGGCGAAGTTGTAGGCCGCTGGCGGCGAAGTAGTGGCCCATTCGAGCGTGCGGCCGTCCCATGCGTCGCCGGTAAGGTCGCGGTTTTCGTTCCGCTTCCAGATGCTTACGCCAAGCTGCAATACTTGGAACGCAATGCCCAGGCAAACGACTCCCACGCCAACACCGGCCACGATGAATAGCGGCTGCCAGCCAAGCGACGCCTCATAATGGTCGAGACGCCGCGTCGCGCCCAGGAGTCCCAAAAAGTACAGCGGTATAAACGCCAGGCAAAAACCGATGAGCCAGCACCAAAACGCGTACTTGCCCAGGCGCTCGTTCAGCTTAAAGCCAAAGAATTTAGGAAACCAATACGTGAGGCCGGCAAAATAGCCGAACAGCACGCCGCTCACAATCATGCTGTGGAAGTGCGCGACCAAAAACAAACTGTTGTGCAGCTGAAAATCTGCGGGCGGTACGGCCAGCAAAACCCCGGCAACGCCGCCAATCGTAAACAGTACAATAAAGCCTAAAAACCACAGCATTGGCGTCGTAAACCGGATGCGCCCACGGTACATCGTAAATAACCAGTTGAATATTTTTACACCGGTCGGTACGGCAATAATCATTGTCATAATACCAAAGAACGCGTTCACGTCGGCGCCCGCGCCCATTGTAAAGAAGTGGTGCAGCCACACCGTAAACGACAGCACCACAATGCCCCAAATTGCCCAAACCATAGAAGTGTAGCCGAACAAACGCTTGCCCGAAAACGTTGCCACGACCTCTGAAAACACGCCAAAAGCCGGCAAGACCAGAATGTAAACCTCCGGATGTCCCCATGCCCAGATGAGGTTGACGTACATCATCGGATTGCCGCCCGCCTCACTGGTGAAAAAGTGCATGCCAAACGTGCGGTCGAGCGCCAATAGCGCCAACGTAACGGTTAAAATCGGGAACGCAAACACCACGAGCGACATCGAGCCCAGCACGCTCCACACAAACATTGGCATCTTCATGAGCTTCATGCCCGGCGCCCGCATTTTTAAAATGGTCACAATAAAGTTGACGCCCGATAGTAAGCTGCCGATACCGGCGATCTGTAAGCCCCAAATCCAATAATCTACGCCGACGCCCGGGCTAAACGCGGCCTCCGAAAGCGGCGGATACGCCAGCCATCCGGCGCCCGAAAACTCACCCACAGCCAGCGACGTATTAATAAGCACCGCCCCCATCACGTACAGCCAAAAACTGACGGAGTTTAAGAACGGAAATGCCACGTCGCGTGTGCCGATTTGCATGGGCACCACCAAGTTTATGAGGCCAAACATCAGCCCCATCGCGGCAAAAAAGATCATAATGGTGCCGTGCGCCGTAAAGACTTGCTGGAATTGGTCGGATGGTATAAACCCGTGCGCGCTGCCAACGGACGTTGCCTGCTGGGCGCGAATCATCACGGCGTCGGAAATGCCGCGCAGCAGCATCACAATTGCTACGGCCAGATACATCACGCCGATTTTCTTAGGGTCGAGCGACGTCAGCCACTCCTTCCAAAGCCATTTCCAGCGCTTAAAATACGTAAGCCCCGCGGCAATGGCTAGCAGTGCCAACACCATAATTATCACACCGCCGGTTGTGACGAGATTGTGCTGAAAGGCTTGGATCGTCAACTTTCCGGTCAGTATGTTTGCGAACGCTGTCATTGTATCCCCGCTGTTGTCGTTGTGGTGCTGTGAGTTCCGGCGCGCTCGGCGCTGGCCGCCATCGGCATCATGTACTTCATAATTATCGTATCATAGAGCGCCGGGTCAACAGCCGAATAATATGCTGGCAAATTGTTCTGGCTGGGCTGTGCAAGGCTGGCGTAGGTGGCGCCGGTAAGTTTATTGGGCGCCTGCTGCGCGGATTTTACCCACATTTTAAAGCTGTCTTTGCTGGTGGCGCGCGCCATGAACGTCATGCCGGCAAACCCTTTGCCGCTGATGTTCGCCGATGAGCCGTTATAGTCACCGGCACTGCTCGCCTGCAAATGCAGCTGCGTAATCATGCCGGGCATAGTGTACATCTGGCCGCCGAGCTGCGGAATCCAGAACGAATTCATAACGCTGTCCGAGGTCAGCTCAAACGTCACCGGCGTGTCAACCGGCAATGCCACATAATTGACACTCGCCACATGCTGCTCCGGATAAATAAACAGCCACTTCCAATCGAGCGAGACCACCTGGATCGTCAGTGGTTTGGTGCTGCTGGCCAGCGGTTGGTACGGATCGAGCTGGTGCGAACTGCGCCACGTCACCACCGATAAAATCAGAATTAGCGCGGATGGGATGAGCCACCAGATTGTCTCGGCGATGCGGCTGCCATCGAGCTCGGGGCTGTATTTTGCCTTCGCGTTGCCTGCCCGGTAGCGCCAAGCAAACGCGAAAAGCAGAATGAACACCGGTATAACCACTATGAGCGACAATGTGAGCGCGAATAACATTAAGTGCTGTTCTTTTTGGCCGATCGTGCCGCGCGGCTCAAGCACCGGCATGTTGACACCGCGCAAATACCACCACAGTGCTGCTACGGCACCGATAATTAGGAGTGCACCGGTCAGGAGTTTCAGTGTGCGATTCATCTTTTTATACTATAGCATTTTGCGCGGGCCCGGCGGGCGGTAATCTGCAAAAGGTGTATAGTGATGGTATGAAATCTCTTGATCTCGCGGCGCTACTCAACGTGCCGGATATGCCGTCATGCCTTGCGCAAGTTGAACATGAGATTATGCGTGCGCTCGATGACAAACCCGGTCCGCTGCGCGTTCCGCTCCAACGGTTATTGCAAGTGCGCGGCAAACGGCTGCGCCCGGCATTGGTTATCGCCAGCGCCCGCGCGTGCGGCGCAGCTGTGAACGAGCGCGTTATTGGCGCAGCCGCCGCTGTCGAACTCTTGCATATCGCAAGCCTCGTGCACGATGACATCATCGACCGTGCCGCTACGCGCTGGAACGTGCCGACCATTAGCGAACGCGAGGGCGTAGACGCGGCAATCCTGGCCGGCGATTTTTTGTTCGCCAAAGCCTGCGCCCGTGCCGCTGCGGTTGATGGCGAGGTGGCGGCGCTCCTCGCCCATGCATTTGCGTTTTTGAGTGCTGCCGAAGCGCAGGAAGCGGCTGATCAGTATAATCCGGAGCGAACGCGTGATTCGCTCGATCAAGTTTTGCATGACAAAACCGCGCGGCTGCTTGGCGCGGCCTGTCAGATCGGCGGCATTTGCGCCGGTGCTACAAAGACGCAGCAGCGTGCCCTGGCCCGCTACGGCGAAGCCTTCGGTATGGTGTTCCAATACGCCGACGATGTGCTCGATTTTTTGGCTGATCCGGCGCTGCTTGGCAAGCCAATCGGCACCGATGTGCGCGACGGCGTGTATACCCTGCCGCTGTTACTGGGCTTGGAAAGCGAGCATGGTGCGCGCCTGCGCCCGCTCTTGACGCCAGCTGTTAATCCGGCGGATGTCACAAAGATATTGCTGCAAACAGATGTTTTTGACCGCAGCATTGCCGCCGCCCGCACGCACGCGGCGCACGCCAGCAAAGCGCTCGTTACGTTCACGCCAAGCGCTGTGCGCGCAGCGCTCCAGGAATTTCCGCAGGCTTACCTCGATTGGTCACTTGCTACGCTGACCGGCGACCCCTCCAAATATTAACCGAGGGCTATTTACCGTTAAAGGCGAGTTCGCCGGCACGGCTGGCAGCAATTTCGCCTTGCTGCTGCGCGATAATTCCGTCTGCCTCTGCTGGCGAGACGCCCGACGGCACGACGTTAAACTGGCTCGTGTCGCCACTCAAGTCGCCCATAATTACTGAGTAATAACGAGTCCTTGCACCTCCTGGCGATCCCCCCATGGAATACGTGTTGTAAACCTCGGCGAGCGGAGTGACAATCTCATGTGGATATGCCTTGCTGTGTCCGCCTTCAAAGGTTTGAACCAAAGGGCCATCGTAATGTACGGTCCCTACGGTAACTTTTCCGCTCTGGGGGATTTCCGAAATGTACGCGTATAAACCGTCGCCCATCTTAATAGGGTTAAAGAGCGCGATTGCGCCGTCGGGTCCATTGTGCTCGAACGGGAGCTCGTAGCCAACCTCTACAGTGACGTCATCCACGACGTGCGCGTCGCTATTGAGCCCGGCTTCTATACTTGCTGCCGAAGGTCCGAGCGGCCGGTCGTGGCTAAACCCATAATGGTCGGCTACTGCGCCTGCCGTAAACATGAGCGCGCCCACGGCCACCGCGCCGGCGCCTTTTACTACCCAGCGCGGTGCTGGTTCGCGGTGCCGTTCGGTATTTTGCTCAGTAGGTTGCTGTGGTAATGGGTTTTCGGGAAAAGTCATACATTTCTCCTTATATTATTGTTCTGTAGTGCCAAGTTCGGCCGTCAAGGCGGTGACGATGCCGCGCATTACGGCCTGCTCATCAATATCGCCGAGATCAGCGACTCTGTCATGCTCGTAGGCCTCTGCCACAAACTCTGGATTGTGCCCCAAGTCTACCGCGGCAAACGCACTCTCAAAACCAATATCTTCACTCATGATATTGATGTGCTCCCACTCCTCGTCCGGTGTATTATATCCGTCAAGATAATATTCGGTTCGCCCGCTGTTTTCTGCGGTAAGCGTAGGGTTCGTTTGTGCCCGTACAAGCAATGCCCGCTTTTCGGCATCATCCATTACGAGCTTGATGACTGGCTGTTCTCTGCCAGAGGAATCCATTGCAAACTGCAGTTCCGCCCGGTTGACCACATCCATAACTTGGTCATATGCCGTCCTTACGGTTTCGTCGCCCGGTTCTGGCAGCGCTAAGTTGTTCGGTGAAACTTGCATGCGTGCGCCGAGCCGATTAACGGCATGCATGATACGCGCAGCGTAAACTCGCTTAGCCAAATCGGCCATCGATGGGTGATACTGTCCCATCACCTGTATCCAGTGCGCCTCAGATGGCGTGAACAGTGCTTCCGAGTCGTGAATTTCCATAACTGACAAATACTAGCATCATCCACTCCTTTGTCAAATAAGTAATGATTGACCAGAGAAACTCTTTATGCTATTATTAGTGGAATTGTTTCGATGAATCACGGTTAGTTTAGGCGTACACGTCCGGAAGATTTCATTGCCGACAATCGCTTAATCTAATCGAAGAGGATTCTTTTATGTATCAACAAACATATCATGCAGCCCCGCGTTCCGGTAATCGGAATGGACGGGTGCGTAGTTCACAGTCGCGCAACCGTAATTTTGGCGGCCGCCGCGGCAAGGGCAAAATGGTCAAACAGGTCATTCACCCCAGTAAATTCATCAAGGCAGCGCGTCCGGTAACGCTCGAAGAGTACAAACCAACGTATACGTTCGGCGACTTTTTGATGCACGAATTGCTCAAGCAAAACGTGGCAGTAAAGGGCTTTGTAGCGCCGTCCGAAATTCAGGACAAAGCAATTCCTGAAGCATTGACCGGCCGCGATGTGCTCGGTATTGCCGACACGGGCACCGGCAAAACCACAGCTTTTGCCTTGCCTGCTCTGCACAAAATTATGACTGAGCCCGGCACCAAAGCGCTCATTATTGCGCCGACACGTGAGCTTGCTCAACAGATCGAAGAAGAAGTCCGCAGCTTTGCTAAAGGCAGCGGCTTGCACGGCGCGCTGCTGATTGGCGGCTCGGCTATGGGTCCGCAGTTCCGCGAGCTCCGCGCTGCACCGCAAGTTGTCATTGGCACGCCCGGCCGCATTAAAGATCACGTTGAGCGCGGCACATTGCAGCTCGGCGACTTCAGCATCGTGGTCTTGGACGAAGTTGACCGCATGGTCGACATGGGCTTCATTGCCGACATCCGCTTTTTGCTGGACGGCGTGCAGGAAGCGCGCCAGTCGCTGTTCTTTTCGGCCACGCTTGACCCTAAAATCCGCCAGCTTGTCGAGAGCTTTTTGCGCGAGCCGGTAAAAGTTTCGGTTAAATCCAGCGAAACAAGCAGCAACGTTGCGCAAGATGTTGTTGCCTACCGCGACCGCACCGATAAAATCAGCAAACTGCACGACGTGCTCAACCAGCCGGAAGTCATCAAAACATTAATTTTTGATGAAACGCAGCGTGACGTGGAGCGCCTTTCGCAGGAACTCCAGGCCCGCGGCTTTGACGTTGACGCTCTGCACGGCGGCAAAACGCAAGGCCAGCGCCAGCGCGCGCTCAAAAGTTTCCGCGACAATCGCATTAAGATTTTGGTTGCGACCGATGTCGCGGCCCGCGGTATTGATATTTCCGACATCACTCACGTGATTAACTACTCGATTCCAAATGCCTACGAAGATTACGTGCACCGTATCGGCCGCGCCGGCCGCGCCGGCCGTCCAGGCAACGCATTGACGTTCGTATCTTTGTACGACGCCGAATTCTAAAGTGGCAGCTAGGCCGCGACCGACCCTATCCACGTGCTCAAACACTGCGGGTTAAGTACCGCAAACTGCGCGCGTTTGGATAAGGTCGGCCCGCGACATAGCTCATAATTAAATCAAGACACAAAAAAGAGACAACCGTAAAGTTGTCTCTTTTTTAAACGACTATTCTTAGTAGCGGCGGCCGTTATTGTCGCTGCTGAATGAGCGGCGTTCGCGGTTTTCTTGCGGACGTGCCTCGCTCACACTTACAGTGCGACCGTTTAGCATACGACCGTTCAATTGGTCGATAGCAGCCTTCGCTTCGGCATCACTGCTCATTTCGACAAAACCAAAGCCTTTTGAGCGATTGGTTTCGCGGTCCATAATGACGCGGGCCGATTCTACGGTGCCGACCTCTGCGAAGAAGTCTTTTAGTTCGTCGTCGGTTACTGAATAAGCCAGTGACACGAATAACTTGGTTGCCATAAGTTAGGTGTAATTTCCTCTCTTGTCCCGGATTGAGGTAAGGCACGAAAATCGCGGCCGTCGCTGCGTCCTCTGTCGAAACGTTTTGTGATTGATAGTTTGTAAAGCTTCTAGAAACAGGCCGTGACCAGTGCAGCATTCCTAGTAATACTAGAATACCAGATAATGCTACAAACTACCAGCTTTTTTACAGCGAATTGCATTACATTGCAAAAATTTATAGACTGAAACTATGAAAAGCAAGCGCGGGCAACAGATTCCGGTGCAACGACCGATGATTTTTGATGTATTGCCGCCCGATGTAGCGCCGCGCCTTGATATTGTCCGGCACTCGCGCATGAGGTGGCTCACGACCCGTGTACCGCGCCGTTTACGTCACTGGTGGATCGGGGCTGGCCTCGCGATACTGCTGGCGGGCGGTATTTTGCTTGTGTGGCGCCCATGGCAACCGCAGACGGTCGCGCTGCCGAAAGATGTCACAAATCAAATCACCGACTTTACGCCCTACTTTTTTAGTGGCGCGACGATACCGCAGCGCTTTACGGTGCACCCCAAGGACGTGAGTTTTAGCTCGGACGTGTTGTTCGTAGGATTGCACGATCCAGCCGGTGTGAGCGTTGTTATCTCGGAACAAATGCTGCCGCCAGAATTCTCAAATGATAAACCGCAGGGTGACCAAACTGTCACGGGCACGCAAGGTGCTGGTTCTATTAGCAGCCGCGACAATCGTGTTATTGGTACGCTCTTTACGAGCAAGTCGCCGCGCGCCCTTATTACGGTTAGTGCAAGCGATACGGTGCCGGCTACCACTATCAAAAGCCTGATGCTCGCGCTGCGTCCGATCAGTAATTAAATATAGATCCGCTCTAGCTGGCCTCGTTCATATAAGGCCGGCGCCTAATGCTTACCATCTGTACTGCCGTTGTTTGCTGGCAGCCGCCTTGCTTACGACCCCTATGGGCCAACCGCTTCGAGCGTGAACTGGCGCAGCTGTATAATATTCGCGCTTGATGCTACGCTCCACGTTGCGCTCAGGGTGAGTGTCTGGTTTGTGGTAGTGTCGAGTGTCACATAACCATTGCTGTTGGCGTTCGAGTTTGGCGGAATCCCTGCCCCCACCGTGCTACCGGTGCTGTTTGATGCATATAGCGCGCTGCCCTGCGCGTTAATGTTACCCGTTGCATTCGGGTTACCCTGATAACACTGAATATCGGCATCGAATAACCAGGTGTTCGCCGTCGTGGACGTAGTGTTGTTGGGTAGCACTAGCGCCGGTGTAGCAAGTAGTACGGTCGTGCCGAGTTTAAGAGTCAATATTACGCTGTTCGTTCCCGTAGTAGTAACCGTAAATATACCACCGGCGGTGAGGCGATACATTCTTCCGGTAACGCAGTCGTTGCCCAAAATAGTGTAACTTTCCGTGAAGGCCGTGATTGACGTGGTATTGGCGATACTATCGCCTCCCGGCAGGTTGGTTTGAGTATACACGGCGCCGCCAGAACATGAACGCCACGTTCCATCAACATAACATCGGAAGCTCTTGATCGCATTATTGTAATACATCGCCCCTTCGACACCAGTAGGGTCGCCGCTTGTCGTTTTGCTGTTTAATACAAGAATTGTGGGCGTCGTGGTACCTGTTGAACCGTTGCCGACGAGAATGCGACTATTGGTGCTATCAACGGCCAATAACTGTGTGCCGCTGGAGTTTTGGATGGCGAATTCGGCGGTTGAGTTGGAGGAGTTTTGCAGTTTTGTTGCACCGGTTTGCGAAATCGTAAACAGTGAGTTACTGAACGTGTCGGTGATAGTCGCCGGCGCGGCCTTAAATGCGACCATCACTGCCAGGTATTGCTGTCCGGATCCGAAGCCATCGGTAAACGTTGCTGCCGTTGATGCTGCCGTGGCTTGGATTTTATCTTCGGTCATAAAACGGTCGTTATCGGGTGTGGTTTCTATGCCGCGGCTCGTATAACCAGTACCCGCGCTCAAGTTGGCTAGTCCGGCATTACCAGTGTCTTCGATCGCGCCGAATACAAGGTCGTTGGCCTGCGTGGTTGTGGCGCTGGCGGTCGTGGCGTTGTTGGAGCCTGTGGTAGTCGCGGCGGTTGCAGTAGAAACGGCGCTAACGTCAAGCGGCGTGCCTGATGTGTTGTGGTATTCGCTGACGACCATACGCGTGAAGATTCGGCTTGCGGGCAGCGTGGCTGAAATGGTGTCCGAGCCGCTCGAACTGGTAATCGCCCAGCACACGCCCAACTCGGTCGTTGCACCCGTGTGGTAGACGCTCGTGCTGCTGAAGGTATTGCTCAGTGAGTCGCCGCAGCTGAATGTCTCTGATCCGCCGGAGTGCGACCAGGCGAAAGCTGCAATAATCAGGTTGCCCGAGGTTACGCTTGAGGCGAAAGCTTGGGTGATGGGGTTGGTACCGCCATCGATTGCGTTGGGGCTGGCTGTGGCGGTCTGCACGAACGTAACGCCATTTGGGGTAGCTGCCGTCGATGAGTTGATGGCGAACGCGCCTGAGTTGCTAGTGTCCTGCCCTACATAAAAGCTGCTTCCGCTGCTGGCGCTCTTGAGCTCGATCGAGGCATCGCCGGTGCCGTTATTTTCAAGCAGCTCCATCGGCGCCGCAATCTGTGCGTTGTTCACGGCCACGTCAAAAATGCGTGTTGGCGTGGCTTGCCCGATGCCGACGTTGCCGCTGCTCGAAACTTGCAAACCTACGTAGCTCAGCGTGTAGGCCTGGCTCGAAACGGTTTGCGAAACCGAGGCCGTAAGGCTCGTAGTACTTGTAAAGCCGGTAATGAACGCCACGGTGCCGTTCGCAAACGTCATTTGGTCGCCCACCATGCTGCTGGTCCAGGTGGTGCCGCTACCGGTAATCGTGGTACCGGATTGGCTCGCCGTACCAGTGTTATATTGCGTTGGCGACACGCTCAAAGTGTTTTGCGGCGCGTTGGTGCCAACGCCCAGCTGTCCGCTGTTGTTAAGGACTAGTACGTCGGTGCCGGCCTTCTGCAGGTCAATAATGTTTCCGGACGAGCCGGTTTTGTTCAGGAAGATCGAGTTGTTGGTGGAGCTGTCCGCCTGCACACTGTTTGGTGCAAATTGTACAAATTGTGACGACGATAATCCGCCCAGCAACCCTGCATTGAATGCGTATGGCGCCGCGGCCATCTGGCGCATCGGCAGCATCTCACCGTCGTATGTGGGGCTGGCGCCGCTACTCGTACCGCCCACGTTGACAGATAGAAACAGCACGCTTTGGTTGAAATCTACGCTCGTGTTGGTGTTGCCCTGGCATGAGCCGCCAGTCAAAGCACAGATGGAGCCAAGCTGCACCGAGAAGTACCCGTTTTTAACTGTAACGCCTTGGCTGTTGGAGTTTTGCCATTTTTCCGTCCAGAGCAATGTGCCGGCTGGCACGCCGCTCGCATCGCCGGCCGTGGTGCCGTCACCGTTTTTGTAAATTTTGAACTGGATGTTGTAGGAGCCGTCGGGGACGGTCGCGCCCTGGGTGTTCAAAAGCCGTGCCTGATAGTTGATCTGCTGGTTTATGCCGGTGCCGGCTTTAACGCTTGAACTATGGAATGCGATCTGTCCAACCGCCAAAAGACATGCAAAAAGCACCAGACGCACCAACGGTGTCGTCGGGAAGTGGCGGACTTTTGGATTCCAAAAGCCTGAGGATTTCGGTCTCGTACGGTTACGTGTCTTCCCCAAGTATGCACCTCAACTACAGGAGTCTATAATTTCTCCTCACCTTATCATACATAAGCGTTTAGTTGAGCGTCAATTGCGGATTGATGTATGTGCTGCGCACCCGGCAAAATATGAAAATTTCTTTAAAAATCTGGCGCTAAGGCACTATAGCATGAGCGGCTTGATTCGGTTACAATGGCTTTATGCGACTGCGATTGGTTACACGGGTGGCAACCTTTGGCGCACGGTTTGGCGTGGGTGCTGTTGCTTTGGTGCTGTTTGCCTGGCCGGTGACGGCTTCGGCGTCGAGCTCGGCAAGTTATCAGATTCAGGAGGATTTTGTTGGCGGCACCGGTGGCGCATATGCCGCGTCTGCCACTTATCAATCTATTGACAGCTCCGGTGCGGCGGCGGTGGGAAACGGGAGTAGCAGTACCTATAAAACTCAATCCGGCGCAACGACCACCAACGACCCCAACCTTTCTTTCTCGATCGGCAGCGGATCGGTCAGCCTCGGCACGCTTACCACGGCCAGCACTGGTACGGCCACGGCCACATTCAGCGTGCTTAACTATACGAGCTACGGGTATATTGTGCAAATGCTCGGTTCAACGCCCAGTTACGCCGGCCACAATCTGACGGCACTTTCGAGTGGCGGTAGCTCAACTGCCGGCAGCGAGCAGTTCGGCATTAACTTGGTGGCAGACACGCTCCCGGCGGCGCTTATCGGTGTGAGTGCCGACCCGCAGCAAGTGCCGGACAGCACATACAGCAATGGCACATTCGGCACCGGCTACGGCAGCGCCAACACGTACAAATATAACTCCGGCGACACAATTGCCCAGGCAACGCAAACGTCCGGCCAAACTAACTTCACTATTTCGTACATCGCCAACATTAGCGCCACAACGCCGGCCGGCAACTATACTGGTGCTGAAACGCTTATCTGCACAGGTACATATTAAATATGTAAGGATGTGTTTGCATCACGACCCAGCGCGCGCTACAATCTAAACTAAGCAAAAGCTTATTGCGTGCGCAACGCAGCCGATGGTGATCAAGGGAATAATAGTGTAGCCAACGGCAGGACAGACAAATGGTTACTGGTATAAAAAGAACATTCCACACGATTGGCCTTAAAGTTGCATTGTTCTCTGGAGTGCTTTCTTTGTTTTTCGTGGCGCTTATACCGGCACTTCCGGTCGAAGCAGCGCAGATTACTGCCCGCACACTTACCATTAGTACATCTTCGCCCGCGGCTTCGGCTGCAACTACTACATATACGTTCACGTTTACTGTGCCAAGCGCTACGGCAGTGCAGTCGTTTCAGGCACAAATTTGTACCACTGCCAGCGGTACGTGCACCACGCCGACCGGCTTTGCGAACAGCTCTTCAACACTCGGTACCATCACTGGTTTTCCTGGCAGCTGGACAGTTAATACTGCCACAGCCGGCAGTTTGCGTGCCAGCACCACCACAAGTACCGCGCCAACCAACAACATCACGTTCACTTTTAACAACGTGCAAAACCCCACTACGGCCAACCAGACATTTTATGCGCGCATGACTACATACTCGGACAACGCTTGGACGAACGCAATCGACACCGGCACTACCGCCGCTTCGACCGCTACGCAAATTACCGTGTCGGCGTCGGTGCCGGAGTCGCTCACCTTTTGTACCGGTACGTCGGGTATTACGAGCAGTAGCTGCGCCGGTGCGACCGGCAGTGCGGTTTCCCTCGGCACGCTGCTTACTAGCGCACCGGGCTCGGGCACGTCACAAATCGGCGTTACCACCAACGCGACCAGCGGCTATAACGTTACGGTGAACGGCACTACGCTGACCTCCGGCTCCAATACAATTGCAGCGCTCACGAGTCCCACCGGGTCGTCGGCCGGCAGCGCGCAGTTCGGTCTAAACTTGCGTGCCAATACCGTTCCATCTGTTGGAAGCGATCCGGCCGGCAGTGGCAGTGCTGCGCCAACCACCAACTACAACACGGTCAACAGCTACACATTTAATAACGGCGACCAGATTGTCTCAACCGTTACGCCGGACAACTTTCGTTTGTTTACGGTTTCGTACATCGCTAACATTACATCAGTGACGCCGCCGGGCACGTACTCGACCACGCTGACGTATATTTGCACGGCAAAGTATTAAAAAAGGTTGCGGTATAATTATGAGCATGAAGTGGGAACGAGGGCGAATGAGAATACTTGCGGCTGCCGGTGCACTGGCAGCACTCGCGGTATTGATGCTCAGCACGCTTTTGCCTGTTACGGCGGCTGCCGACGGCGGCCAGGCGTTCTCGATTGCCCCGCCCTTGCTCAGTCTTAAAACCGATCCCGGCAAAACGGTCATAGCCGAAATCAGGCTGACGAACGTTTCGAACGGTCCCATGATTATGTCGGCGCAGGCCAACGACTTTGCCGCAAAGGACGAAAACGGCGATCCCAACATCATATTAAATACGAGTGACAGCGTGCCGTTTTCGCTGCGCGAGTGGGTCCAATTGCCCGCGCCATTCACACTTGCTTCCAAGCAAACAAAGACGCTCGAGATCCCCATTGCCGTGCCTGCCAGCGGCGAACCGGGTGGCCACTACGGTGTTATTCGCTTTACCGGTACGGCGCCTGGCGCGAACGGCACGGGCGTGTCGCTTTCGGCAAGCATCGGCACGCTGGTTTTGCTGCAGGTTTCCGGTAATCTGCAGGAGCGCGCTTCGCTCGCTGATTTTTACAGCGCCAATGCCCAATTTACTAAAAAATCGTCCTTTCAATACGGGCCTGTCAATTTTGTGACGCGGGTGAGCGACGACGGCAATATCCATTTACAGCCAACCGGCACCATCACTGTCAAGAATCTCATCGGGCAAAAAGTTGCGACGCTGCGCGTAAACGGCGACCCATCGTCGGCAACTGACATACCTAAAAATATTTTGCCCAGTAGCATTCGGCGATTCCAAAACACCCTGAATAAAAAATGGCTGTTCGGGCGCTACACCGCGCGCCTCGATCTCACTTACGGGCAGGATCACAAACACCTCACGGCAAATGTCTCGTTCTGGGTAATTCCGTACGCAATCATCGTACCGGCCATTATTGGTCTGCTGATTATTGCCTTTGGTCTGCGCTTTGGCATTCGGCGTTACAATGCGCATATTATTAAAAAAGCTCAGGGCTCGGCCGGCCGGCGCGAGCCACCAACTGTTTAAACCGCCGGCGCGTTTTCGAGCGATTGCCAGATGTACCAGCTGGCAATGCTGGCGAACGGGTGCCAGGTGTATTTGTTTGCGATCGCTTCCATTTCGGCTGGTGCGGGCAGCGCCTTCAAACCGTACAAGCGCATCATGCCGGTGCGGATACCCAAATCGCCCACTGGGAGCACATCCAGCCGTCCTAAACTGAACATCAAAAACATGTGCGCCGTCCATTCGCCGATTCCTTTTATGGCTACAAGTTCGCGCACAATTTCATCATCTGAAAGCGTTGCAGCGCTGTGATGTCCAGCGACCCGTTCCGTATATGCTCTGCCAGGTCGAGTATATACACGGCCTTGGCGCGCGAAAGCCCTACGCTGCGCAGCGTGTCGATATCTTTTCCAAGGATCTCGTTCGCTGTCGGAAATTTGCCGTCAAACAGCGCCCGGAATCGCGCCTCTATACTGGCGGCGGCCTTCACGCTCAGCTGCTGACTGATGATCGCGTCGACCAGTGCTTGATAATAATTGTCGTGCGGTGTAATCCGACACGGCCCATGCGCGGCGATAACCGGCGCCAAGTATGAGTCGTGCGCCGCAATATGCTCTGCGGCGGCCTTGAGTTGTTCCTGCCAATCGCCTGCCATACCTATACTCTAAACGTAGCTGCCAAAAAACGAAACAGTTATTTGCGCGGCGGCAACGGAACGAGCATGCTGGTGCGCGCCTTGTAAATCTCCCAATCGGCGCGGCCGGCATAGTGGCGTTCGGTAATCGGAATGCCAGATACAAACAGGATGAGCACGGTAATAGTAAGTGATCCGGCAAGCCCGAGCCAGCCATACGGCGCCGCAAGCGCCAGCACAAAAATCCCCCACCACTGCGTGATTTCGCCAAAATAGTTCGGGTGCCGCGTGTAGCGCCACAGGCCGGACGTCATCAACTTACCTTTGTTTTTTGGGTTGGATAGAAATTTGCTGAGCTCGTAATCGCCGCGCGCTTCAAAGTAAAAGCCCACCAGCCAGATCAAAACGCCGATCCACTGCCAGCTGGCGTGCACCGGGTGCAGACTATTCACGACGATAACCGGCGCCGAAATGAGCAGCATCAAAAATCCTTGGGCCAAAAACACAATCAAATATGATTTGAGCTCCACTTGTTTGCCCCACTTGGCCTGCAACTCCGCATAGCGCCTGTCGCCACTGCTTTTTACGTAGCGGCGCCAAATATGTACGGTCAGTCGCGATCCCCAAATGCACACCAGGATCGTCGCTACTCTGCCTGGCCAACTTGCCGCCGCGCCAAAAGCGTGCGGCAAAAACGTAGCCAATGCAATAACAATAAACCCGCCGCCCCATGCCACGTCGGCGAGGTCGTTCCGCTTCCCGATAAGCCGCGAAATCCCAAACGCAGCCGTCACATATACAAAAACGCATATCGCCGCAAACGCGAATGCGTGAATAATTGTTTGCATGGCCATCACCTCCACCTTATCTTCGTATCATATGCGATACAGGGAGCCGCGTCCAGTCTTATTTGCCGGCAGTTTTGGGAGGCTGTAAAGCGATGTGGACAAGCTCTTGCAGTTGGCGCTTTTGGTCGGCGTTCAAGTTGCCGAGTGCCGTAGAACTATGCTGCTGTATTTTGCTAAGCAAGGTGTATTTGAGCTCCTTGCCTTTCTCGGTCAGCGCAATCATTTTGACGCGCCGGTCTTGCGGATTTTCCTGCCGTTCAATATATCCTTGCTTGAAAAGCCGATCGATAATCCCGGTAACATTGGAGGCGTCACAGCCAAGTACGCACGAAATTGTGTTCATTGGCGATGGCTTACTGTCCTCGAGTGTGCAAAGTGTGTAGAGCTGCATAATTGCCAGATCGTGGGTTTCGGCCAACTGAATAAGACTGTGTTTGGCACGAACCGAGACCTGTAACAGGTTCCAGTAGAGACTGTCTTGCAATTCCTCGTTAGTCATGGTTTTAGTATACATCCAAACGCGCCCGTGCGCAAATACTTGACAATACCAAAGATTGAACAATATAATAGTTGAAGTATGAAACTAAATCGAAAGGAACGAGAATGAAACAAGTCTCCAAATGGATGCTGCTTGCTTTGCTGGCGTTCGCACAGTTTATGGTAGTGCTCGACACCTCAGTGGTGAACGTGGCGCTGCCGGCGATCAAACAATCGCTCCATTTTAGCGAAAATAATTTGCAGTGGGTTATTACGGCTTATGCGCTTACCTTTGGTGGATTCTTGCTGCTCGGCGGCCGCGCGGCCGACCTGTTTGGGCGCCGCCGCACTTTATTGACCGGGATGGTCGGATTCACTGTTTTCTCGCTGCTGATTGGGTTGTCGGCGTCGCCGACTATGCTGATTGTGCTGCGTGCTTTGCAGGGCATAGCGGCCGCGCTGATGTCGCCAGCGGCGTTATCAATTGTGCTAATTACCTTCCGCGAAGGCAAGGACCGCAATACGGCGCTTGGTGTGTGGAGCACGGTGGCGGCCGGCGGTGCTGCCGCGGGTTTGCTGCTCGGCGGCGCGCTGTCGCAGTACTTAAACTGGCGCTGGAACTTTTTTGTGAATGTGCCGATCGGCATTATTGTTTCGAGCCTGATATTCCGGATGGTGCCGGTACACGCCAAAGAAGTCGACCACAACGACCTTGATTTGCCGGGCGCAGTGCTCGTGACGGGCGGGTTGATGGGGCTAGTGTATTCGCTTTCGCAGGCGCCAGTACATGGCTGGCTGAGCGGCTCGACGCTTGGTGTTGGCGCTGCGGCGCTGGCGCTGCTCGCAGCGTTCGTGTTCAACGAGTCGCGCAGTAAACATCCGTTGATGCCACTGTCGATTTTTCGTATCCGGAACGTGGTGGCTGCAAATGTTATGATGGCGCCACTGTATGCCGGGATGCTCGGAATTTTCTTTCTGACCTCGCTATACATTCAGACGGTGCTGCATTATTCACCGGTAGTAACGGGCTTAAGCTTTTTGCCCTTTCCGTTGATGATCGCGACGATCGCGAACATCGTGCCGAAGTTCATTGGCAAGGTTGGCTATAAGCCGTTTCTGATCGCCGGGCCGGCGCTTGTAGGTGCGAGCTTGCTATGGCTGACGCACCTGCCGGTACACGGGCACTATCTTACAAACTTGCTGCCGGCATTTATTGTGATGCCGCTGGGTGTGGGCATGACGATTGTGGCGCTGACGATCGCGGCGACCAGCGGCGTGCCGGCCAAGGAGTCGGGTTTGGCCTCTGGTCTCATGAACACATCGCAGCAGATGGGCGGCGCGCTCGGGCTGGCGGTGCTTTCGGGAGTGGCGGCTTCGGCTTCAGCTTCAGCGAGTGCGCTCGGCCCTGTCGGTGCGCTGGTGCATGGCGATGACCGTGCCTTTTTGGTGGCCGTTGTCTTTATGGCATTCGTGCTGGTCGTTGCATTGTTCGGCGTTAAACAGCGCCGCAAAGGTGCAGCCGGCACTCACCACACACCGGTCGAGGTTGGCGTTTAGCTGCCTGCTGCCGACTAAACTAAAACGCCCTGCACTCCCCGCGGGGCGTTTTAGTTGGCGGCTTGCTCAGCCCGGCGTGAAAGCTGCGCCAATTGTTTTTGCAACCTGGTATACGTTTTTTTGAGTTCTGGCGGCAGGCTGCGGCCGCGGTTTTGCACTGCAATGATCGGCCGGCCGACAACGCGCGTGGTGCCAATCGGCAGCACTAAGAGTTTATCCTCGTGCAAATGTTTCTCAACTAACAGATATGGCAAGACAGCCGCGCCGCGGTTGGCGAGCACGAGTTCCAGCATAATCTGCGGGCTGGTGGAGTAAAACGCCGGCTGGAGTTCGAGCCCCTGCCCGGCAGCCGTGGCTTGCACGAGCTGCTGCGTGGTCGATGCCTGGTTATAGCTCAAAAAGTTAGGTACGATGCCCTGCTGCATGGCCGCTTGCAGACTGGCTTTGGAGTGCGGGTGCACTACGAGCACGAGCGGCTCATTGCCTAGTCGCTGCACCGTCAAAGTGCGCGACAAACTGGGCTGCGCAGCAATAATCGCCACATCCAGCATGTGCTGCATGACCCCCTGAATCAGCGCCGTTGAATTATTGATAGACAGCGCCACGCGCGCCCACTGTTCAAGCACTTCGAGCTCTTGTCCGTGCACAAATAGTGTCTCGGCAATGCTGTCGATCATGCCAATGGCCAGCGCGATTTTGTTGCTGCTGAGCTCGGCAAGCTGCTGTTTGAGGTTGCGCTGCTGGATAGCGAGCGCAGTGCCGGCTTGGTATGCAAGCTGCCCGGCCGGTGTTAACTTGAGCCCGCGGGTGCCACGTTTGATGAGCTCGGCCTGCAGCTCGCGCTCCAGTTTTTTTATAGCGCTCGATAGCGCCGGCTGCGAAATATGCAACTGCTGCGCCGCACGAGTCACGCCGCCCACGTCTACCACTTTTGCAAACTTGATCAACCGCTCTTCCATAAAAAAATTCTATCAACCAATAAGTTTAATATATTTGTTTTCTATCATACACTCCTTTAGCATAAAATACGAGTAACAAGTGGAGGGGTTATGACTAAGACTGTTGAACGTGGCGCGCAGCGTAAAATCCGCGTCGCTGTGGTGGGCGTGGGCAACTGCGCTTCGTCGCTTATCCAGGGAGTTTATTATTATCGGGACGCGCGCGATGACGAGTTTGTGCCCGGCGTAATGCATGTCAATTTTGGCGGCTACCACATACGCGATATAGAAGTTGTAGCAGCATTTGACGTAAACCGCAACAAAGTCGGCAAAGATGTGGCCGAAGCAATTTATGCCTCGCCTAATAATACGGCGGTGTTTGCCAAGGTGCCGAAGCTCGGCATCAAGGTGCTGCGCGGGCCGCGGCTCGACGGCGTCAATAAGTACACGGCCGAACTGGTGCCGGTGGATGATTCCGCCAAACCGGTCGACGTCGTGAAGGTGCTCAAAGATGCCAAAGTCGACGCGGTGATCAACTACCTGCCCGTCGGCTCACAGGAGGCCACCGAGTTTTACGCCCAAGCTGCCATCGACGCCGGCTGCGGATTCGTAAACTGCATTCCGGTATTCATTGCAAGCAATCCGGCATGGGCGGCCAAGTTTAAAAAAGCCGGTTTACCGGTGATCGGCGACGACATTAAGGCACAGGTCGGCGCAACTATTACGCACCGCACGCTCGTCAATTTGTTTTTGGACCGCGGTATGAAAATTGAGCGCACGTATCAGCTCAACACTGGCGGCAACACCGACTTTTTGAACATGCTGGAGCGCGAGCGTTTGCAATACAAAAAGATTTCCAAGACCGAGGCGGTGAGTTCGCAGATCGAGGCGCGCGGCCAGACCATCGACCCCGAGAACATTCACGTTGGACCATCAGATTACGTGCCGTGGCAAAAGGACAACAAAGTTTGCTTTTTGCGCATCGAAAGCAAGCATTTTGGTGACGTGCCTATGCATTTGGAGCTGCGCTTGAGCGTGGAGGACTCGCCCAATTCGGCCGGTGTGGCGATTGACTCGATCCGTTGCCTTAAGCTGGCGCTCGACAATAAACTGGCCGGCGCGATTATTGAGCCGGCGGCGTACTTCCAAAAGCATCCGCCCAAGCAGATCGAGGACCGCACGGCCCGCGAAATGGTGGAAAAATTCATTCAAAAGTATGGCCAAAAAACAAGCGGCACGGCGCGCGCCAGAGTGCGCATCGCGTAACGTCTAGCGCCCCGGCGCTGCGCAATAATCGTTGCCAGCGACGAAATAATTTCGCGGCGCCCCGGCCCGACGTACTGGTTGTTTTGGTACCGCTCGTCGGGATGGCGCCAAGCCTGGCTCGCAGCGTTTGGGCGATTTTTAGTTCAGATAAGTCGTTCGTGAGGCCAATAACGTCGTGCCCGGCCTCTGCCGGTGGAGCGTGTTTCGTCCTTGCCCGCAGCCAGCGTCGAGTACTAGGCGCGGCACATGCAGATCGTGCCCGGCCGCAAACTCGCGCACTACAGGACATTGAACTTTGTCGCAAAATACGGTAAAATCTATCTGTTCTGCTCTGCCGCATAAATTCGCATAAATCGCCGCAGATAGCGCGCTATTGGGACGTCGCCAAGTGGTAAGGCACCGGGTTTTGGTCCCGGCATTCGGGGGTTCGAATCCCTCCGTCCCAGCCAGATTTGATACCAGATATAAAATGCTCCGATTTTTCGGGGCATTTGTCTTTATCTGGCACCCCAGTTTTGCAGGAGCGTTGCACCGAGGCCTTACGCCTGAGGATAAATTGATTCGGATTATCGAGAGCTACCACCCCAAAACGACCTTCGTAGAAGAGGTTTGACAAGCATATGTTAACTATATTAATATTAACATAGTTATGAATGAACTATCCGCCAGTACACTCCTTTACGAAGTAAACACCGTCATGGATCGCATAGCAGAATACCACTTAAAGCAAGGTGTTGGCATTTCCTATTCGCGGTTTGCCTTTTTGTCTGCTGTTGAACAGTACCAGTCGGCAACACAGCATCAGATAGCACAAGCTTTGCGTATATCCGACCCAGCCAGCAGCAAACTATGCGCCGAGGCTGCACGCGACGGGTTGATCGCCATTACGACAAACCCTGCGCATAAGCGCCAACGGCTTGTCAGCCTAACGCTCAGTGGAAAAACTATCCTCCAGAAAAGCATGACACTTCTGGACGGCTGCTTTAGTGATATATGCGAACGAGCTGGCGTAGATGAAGTCAATTACCGTCAACAAACAGCACTTGTTTTAGACAGTTTAAACAATAAATATAAGGAGATGATAAAACAATGAAAACATTATTAGTAGCCACAGCGGTTCTTACCAGTTTCCTGGCAGGAATTTTCCTGGCATATTCACTATCGGTCAATCCAGCCCTACACAGCCTCAGTGATCATACATATGTAGAGACAATGCAAAGAATTAACAAAGTAATCCAAAACCCCTTATTCTTCCTCGTATTTATGGGTCCGGTCATACTATTACCGCTTACCGCATACCTTAGCTACAAAACAGGTGTTTCGCGACAGTTTTACACCCTAGCTGGCGCCTCGTTGCTATATATCATATTGACCTTTGGCGTTACGGTTGGCGGCAATGTACCGCTCAACAACAAATTAGCAGCCGTCCCCGTGGCTTCAGCCTCTGCGGCCGATCTCCACAAAGCACGCACCGATTTTGAAGGTCCATGGAATGGCTTGCATGCGGTTCGCACCGTAGCAGGAATAGCAGCGAGCGTGCTGGCAATTACCGCTTGCATTCTTCCCGCAATTGACGCAAAAGATTAGTACTTCTTCACATTGGAGAAAGAAACATGGTTCTGTTTTTTTGGACAACGCCCCTCCATCCCAGCCATGAGATTATTACAGATTTAAAAGAGCCCGAGCTTCGGACTCTTTTAAGTTGGCATTGCTTTGCGCTATCTCTTTGGCAGGGCATCAACTACCACCTGGAAACGCCTGGGATCAAAGTAGTCGTGATACTCACTAATTAAACCGTCCCTGAATTTGAACACGGCAATATTGGTATTAGTATAGACGGTACCGCCAGCAATAATGGCGTAGTTGGTATATTCTACGCAAACCGCGTCCGAATTGGCGTCGCTATATACGTCGGTAATTGTTGATTTAAACGTTTCAAAATTGCCAATCAAGCCCTTAAATGCTTGGTAAATAGCGTCCTTACCTTCTATGTTTGAGGCAAAACCTTCTGGCGGATATGGTACTAAAATTTTACTGTCTTCATGCCAAAGTTTAATCGCCGTATCGACATCTTTATCACCAAGTAGATCGTAAAACCTGCGTGCTATATCGGCATTGTGTTGACCTAGATTTGTCATTTTACTCCTTTTTGTTACATTTTGCGTCCCGTAATTATACTAAAAGCTTGCGGGAAGACGAAGAACTATCATTGACGAGCGGCTTGTAGCACTCCGAAAAGTTGCATCAGAGATGCCTCATCGTGTTTGCCATAAAAACCGTACCAGTGTTCAAGCGCCTCTGGCGACATAACTTTTAGTGCTGCAAGGATGTGTTGAGTAAATTCGACAGGAGCCGTCGAGCCGGCAGTAATCAGATGATCGTCCGTGTATGCAAGCTCATATTTAAAGTGTGCCTCACCGTGGTATGTAGGGAATGACATTTTGAGATAGTCGAGACTTGTGGCAGTGTGCTTTACGTCGTCAAGCATGCCGGCTTTAGCCATAGCCTCAACCGCGCCGCAAATAGCTGCTACGTGTACGTCGGCTTTTAAAAATTGCTGCGCGAGCTTTAGTGCAGCTTCGTGCTGTGGCTGCAGCCAATCATCGCTTCCAGGCAAAATCAGCAAGGCTGCGTTGTCAATGGCGACTTCCTCAAGGCTACAGTCGGGAGTGATTTTTACGCCCCCCATAGTCACAACGGGTTCTTTTGTCAGGGCCACCGTTTTAACCGTAAAACGCTCGGTAACTGTAAAAAACCGGCCACTCTGTAATTCGGCGATAGCCTGACCTGGTTCCCAGTCTGCCATAGCGGGCAATACGTATAAATATACTGTTTTATTCATTATATCTCCGTTCGTTAGTATAACTCTTAGTGTATCGAACCTTGACCTAGGAGCATTGTAAAAAACGGACAATCGATTTACGCTATTCGAGTGTTAGTTCATCGTCCAGTGTAAGAGGTGTAACGCCGATTAGTTCTCGGAATTCGTTATGTAAGTGAGCCTGGTCACTGTAGCCCGAGGCGGCTGCAATTGCTGTGATGGTACCCGCTGATTGCTTTAGGCTTTTCACTGCAGCTTGCTGGCGGCATATCTTGATAAAGTCTTTCGGGGTTATTCCTGTATAAGATGCAAAGCGTCGGCGCAATTGTCGATCGCTTAATGGAAGGCCGGCGGCAAACTGTTCAACCGAACCAACACCGTCGGCCGCTCGTACGTTAGCGATGAACCGGTCAACTAGTGCGTCGCGAGCAAAATAGTTTCCTTTAATAAGCGTGTGGATTAGTTCGGTTAATGGGTCAAGGCGCATGTTTTTTGCCCCTGTTGTCTTTGTTAGTGCTGCTTCAAATTTCTGGATGGGCAGACAGCGTAACTCCGACCCAAAGACTCGGCCATCTTTCATGATGGCAGTGTTAAAACCAGGAATGGTTATTTTTGTCCCTGCGACAAGCCGAGCACCAAAAAAGCTTTCACCGGCATGTACATTGGTTATTTGGAATTTACTCATCGGACCAATGATCGCCAAGCCGCGTCCGCTAGTGTTTGAATACGCGAGCAGTTGCATGTTTGCCGTAGGGAGAAGTCGAAGCGTTCCGTTATACTCAATGGGACTTTGCCAGAAGGCCTCAACCCACGAGGCAAGCGTAGCGGTAGGAGCTGATTCCTGGTAGGGCAAAAATGGCATAGTATCTCTAGACTAGCAGGATTAAATGATAGATCCTAGCCGTCCATTGTCTTTGTCTTCATTCAGTTCCTCCCCAGTCGTGAAGTTATTGCAGACACAAGCGCGAGTTGAAGTCACCACATAAATAAACCCTGCTAGGTCTAGGTATGATTGCCCTCGACTCCACCTTTATCAAATAACTCTCAACGGCAAAAAAATCGGACGTTGCAGATTGCTCATTGCAGGCATAAGCGGGATGACTTATGATGGTGTGATGAAGCGTTTTATCATTATGGTAGTCGCGCTAACGCTCGTTATTGGTGTTTGTATTGGACTTGGATTTCCGTTCGCCGCCTCAGCTTCTGCTAGTGATCGCTCCGAGCTTGCAGTTACATTAGCATCGGCGCTGATACAGGTAGCATCCGCTTACCTCTTTTTATACGCAATGCGAAGCTTCAAGCCAGTACTGCGTAAAAGTTACGTTTTTATTGTGATCGGTACGCTCATGCTAGCTTTCGTCCAAGTCGGCCTACCTGTGGCTACTATTTTTCATCTATACAATTTTTGGCCGCTACTAGTACTCGTGTTGCTATTTTACTTCTGTAGCGGCATATTCATGTATGTTGGTATTCGTAAGTATGCACTGCTTGTGGAAGTCCGAAATAAGCTTATCTACCGGCGATGGATGATAGGCCTCGCTATTATATTGTCAGTCATACTGACACTTATTTTTCGCGAAGCGCCGTTGCCCCAGCTCATAGGTTGTAATCTGGCTTTTAATATAGCTGCCGTAATTATCGCCCGACGCATCCGGCGGCAACTTGGTGAAATATATACCGATGCCATAAATAAACTAGCCCTAAGTTTTATGGCGATTATTATATTTGATCTTCATATGTTAGTAGTACAGGCGTTCTGGCCGGACAGCAAAGGATGGTATTTTACGTTTGGTATTCACTATTGGCCGCAAGTACTATGGGCAGTAGCATCGCTTGTTGCTGGCCAGGCATTCTTCCGAACGGCTTATTATCCTCAGGCAATCCAAGAAAATGCCAATTTTATTGACTCAATAATATATGTCGCCGCCTTGGCTAGCAATAAGCAAGCTATCGATCCAATTCTTGATCAATTACGGCTAATTACCTCTAAGAAAAATCCCAATGACTTTACTGACCAGGATCGTCGAACACTCCTGGCTATTTATCGTCAAATTGAAGATTATTTGGTAACGAATGATCCTTTACGAACCTATTCTCGACAGGAGCTTCGTAGTCACCTTACATATGACTTTCAAAGCGCGCTGAACGCCGCCTAGAGCCAGATTGTAACGAACCCGCCACCCTGTGCGCTACGTCTGCTCAAGGCCCTTGCACCTAAGGAAATGTTTTTGCAGCTTTTAAAGGCTGAAGCACACGCCCTACTCTTCCCAATCGCTGAGTTATGGGCTGATACTGCTGGTAGATCTTATCTCCGTACTTGCGGGTTATTGCCGCATGCGGTTTGACCCATAAGCCGGCATCACGACCGTCAACGCCCAAAGTGTAATCCGGGTCGGGTAGCCCCAGCATAGAATGAGATAAAACTCTCACGCCACGCATCTTACCCTTAACGACATATGGCGTTTCGTCACGAAGCATGGTGTTTTTTACGGCAAAGATACCTGGAGTCAGATAGTAGGGATGCCCCTGGTCCGACCACATCACTTCCCAACCCATGACATGAACCACAAATTTATGGCAGCTCCATCCGTCGGTTGGCTGAGAATCGGCTGCGAGATACTTAGTGTAAAAATCAGCGACCCGCTCTGCCTTCTCCTCTTCCCAGTGTAAGGGCATGGTTTTAGCGGGCTGATCGCCATCATAGAGCTTGCCCTCTATAAATCTCCCATCAGCCATCTCTATGCCTGTTACGAGATAATTCGCAGCTGTTGTCTCCGCTTCGATGTTTTTTTGAGAAAATGGATCTTGCTGACAGTACAGCGATAGTGTTTCGGACATATATTTATATTATAAAACTATTATGCTAAATCGTAAATACCCTAGTCCTCTCGCTATCGTAGGTTGAGAGATTTTTCACAGCCTATGCCTGCGCGTTCGCTTATACTATACATAAGGAGGCGATATGAGACGCATACCTTATCAGCTCGGATGGTTCGCAATCAAAAAAGTGCGGCAGACAGAGAAAAAACAGGCTGCCAAAAAGAAGATAAGTAAGGTGGTGAGCCTAGCGCAAGAGAAAATTTTCAGCGCCACAACCGTGTTCCCCTTCACCCTGTTTCCGAGCACGATCACCATCAATCGCACCAAAATATCAATTACCAACCGCGTGTTCTTTATGGTTGCTAATGTGGTGAGCGTTAACATCGAAGACATATTAAATGTCACGTCGCACGTCGGGCCGTTCTTTGGATCGCTCGAAATTCACACAAAATTCTTTGATCCGGGCAAGCCATACAGTGTACAGTATCTGTGGCGTGAGGATGCGCTCAAGATAGACCGAATTATGCACGGCTATGGTATAGCGCTCGAGAAAAATATTGATACCGATGCCCTCAGCTGCGAAGAGCTGGCAAGTATGTTGAATACATTGGGCCAAGAAGCCACCGAGACGTAAACAGGCAGCACTCGGCGCCGACGTACAAAAATGACAGAAAGGACCCTTATGCGAAAATTCCAGGCACTGACGCTGCTCGGCAAAGTATTTGTAGTGTTGACGATTGCGATTTTGGGGACTTTGATTGCGCTGTACGTTTTTCAGTTAAAAGACGCGCTTAGTATGGATCCGCATTCATTCAACTGTTTGCACGACAGTATGATGTCCCAAATTTGCCATGATCCGTATGGCAGCTCTGTGTCGTGGGCTGTGATCCTGCTGATCGTTTTGGGTTGGCCGGTGTTGGCTGTTTGGGCGGTGCTCGGAGTTGTACTGCTTGTGCGCCGTAAGCGCTCATCCAAAAGGCCAAACACTCCGGCGGCATCAGGCATATCTTAACAAAAGCCGTTGCTACAGCGGTCGGGCCCAAACTTATACACAACAAACATTAAATTTTGCTGAATTCCGCTTGCCGGAATGTTGTAGCTTATGCTTTAATGAGCTCAATATCAAAAAATAAAGGTAAGAGTATGCCTACCCAGAAAAAACCCATAAAAAGATCCGTGACTTCTCGGAAGACACCTACAAAAACTAAACAACCATCCAGGTTCGCACGATGGACATCAGCCCGATACGCTCGCCCAGCACTGTTTGTGCTGGCGTTTGCTGTTATTGGGGTAATTGCCTCGTTGTGGGCCTCGGCGGCCACGACTACAGAGAGCCTTTGGAGCGGCTCAACCGTACCTTCGGTACTTACGTGGAGCGACAAAAGCAACATTGAACTTGGCGTGAAATTCACGACTGACGTCGCCGGCTATATTAATGGTGTGCGATTCTATAAGAGCGCTCAGAACACTGGCGTTCACACTGGTACTTTGTGGGACGCAAACGGCACCTCGCTCGGCCAGGTGACCTTTACGAATGAAACCAAGAGCGGCTGGCAAACGGCAATGTTTGCAACGCCTACCAGTGTGGCCTCAGGCACTACGTACATTGTTTCGTATCACGCGCCAAAGGGTCATTACTCGCTTGGGCCCGACTACTTCAAGAAGGGCGCACACGTGAGTGGTCACCTGACCGCTCCGCAGTACTCTGCAAGCAACCCGAATGGCGTCTATGTTGACAGCACCAATCCGCACGCCTTTCCTACGCAAAATGGCGATGGCGACAACTACTACGTTGACGTAGTCTTTAGTGCTAAGCTCATCAACCCACAGCCCGCACCAGCTGCTCCAACGGGTGTAACTGCTACAAATGTTAGCGGTGGCGTTTCGGTTGCATGGCAGGCCAGCGCAAGCACCAACTCGATTAGCAACTACAATGTGTACCGCGGCGGCAGCAAACTGGCGACAGTTGCAGGCGCCACACTGAACTACACCGACACAACTGTTGCTGCCGGCCAAACATATAACTACCAAGTACAGGCTATCGACAGCACTGGCGCGTCCTCGGCACTTTCCACGAGCGCGACCGTTGTAGTTCCGAGCTCCGGCGATACTGGCGGTGGTACTGGCGCGGGTGGTACCGGCGGCACTACGACCCCCCCTGTAGTTACCGGCTCGACAACATGTCCACTTCCTGCTTACCCAAGCCCAAGTTGTACTGGACGCCCTGCAAGCCTCGGCGGCACATACAACGCAAGTGGCGCAGTTGTAACGACGGGCTTTGCAAAAACTTTTAACGGTGACTACGAAGCAACCACTCCTGGCGAAGTCATCGACAACTGGCACATTGTTGGCCACATCCTTGTCGAAGCCGACAACATTACCGTTAAGAACAGTCTTATCGAAGGTAGTATTACGAACGAAATTGGCGGCAAAGGCTTCCTCGGCAGCTTAGTTGTCCAAGACACGAGCATCGTAAACAGCCCGCAAGGCATCAACACCGGCAATGGTGAAATCTGCGATAGCGAACCAGGCATCGGTCAGACCAACTGGACGGCTGCACGCGTGTACATTGACCACCACGTAACCGGCACACAGACCTCGCACACCGGTAACATTACGCTTCGCGATAGCTTTGTAAAAGTCTGTGGTCTTTCGCCTGAGTATACTGGTGCGAACTCACCGGTACACAGCCCCGATGGCTCGCACTCCGACCCATTCCAAGGCTACTGCCCTGAGGCGCCAAGCATCACTTGCGACAACATTACACTCGACCACACGACGTTCGACGACCTTGTCCGGCCAATCGTTAGCCACAAGAATGGCCAGTCATACCTGGACACCACCCAGTATGTAACTGGTCCTATCTTTACCAACCTTGGCCCTGGAAACGGCTACGGCGAGAACACGGTTGTAACGAACAACCTGCTTCTTGGCGGCGCATACAGCATGTACACTGGCTGGCGCGCGGGCCCAGCGATGATCATCACGGGCAACCGGGTGGTCGACCACAGTTGGGTTTACGGCTACGGCGATCAGAGCGGCAGTTGCAGCAACATTAAATGGAGCGACAACACCTCTGTAACCGTTGATAGCGCCTACAACGTGACGGGTACTGTTCAAGCATACCCCTGCCAGAACTAACCGATCAGTTGTTGATCTAAGTAAAAACCCGGGAGCGATCCCGGGTTTTGCTATACCCTAAAAATGCCGGTTACGCTGCTTGGCCAACGCGCGTTGGCGAGATCCAAGTTGTTTCGCCATTGCGCTTCATCACCTGCTTGTAATCCTTCAAACAATGCAGGATCGCGGCAATTTGTACGATGTCCATAATATAAAACAGGCCGTAAATCACCAGCGCCAAGCGGCTCATGCGCAGTTTTTGCTTGAGTGTGAGGTGTTCGTCCGGCCAGACCGTCCAAAGCACGTACGCCGTGATGGTCAGGTAGCCGCCAAGCAGCACGCCAAGTGTGTGGAAGTGCACGCTCACGTACACGATGTATGCCAGCATCAGCGGTTGCAGGATGAGCAAAATTTCGCTGACGATCGACATTGGCAAACGGTACATGGTGAGCATACGATTGTATTTGCTGTGGTCGCGGCTCAGGATGAGCTGGCGGTACTTAAACAGGTTTTGCAGGCAGCCCATCTTCCAGCGGTAGCGTTGGCGCATGAGTTGCCGGAAGCTCTGGACGCCTTCGGTCATGGCCACAACGTCGGCTGCGTAAATGATGCGGGCGTCGCGGTTGCCAGTCTCGGCGATCATTTTAAGGCTTAGGCCGATGTCTTCGGTCATGGTGTCGGTGTCGTATAAATCAACGCGTTTTAAGGCGCTTATGCGGTAGGTTGAGGCTACGCCGCCAATGATGAACTCGCTGTTGGTCATGCTGTAGAATTTTTTGGAGCGATAGCCGACCATGTGCTCGAACCGCTGCACGGTGCTGATGATGGATTTGCTTTCCATGACGCGGACATTGGCGGCAACACCGATAATTTTCGGATCGGCGAAATATGCGATTGCGCGCTCGATGGCTTGGGGATGCAGAATGCTGTCAGCGTCCAGGCACATCACGAACTCGCCGCGGGCGTGGTTGGCGATGGCATTGTTCATGGCCTTGGCCTTGCCGCCGTTGGTTTGCGTAATGCGTACAGTGCGAATATGCGGCATGGCGACGCGTTCAAAATGGCGGCGAACCACCCGGGTGGCGGGAGTTTGCTGCAGTTGGCCGTGTACCATGCGCCGCCCGGCCGGTACTGCTTCGGCGGTGATGTACGAAGCCATGCGCGTGGTCGGCAATTGCTGAATATACTCGCGCACGATGGCGTCGGTGCGATCTTTGGAGCCGTCGTCTACCACAATGATCTCGAAGTTGGGGTAGCTGCTGGCGCGGACGGAATCGAGCGTGCGCCGAATAACGAGCTCTTCGTTGTGCGCCGGAATTACTACGCTCAATAGCGGCAAATCTTTGCGCTCAACCGGTTTATTAACGGCTTTTTTGCGTGCGCCGCGGCGAAATTGCATAACGTCATAAGCATTGGCGCCGACCATATACAGGCCCAAGTGTACCATGCTCATCAGGTTTGCGGCGAGCAGCAGATAAAAGAAAACGAGGCGCATTACGCTGCCCCGCTCAGATCAAACGTAAAGAGCTGACGGTTCTGAAAGAACAAGCCGGTGCAGGTTTGGACGGTCAGTATCGGCGGGCCCTGGTAGTTAAACACGCTGGCCGAATCGCTGGGGCTTACGACATGTACGGCACCCAAGGTGTAAGTAAATTTGTGGCCGTTATCGGTTGTAATAATTGCGGTCGCACCGGATTGAATGCGGTGCAAGCTGGCAAAGACGTTCGAGCGATAGTGTCCGTACAAGAACGTGTTGCCCGCCTGGTTGTTGGCCTTGGGCGTAATGGTGGCGTACTGGACTTTATCGGTCGTGAGCGTCCAGGTTTGCGATTTGGCGTTATAATAGCCCGGAATTACAGCCAGGTCGATGTTGAGGCTCGGGATCTGGATACGTACCGGCGTGCCGCCAATGTAGTTGCTCGTTTGCGTGGCCGGTTTTGGTGCCGCCTGTGCAGCTGTTGCAGCGGCCGGCGTGACAACCAGATTACTTTCGCGCGAGCGGATCGTCAGAGTGAGGCTCACTGCCCCGCCAAGGAGTAGCGCAGTGCCGAGTACCGTAATAATCGTTCGTGGCCGAAGCCAAAATTTATTCATACATAAGTCTCCCAAAAAACACAAAATAGAGGGCGCCCCGCCAATGCAAAAGCAGGCTGGCAACCCTCTATTTTGGTTTGGTTAAGCCTTGGTGTAGGCTTTTTTCGCCACAAAACGAACGATAGTCGAGAGCACGATGGCAGAGCCAATGACAATGCTCGTGATCGATACGATCGTTAAGATGGTGTTCCCACCGGTGTTTGGCAGAAGGATTGCTCCACCAGCAATCGCGCCTGCGCCTTTGCCGCCTTCGTACATAATGGCAAAACCTCCCGTTATATTGGCGAGAATTTGCTCGGCGGAGCGGTGAAGCAGCTGACAATAAACGTCCGGGACCTCAGGGACACCTCCGCAAATTCACTATTACAATACACTAATTATGCAAATTTGTAAATAGTATGGTGTTATCGTATGATGTCTTGGATTAGTGGCTCATGCGGATTGTTGGGCTGATCCATTTGTTGTATGTCGAGTGCACCCAGTAATTCACGGCTAGCATAGAGGTCTGCCAGCTGGGCTTCACCATTGGCAATGAACCGCTCCTTGAGATACTGCGCGGAAGTGTCCGCGTTCGTTGCATTGGCCGCTATAATCTGGCGACATAGAGTATTCAGGCCGGTACCGTGTTCGACTATCTCGGTAAGCGTGTCGCGCCCTTCGCGAATGAGGATGTTGTCGGCAATAATATTTCGCACTGTATTATCTGGGGAGATAACGTGCGCTCCTTCCACCGCAGTCGCCAAGTACCCTCTAACTCCCACGTCATGCCAATGCGCGTCAGTCTTTTCGACCGTCACGCGATTGCTCTCTTTCTGTAGTGCGATACGCCCCACGACAGTGACAGCCTGTGGTTCTATCCACGTAGGGCCTTGCTGTAATTCCCAAATTGGATGCGCTACATCAGTAAATGTGTTGATGCTGAGTCGCTTCGGCGCCAGCATCTGCAGGCGGCTCATAATTCCGGCCCATGCACTGGTTTGCTCTTCTACGACACGCGACTCGTATTGTTCTTGCATCATTGTAACTTGCCCGAGCACCTGCGATCGCAGTTCGTCCGTAATGACGGGATCACGAAACTCAGGCAGACGCGCCGGTTTATCTAGTCGCCAAAATTCTTCATGAGCCATAAGAGTATATTTATAGCATAATATAAGCTATTATGCAAGTGTTACTCGCTAGTTTAAACACTAGCGAGTATAATATATAGCTATACGATTATAGGTTTGCAAAACGAGGGGGAAAATTACAGAAGATATTGAAAAATTCCAAAAATAGTGTATAACTGGGCTTAAGGATATATTACCTAATCGACTGGACGACCAGCCTTTCAAGGAAACCTATGAAACGAATTCGATCTATCTACAAAATTTTACTGGCCTCGGCGATTGCCTTGTGCGTTGTGGCGCAGGCATTTCCGATCGCCGTGCATGCCGCGACTACCACAGTAAGCAACCCAGCGCCGAGCGCTAAAGTTTCCTTTACTTTTGACGACGGTTTGGCGAGCGCTTACACGCAAGCTGCTCCAACACTTGCAAAATATGGCCTGAGCGGCACGAACTATATTATTACAAACTGCGTCGGCATGGTCACGGCGCCAAACACCTGTCGCGCCAACACGACGCTGCCATATATGAGTTGGACGCAGGTGCAGGCGCTGCAAAACACCTACGGATGGGAGCTCGGCTCGCACACGGTTGACCACAATTGTTTGGCCGACAGTGCCGCTACCGACCCCGACGACTGCCAGAAAAACCTGCTTACCCAAGCGCAAGTTGCTGCCGAAATGACACAGAGCAAATCGGCACTGGCCTCTCACGGCATCACAGCTACCGATTTTGCACCGCCATACGGCGACTACAATAACATGGTGATGGCGCAGATCGCCAAATATTACGCCAGCATGCGCCAGTTCAAAAACACGGCCAACAACCCAAACATCTGGCCCTACAGCGATTACTTGCTCAACGACAAAACCATTCAGGAAACAACCGACACCGTAGCCAGCATCAAAACCGCCATCGATGCGGCTATTGCCAACAATCAATGGCTGATTTTAACCTTCCATGATATTGCCCAAAAGCCCAGTAAGACGCCGGACGACTATCAATACGGCACGGCCGAGCTCGACCAAATCGCCGCATACGTCAAAAGCAAGCAAGACGCCGGCCTGATCAAGAGCGTGCACGTTAACCAAGGCCTAGTAACCAGCACCACCAACCTGCTGCCAAACGCTAGCTTTAATAGCGGTATCGCTGGTGGCTGGACTACTGACGACCCCCTCGGCATCACCAAAGATGCTGGCACCAATGGTAGCTATCCGGACCCGACTAACTCGATTAAACTTACGTCGAACGCCACCGGCAAAACCACACACCTGTTCTCGCCGCAAGTAGCAGTCGACCCCAACAGCACATACATGATGAAAAACTTCCTGAACGTCAGCGCGCTCAGTACCGGTGAAGTTGCCTTTTACGTCGACGAGTACGACGCCAACGGCAACTGGGTGTCGGGCAAATACTTAAAGGCCGAAAACTCAGTTTTTGTGGAGAACCTGAACTTTACATACAAACCTACATCTATGAACGTTGCCAAAGCCCGTCTGCAAGTGATTGTGGCTGGCACGGGCATTACGGCGTACCTCGACAACACGCAGATGTTTCCGCTGAATGCCACAACTGCGCCAACCAATCTGGTTGCGAACGGCACGTTTGATGCTGGCATCGCCAGCGGCTGGACCACCGACGACAGCGCCAACATTGTGGCCGACAAAGCCAATAACGGCAGCCCAAACAACCCTGTAAACTCGATCGCCTTTAAGAGCAATACCACGGGCAAAAACGGCCACCTGTTCTCGCCGCAAGTCGCCATTACGGCCGGCAAAACGTACAGCCTTTCGGCCTACCTCAACCTTAAAACGCTCACAAGTAACGAAGTTGGTTTTTACATTGACGAGTACGACGCCAGCGGCAACTGGATTTCCGGCCAGTACAGACTGGGCGTGCACGCGCTTGGCGCTGGGGATGTGGGCATGAGCTACACGCCGAGCTCGGCTGCCGTAGCCAAAGCCAGCTTGCAGGTCATTGTGGTCACTAACTCCGGCCTTAGCGGCTACCTTGACGACATTCGCTGGTACGCCAACTAATAATTTTGGCACCTGCAGACTTAAACCGGCGGCATTGTCCGCCGTTTTTAGTAGTGGCTTGTAACTATAAATCTGCTACTATAAAGCTGCATTTAAATCTAAAAATTTAATAAAAAGGCGCACCATGAAACAGTTTTCGATGAAACCAACGGGTCCGTTCGACCTCGTCTACGCCAGCACTTTTTTTGGCGGCTGGCTGACGCTTGACGAGGGCAAGCGGGTGGTAATTTCGATGCCCGTCGAAGGCTGGCGCGGCTCGGCCACTGTTGTGTTGAGTCAAGACGAAGACGGCACCGTGCATGGCACAGTCTATGGTGATGATGCACTTGCCGAGACGGCATGGCGGCAAGCGCTCGGAGCATTTTCGCTCGATGCTGACGGCAGCGGCTGGGCGGCGGTCGGCCAGCGCGATCCATTCATCGGTAAATTGCAGGAAGAGTATAAATTTTTGCGTCCAGTATTGTTTCACTCGCCGTACGAAGCCGCAGCCAGTTTGCTGATCGGCCATCGGATCTCCATCGTGCAGCGCCGCGCTATCATGAAACGCATGGCCGAAGCTTACGGCGAAAAGTTTATGGTCGAAGGCAAGCCATATTACGCCTTCCCCGACCCGCAAAAACTCCTTACCATCACCGAATTTAAAGGGCTGAACGACGTAAAAGTGACCCGCCTGCACGCCGCAGCTCAGGCGACGCTCGACGGTTTGCTGGACCGCAAATACTTACGGTCGCTGCCGATTGACGACGCGCTTACAAAACTCAAGGCACTGCCTGGCGTTGGCGACTTTTTCGCCCAAGGCATTTTGTATCGCGGCGCCGGCATAGTGAACGATATGACCAAAGATATCAACACGCGCCAGGCCGTGCAAGCAGCCTATAACCTGCCAGAACTGCCCGACGCGGCATCGCTGGCAACGCGCGCTACCATCTGGCATCCGTACGAAATGTGGGCCACAGTGCTTTTGCATGTCTGGATGCGCCGCGAAAAAGGCGGCTTCCGTATGAAGCGCTAGGTTTTCGGATCGCTTGCCGCAGCCATGCGCCAGTGTTACCTGATCAGATAAGACGTAGGGTTATTGCCGTGCTGCAAGATACGGGAAGAGCGTGATGAGCTGACTGAAATCGACGGCTATACCCTCGCGCGGCAGTTCCTGCGTCGCAAAGACAGTGCTTGGCACTGCCGCTTCTGTGCGCCGCACGTACAGGTCATCGGCACGATACCATACCGGCTTCGTACCATTATAGGGCGCAATTATGTCATCTGCGAATTCGGGCGTGACGTGCAAACGCGGGTCAAGCGCTTGCCTGTCCTCGCCCATGTAACAGTCGGGCAGAATGTTTGCCCCTTGCCTGTCCACAACTTTGGCGTCCGTAACATCATACTCGTGACCTTCGGGAAAAATGTGTTGTACGAGGGTTGAGAACGCAATTTTTCCAAGTACATCGCGCCGGACATGATCCATACGCGTGATACCGTCTTCATCTAGCCACGTGTCACTGGTCCTCGATATCTGATCTATGACCATTAGAGCAGTAAAGTCTTCAACAAGCTGGTTCGCCATGTCATAAATTGCGGTTGCGCCAATGTTTTCCGCTGTTTGTTTTCGCTGCTCCCAGTATTCGAGATGCTTCGGCAGCCGCGCGTTGTAGCCTTGTGTGGCTTTCGTATAAAAGTCAGCTGAATGAGTAGTGAAAGGTAATTTTTTGTAAGGCGCAAGATTCTGACGCTCAGGTTTCGGACATTTTTTAAAAATCATACAGAAACTGTACCCTAGGACGCATGGCGGGACAAGCATAAACTACAATTGATGTAATGTGCTGGCGCGGCGCACGCCGCATTTGGTAATTTTGCCAATTTGCGGTATCCTATCGCATGTGCGATTCAAGAAGTGCAGTAACCCACCAGCATCCAAGCTGGAATTTTTTAATAGTGATCCTCCTTTCTTAAGCGAGTGTCTGCCTCAACTCCGGGCGGAAGTGCGCCGTTGGCATCAACCTGCTGTCCAAGAACTGAGATTGCGTCCCGACATCCAGGGTGCCGGCAATGAGCTCATTAATGTGGTAGTTGAGACCGTCGTAATTCTGGGGGCTTTGGCAACGGAGGAAAGCAGCCTCCCGGCCTTATTCAGCCCCCACCGCAGACTCCACTCCCAGGTTAACGCGATGAAGGCAAATGCCGTGGCGAGCGTCTCGCGCCTCACTTATGCCATGCTCGAAGCGGCGACAACCCCAGAGTCCCAAAATGATCTCGGTAAAATTATGTTTGACCTGGTGCCGCAAGTATCAGCGGAAGATTCAATGTTTGGCCAGTTTGGCGTTGCGCTGCCGGCGATCCATATTGGCGGCGCGCTTGTGGATGCCATGCTGCCGCAAACCAACGAAGATAATAGTTGGTATGTGAGTACCGAGGGCGATTTATACGTAAACCGGCTTCACCCAGCGCAGCCGCTCCAAAGCCCAGAAGAGATCATTGCTCTGACTGGTATTCAGCCTGAAGCGTTGACCACGCTCATGCCATTTTTACCGAATTTATAGACAATAAAGGAGAAAAGATGTCAGAAATCAGTAAAGTTCACGATTGGGTGCTTGGCGATTACAGCGTTGAGCCGCCAATTCCCTTGCCGGACAGCCCTTTCGGTAGCTGGAAGGCCGACGAAAACGACCGGTATTCGGCGCAGGCCGTACAGTATACCTTGCAGTATTCACAAAACGTTATAGAATTAGTCCACGATACAGAAGAAGGGCCTGCGCGCAGTGCGCAGCTCGCCGCCGCTCACAGCAAAAGTGTACTCTTCCCTCCGGTTCGGCTCATGGAAATGGCCCAGGACGGCCTTATACATCCTGATGGTGAGCCGTATGAATACGACGGCGACGGCCTGGAAGGTATGCCGGGCCCGGGCCAGATTGTCGATGCCGACGGGCTAAGGCTTGACGCCGAATTACTGCGTGGGCGCTACGCAGAAGCCCTGCGGCAAGTTGGCCATATTGTGACATGGGAGGGCGAACCGCCAGTCGTCAAGTGGCCGTTCTCAGAGGAGTTCATGAAGCCTGGCGCGGGGGGATTTGTTCCAAGTCCAAATGCGCCAAAAATCAAAGCGGATTAGTTTGCCACGCCGCTCCATCCGTTATACAGTAGATAAAAAGTAATAACGGATACCGATGAGCAAGAAACCTGCCAATCCTGCTGATTATATTGCGCCGCTCAACATGAACGGCCTGCAGGGACGGATGCTGCGCATGCCCGCCCCCAAGCGGCACAACCGCGAAATCCTGATGCTGTACGGCCACCACGCCCTGCTGGAGCGCTGGTGGACGCTTGTGCAAAGCTATAACGAGCTCGGCGCCGTAACCATGCCCGATCTGCCCGGTTTTGGCGGCATGGACAGCTTTGAGAAGATCGGCCGCAAGCCGACCATTGACGCCTATGCCGATTATCTGGCGGCGTTCATTAAGCTTACGTACAAGCGCCGCCGCGTGACGATTGTGGGGATTTCGTTTGGATTTGTGGTGGCGACGCGCATGCTGCAGCGCTACCCGGAACTCGCCAAGCGCGTCGATTTCCTGGTGAGCATCGTTGGGTTTATGCACAAGGATGACTTTTTGTTTACGCCGCGGACGCGCCTGACTTTTCGCATTGCCTCGCGCTTTTTTGCTACGCGACCAATGGCGTTTTTGATCCGGTATTGCGGCCTCAACAGCTTTGTGATCCGCAGTGTTTATTCAAGACTGCCCGCCGGCAAAAAGCGCTTCATCGAAGTTGGCGAGGAAGAGTACAGTCGCATGATCGACTTTGACGTCAAGCTGTGGCAAGCCAACGACGTGCGCACGCACTGGCTCACAACAAGCGAATTTTTAAACCTCGACAACTGCAAGGCGCGCGTCAACCTGCCGGTGTGGCACGTGGCTTCCAAACATGACCATTACTTCAACAATATGCTCGTGCGGGAGCACATGCTGGTGGTGTTTGAATCGTACGAGCAAGTCTTAACAAACACCAAGGCGCACACGCCGAGCATTGTGGCCGACCGCAAGCGCATGCTTATCTTTTTGCCACGCAAATTACGCCAAGAGTTGTCGCGGCCCGTCTAAATGATGATATACTAATTGCCATGAAGATCGGACTTGTGTGCCCGTACAGTGTGGCTCGCGGCGGCGGCGTCAAAGAGCATGTCTATGCTATTCAAGAGGAGCTCCTCAAGCGTGGCCACGAAGCGTACATCGTAACGCCACAGCCGCGCGATATGACCATTGATTCGCGCAAGCACGTTATTTTTATCGGCGCATCGGTGGATATGCGTTCGCCGATTGGCACGACTGGCCAGGTTTCGGCCAGTGGTGACGTAGACGCTATCGACGAAATGCTGGCGCGCGAAAAGTTTGATATTTTGCATTTCCACGCTCCGGAAGTACCGGTGTTAAGCCGCCAAATTCTAAGCCGTTCAAACGCCGTCAACATCGGCACGTTCCATACCACGTACCCGGACTCAATAACCGGCCGCACGTTCACTAAAGTTATCGCGCCGTATGCGATGTCTATCGTCAAATATTTGGACGAAATGACCGCTGTTTCGGACACGGCCGCCAGCTTTATCGGCTCGCTTACTGATCGGCCGATGGCGATTATTCCCAATGGTATCGACCTGAGCGTGTTTAAGCCGGCGCCCAAAAAACCGGCTGCCGGCAAAACTGTGCTGTACGTTGGTCGGCTTGAGGCGCGCAAAGGTGTTAAATATCTACTCAAGGCGTTTGCGGCGCTTGCGCAAGAAGATCCGGACGTCCGGCTGCTATTGATCGGCGACGGCACGGACCGGTCTAAACTCGAGGCCTTAGCCGCAACGCTTGGTATTCCGAGCGATCGGGTCACCTTTGCCGGTTACCTCAGCGACGAGGAAAAGATCGACGCCCTTCAGCAAGCCGACGTCTTTTGCGCCCCGGCGCTATACGGCGAAAGTTTCGGCATCGTGCTAGTAGAAGCCATGGCTTGCAACACACCCACGATTGCCGGCGACAACCCTGGGTACGCCGGCGTGATGCAAGGCGCGGGCTCGCTCTCGCTCGTCGACCCCAAAGACACCGATAATTTTGTGCGTCGCCTGCGCGTCTTTTTAGATGATGACGAATTCCGCAAGCTCTGGAAAAAATGGGCTAAAAACGAAGTCGTCCAGTACGGCTTTGACCGCGTTGTCGACGCCTACGAAGAACTTTACATACAAGCTTACAAAAATAAGCACAAAAAATTACCACGATAACAATGAAAAAACTCAAAATCGCACTGGTTTTTGACGACACGCTCGACAATCCGGATGGCGTGCAGCAGTACACTCTAGCGTTGGGTAGGTGGCTCGCGAACACCGGCCACGAAGTGCATTACATCGTGGGCGAAACCAAGCGCCAGGATTTGCCGAATGTGCACAGCATGGCGCGCAACCTGCACGTGCGTTTCAATCAAAACCGCATGTCCATGCCCTTGCCCGTTTCGAGGCGCAAAGTCCGCGAACTTTTGGAACGCGAGCAGTTTGACGTGCTCCACGTGCAAGTGCCGTACAGCCCATATCTTGCTGCGCGCGTCATAGCCGCCACACCGCCGCGCACCGCTGTTATCGGCACATTTCATATTGCGCCGCATTCATGGGTCGTTTCGGTGGCGAACCGCCTGCTCGGCATATGGCTGCGCCGTAATTTGCGCCGGTTCGACCGCATGCTGGCCGTTTCAAAAGTAGCGCAAGCATTCGCCAAAAAAACGTTTAGAATCCCGAGCGAAATCGTACCCAACACCATCGACCTGGCCCCATTTTTTGCCGGCAAACCCTTCGAAAAATATAAAGGCATGCCGACGATCATGTTTTTGGGTCGGTTGGTTGAGCGCAAAGGATGCCGGTATTTGCTCGAGGCTGCGGCCCTGCTGCGCAAGACATTCAAAAAACCATTCCGCATTGTGGTGTGCGGCGGCGGACCGCTTGAGCATGAGCTCAAATTGTACGTGAACGCGCATGGCCTGGCTGATGTAGTGAGTTTTGAGGGTTTTATTAGCGCGGACGACAAACCACGGTATTTGGCCTCGGCCGACATCGTGACCTTTCCGAGTACCGGTGGCGAAAGCTTCGGTATTGTTATTTTAGAGGCGATGGCTGCCAGCAAAGGCGTCGTGCTGGCTGGCGACAACCCCGGCTACGCCGCCGTTCTTGCCGAACATCCGGAGGCGTTGTTTGATCCGCGCAGCACCAAAGCATTTGCCGAGCTGCTCCACCGCTACCTGCAGGATGCCGGTGCGCGGCAGCGGGCCCATGCCTGGCAGGCTGATTTTGTAAAACAGTACGATGCGCCGGTCGTCGGCGCGCAAATTTTAGCAATTTATAACGAGGCGTTGCGTCAGCGCCAGAACGTGCAATAATAGTAGTAATGCCCAACATCTTTTCCTCTAAAGAACGCGGCGAATACGTCCGTATCACGGTTTCAAACCGGACCGTTTTCCGGGTGTTGGTGTTGGTTGCTTTGGCTACTTTGGGTCTCGCGGCGTTGCATAAAGCGGCTCACGCGCTTATTTTGGTGTTTACGGCTTTCTTTTTGGCGCTGGCGCTCAATTCGCCGGTGCATTGGCTGGCGCGCCACATTCCTGGTAAATTCCGCGGCAACCGCACGGTCGCTACCTCTATTTCATTCCTGGTGATCGTAATATTTTTAGCCGGATTTTTGGCGAGCATCGTGCCGCCGCTCGTGCGTCAGACTAGTAACTTTATCAGCGCCGCCCCAAATCTTGTTGCCGAAGTCCGCGACCAAAACAATCAAATCGGCAGCTTTGTGCGCAAACACAAATTAGAAAACCAGGTCGAAAACCTTTCCAATCAGCTTTCGCAGCGCCTTAAAAATGTTGGCGGCAGCGCTGTTTCTACGGCCGCCGAAGTTGGCACGAGCATCTTTTCCGGCCTGACGATTTTGGTGCTGACGTTCATGATGCTTATCGAGGGTCCGCGCTGGCTCAAGGTAATTGGCCGCATTATGACGAACGAGCACCGCAAGCGCGCCGAGCGGCTATCCGGCGACATGTACAAAGTGGTTAAGGGGTACGTGAACGGCCAGGTGTTTTTGGCGGCGCTTGCCAGTGCGTTCATCGTGCCCGCGCTGTTCATTTTGCATATTAGCTATCCAATGGCGCTGGTGGTCATTATCTTTATCTGTGGATTGATACCGCTCGTTGGGCACACCATTGGTGCGATTATTGTAACGGCTGTAGCCCTGTTTCACTCGGTGCCGGCGGCGATTATTGTGCTAGCGTACTACATTTTGTACCAACAGATTGAAACGTACGTGATCCAGCCGCGCATTCAGGCCAACTCTACAAATATGTCGCCGCTGCTCGTATTCGGCTCCGTCATAATTGGCGTGAGTTTTGGCGGATTGTTCGCTGGTTTGGTGGCAATCCCAGTGGCGGGCTGTATTCGTATTGCCGTGATCGACTACCTCAAGGCGCACCATAATTACCCAAACATTGATCCGAGCGAAGTGCCAAAACCGGCACCCACTAAAGCAAAATAACCGCGGCAAAGTCTGTATCCGCGGTTATTTTATGTGGCCGCTTACGCCCGCGCCCCGCGCGATTACAGACGATACCAAATAGCGCCACTTGGTGTATCGCGCACGCCAATGCCATCGGCTGCGAGCTTGTCGCGCAGCTCGTCCGATTTCGCCCAGTCTTTGTTGGCTCGTGCCTGTTCTCGCTCGGCGATGAGCTGCTTGAGTTCATCTTTAAGCTCATCTCGGTCAGTAATGTGTATGCCAAGCGCGTCCTGGATAAACGCGGCAAAGTCATCCACGATCGGAGCGTCATCCATAGACGCTGGTGTGGTCGCAAAGCGTCCAGCACACTCGTGTAAAAGCCTCATTGCCTCTGGCGTTGCTAGATCGTTTATTATGGCGGCTTTAATCAGTTGTTTATAAGAGGCGAACTGCTCTACGAGCTCACGAGATCGTTCTTCACTTTTGGATACTGGCACTACGGCCGGCTGATATATCCAACTGAAGTCGTTGCGGATATTTTTTAGACTCGCCTGTGAGGCGCGCAGGCTCTCAAGGCTAAACTTTGCGTGGCTGCGGTAATGCGATTCCAGTACATGCAGACGGACGGCCTCGGGCGAAATTCCCTGCTCTACGATTTCCTGTAAGCGAATGCCGTTGCCGAGCGATTTGGAAATCTTTTCGCCGTTTACCATAACATGATTGCTGTGCATCCAGACGTTGGCAAAGCGCTTGCCGGTTGCTGCCTCGCTTTGAGCGATTTCGTTGGTGTGGTGCACCGGAATGTGGTCGATGCCACCGGTGTGAATGTCGATCGTATCGCCCAAATATTTCATGCTCATGGCCGAACATTCGATGTGCCAGCCCGGAAATCCTTTGCCCCACGGGCTGTCCCATTCCATGTCGCGTTTGTGGTCTTTTGGCGAGAACTTCCAGAGCGCAAAATCGGATGAGTTCCGTTTTTGCTCATTAAAGGCGACACGCGCGCCGGCCTGCAAATCATCGAGATCGAGCCGCGCAAACGCCGCATATCCCTCGAACTTGGACGTGTCATAGTACACGCCATCATCAATAACATAGGTGTAGCCCTTGGACTCCAGCTTTTGGATGAGCGCGATTTGCTCGGCGATGTGATCGGTGGCTTTGACGATGTGATCTGGCTCCAAAATATTGAGCAGGTGCATGTCTTTCAAAAAGTCCTGCGTGTAAAATTCGGCCACTTCCCAGGCGGTCTTGCCTTCGCGGCGCGCGCCTTTTTCGAGCTTGTCTTCGCCCTCGTCGGCGTCACTCACCAGGTGGCCGACGTCGGTAATATTCATGACCCATTTTGGTTCGAGGCCGTCAAGTTTGAGCGCGCGGATGAGCGTGTCCATACGCACGTAGTTAAACCAATGACCGATGTGCGCATAATCGTACACCGTTGGGCCGCAAGTGTAGACAGTAACTTGCGGCGCGCGTAACGGCTTAACGGGCTCGACGGTTCGGGTAAGCGTATTGTATAGTTTCATAATTTCTTCTCTAGTATAGCCTACTCTGGATAATTTTGGGCGGCGACTTTTTGGAATGCATGGCGCTGAAAATCCGCCAAACGGGCACGCGGCTGTACGATTCGCGGACATGCATAAGATGATGGTAGCTCGCGAGCTGCGCCGCCCGCGTTTCGGGATCATTTGAAAACTGGCTGACGTAATGGTTGAGTGCCGACTGTTTACGCGTGTAGTCAACGGCTACGCTGACTTCACCACTGTCGCCAGGTCGGAGTGCCCACACAAGTACGCGGTGTCCGCACAGCCAGGCCACTGCGCTTGCGAGGAGTGCAGAGCGGTGTGTGGCGATATGATCTGGATGGCCGTCGAAGCCTTCGATGCCGGGTGTCACGATGTGCTTAACGCCGTTCTGCACCATATATGCGCCGAGTCGGATGGCTAGGCGTATTTGGTTGTGTGCCACGGCCAGTTCGCCGTCGGGTAGCGCAAAATATACTTGCCGATCCTCTGCAACACCGAGCACTTCGCCGCACGCCGCCTGGCACTCGCGTCGTCGCCCACCGCTCGCAACAAATGTCGGATCACCTTTGGTGCTGCGCTGGCCGTCGGTGGCAATTGCCAGGTGCACGTTGTGGCCCTGACGCACAAATAATTCGATCGCCGCACCGGTTGCTACGGATTCGTCGTCGGGGTGAGCGTGCACAAATAAAACATTCGTTGCCGCACCGAGCTCAAACGGCTGCTGATTGGCGGGGGCGGATGCGATGGGGTGTGACATGGCGTAAAACTAAACGGGTCAATGTTCGGGTGATGCGGCGAGTTTGTTGAGCAGCTCCGCGGCAACACGGGCGCACTCGGTCTTAACGTCTTGTATGGCGCGTTTTTCTGTAAGCTTGAAACCGCTGGCGTACGCGTGGCCGCCGCCGCCGAAATGCGCGGCCAGTTCGTTGGCAATCGGCGCGCCGTAGTTAGCGCGGATTTTACCAGTGATGTGCCCATCGTTGTACACTTTGAACGAAATCGCCACTTGCACGCCGATGGTCATGCGCATGTCGTCGATCACGAGCATCGACGGATTGTACTGCGGGCTGTACGTTTCGATTTCTGGCCACGGAATAGTTACGGTGGCGACGCGGTTATCGGCAAAGTATTCGATGCGCTGCAGCAGCTCGCCCTTATATTTGGTGAGTTCGGGCGATTTGCGCATGAGTTCACGGCGGGCTTGCTCGAGCACCGGAATTTTTACGCCGCCGCCCACGAGTTCCGAAATAATGGCGATGCTGCGCGCCGTAGTGGCGTCGGTGGTTAGCCCCAAACTGTCGGCCATAATTGCGGTGGCCAGCATGTTTTTGGCGGTCAGGTTGAGCGGCCAGCCAAGCTGCTGGGCAAGCTCGTAAATCACCTCGCCCGCGGCAACGGCGTGCTTGTTGCAGGTGACTTTGGCGTACGGAATCGTGGCATCCACATCGTGGTGGTCTATTACGATCACCGGCCGCGCAGCAACCCAGGCGCGCTGCCCGGTTTTGGCAAGATTTTCAAACAATGTTTCGGTGCTAGTATCTACAATGATGACTGCGTCAAATTTGCCGGGCAAATCTTTGCTGATTCGGTCCCAGCCGCCTAAGTACGTTAAGTACTGCGGAATATCCACGCCGCAGTATAAAATCGGTTCTTTGCCCATATCGCCCAGGATTTGCTCGAGCGCCAGCGCGCTGCCCATGCTGTCGCCATCGGGGTTGTCGGCCTGCATAATGACGATGCGCTCGGCGCTGTCAACGATTTGTTTGATTTGCTCTGCTTCGGGGTATGATTGCATGTAGGTATTATAAAGTATTATGCGGTTTTTGCGATCTCGCCAGCAATGAGGTGGTCGAGCCCGGTGTAGTAAATTTCGGAGAACTGCGGGTCGTTGATAAAACTGAGCGGCTTCCACTCCAGTGCGGCGGAGTCGTCCTGCGGCTTGAATTCGCCCTGCCAGGTGCGCACCAGAAAAACAATGTCGATCGTCGAGGTTGTTTCGTTGTAGTCGGCGTGGTAAACGGCGATTAATTGCAGGTCTTGTTCGGTGATCCGGACGCTTGTTTCCTCAAAAACTTCGCGGACCGCAGCGGCCTCCGCGGTTTCGCCAAAGTCAATAAAGCCGCCGGGCAGATCATACATGCCAAAAGCGGGGTCACTTGCCCGGCCGCGTTTGCTGTACAGCAGCTCGCCATCTTTTACGAACGCGATTGCCACCGCGGCTTTGGGGTTGTTCCAAAAATGCCAGTTGCAGGCGCTACACTCATAATTAGTGGCGTCGAGTTCCTGGACGCTGCCTTTGGTGCCGCAGTTAGGGCAAAAGTTGAACGTCATCATAACGCTTGCCGGCCCTCGAGCGCCCGCCCGAGCGTAATCTGGTCGGCGTATTCCAGGTCAACGCCAATCGGCAAGCCACGCGCCAGCCGCGTTATTTTAACCGGCCGGTCACCGATTTGCTGCTGAATGTACAGTGCGGTCGACTCGCCCTCAACGCTGGCGTTCGTGGCCAAAATAATTTCTTCCACACTGTCTTCGTCGATACGGTTGATGAGCTCCTGAATGTGCAGCTGTTCTGGCCCTACATTGTCGATGGGCGAAACTAATCCCCCTAGCACATGATATGTGCCGTTGAATTGCCCTGTTTTTTCGAGCGCCACAATATCGAACGGCTCCGCCACAACGGCGATGACTTTTTTGTCGCGCCGCGGATCGGTGTACAAATCGGATAAATCCTGATCAGCCGGCACGAGTGCGAATGTCTTTTTGCAGTACCCGATGCCGCCGTGCAGCTTTTGCAGCGCCGCCGCTAAAGTGTGTGAACGGTCTATGTCGCCGCGCACCAAATAATACGCGTAGCGCTCGGCGGTGCGCGGTCCAACGCCCGGCAATCGTGCCAGCGCGTCAATAACGTCAGTAAGGGCGGGCGGCAAAATCTGCATCGTTTACGAGAATTACAGGCCGAGGTCGCCCAGCGCGCCCATCATCGGCTGCATTTTTTCGGCAGCGAGTTTTTGGCTTTGCTGAATCGCTTCTTTTACGGCGTCTTCAATCCAGCGCTCCAGCTCGCCGATGTCGTCAAGGTCAACGTACTGCGGGTCGATGTGAATTTTCTTGATCTTCTGTTCGCCGGTGATTTCAACGCGGACAGCACCATCGCCCTTTTCAACTTCGATTATCTGCTTTTGCAGCTCTTTTTGGATTTTTTTAACACGTAATAGCATTTTTGCCTGGTCAAATCGGCTCATAATTTCTCCTTATATGTATAATATTGTACCAGATTATGGACGCTCGTTGCTAAATGTGGCGCGCGTAGTTGCCGAAGTCGGCCACGCCACAAAATAGCGCCGCAAATTGTACACGCAGCAAAACGCGATCACGATGCTGAGCAGTACAATACCGGTGCTGCGCGCGAAAATATTGCGCGGAAATACCTCGAGCCACTGCCCCAGTAAATACGCCAGACCGCTCGCCACCACGACGTAAATAAATGGGAACAGCACGCTCACGCTCATTACACCAAGGGCGATGAACGCCACGCCCAGCAAAATTATCCACAACAAAAACGACGTCCGCGCCAATTTAAAATGCCTGCCATACAGATACGCTCCAAAAATAAACAGCACGATGGCAAACGAATCCAGGGTCAATAGCCCGGGTGTTCCCAGATCTGACAGCGTTGTGCTATGCGTGTAAAACAGTTGGAGCGGTGCGTTCAATAGGTTGTGCAGAATGGTACTGACATGCGGGAAAGGCTGCGGAAAACCCAGGAATGTTTCGGCGAGCTTCGGATGCTTGGCAATACTCCACCCAAGCGGAAACAGCAGTGCCAGCGCTGGCACAGCGGCGCTGACTGTCAGCCAAACTGGCGTCTTCCAAATTTTGTCAACGATGGTGCGCCACTGCCACAACACGCCGATCGCAATAAACCAGATCATGCCAGGCACGTAGACCAGCAAACAGGCAAGCAGCAAACCGGCCGGCAGTGCAAACCGTACGTGAATACGCTCCTTTAGCCATACGCCATACACGATCAGTGCGAATAAAGCGAACAACAAGACTTGCGGCGTGCCGAGTCGCGCGGTGTGCAAAAATCGCGTCGAACACAGGAATAAAATGGTTGCCATCCATGCAATGCGCCGCCCGTGCCAGTGCTGAATGAGCCAGTAAAACAGTCCGACGACAACAAGTCCGAGCAATGCCGAAATAAGCCGTCCGGCAAGCAGACTGTCCGGACGCACCATAAGCGCCAGATGGAGTAGCCCCGTATACGGCAGGCTGACCGGATTTTGCAACAGGTTATGTGCACTTACCGCTTGGTCATGAAAGATGACCTCGGTGTTGCTATATCCGGGCACCAGGTTTTTAAGCCGCCATGTCAGCAGTCCCACGGTGAGCAACGCCACGCTTCCAAAACTAACAAGCCCTTGCCAATGATCGTTCCAATATGCGCGCGCAGTTTTGATGTTCATGTCTGCGAAATATTATAGCACTAGTTGGCTACGTGCTCAGGGCTTGCAAAAAGTGCTACAATAAAGTGTAACCATAATGAAGAAAGGATTTTTCGATGGTTACACAAGAAGTCCTGGGCATCGTCCCTACAAATGAATCGCCACTCGTGGCAGGCGGCAAAGATGCGCTGGATGGCGATAACAAGGCGACAAATGACAATGAGTTTGACTATGCCGGCATTCGTGTAAATCGGCACGAACAACGCGAATACGACGCGGCGTTCGCAGAAATTGCTTCGCACTTGGGCGAGCTCGCAACTTTGTAAATTTTGCAGATACAACAAACACCGCTTAACCGGCGGTGTTTTTGATTGTCTGGGCTAATATTATGCGGCGAACGGATCGCTGTGTTTGGTGTCGAGCGAGCGAATGCGCTGTTTTTCGCGGTCAAAGTACAGCTCGACGGTGCCGGTCGGACCGTTACGGTGCTTGCGGATGAGCACTTCCATGATGTTTTGTCGGTCGGTGTCGGGGTTGTAATAATCTTCGCGGTACAAAAAGGCCACGACGTCGGCGTCTTGCTCGATGGAGCCGGATTCGCGGAGGTCGGACAGCACCGGAATGGCTGGCGAACGGCTGTCCACCGAGCGGCTCAGCTGACTCAGCGCAATTAACGGTACATTGAGTTCGCGCGCTACGCCTTTAAGCCCGCGCGAAATTTCGGACACTTCTTGCACGCGGTTGTCGCTGCTGCTGAAGCGGCTGCCTCCGCTCATCAGCTGCAAGTAGTCGACGATGATTAGGCCGAGCGGATGTTTGTGCGCTTCGCGGCGGGCTTTGGTGCGCAAGTCGCCTACGGTGATGCCCGGCGTGTCGTCGATGTAAATCGGCGCTTCACTGAGCGTGCCCATGGCGATGCTGAGTTTTTCAAAGTCGGAATCGGTAAGGTTGCCGGTGCGCAGCGCCCAGGCGTCCACGCCGGATTCCATAGAGAGCAAGCGGTCGACGAGCTGCTCCTTGCTCATCTCAAGGCTAAAGATCAGCACCGATTCTTTGGCCTGCACCGCGATCTGGTGCGCCAGGTTCATCACGAATGCGGTCTTACCCATCGACGGGCGGGCGGCCAAGATAAAGAGGTCGGAGCGCTGCAAACCAGCCAGCATGTTGTCGAGGTCGCGGAAGCCGGTCGGCACGCCGCGGATTTTCTTTTTATCTTTGTGCAGGTCGTCCAGGCGTTCAAAACTGTCGGCCAGGATGGATTCCAGGCTTACAATAGATTGCTTGACGTGCTGCTGGCTTACTTGGAACAGGCTGGTTTCGGCCTCTTCGATGAGTTCGCGCAGCGCTTTGGATTCGTCAAAACCAAGGCCGACGATCTGCTGGCTGGCGGTGATTAGGCGGCGCCGCACCGCCTTTTGGGCAATGATGTCGGCATATTGCTCGGCGTGCGCGGCGGTCGGTACAAAGTTGGTGAGCTCGGTTAAATATGCGGGGCCGCCCACGGCGTCAAGAAAGCCGTTGCTTTTGAGCTGGTCGGATAGCGTGAGCACGTCGATCGGGCTGCGCTTTTCGTACAGCGTTTGCATGGCTTCGTAGATGCGCAGGTGGCGGGCGTCAAAGAAATCTTCGGCGCTAATGACGTCGGCTACTTTGACGAGCGCGTCGGAATCAATTAAGAGCGCGCCGAGCAGCGAGGCCTCGGCTTCGAGGTTTTGCGGCGGTTGGTGATGGTCAATGCGCGGGTCCATAGGTACCTACGATTCTAGCACCTCGGCGCCACCAAAAATATTGCTTATGGCGTCGATTGCGGGCTCGGTTGGGTTCGGGGCCGGTTCCGGTGGTGCGGTGGTTGGCGGCGGGGTGGCGGGTTTGGGCTCCTGCGGCGGCGCAGGAATGGTTTGCGCAGCGAGCGGCTTTTCGGCCACAACGCATTCGATCTGGATGGCCTGACCGGTGATTTTTTGTACGGTTTGAGCGACAATCTCGCGGTTTTTGGCGTCGTGCGCCCGTTTTTGGTGGAAGGCGTGCGTAAAACTCAGCCGGATGAGGCCGGGCTCAAACTCGGCACGCGCCGATTTTAAAATGCTGTAAAGCGTGCTGTACGTTTGGCGGATTTGATTGAGTGCTTCTTGCCAGACGGCCGGCTCGACGGTTTTGCCGCCTTTGATTGGCTTTGGCGGTTGCTCTGATTCTGGTGCGGGTTCAGTTTTGGCGGCCGCGGGAGCTTTTTGCTGCGCTGGCTCGGGAGCGGCCGCGGCCGGCTCTGGTTTTGGCGCAGCTGCTTTTGTTGCGGCGCGGGCGGGAGCTGGCTCGGCAATGGTGCTGCTGGCCGCTGGGTGTACGGCGGCGGCGTGCGTGCGGGGCGTGGACGGCGCGGTTGTTTCACTCTCGGCGAGTGCCGCATCGAGCAAAATAATTTCCAGTAAAGCGCGTGGATCCGGCGATGCCGGTACCTCGAGCAATTTAGCGAGCAGCTGCATGATGGTTGCGGGCGGCAATACTGTTTTGTTTTCCAAAATGTGGTCGCGTAGGTTTGCGCCGATTTGTTTGGCGAGCCGCGACGGCTCGTAGCCTTGCTCGCGGGCTTGCTGTAATTGCTGTGCCACGGCCACCGCATCCTGCGCGCTCAATGCGTCAACAATGCTGGTGACGAGCGTTTCCGGCGCAATGCCCAGACTCGTCTGCACGTCGCCTAAAGTCACCTTATTACCGCTGTTACGGACTTGGTCGAGCAAGCTGATGCTGTCGCGGAACGAGCCCTCGCCGTGCGCGGCAATTAGTTCCAGTGCGGCCGGCTCGATGTCGATTTTTTCTTGCTTGGCAATGGCTTGCAAGTGTTCGACAACTTTTGGTAAGTCAACCGGCTTGAACGCGTAGCGCTGCGTGCGGCTGATGATGGTTTCGGGCAGCTTGTGCACCTCCGTTGTAGCAAGGATGAACACGGCGTGCGCCGGCGGTTCCTCCAGCGTTTTAAGCAGCGCGTTGAACGCTTCGCGCGTTAGCATGTGCACCTCGTCGATGATGTACACTTTGTATTTCGCGCTGGTTGGCGCAATGTGGACTTTGTCGCGCAGATCGCGGATTTCGTCGATACGCCGGTTGCTGGCGGCATCGATTTCGATAATGTCGAGGTGTATGCTTTGATCGTCGTACGGCAAACCATTGATTTCGTGCGCCAAAATGCGCGCGATGCTGGTTTTGCCTACGCCGCGTGGTCCGGTAAACAAATATGCATGGCTGATCGTGCCCGCCTTCAGCGCGTGCGCCAGCGCGGTCGTGATGTGCTCTTGCCCCACGACATCAGAAAGTTTGAGTGGCCGGTGTGTCCGGTATAACGCCTGTCCCATTTCATTTTTATTATACGCGCTCAGCCTGCATTTGGCTGCTGTAATTTTTGAGTTGAGAAAGCTTAGGCTTGGGCGCGGAACGTGGCGTAGCAGTTGCCGCAGAGCGACTCGTACTGGATGTCGTGTTCGCCGTCAATGGCGACTTGCGCGCCGGCAAATACAAACTCGCCGTCGATTTTGCGGGCGTTTAGCAGGGCTTTTTTGCCGCAGCGGCAGATGGTTTTGAGCTCTTGAATCTCGTGGGCGAGTTCGAGCAAACGGCTGCTGCCCGGGAAACCTTTGGTTTGGAAATCACTGCGCAGGCCGTACGCTAGCACCGGCGTGTCGTGCTCGATGGCGTACCAAAAAAGCTCTTCAATTTGCGCAGGCTCTAAAAATTGCGCTTCGTCAACGATGACGCAATCAAATGGCTGCTTGGCTGCTAATTTTTTGAGCGCCGCGGTAACATGCTGGCCAGGTTTAATAAGCACGTCGGCCTTGCGCTGCACGCCCAGGCGCGACACAATGGCGTCCTGCCCCTTGGTGTCGACGGCGGCCTTTAAAATAACGGCGTGCATGCCACGTTCTTCATAATTATGCGCCGCCTGAATAAGCGCGGTCGTCTTGCCGCTATTCATCGCACCGTAGCGAAAATACAGCTTAGCCATCTCCCCTCCTGACCTGATTCTGTGAAACCTGGAACTACAAAGCAGCTTCGAGCGCGGCCCACTCGGCGTTTTCGTCGTCTTCCGGGACGTTTACGCTGACTTGGTCGCCCGGCTTGGCCTTAAAGTAGGTTACGCTGGCGAGCAGCACGCGGTACTGCTTGGGGCCGACGTTCACAAAATAATGGCCGTTTTCGAGCTGCAGCGAGCCAACAACCTGCTTGCGTGGGATTGGCCCGATTTGCTTGTACAGGAATGAGCCGTCGTCGGTAATCGTAAGCTTGAGGATGTCGCCCTGGACGAGCTTGGATTTGCTGGCGTAGTTTGCCGGCACCGGATACATTTTGCCGTCCGAACCCACCATGTTCTGGCCATCGAACACTCCTTCGATAATCTTACCGAGCGCTTCATCTTTGGTGATGGCGCTCACTTTTTCGTCATCACCCACAAGACTCGCCAAGAGTTCGTTGGCGGCGGCTAAATTCGTTTCGGCCTCTTGAATCAAGGCCCGTAACCGTTTGATTTGTTTGTCAGGTACGTCTGCCATGCTTAGTCTCTCTTAATCTAAGGAAGTGTTTGTTTCTTTACACTTACCCATAAACCTACCATGTTTCATCATGCAAGTCAAAACATGCCAAGGGGATGTGTGGATAACTACACTCTTTGTCTTTGGAATACCCGAGAAATTATACGTGAACACACCCGCAATGCCAAAACAAAATACCAAAATACAACAGCTTCGCGAGCCGCCTATATACAGAACAATAAAAATACCGCCCGGAAATTTCCGGGCGGTATTTTGCTACCAGCGAGCTTGGACTAGGCCAGTTCAACAGTAGCGCCGGCGTCTTCGAGGGCTTTCTTAGCCTTCTCAGCGTCGTCTTTGGCGGCCTTCTCAACAACGGTCTTTGGAGCACCGTCTACGAGGGCTTTTGCTTCACCAAGGCCAAGACCGGTCAGGTCTTTAACAGCCTTAATGACGGCAACTTTCTGAGCGCCGGCGTCCTTCAGGACGACGTCAAACTCAGACTTTTCGTCAGCAGCGGCAGCGCCGTCGCCAGCAGCAGGAGCAGCAACTGCAGCAACTGCGGCAGCTGGCTCGATGCCGTATTCATCCTTCAGGATGGTCTTAAGTTCGTTTACTTCGAGGACAGTCAGCTTGGTAAGCTCTTCTGCCAATTTTTTCAAATCTGCCATTATGTTCTCCTTAAAATAGAGCGTTAATTTGCTTTTGCTGCGATGCCGTCAAGTAAGCCATGCAGGTTGCCCGAAAGCGCGCTGATGCTGTCGTTGAGCGGTGCGGCGAGCGTCGCCAAGACTTGGCCAATGAGCTGGTCTTTGCCCGGGAGTGTTGCGAGAGCTTTTACTTCGTCGGCGGCAAGGAATTTGCCTTCGGCGGTAATAGCGCCCACGAATTCGAGGGTCGGATTGGTCTTGGCAAAGTTTGCAATGCTTTGTGCTGGCGCAACTTCGTCCTGGCTGTTGAACGCGTAGAGCAACATGCCTTCGAGGCTGCTGGCGTCAACGTCCTTAAGGGTGTCGGTTTGCTTGAGCGCTTGTTTGAGCAAGCGGTTCTTTACAACTTTAACCTTGGTGCCGTTGTCGCGTGCCTGGCGGCGCAGCGCTTGCAATGCTTTGACGGTCGTGCCTTCGTATTTGACGACGACAGTCATTTTAGAATCATTCAGCAGGTCCGAAACTTCGGAAACTACGTCGTTCTTCTGGGTTTTGGTTAATGCCATTTTGTTCTCCCTTGAACTTAGGGGGTTCTTACAAAACTATCGACCTGGTTTTGCTGATATGCCAAACAAAAACGTCTTTGTTTCCAAAGACGCTTAAACATTCATAAAATGATGTGTTTAACCTCGGTGGCATTCTTAAGCTTGTTTAGAGCCGCCACTGTCTTTGGCAATCCCCTGTATTTTACCAGATATGAGTAGCTTTCGTCAATCGCTGTTAGCCCTAAAGTTTGGCGATTTGCTCCATGTAGCGGGAGATAACTTTTTTCATTTGGATGAAGGCCTGCTTGTCGAGCCATTCGGTTGGGCCGTGGTGGCCGCCGCCGTGCGGGTAAAACGAAATGCACGGCGTCTGTATGGCTGCGAAAAATCGGGCGTCATTGCTGCCGAGCGTGCGCGCACCGGTCACTTTTACACCGGTCACGTCGGTAATAATGTCGGCGAACGGGCGAATATATGGATCGTCGAGACGAAATTCGGTTGTCGTGCCGTCTACGATGATGTCCATGGCAACGCCGTCGTGCTTGGCGCAGATTTCCTGCGTCGCTGCCAGAATGTGCTGGCGGTCAGCTTCGTTGATGACGCGGACGTCAATTAGCATGGTGCCGCTGCTTGGAACCTGGTTGGGCGCTTCGCCGGCCTCTAAAACGCCGATGTTGCAGGTGTTGGTCTCCGGGCTCATATTTGGGAAAAGTACCTGGATGTCGTGTGCGATTGCCAGTAGCGGCTGGAGCGCCGAGCGGCCAAGCCACGGCCGTGAGCCGTGCGCAGGCACACCAGTGGATGTAATTTTGAGGTACAAAAAGCCTTTGGAATGCGTTTGGATTTGCCAGTCATCGCCGCCGTCGGGCAGAATGCAGACCGACGGCACGTACCCCTCTTCGATAATCTTTTTCACGCTGGTGCCGCCCTGCTCTTCGTCGGTGGTAATCATGAGGCCGAAATCGTAATCGGCGACATTTTCGAGCTCGTCAATGGTTTGTAAATAAGCAGCGATAGCGCACTTCATATCGAGCACGCCGCGGCCGTAGTATTTGCCGTTGATCTCGCGCAGCTCAAAAAGTTCGTCCGGCCCCGGCACGACGTCAAGGTGTGCCGCCAGCATGACTTTTGGCGTTTTGTGGCCTGGCCGCGAAGTCGCAACAAGAGATTCAACACCGTCCAAATCGAATCGTTCCACATGCATGCCGCGCTGCGCGACAAAGGTGGCGATGTAATCGAGCGCCTGGTGCATGGCCGGTTCATCGCCGTCAACGGTGCGAAATGCGACTAGTTTGCGTAAAATTTCGTCCAAAATATACAACTTGCCTTATGGCAACACTTATGTTTATCAAATAAATATATCACGGCGCATTTGAACGCGACATATTGATAAAAATGATTTTTTATGCTGAAATATATGACTAATGACTACGCAGCCTGAAAGAGTGTCCGGTACGGAGAACGCTATGCTGCCTTATCTCGAAGACGGGCTTGCTCGTGCCCGGGCAAACGGTTTTGACATCGCCGCCGCCATTGCCAACGAATATGGTGAGTCTGCTGACTCGCCGCAAAACGCGGCACACCAAACGGATATTGTGACCGCTGCGGCCGAAATCGCCACGGCCGCCGAACTGGCTCCGGAATTTTTTGAAAGCACGCCCAAAACCGTGCTGCTTGCGGGGCTGGGCGCGGCCTGGGTTGACCTTGACAGGCGCAAGCAACAAGCACCTGTGTGCCGGCAGCGCCTGGGGCAAGAGGCCGATCTGCTGGCCAGCCTTACGATGCTGCTTGCCGGCAATGAGAGCCAGCTGCGCCGGGATATATTGATCGCCTCACCGTGGCATAGAGAGCAGTTCGGCGAATCAAAGATGGAGCGCGAGCTCGGTCGGGCGCGTGACGCTTTTTTTGCACGCGCTTATAACCATGAACTTTCTAAGCGTGTTGCCGAAGTCTTGGATGCCGATGGTCCGGGCTCGATTTTGCATGAGCAGCGCAAGATATTTAACCTTACATCTGAAACGGAGCAGCCCTTTAACGTGGGTGTGCTGGACTTGGCAACCAAAGAAGAACTGGTCGCGAGCGGTGCAGAAAGCGTACTGGGCGAAGGCATAACCGGCGATCCTGATTTTATAATGCGCCACGAGTCAAACCGGGCCGAGTACGACGATCGTTTCAGCACAAAAGTCACACCATATACGGCGGACGCCTTTACTCGGACGCTGCCAACCGGAGAGAGTTTGCTTATCCTGTACGCGCCAACTGCCTATAGTTTATTGGCACACGCAAAGCACGGTACACTTACGTCATACCAAAAGGCACAGTTGACTATAGTGCGCCACGAATATGGACATACGCAAAAGCCGTTTAATTTCGGCCGTCTCGGAGATACTTTTGAAGAGCTCAAGGCACAGTACCCTACCGGCGATAAAAAAGCATATTGGGATTCGCAGGAGTTTTTCAAAGCTATGGGGGCTGTCACTGGGGTTGACTTGCGGCAAATGATGCTCGAATCGCTTGCCGAACCCAACGCGCCCGCCGCTTTCATGACAAAAATGGCGAACAATGCGGGCCTGCGGAATACGCTGCTGATGGCGGCCAGTTACCCGTCAGTTTATACCGGAATGGGGGCAATGAGGCCCGCGGCCTCGATGTCTTGCTTTCGTGAACCGCAAGATAAATCGCTTTACGATTCACTGCTGCGCGAAGCGGATGTACGTCGCGACGATACGGTCCGGACCCGAGCTATCGGCGAATGGATCGCATTACTGCATAAATTCGGGCCCGAGGCACGCCCCGGAGTGGTTAATATCCAACGAATGCGTGCGGAAAGCCCCCACAACGTAATAACATACCTGGCCCGCCAGAAGATGAGGGCTGCACGGGATCACCTTGGCGGCAGTATACTATAAATTCTTGACGGCTTCGTCTTTGGCGTCGGTAAGCTGCTTGAGCTTGAACTGAGTGTAGCGCTCGGCGGCCAAGCGCGTGAGCTCGGCGTCCTCGCCTTTATTGACAAACTTCATGGCGCCGCCGAGCAGCGGGTGGACCTCGCTGAGCTTTTCGTGCATTTGCAGGACGAGTTTGCGGTAGCCGGGGTGGCCTTGCGGGCTGGTGCGGAGCTCGTGTAAATGGAAGGCCTCGCGGGCGTTATAGGTGACTTTCCAGCGCATGCGGTGTCCAAGCAGCGTGGCGTATTGCGCCTCAAGCGCAAAACCGGCTTCCTGCAAAGCGCTGTAGAGTTTAAGGCTGAGGTCAAAGCACTGCTCGAACTGGTCGGCCAGGCCGGCTTCTTCGATGAGTTCCGGCACTTCGTAACCGTAACGCGGCGTCAGCGCCTGCCACTCAAGGTCGTCAACCATGCGGTGACGCGCCAGGTCGCGGAAAATACCAAAGTCGCACAGCAAATCCCAGCTGTAATGCGCCTTTTCGAGCGCGCGGCCCGGGCGGTGGCGGCGGTTCAGCCGTTCGCCCATGTAAGCGGTAAAGACTTCGAGTTTCTTGGCGTACGGCCATTTTTGCGCAGTAGCTTGCAGCTCTTTGAGTGAAAGCGTGCTGTGCTCGTAAAGCATGTCGGGCACCAGGTCGAGCTCATTGCGCGGCCAGACTTCGGTAAGCGTTACGGTGTCTTTTGGCGTGGCGTGCTGCTCCGGCAGAAATTTGTCGGCCAGCGCCTTTACGGTGTGGCGCGTGTTGGCAAAATATGCAACCGTGGCACCGCCGCGCTCCGGTTTGTCGGCGCGCTCAAAGAACGTTGGGTTGGTTTTGCGCACTTCGGCCAGAATTTGCTCGCCGGCCTTGCCTGCCTCTGGCAGATCATCGGCCATAAGCCGCATAATAAGTGCTTCGATCGCCTGTCCGGACCCGTAAATGCCAACGGTTGAGGTTGTAGCCACGGGCAAAGTATGCCGAGCCGCGTCGCAGGCTTGGGCTTTGGTGGCGCCTTTCCAGGCAACGTCGCGTTCGCTTTCTGGTGTCGAGGAATTGGCGCGCACATAGTCTGTTAAATCGTGCACCATGCCAGAGTACAGTTCAAAAATCTTGTCCATGATTTCGCAGTATTGCTTTTTGACATCTTTTGGAAAGTGCTCAGGTACAAAGTAGCGGTAGCGCCCGTTTTTGTCTTTTTGGTCAAAGAAGATGTAGCGGGTGGATTGCTCCAGGTAAGCCGCCAGACGACCCCACTCAAGCTTTCTAATAAGTAAGGCCGAGGCGTTTTCGACCACCAGGTGCTGGCCCACGAGCTGCTGCACGGAGTCGTCGCCATATGCGGTAATGACGCGCTGCAACAGTTTGTCGTCCTTGCCGAGCTTGCCCGCGAACTCGTCCAGAATAGTGACGCGCATGTCGTCGCCGCGGCGGCTCAGGCGCGCCATGGCAGCGGCAATGGTGACCGGGCTAAGCTTGTCGGTAAAACTGTAGACGTTACCTTCGGCGCTAGTGACGGCCTCGTCCAAGAATGCTTTGCCCTCACTGGTGATTTCGTAGTTGCCGTCGTGTAATTTGTTGACATACGGGCTTTCGCTGAGTGCCGATTTGACTTTGCGCGTCTCGACCGCCGCCGTTTTGCCTGGTTTTTTAAATGGTTTGGGAAGCATGGGCCCTACCTTTTGCCAAATTAGTTCGTGAATGGTTTCGATGCTGAGCAGCTCGCCGCCGCGCGTACAATCAAGGCGCTGGAAGTCTTTGGGGAATAGCTGACACATGTCGTCGTACACTTGCACGGAGCGTTGCAGATGATTGAGGTCGGCCTCGTGGATATCGCGCTTTTTAGTGGTGTAGTTGCGTTCGCCCTTTTGATCTACGAGTTTTTGGGCGGTTTCGGCCGGTACGCGCAACACAAAGCTAGTGTCGGGGCGCGGCACGTGCAGCATCTCGAACTCGAGGTTGTCGAGCCAGATAAAGTAGCCGCGGCGTTCCTCGGCATTGGTGAATTTGGTGCCTTGGTGCGCCATGTTCGAGCCGGTAAAGCGGTTGGCGAGCACGATTTTGCCTTCAAACAATGCTTGGCGAATATGTTCGGCGGCCTGGAAGCGATCGAGCGCATAAAACAGCGAGGAGGTGTACGGCCCGACTTCCTCTGCCGTGCCGTATTTGCCGTTTAAATATTCGCGCACAAAGTAGCTGGACGGCTCGTTGTACTGGGGGAAATCAAAGGTGGCGACGTCGTAGCCTTGGGCTTGCAGGCGCTTGGTGAGCAGATCGAACTGCGTCCCCTTGCCCGAACCATCCGTGCCTTCGATGACTAAAAAGAATCCGTTGCGATTTTCTGCCGGTTTCATAGCGCTTTTAAACCTTTCACCGGCTCCGGCAATGTGCGCTGGTCTTTGTAGGCGCGCGGCAGCATTTGATCTGGTGTCCAGGTTTTAATGAGTTCCTGCAAGTCGGTGCCGATTTGATATTTGCCGCTGAAGCCGCTGTCGCGCCCGGCGCCGTAGTTGCCTTCAACCTTGCCGGTTTCGTGGAAGACAATCTGGCCGATGCGTTCGCCCACCGGCAGCAAAACGGTTTCATGCTGGTTGAGATTGTAGACTTCGAGCGTCAGGCGGTTGATGTAGCCGGGGTCGATCCAGCCGGCGTCAAAGCAAACCGCGATGCCATTGCGGCCCCAGCTGGAGCGGGATTTGAGCTCGCAGGCGCCGGGCGGCAAAATGCCGAAGAACTCGTGACTGTGGGCCAGAATGCGCTCGCCCGGGCGGAGCGGGATCACCGGATGGTCAAGCGGGATGCCCTTGAGCGGCTCGAATCCGTTTTGCTTGCACCACTCGCCGTGTTTGACGGCTTGCTTGGGCTCGCCAAAATAGCGGTATACATCGGCTTTGTCGAAGGGGTTATACAAAGCGTGGTCGCCGCTGCGCTCGGTGCGGAAATAATAATGTCCGAGCGTAATGTCGAGGCTCGCCTGACTGACATGTTTTGGGTTGAACGGCACGCATATAATATGCCCGTCGTCGATTGCCTGTAAAATCTGGGTGTTGCTATAAACCGCCACGTGTTACTCCTCCAAGTTGTCCTCATTGTACGGTGGAACAAACTTATCGCGCAAGCAAATAGCGAAAATTACAACTTAGCGGCCAAGTTTTCGCCTAAAAAGTACTTGCCATGACATACCACTTTTGCTTACAATCCGCGCTATAATGAAAAAGTTCATGGAACCTAGCCCTAAACCCGCGCCGTCGCACCGGCGGTTTATTCCCGAGCTTATCAGTGTCGCGGTAGTGATTACCGGTATTTTATTCATTGCGTTTTCGATGTTTGCAGCACTTGTACTGCACGGCCGGGATAATGGCCATGCCGTGCTGGTGGGGCCGCCACTGATCATGGGGCTTACGCTATTATATGTCGGCATGCTGCTTAATAAGCGCAAACACACGGCCTGGTGGGTGGCGGTTGTCATTTATGGTATATGGTTGGTCGCGTACGCCATTGTAGCGGCTTTTGAGCGGCCGCCGGATTCCGGTTTTGATAAGCTGGTGACTTGGGTGGTGAATGCTTTGGCGCCGGGCCTGACGGTAATCGGGCTGGTGCTCAGCCGCCACGAGTTTAGGGTTAAGAGCGATGTTCGCAACTTTGCAATTGCCGTGCGATTCAGCATACTCGTGCTGCTGATTGCACTAGTCTACGGTGTTGTTGGCTTTACCCTGCTGGACAAGCGCGATTTTCACCAGGAAATTAATTTCGGCGAAGCTGTGCACCACACACTCGACCAATTCGGCCTCACCAATCAGCAGCTGGTGCCGCACACGCGGCGGGCTCGATTGTTTATGCAGTCGCTTTCGGTGATAAGCGTTGGCGCGGTGGGCTACGCGTTTGTGTCGCTGTTTCAGCCGCTGCGCGCCCGGTTCGGTGATCACGCGGCCAATCTGCGGCTGGCCGAAGAGCTGCTCAAGAAATACTCGGCCCACAGTGAGGATTTCTTTAAGCTGTGGCCGCACGACAAGCTCTATTTCTTTGACGGCTTGCGCCGCGCGGGCTTCGCGTATGCGGTGCGCAGCGGCGTTGCGCTAGTGGTCGACGGACCCTTTGGCGAAGAAGATCGCTATGATGCCTTGCTTGACGACTTCGAAGAGCTGTGTCGTACAAATGATTGGCAGATTGCCTTTATTCACACCGAGCCGAGCCGCAATGAGTGGTATAAGCGCCGCGGCTTTTCTTTGCAAAAGCTTGGCGAAGAAGCGGTCGTCGATACTGCCACGTTTAAAGCTGAGGTACGCGGGGCAAAGTATTTTCGCCGTACGCGAAATAAATTTGAAGAGCACGGCTGGCGCACGGAACTGCTTACACCGCCGCACAGCAGCGAAACGATCGCCAGACTTACGCAGATCTCGCGCGACTGGCTGCGCAAGCCTGGCCGGGCTGAGCGCCGTTTTATTATGGGATATTTTACGCCGCGCTACATGCAGCTGTGCAAGCTGATGGTGCTGCGTGACGAGCATGGGGTAATCCAAGGCTTTATCAATCAAATTCCTTCGTACGACCGCAGTGAAACAACGTATGACCTGCTACGCCATTCCCGCGGAAGCCTGCCAAACAGCAGCGATTACCTGCTCTCGAGCTTCATCGAATACGCAGATGCCGAAGGCTACAAACGGGTGAGCCTGGGACTGTCACCGCTCACCGGGCTTGGGCAAAATGATGAATCGAGCACGCTTATTAGTAATGCGCTGGCGTTTGTGTATAACCGCGGCGACCGTTTTTACTCGTTCAGCGGCTTGCGTAACTTTAAGGCTAAATATAAGCCAGTGTGGAGCGCCCGTTACATCGTGTACCGCGACGGTGTGCCGGGTTTTATGCGGACGGTGACGGCGTTGACGCGCACCATGAAAGTAAAATAAAACCGCCCGGGGTAAATCACGGGCGGTTTTTAAGACTTGGGTTTTAGCGGCTAGGATACTAGAATTCGCTGATTGCAATCGTAATGCTTGGCCCCATCGTAGTGGTGAGGTACATAGCTTTGACGTATGCGCTCTTAACCGAGGCTGGCTTGTTGCTGCGTAGGCTGGCCAGGACGGCGCGGGCGTTTTCGAGCAACTTGTCGGCGCTAAAGCTAACTTTGCCGATGGCAATGTGTACAATACCGGTGCTGTCGACGCGGTATTCAACGCGGCCGGCCTTGGCTTCTTGTACGGCTTTGGCTACGTCGTTAGTGACGGTGCCGCTTTTGGGGTTCGGCATAAGGCCGCGCGGACCAAGTACGCGGGCGTACTTACCGAGCTTTGGCATCTGTGCGGGCGTAGCGATCAGGATGTCAAAATTGATGGTGCCCTTGTCGAGTGCCTTCAAAATGGTGTCAACGCCTGAAACGTCGGCGCCGTCAACTTTGTCGTCGCTTAAAACGGCAACGCGGACGTTTTTACCGGTACCGGCAGGCAGCACGAGGTTGTCGCGGATGTTCTGGTCTGCGTGGCGCGGGTCAACGTTAAGGTTGATGTGCATTTCAACGCTGGCGTCAAATTTGACCGGGCTGGTCTTGGCTGCAAGAGCGATAGCTTCAGCGAGCGTGTAAGTTTTGTCTTTTTCGACGAGTTTGGCTGCTTCGCGGAATTTTTTACCCTGGCGCTCTAAGCGCGAACGAGTCGGCTTAATCGGTTGCTTTGGCTTGGCAGCTTCTTCGTCGTCGCTGGCACTTGCTTTGCGCTCTTCTTTGGCCTGTTTTTCTTCGGCTTCTTTGAGCGACTTGGCGCTGCGCTTGCCGGCTTTAGCGGTCTTTTCTGTCTTGTCCTCTGCTGGCGCTTCGGCTGCTTCGGTTTCAGTAACTGGCGCAGCCTCGGCGATCAATTCAGCTTCGGTAGTTTTGGCGTCTTCTGCCATGGTGTAACTCCTTCGTGGTGCAAGCGGCTGGTTTGCAGCCTCCCACAATTAATTTTTACTAATTATACCAAATGTTGGCGATTATGACCAGCGGTAACGATTGCGATTGGCCTGCAAGGTGCGACGGATGGCGGCTATATATGCAGGACGCATCGAACGGGGCATGCGGCCAAGGATTATCTGTAACTCAGGGTCGCCGGCAATTAGATCTTGTGCTCCGTAGTCATCGCGTCTGCGGTGCGGCAAACGGTTGCCGTGATCACCGTAAGGTGATATTGCTTCGGTGGTGTCACCTGCTTGGTCGGGTATAGTATTGACTATCTCTGACGGGTCCGATGCGGGTGTTGGATCAATTTCCGCAGGGATAGCTACTGCGCCTTGCAAAGCGGCGCGTCCGCCAAAACTATCAACCTGGCCAGTGGCTGGCTGGTGCTCATAGCGCGGTATTAGGAAATTATCTGTTTCGGCACCCATGGCCAATACTCTAAAAATCCGGGTTAGGCTTCGATCTCCACACCCATGCTGCGGGCGGTGCCAGCAACCATTTTCTTAACGGCTTCGATGTCGTCGGCGTTCATGTCCTTGGCTTTTTCTTCGGCGATTTTAGTCAGGCTGGCTTGGCTAAGCTTTTTGCTGACTTTTTCGCTGTTGGGACGGCCAGAACCCTTTTGAATGCCGAGCTCGGCGCGGATCATTTCGTCGGTCGCTTGCGTAACAACGCGGAAGCTCATGGTGCGGTCTTCGTAAATAGTGATGTGCGCGGTCGTGATGCCCTTGAGTTCTTTGGTTTTCTCGTTAAAGGGGTTGATGAAGTCCATCATGTTCACGCCGTGCTGACCGAGCGTGCTGCCAACTGGCGGTGCAGCGCTGGCTTTGCCGGCTGGGATGCGCATTTTTAAGTTCGCTTTGATTTTCTTTTCTGCCATAATTATTTCTCCACATTGCAGGTCTGAAGTAGAAGCTTTCAGATTTCTTCTTAATAGAAGTGCGTAACTGCTTAATTATACTGTATGTTTAGGATTTTGTCTATGTTTGAACTACTGCTCATTGACGAGTTTTGCAAGAACTGCCGCCTGGCCGTGCTCTCCGTTTTCACCGCTTACGACTCGATGGGCGAGTTCTAGCGCTTGCTCGCGCCTTTCCTCGAAGTTCACTATTGCACCGTCGAGCTGCGGCATGCCCAGTTGTACTGCAGGACATGCGCGTTCGACTTGGACCATGCCGTTTAGGATGCCAGTGTGTATGCCGCAGGTCGAGCACTCGCTTAGTTCGCGGTCGGCAGGCTTAGTGCCTTGAATGTGTGCATATTCGGCCGCGGCTGTGTCTTGCGCAAAACCGCAGTTTAATTCTGCTGGTAATTGCGGAGTTTGAGGCAATTCACCACTCATATTAGACTCGTTTTACTTGCAGGCTGTCCAGTTCAACTGGTGTGTCGCGGCCAAACATGTTGACGAGCACTTTGAGCTTGCCTTTTTGCTGGTCGATTTCGTTAATGGTGCCGTCAAAGCCCTTGAATGGACCATCGGTAATGTTGACGACTTCGCCCACATGGTAGTCGATCTTGTGCTTGGGCTGTTCGAGGCCCATACGCTTCTGGATTTTTTCGATTTCTTCGTCGCTGACCGGTGTTGGTTCGGTGCCGCTGCCCACAAAGCCGGTGACCGACGGCGTGTTGCGCACGATGTACCATGCGTCTTCGCTCATTTTCATTTGGACGAGCACGTAGCCCTGGAAGATGCGCTTTTCAACAACACGGCGCTTGCCGTTTTTGATTTCGATCATTTTTTCTTTCGGCACGAGCACTTGAAAGATTTTGTCTTTCATGTCGAGCGAGGCCGCGCGCTGGCGGATGCTCTCGGCGACCTTTTCTTCGTAGCCGCTGTAAGTGTGGATGGCGTACCACTGTTTGGTTGTGTCGTATCGTTTGCTCATTACTTTATTAATACCTGTTTAAATAGTTTATCGAGTCCGTAGTCAACGCCGGCGATCAGCACACCAAACACGATGGCGAATAAGATCACGGCTGTAGTCAGCTGGCGTGACATTTTGAGCGTCGGCCAGGTGGTCTTGCGCAATTCGCGGAAGCTGTTGCGGAAGTATGGCGGCACTACAATGTAGCCAATGATGCGCAGCGGCTTGAACTTGCCGAGCTGTTTGAATACCCACCCGATCGCGCGGAACGGTGCGGTGATGCCGCGGCGCGTTTTGTGTAAACGGCGTGGCTTGGTTGCTGCCTCTTCTTGTTTGGCGGCAACTTCGCGGACGGTCTCGGATTTAATGAGCCGGCGCTTTGGTTTTGTTGATTCCTCGTTGGCCACAGTTTTCTCCATTTAAAAAGCCTACTAGTTATAGTAGGCTCCAATGTGTCAAGTATAGCGCGGACGCACCGCTGTCGTCAAGCGGGTTCTAGTGAGCTCGATTTTAATTCTCGCGCATTAGCTTTACACCTACTAATGCTGTGGCGCCAAGGACAATTCCACCGAGGAGCGCCTCTTCGAGTACGAGTTTGTGTATCGCTTCGGCTTCGACTGTTTGGTGCTGCTCGGCTGCATGTTCGGCAAGTGAGTAGTCGTAAGACGCCTGAACAGTTTGAAAGGCCGCAAAGCCGATGCCGCCTGCCATAATCCCTACAGCAGCAACTTTACGAAGTGCGCGGCGGACGCCTGGCCGGTGATGTAATGTGGACCAGTCTCGGTCATCGTTGGTATGTTGGTACTCTTCCATGATGCTCTCGAATATTTTTCATACTGTAATTAATAAATGACAGTATGTCAATATTATGCAGCTGGTGGTTCTGGCGGTTGTTCTGGTTCTGGTTCTGGTTTGGGTTGGGGCTCGGGCAAGACCGGGGGCGATATTTCGTACCTACGCCGGTTGGCTATTATATTGCCGCCGGCAATAAAGAGGCCGCCGCCTACAACCACACCACCTAAAAAGTCGCCCACGGTGAGTACGTTAAGGGCTTGTATGTCGCCTGGTGATTCGTGACGTTCGATCGCTTGCTGGGCTCGTGGCGAATCATCAAAAGACGACTTTCCGGTTAAACCGAGTCCAATTATGCTGCCGGCAGCCACCAAGCCAGCACCTAAAAATAATCGTTTTCGTGATGATCGACGCGACTCGGTCGTAGGTTTTTCTTTATCCATGGGGATCCTCCGTCAGTTCGTCTACTGTAAAAAGAATGTGCTTATTTGTCAATGCGCCAGACGGGTCTTGCACTGTAAGGCTGCTTTACTGCTGTCAGCTTTAGTTTAGGTCCGTCGCAGTGCTATAGTAAGGACATGAAGATTATGGTTATCCTGCTGCTGGCGAGTGCGCTGGCGGAGGTGCTGCTATTTACGGTGCGGCTGCTGTGGCCGGCGCGCCGGCCGTTCGTTGTACTGCTTGCCGGAGTGACGGCGTTTGCCAGTGCTGCCCTTTTTGTATGGTGGCCGAATGTAATGAGCGCTTTGCTGCTGGTGCTTGGCCTGTACCGCATCTTCAATCATGTGCGCGTGCTTGAGGCGCGCATGCATGAGCGATATTTGCGCCGGGCCACGCAGCGTACGGCTTGCATGTTGATTGGCGCGCAAGCGGTCGCAGCGCTGGCGTGGTGGTTGTGGCACGCTGCGGCGCTGGCCACGCATCCATTATGGACCGTATTGGGACTGCTCCAGGCGCTCGTGGCGGCAGTGCTTTTGGCAGCAACGGCCCGCAGTTTGCATCGTACGCTGCCGCTGCCGGTCAAAAAAGCGTATAGCGATGCCAGCTTGCCGAGCATCACGGTGGCTATTCCTGCGCGTAATGAAACCGGGGATCTCGAGGAATGTCTGCGCTCCATTATCGCCAGCGACTATCCAAAACTCGAGGTAATCGTGCTGGACGATTGTTCGCAAACCAAGCGCACGCCAGAGATCATCCGCAGCTTTGCGCACGACGGCGTGCGGTTTGTACAAGGCGCCGAGCCCAGCGACACCTGGTTGCCCAAAAACCAGGCCTACCAGCGCTTGGCCCAGGAAGCGAGCGGCGAGTACGTACTATTTTGCGGCGTCGACATCCGGTTCCAGCCGCAGGCTTTGCGCAAACTCGTTACTACCCTGCTCGCCCGCCGCAAAAATATGGTAAGCGTACTGCCGCAGCGCGACGCCAGCGCCCAGGCCACCTCGGCCATCGTGCAGTCCATGCGCTACTGGTGGGAGCTGGCGCCGCCGCGGCGTATGTTCGCCCGCCCGCCGGTAATGAGCAGCTGCTGGATAATTTCCCGCGCGGCGCTTAAAAAGGTTGGCGGATTCGAGGCCGTCACACGCTCAATCGTGCCCGAGGCCTACTTTGCCCGTCAACTGATCCGCCAGGACGGCTACTCATTTATCCGTAGCGACGACATTTTGGGTGTGACCACTGTAAAAAATCCGGCTGAGCAGCGCGCCACCGCCATTCGCACGCGCTATCCGCAGTTGCACCGCCGGCCGGAGCTCGTCCTATTGACTGCGTTGTTCGAAGCCGGTGTGCTGCTGTTGCCCTACGTGCTGGCTGTTGGCGGTTTTTGGTGGACGATCGGCGCCGCCGCACACATTTTGGCAGCTGTTGGCGCCGCGCTGCTGAGCATCACGTATCTGTTAATTGCCCGCGCCACAAATATGAGCAACGCCTGGCTGCGACCGGTGATTTTCCCGCTGGTGGTGTTTGTGGATCTCGGACTTTTGCATTACTCGATGTGGCAGTACGAGTTCTCGGCCGTGGAGTGGAAGGGCCGCAACGTGTGCATTCCGGCCATGCACGTCGTGCCGCACTTGCCAAAAATATGAAGCTCGGCGTATAGTGCTGGCATGCAAGAAAAAGAACTGCCTTCGCGCGAAGGCCTTGATCAAGATTTACCTAACTCCCGGCCGTTTGGTCTGATCGGGCGTGTACCTATTGGCGCGATGATTGGCGGCGGCGCTACGATTTTTGGCGTAGCGGCTGCTGAGGTTATGGGCGATTCGCCGTGGGGCGTGGTCGTCACCGGCGTCTTGGCGACCACTATCGTCACCTCTTTTAACCGTACGACGCTGAATGATCCAATCGAACGGCCATCGCAGCCGCCCGTTGCCCCGGAAGTTGAAAAAATTACAAAATAGTTTTATTATAATTCCGTGAAAAAGAATGCAGCCCCCGAAAATTATCCGATGCTCGTACAGCTCGAGTTTGATGCGCAGCGTGCTGACTATGCTCGGGGCCGCAGGAAGACAATTGTACTTGGCGGCGCCGCGGTGGCTCTTACTGCGGGCGCTTTCTTTGCTGCGAGCCAGGACCTTGAGCCAACCCTCGCAAGCGATGTGATGGGGCTCGGCGGCGTCATAGCTGCGGTGACCGCCATTAACACCGGTTACAAGACACGAATTGCGTCTATAAATATTGATGCTATAAAGGTGGACTTAGATGCGGCTCTTGCGCGCCCTCAAATTCAAGAAGCAATTGCGGCAAGGATGACCCCAGTCTCTATTCCTGACGTTCTTCAGATGGGCCTGCATTTTCCTGGCGCGCCGTCCGAGCAGTAGTCCCTACACTCATCTACTTTAAGTTCGGTATAAAAATTGTAAACGTCGAGCCGTGGTTGAGCTTGCTGGTGAGCTCGATGTCGGCGTGCAGTAAATGCGCTAATTTCATTGTGACGTACAGACCAAGGCCGGTGCCGTTGGTTTTGCGCGTGCGGAAATCCTCGGATCGGAAGAATTTGTCGAAGACTTTCTCCTGGTCGCCCTTGCTGATGCCGATGCCCGTGTCTGCTACGCTGAACATAATGCCAGTTGGCTCGCGGCGTGCGCCGATGGTTACACTGCCCTGCTCGGTGTATTTGATGGCGTTGGTGATAAAGTTTTGCAGGATTTCGCGGACGTACAATTCGCTGGAAAATAGGGTGCCGAGGTTGTCCTTGGCCGCAACGTTTAAAGTGAGCTTTTTGTTCGCCGCACTGGCCGTGTAATTGCGCGCCAGACTTCGCACGAGCTCGTTCACATTAATCTCGTTAATTTCTACGGTGAGCTTGCCGCGCTCGGCACGCGACAAGGTGGCGAGGTCGTTAATCATGTCGGCTAGGAATAAAATTTGGTCGTGCGATTGCTTGAGAGCCGCGCGGATTTGTTTGATGTCGCCGGTTTTGCTGCTCAAAAACAGTGCGTTGCTGATGTTGCCTTCGGCGATGGCGATCGGCGTGCGCAGCTCGTGACTGACGACGCTAATGAACTCGTCGCGCTCTTCTTCGAGCGATTTTTCGCGGGTAATGTCGCGCAGCAGCAAAATGTAGCCGCTTTGGCTGGCGCGCTTGCGGCTGGCGTAGCCGAGGTGCACCGGCGCAATGCTCAAATACAGGTTAATTTTGCTGCCGTCGGCATATGGCAATAACAGATCGCGCGAGGTAATCGCCGTGCGCGTGTTGCGCACCAACGCCTCGACGTCAACTTTTTGGTTGTTTTTATCAATTGGGCGAAAAACTTCGGCCAGCGGTTTGCCGTTCATGGAAGTGTTGAGGTCCAGCACGTCCAGCGCGGCACCATTGTACAGAACCACGCGGCCATTTTGATCGACCGCCAGCACGCCGTCGGCCATGCTGTTAATAAGGCTGGTGAGCCGCTCGTGCTCGAGCTTGGCAGCCGGAATGATACGCGTAACCACAGGCTTGGCGCGGCGGAGTTTTCCAAACATAGCTTTATTATGCCACAGACCCGCTCTACTCGCGTCATATTTGGCAGGATTTCACACTTGCAGCCCCTGGTTATGTCGATCGGGGATGGAGTGTGGGCTGGTAGGTGTGGATTTCTTTGCTGAGTGAGCGCGCCAGCGGCATATGCTGCTCGAGCTCGCGCCAAAACGGCGGCCCGTGGCGCATAACACGGGTGTGGGCCAGCTCGTGCCAGAGGACGTAGTCAATGAGCTGCCATGGCAGGAGCATAAGATATATATTGAGCGCGATGTCTTTGGTGCTGCTGCAACTGCCCCAGCGGCTTTTGAGCTGCTTGACGCTGACGCTGTTAAAGGTGTAGCCGCCTTGCAGGGCGAGTGTTTTGAGGCGTTCGGGCAGGAGTTTTTCGGCCTCTTGACGCAAGGCTTTGATGCAGGCGGCCCGCGCCACGCGTTGAGCTTCGGCGCTTTCGGCTTGGACGCCGCGCGGTAGGCCGATGTGGATTTCTTGTTCGTGCAGACGGCTGGTGACACGCGTCGCCGTGGTGGCATAAAACCGCACATGGTGCGCTTTGCCGATCGCCTGTCCGTTCTCGATTAAGTTGTGGTGCTGGCCGCGCATGCTTTCGATCCAGGCGGCTTTGGATGCGGCAAATACGGCGCCGGATTTGTACGGCACCCAATGTGGCATCGAGACGCGCACCTCGCCGTTCGTACCGATGCTGAGGCGCAGGCTGCGACTGTTGTGGCGTTTATACAGCGTCACATCGCCGATGCTCGGGATGTGGATGCGTTTGACACCCATAAGCTACGTCCTATCGGATAATAATATTGCGGCGCGACATGTCTACCCGCCCGGCGGTGGGGTTTGGCACGAGGTTGACTAGGCCGGGCTTGATAACGCTGGCACTGGCGACTTCCTGACTGATGAGTCCGAGCTCGCGCAGGCGCTTCATGAATGCGCTGCGCTGCATGGCAAAAACGTGCTTGCCGCTAATCACCACGTAATCTTCGGTGGTGAGTGGGTTTTGCATGCCGCCAGCCAGTTTTTCAAACGTTTTGCGGTCGAGCGGCACGGCGTATTTGTCGTCCGCGCGGCGGCGGTCGCGTTTGCCAACGCGGGCAAAAGCGCTTTCGGTGTCAATCTGCAGCCACACCAGCACGTGCTCGGCGTGGGCTTTGCGAGCCATTTCGCGCAGTTCGCGGCGTTGGTTGGCGCGCATGGCGTTGGCGTCGTAAATAACGCTCACGCCGGCGTTTAGGAATTCCTCGGCCATGTAATCCATGAGGTGGGCGATAACCTCGTTCTCTTCTTTGTCGTAGCGCGGATTTTCAAAAAGTTCGGAGCGGATGCGGTCGCCCTGAATGTGGGCGGCGTTGAGAGTCTCGGATAATTGGCGCGCAAAGTAACTTTTGCCGGCTCCGGGGAAGCCATACATCATGATCAGCAGTGGTTTTGCGGGCAGTACCTTAGACATTGCTTATATAGGTATACCAGATTCTGTCAAATACGAAAAGAGGTCTGTGGCTCCGCCGGTGTTTTTAGTGTGCGGCGGCGCACTATTTGTACTATTTTTGCAGCGCGGCGCGCATGGCGGCAACCGCGGGCGTGGGTTTGTCGCCGTCCCATAACAGCGTTTTGCCGTATTGCAGCTGGCGGTTATCGTCTTGCCAGAGGTCATACTCGTTATCGAAGCCCCATGTCGTATATGACACGCAGGTTCTATCGCTGATGCAGGCGTCGAGCACGGCCGAGTACTGCGTGGCCTGCACTTGCTGGCCGTCGTCATCGTACACGTCCATTTCACTGATGCGGGCGTTTAAACCGAGCGCGGCGAGCTGCTTAAAGTGTGCCTTTAGCACGTTCGTATCTATTTTATCGCTAGCCTCGTATTCATGTGCTTGGAAACCGATGCCAGTCAGCGGCGCACCCTGCTGCTTGAGACTGGTAACGAGCGCCAGCATGGTGTCCCAACGCGGGCCGTTTTGTTCTAGACCGTACTCGTTAATGTAGAGTGCCGCGTTTGGGTCGGCGGCGTGTGCGGTGCGGAGCGCCTCGGCAATGTAGCTCTCGCCCATGGCGTGGTAGTAGGTGTGGTCGCGGTAGATGTGGCCGGAGGTTTCATCGAAGGTGTCGTAATCGGCGAGCGGTTCGTTTACGACGTCCCAGCTGGTGATGCGGCCCTTAAAGTGGCCGACGACGGTGCTGATGTAATTGTCCATGTTTTGCTCGACTGCCTGGCGCGCGGCAAACGTATTGGTCGCCATGTTGGTAAGGTATGCCGGATTGGCCTCGCCAAAAATCAAGGCGTGGCCGTTAATATGTGTGATGTCGTTTTGTTTGGCGAGCGCAATCAACGCGTCCATCGGCGCAAAATGGTACTGGCCCGGCTGCGGCTCGATGAATTGCCGCTTAAGTGCATTTTCAGGCGTGAACATGCCAAAGTTGCCAAAGAAGGTTTTTTGGTACGTGGCATCGGAGTAGAGCGGCGCTGGCGCGAGCGCCGTTCCTACCAAAAATCCGGGGCGCTTGGCGGTTGCCAGCGTTTGCAGGCCTTGCGGGCTGGCGGCCACACGGATGTCGGCGCCGTCGAGCGTCTGGATGCTAGTGCTGCTGCTGAGCTTGGTGGCAGCCAAATGACTGAGCACCCATGTGGCACCCGGCTGCTCGCTGTCGGCGCCAAACCAGACCTGCCCGCTGCTAAAAACGCCGTGCTCGGATATCTCGCCAGCGGTTTTGCCGTTCAAGACAATTGCGAGCTGGCCGTTTTGCCGCTGCATGGTGAGCTTAAGGTTGTCACCGGGCGTAAAAGTAAATGCTTGTGTGAGTGTGGGCGCCGGATTGGCTAAATCGTGCGCCGGCGAGCCATCCCACATTGCAACGGCGAGCGTGTGATCGTTGGCAATCGTAAAACGGATGCTCGGGCGCTCCACACGGAACTCGTCGGATACCAGCGGCACTTGACCGTACAATTGCAGTGCTGCGCCAGGCATGGTTTGCATGGTGGCGCTCACACTAAAATCGCCGGTAACGAGCAAATGCGTACCACCTAAGTTTATGGGTGGGTTTGGCTGGCCGCCAGTTGCGTTTTGTTCGACAATTTTTTGGTCGGTGTAGGTAACGTGCAGGCCGTCGCTCTGCAACTCGGCGCCCGGCATGACCCAGTGCTGGTGTAGGATGTCGCCGTTTTCGGCCAGGGCGTGGGCGGTTTGTCTCGGCTCGGCGCTATGCTTATCTGCTAGGTGTAGGCCAACAAGCAGCGCCAGAAGCACCAAAATAAACCCAACTATTAATAGGATTTTTCGAATATGTGAACGGCGTTTGGAAGTGGAATTCTGTGCTTTCATATGCGGTCGCTCGCCTGCCTCATTGTACGCCCTTTTGCTTAAAAGTGCGCAGCGCGATGATCTGCGCTTTTTATCACAAAACGCTTGTACTTTTGGCGGGCGCGGCGTACTATCAGGGTAGTTCCTTCATGTTTTAAATTCAGGACTTCTGCCTTATGTCTGCCCCGACCGACTATCTGTCCATACTTACATATACCCGTGATACGCAACTTTTTAGTGAGCTTTTTTACTTCTTAACTGCGATTAGTATTTGCATGTGGTGCGCTGTGGCGGCGAGTACGCTAGCGCGCAGTTTTTTGCGGCGTTTTTACATCCATCAAAGAACCCATCATAAAAAGGACGAGGCGACCGAGTCGTAGCGTAAGGGTGTGATGTAATGGATACGCAGAGCGTTTTATTGTTTGTGTTCGGGGCGGTCAGTACACTGTATATTATCCATTTTGGCATGTACTTGGTGGGCGCTAATTTGTACGATATTTGGCAGTTCCGCCGCCAAAAGGAGCTGGCACTACATCCGGATGCCGGCGAGCTGCCGCTCGTCTCGGTGCTTGTTGCTGCACACAATGAGGAGCAAGTTATTGTGCGGTGTCTGGATTCGATCCGCGCCAGCAGTTACAAAAATATCGAGGTTTTTGTGGTGGACGATGCATCGATCGATAAAACATACATGATCGTGCGGCGCTACATCCGCCAGCATCCCGACTTTCTGTTACGCATTATCCACAAGCGGCGCAACGCCGGCAAAGGCAGCGCGCTTAATACAGCGCTCGAAAAATACGCCCGTGGCGACTTGGTTATGACGCTCGACGCCGACTCCATACTATTCCGCGAGACCATCAAAAACGCCGTGACCTACTTTCGCGATCCGACCATCGCTGGCGTGGCTGCCAATGTGCAGATTATCGACGATTACACGCTGCTCGGCATGCTGCAACGCTTTGAGCACATGATAGGCTACCGCTCCAAAAAGACGTACACGGTTAGCAACTGCGAGTTCGTGGTCGGCGGCGTGGCCTCGACTTACCGCATGGACGTGCTGCGCGACGTGCAATTTTATGACACCGACACCCTGACCGAAGACATCGGCCTAAGTATGAAAGTTATCAGTACCGGCAACAAAGCGCGGCGCGTGATTTACGCGGTGGATGTCATGGCCAAAACCGAGGGCGTCGAGACGTTTAAGGCACTCGTCAGACAGCGCTATCGCTGGAAGTACGGCAGCTTGCAAAACCTCGCCAAATATAGCGCCATCATGTTTAGCCCCGATCGCCGCTACACTGCCAGTCTGGCATTTTACCGCTTGCCCGTGGCTGTGCTGAGTGAGTTCGTGCTGCTGCTTTCACCGCTCATTTGGGGCTATGTGTTGTATCTGACATTAGCGCACCTCACCCTCAGGCTGGTTATGGGCGCGTACCTAACCATCTCGATTTACACTTTTGTGACCGTGTGGTTCGACGAGTATTGCCGGTTTAAACAGCGCCTGCACCTAACGCTGTATGTGCCGCTCGCTTACTTTATTTTTTACGTGATGGATATGGTGCAGTTGATCGCGATTGTGCGCTGCATGTACCACGGCCGTAAAATTTTGAGCGGTAAAAGTGACGGCAGCGTGTGGGCTTCACCACAACGCACCGGCCAGGAAGTGACGCAGGAATAATATGAAGCGCGTGCGTTTGCGACGGCCTAAAAAGCTGCACAAGCATCCGTTTGTGGTGATACCGATTTTGATCTGCTTGCTCGTGATCGGCTGGCAAGATTACTTGTATCACCAGCACCATTACAGCGTGGCGGCCGATAATTTGCTCGTAAATGGTAATTTTATGCAGTTTGACGACGGTGTGCCGACCGGCTGGCAGCTTTCAAGTTCCGGCAGTAATAATTACGCCGCCTCGCAACAGCCCGGCCATATACGCGGCAAGTCTTTGCAGATTACGATTGGCACATATGAGAGCGGCGCCGTGGAGCTTCGCAGTCCGGTCGTAAATGTGGCCCCGGGCAAAACGTACTTATTTAAAGGCTATTACGATACAAATTCGCCGTTCGACGTGCTGCTGCGCGCTTATTACGCCGATGGCACTAGCCAGTTGCAGCATATGCAAACATATCCGGTGACCAACGCTAGCCAGCCATGGTTCACGGCGAGCACTGCATTTCGCGCCGGGCCGAGCTTGCGCGCCGTGCAGATCGTATATAGCTTTAGCCTGAGTACAACAATAGTGTTAAGCGGCAATTATTTGCAAGAGGAACCGCCCGCTGCCGTAGCAGCCATACCCCTGCCCGCACCCGCGCCGACGGTCGCCAACTTGGTAGCGAGCGCGCCGGCCACGCAGTGTGCGCCCAAGCCGCCAGCCAATTGGACGCCATACCATATCGGCACAAATCAGCCCGACTTTTCTTATACTTGCGATTCGGGCGGCGCAATTTTTCATACCCAAATCTCTAATTATCACAGCGGCGAGGCAAAGTGGCAGCACACGCCAGTTGCCGTCAGGGCAGCACGGCGCTATTGCATCGGGCTTGATTACCGCAGTGATGCCCCGGTAAACCTGGTTGCAGAATACGCCGCAGCCGATGGCTCACGGGAATTTGCTACGCTCGCTACATTCAACCCAAGCAACGAATTTACGCACATAAATACCACGGCCGAGCCGCCGTATAACGGCACACTGTTCGTGTCGGCCATTCTACGCAGCGACGGCAATGTGGACACGCGCAACTACACCTTTACCGATTGCACGCAGCCCGGCCCGGCAACATTCAAGCGGCCGCTCGTTTCGGTGACGTTCGATGATGGCTGGCTATCGACGTACCAAAACGGCGCCGATTTGCTGGCGCGCCGCCGTATGAAAGCCACGTATTACCTTAATCCGACGTCGATCGACACACCCGATTTTATGACGACCGCCGACGTGCAAAAGCTTAAAACTCAAGGCAACGAGCTGGCCTCACACGGCTATCAGCACATTGATATGACTGGTGTGGATGGCAAGGAGCTTGACCGGCAGTTGAGTGCCTCGAAGGCGTACATCGAGCAGCTCACTGGTCAGACATCGGTAGATTTTGCCCCACCATATGGCACTGTTGACGCACAAGTGCTGCCCGCAATCCGGCAATATTATGCCAGTGGCCGCAGCACCGACGATGGCATTAACACGCGCCAAAACTTCAACCGCTACGACCTAAAAGTGTTGTTTGTGGGCGCCAACACCACGCCGCAGCAGCTGCAGGAAGCGCTGGACGATGCCCGGCAGTACAACGCCTGGCTCATCGTGGTTTATCACCGGGTGGACAAGGCGGCGAACAAGGCGCAGAGCTCGGTGACGGCCGCGCAGCTTGCCATGCAACTCGACGCGATCCAAAAGAGCCGCTTGCCCGTGGTGACAGTCGCGCAAGCTATGGCGGAGCTCGTCCCGCAACTATAACCAAGCATAAAAATCGATGATTACAGATGACAAAATTGCCGTATTATCGTATTATGTGAACTGTGCGCCGCGCCCGTGCATTTAGACACGCTCGCCGGCTCAAACATAGGGGTATAGCTCAGTTGGTAGAGCACTGGTCTCCAAAACCAGGTGTCGTAGGTTCGAGTCCTGCTACCCCTGCCAAGACGCAATAACAGAGGTCAAGCCTCTAGTCCGAGTCAATTACGGCTCGGATTTTTCTATCGTTGCTCTGTTATTTTTAAGTTCGAGTCCGGTTTGGCCGTCACAGATGCAACGGTCAAGCTAAACCCCGGCGCTTTGTTGCGTAAGTTGCGCGATAGACGTTTATATTTTATAATGTATAAAATGCGTGAGCATGTTAGTTTCTTTGTTGAAGAACACCCTATTATTGCGGGTGCAGCGGCGATCGCTCTTGTGGGCGGGCTTGCGGTTGGTGGCCACGAAGTTGTTCGGATGTTTGATGAGCCTGCGTGTGCTCCTGTCGATCAACACCTGCTCCATACATTTGAACAGCGCCTGAAACACTCGACTCCCGAGGCGTACGCGAATGAGGCGAATTATCATGCCATTACTTTCGACGACGCCAAAACGACTGCTCAAAAGTATGATTTCACTCTTGTTGACCCTGCTACTTACAAGAATGAAATTGCAAGTGCATCTTCTCCTTCCCAGGCAGCGGACCTGATGACTAATTATATGCGGCAATATGGCCTTAACGGTTCCGTGGACGCCGCATCGCTCGACTTAACTGCCCTTAAAACTGATGGCGAGCAGCTCGCGACAGCATTGCAATTTATCCCAGTAGAAGTCACGAAAGGCATCGATCCAAAAACGGTACAGATCGGCGTGAATATTGAGGGTGAAGAAGATGGCTCGAGTTTTGCTGGACAAATCTCAGTCCATCCAGGGCCATCCATCGGCGACCTTAAACTCAAAGGAAATGGTGGTATTGAAAGTACGCTGCCGCACGAATTGCTGGGCCACGGAATGCAACAAATAAGCTGCAAAGAGGGCTCGGTCAATAACGATCAAGATTTGGCCGCGCAAAATCCCGCTGGCTTTGGCTACGGTAAACAACCTGCCGGTACTAATAAGAGAACGCTCAATATATACGGAACCGACCATTCATTAACAAATACAACCGAAGATTTTGCGGCGACGGTTGAAATGACATGGATCGATCTTCACAGTAATATATCCGGTGAAATTTGCGAAGGTCTCAAAACACCCGCGGACCACAAACTAGCAGTTGCCCTGGCAAGGTCAAACAACTCCAGGACAGGCCAGTTCGGCAGTTATATTATGGATCTTCGTGATATATACTGTGGCGTCGAACCTCAGTAGGATGAGAGGGGTATTCATTTGCTCTAGACATACGCCATAGCGTATCACAAAACTCCACTCCAATTAATTCGGCTCGTCACCCTCAAGGTCAAGTCTCTTTGCAGAGGCTTCTTGTGCAGCTTTATCAGCTTTAATTACGTCCGAATCTCTAGTTCCTCGTTGCTCACAAAGCTCTTCATATTTTGCCGTGAGGGCTAGTTCCTCGTCCCGAGCCTCCCGCCAGCATACTTTACAAATCACCAACTCATATGTATGATATAGCCTAATATGAGTGACGTCTTTCGAGAAACTTGGAATTCTCAACGTAGTTTCAGCCCAAACGCCCCGCTTCCGCGCCGGGTCTTTCTGCCTATACAGACTGCCGGTAAGCTATATTACGATGACGTTCCAGGGATTGCCCGCAAAGGTAGAATCCAACGTGACTTTGCTTATGAACTTCAAGAGGCTGGTCAAGAGATGGGGATCGATGCTGCTCCAGAAAAAGTAACTGTATTTAGTAGACTTATAAATGAATTGTTGGACACGGGCCAGGCGTGTATGTGGAATGCAGTTCCTTACGAACCCGCTACTCCGCGTAGCTTGGTAGGGGATGAAGGACGACTAGCGGCTGCCGGTGCAAGCATTGGGCATCCCGATAAAATTCAGACTTTGGCAGTAGTCCGCCAACCTTTTGGCGAGAAAATGCTAGACGATTTAATGCCGGATGCTGCGATTATCGGCATCAAAGATAGCTTGCCGGCGAAAGCGCTTGCGAGCGTGACTGGTGAACTGGCATGTGGTATCGTTGTTTACGATTATCAGATCACTCCTCCCAGCCCCTTGTCTTAGTCGCGAAAACACGAGCATCCTCTATAAGTTCAATTCTCGAATCCGCTTTACATCGCGCTCAACATCAGCCGCAAAAGTTCGGTAGTTGTCCACGGACCCCTGCCAGGTCTTATTCGTATCTGTTAATCGCGCTAAAATGCGCGATTTTCCATTTTTCATCGAGCCTCCTTATCTGTTAAAAAGTTCGAGTCCTGACACTGGGTCGAACAAACGAGACCAAATTTTGGTATTATTAGCGAATATGAAAGTCCAAAAAGCATCTCGTGCACCAATCGGCGCGAGCCTGATAGTACTATCGTCGGTTTTTTACGCCACTTATGGCGTGTGGACGAAGCTCATGGGTAACTTTTTTGGAAGCTTTACGGCCAGCGCCTTACGCTGCACCTTAGTGCTGATTGGGTTAATCGTTGTTGCCATGGTGCGCCGAGAGCTGCAAAAGATTCATTGGCGGCGTGACCGTAAATGGTTAGCTATGATGGTTGTTTCGTCGATTTTCGTATCTGCGCCGCTATATTATGCAGTCTTAAACGCCGGTATCGGCATAAGTTTGGCAATCGCTTATGTCGGAATCGTCATCGGCATGTTTATGTTCGGACGGTTATTTGAAAACGAGCGGTTTACAAAAGAAAAATTAGTAGCAACGATGCTAGGTATATTCGGCATTGTGCTGGTATTTTCTCCGAGCATTAAATTGGGCGGGTGGCTTGCACTTGTCGGGGCGTTAGCGGCCGGACTAGCAACTGCAGCCAACATGGCGACGACTAAAAAAGTGCCCTATAACGGTTCGCAGTCTGCCATTTTAGTATGGGGTTCTGGTGTGATTGCAAATGTACCGCTGGTTTTCTTGCTTAGCGAACCGCTGCCGTCAATTGGCTGGCACGCTCAATGGGGTTACCTATTTTTGTTTGCCCTTGCGTCCTTAGTGGCTTCATGGACCTTTATTAAAGGGTTGAAGCTCGTTGAGGCAGGCGCAGCCGGTATTTTAGGCTTGTTGGAAGTAGTGTTTGGTGTGCTATTTGGTGTCATTTTCTTCCACGAACGGCCTAGTCTTGTAGTTCTAGTTGGAATTACCAGTATTGTTGCCGCTGCGGCCATACCGTATTTGCAACACTACAATGCTCGAAAAGGCACACTGGATTAATCCGGGCCTTCATTGATTCACTTGAAAGATTTATTACGAGAAAACAGCACCACTCAAGGTGTGCTGTAACGCTGGACTATATTCGTCATGCACTTTCCGTATCATGCCATACTAAGCAAACCTATTCAAGCGAGGGTTGAGCTGCTAAAGAACAGTTACGCAATGCTATAGTTAGCTTAGAGACAAACCATGAAAAGAATCTCAAAATTATTTACTAAGAGCAGTAAAGTAAGTAGCTTCATATGGGAAGAGGCCGGCGCGAAAGCGGACGTTTCGTTGTTCGGAATAGCGCTGACTAGTGCAGCAGATTGGTCAGGTGCGTGCTGAATGCTTGTCCGGTCGTTGTCATGGTGAGCCATTCGCCGGGGTATACTCCGCCGGTGACTGGCGCTGCTGTCTCATCTATTTTAAGGCCAAGTTTTTGGTGGAAGCGGATTGAGCGCTTATTCGCGCTATGGATTCTTGCTGTAATATGCGGATCCGCAGGGTGTATCCCGACGAGCGAATCCAGCAAATAATACGCAAGTTTTGTGCCATACATTTCTCGAGTTATGTCGATCTCGTAAATTTCTGCTGACGTATGCACGTCGGCCGTACAAAGTCCCTGTAGCTTACGTGCAACAAGCAACCCACGGACGGCAAGCCTCTCTCGTGAAGGCTGCCCATTTTCGGCTAAATCTATGGCAACCACAGTTTCGATATCTCGTCCGTCCTTGCCGGGACGACCGCTTTGGTCAACCAGCCCAACCAGTTCTGATGCATCTTCAAAGTAGAAGGGTCTCTCGCGGGTAGGGAGAAGCCCTAACTCCCTTTCAAATACATCGCTGTAGACTTCGGCCATTAAGTTGCTCATCTGCTGGGCGCGAAGTTCGGCAGTGGGTGGATCTAATGTGAAATGCAAGTGTTCCAGGCCTAGATTTTGCCCGTTTACTTCTACCTGTCGCATAATACTGGCTATTGTACGGACGAGAGGGCATGTTGTATATGCTTAAGGTATAATTGAATCAATCAAGCGACATCATGTTTGCGGCTAGTACGCTAGGAAATACGACATAGTATAAAATAAGCTCAATAGCACTAATCGGAGCAGGTATGGAAAATATACGGCAAGAAGTTATCAAAATACAGCGCAAGATTAATGACCTTATGGACGATGCGGGCCATGCGGCGGCGGCCCTGCTGCGCAAAGAGGTGCAGGGTTTGGAAGATGATCTGCAAGTCAAGAAGCATGCGCTCACCATCGAAGCGCGCGTTAAACGGATTATCGACCTGCTGCAAGGCGAAGCCAAAGCAGCGCGTATTATGAATTACGAGCACCTGGATATGTTCCGGAAATATTTCGAAGAGCTACGCCAAACGTTACGTAAAATGGCGTAAGGCCATGCTTCAGAGCGCCGATGTGCTATGCTTGTCTGCTAGGTAGCTTTCGAAGGAAGCGTGCCTCGATTTCATTGAGTTTTTCTCGGGCGCGTTGTCTGCTTGGGCCTGGCGTTTCGCTAACCTCGTGTAACGCAAGATCAATGATATCTGCGGTTGTACGGGTACCGAGGTCGGTCCGACCCGTGATGACAGTTATTCCGGGGTAAAATTCGGCGTCTGCCGGGTTGCCTCTAAAATAGAGCCGATCAGGAGCAACGTGCGTGGCCAAAAAACCGGCATAAGTAACAGCCGCATCCCAGCCGTTCTTATGGGCAAAATCAAAGTCGTGCGGGGTGGCTTCGCGCGGCAGGCTCGGCCACATAAATTGTGCCATCGTATTGTTTCGAAGATTATGGCGGGCGTTCAGTATGTGCATGCCAATTTTAAACTGTAAACCGCGTACCCCCTGTCGATTATTTTGTAACTCTTTGGCTGGCTCGAGTGTTTTTCGTCCTAATTCCAGCAAGTTAAAGTACAAGCTTGCTTCAGTTTTTAGACCGAATGATTTTTCGGCTACTTTTTTATCATACTTCACCATGTATGCGGTGTAGAGGCCGCCAAGGAGGATGGCGCTTATCTTGTCGCCTTCTGTTTCCTCCGGCAGTCTTGCTTCGAGTGCGGTGCCCAATAAGCGAGCAGCTCCTAAGGCTTGCATACCGTCCTCTTTCTGCAGGTCGCCGTTGACCGCCATGTCGATGTAGGCACCCATGCATGTCATACGTGTACGTGGGTCTTCGGATTGCCGCATCTCGCCGATGAGCATTTGGAACTTTTCCCGGGACGGGACGGCGTCGGCGTATCTTAAATAAAGCTCAACGGCGCGTGGTACACGACGCGATGGAACATTTTTGGTGCGGTATGGCGTCGGCGTGGGCTCTAGGAGGTCGGCTGGCTGTATCACCCAGGAGCTGTCGAGCGGCGCGCGCTGCCCCAGGGCATCTGCAAGCTCGTCGGACAACGCGTCAAGCAGCATGGCGGCCGGGCGGTCCAGTTCGCGGCCCTCTGCTACTTCATCGCACAGCAAGCGGCCTACCTCGGCTATGTCTGGTGGCGTTGCTGATAATGGTGATTTTTCATAGTCGGCATGTCGGTCGATAAGCTTTGCCAACGCCTTTTTCGGTAGGGCATTCAAGTTTACGTATCGGACTGTTTCGTCGAAATCGCCCCCTTTGTCGTTCTTGGCCGCAAGTTTTATGCCCATTAATTTAACGGGCACTTTTTGGCCGTCGGCGAGAAGCTTATAACCGTCGTGCCTGAGTGGCATCTGTTTCTTGGGGGCACTTTCGCGCGGCGACGACGGGTACAGCAGGGTTTCTTTACGACGGGCAGATAGCATGAGGCCAACCACTTTGTACAGCAGTCCTTTGCGCGCACCTTCATCCGAGAAACAGGGCGTATGTATTTCGGAGTTAAAATATGCGTTTGAAAGATGCTGCTTGCCGGTAGTATGGACGGGCGCGGCTTGCATCTCGGTGTACGCATGGGCAAGGCCTTGTCGAATGGCTGCAAGCGCCGGCTCGTCCGCCACGCTGCCCTGTTTTCTGTCTAAAAACGCCTGGCCGTATGCGCGCCGTATCAGGATTGGGAGGCGTGTTTCAAACCAGGCATAGGGGTTTTCTAGGACTTGGTCGGCGTGCCGTTCCGATGCTGCAAAGTGCGCGGCCCTGGCGGTAGTTTCCGACTCGGCAAGCCCATGTTCAAATTCGAGCCAGGACAAGTCGGCCTTCATTGTGCTGTCCTCTGCTGGCGATAAGCTCGGCTTGCCGGCCTCTTTATCTATTTTTAAGGCCAAAGTGCGCGGGCAAAGCTGCTCTGCAACAACTTCGGGTGGAAAATTTCGCGGCGCATCACACGATGGCGCCCTGGTGTTGGCTACTTTGCATATGTTTGCTACGGGACATTCGGTAGGAAAATTGGCGCGCTCCATCAAGGCTATTACTATATCATTATGAGGCGTCCGTAGCTACTTTTGAAACTGTCGCGATGCGAAGTTGCCATAATAAATCTCACAGCCGCTTGGCGCATGGTCGCTTAGGCTGGTAGTATGACAAACCACAATCCAAATGTATTGATCGCGGGCGCGGGCGCGAGCCAGGCTATTTTTGGCAACAGATTTACGAATCCGGACGTTATGCCGCTCGGCGTCCAGCCAGACGTAACATTTTATGACCCCAATCCGGCAGTAAAACTTCGAGACGACATGCCCTATTTGCGCGCCGGCATGATGGACGGGCGCGTAAAACTTGTGCACACCTTGCCCGACGAGACGTTTGATATTGCCGTGGTGGCAACGGCATCTGACCGGCACGCAGCGGCTACGAAAGCGATTCTGGATCATCACTCCGAGCCGCCGTTCTTCATTTTTGAAAAGCCCGTAGCAGCCACGCGCGAAGACTTGGCCTGGTTTCAGGGCATCGAACCACAGGTACAATCGCGGTCGCTCGTTAATGAGCCGTACTTTTTTCTAGAAAGTTTGCGAAATCTCGTATCGAAGGCGAGGAACCAGACCGAGGCGGAATCTCCGCTTACAGAAGTTTGCGTATGGTCTTCTAAAAAGCGCGCAAAGGCCAACCCGCATGGCGAGCTCGGAATTTACGCGATCGAGCTGCCGCATACGCATGGTGCGGCTTCGTGGATCGCAGACGAAGTGCTCGATCTCTCGAATGTCCAGGAAAATGTGTATTTTGCCGATGTACAAGGTGTAAAAGATAACGATGGCAACTATATGCGGTTTGAAGTGGACGGTGTGGCGTATCACGTTGCGCAAGGGCTCGGCGCCTTTGTGATGGACCGTTACGGCAGCATGCTTGCGCACCAAGATCCGCCGCGGACACGTCGCGTGGCAATGGGGTTTGCCGACGGCTCGAGTACGGTGCTGGATGTCGACCCCGCCTTCCCTTTTACGCAGTCGCAGCGTCCGCCCGAAGTGGCTCTGTATCATTACGACATCCCTGATGGCGAGCCGGCAACCAGCGTTATCGCTGATGACCCGCGCAGCGACTTGGTCAGACATGCGGTCGAACGCGTGCTGAATTTGGCCGAACCGGCGCCCGGCGTTAGCCTGGGTGAGTCACTCGCCCGAAACCAGGCGCTGCTAGACCTGAGAGCCAGCGCCGAGATCCGCCGCGGTGTCGCCATCGCCGCAGCCTAACTAACGCGACCCCGTCACCCGAATATGCGTCAAAGATGCCGAAGTTTAGGGGTTATCCTTGGACGGCACGCTGCAAGTCGGCGTACGTTGATTCCTGTACGACAAATTCTTTGATTATGTAATCGCCGACCAAAGGGATGGTTATGAGGCCTTGGGCGTTATTTTCAGAAGCTTTATAAGCGTCGTAATCGTCGCCTTGCATAGCATGCAATGCGGCGTCGCCGACTGAATTACAAACTACTTCTTGAGTTAGGCGGCCGGTAAGTGCGTCGCCAACCTCGGTGAGAGGTTGCGGCGTCGCTTCGACCAACGCCTGGCACATTTCTGTGGTCAGGGCGGCTGAGTGGCCAAAGAATGGCTGTAAGTCCCCGCCGTCTTCCGGCTGGTGTATAACGCTGATAGTTTGGTTGGCGTGCATGCGCCTTTCGGGGAGGTCGGTTGTTGCACCTTCTGCCGAGTCGCCGTCAAAAAGCGGTGGGGTGGGCATGTCCTTTGGGACGAGCACAAAGTCATGTTCTTGGTCGGGGTTTGGTATTGTGCTTGCTTGGGCGGCAACGTCTGCCTCGGCGGATTTAGGGTTGATGGCAAAATTAAAGGTCTGCGTGTTGGCAACGCTCTGTTCGTACACGGTGGCAATACGCTCGAACGCCTGCGGGTCTACAGGGCTATTGGTGTAATTATAGAGGTCCAGCGTCTGCTTACCGAACGTAGTGTTCATGTCGATCTTGAACTGCTGCTTTAAGCCGAGCTTGCCTAATGTTTCTTCGCTCCCCAGGTTATGTGCAACCTGCTCAGCGGTGTTATTAGCCGGCATAATATCAATCGATTTTGAGGTTTCACCCATGCCACAGCCCGCCGAAAATGCTGCGGCGGCCGTAAGCGTTGCGGCCATGCCAACACGACGACTATTCATAAATACTATAATACCATATATATTGCTAAAAAGCAATCTGTTATCACTAAAATTGTCGCTGCGATGTGACCTAGGTCAATTCGGCAACAGCTACTTTGCTGCAGAATAGTGGTATGTGGCACAGACTACGACCGACCTGCTTCCGCCCAATCCCGCTACTCACCTTACTGCTATCAATGCTTTTTACGGCGAGCCTTTCGGGCGGCGTCGTCCGGGCGGCTAGCTCGCCAATCGCTTGCACTACAAGCGAGATCAATTTTTCGGCGCATCAAGACGACGACATTTTGTTTATGAACCCTGACATCAGCGATAGCATTCATCGGCATCGTTGCGTCGAAACGGTCTTTATCACTGCCGGCGAGTGGGACGGTGTATCGGGCAGTATGAGTCGACAGCAATACGCGGCCTCGCGCAACCAAGGCACCCGGGCCGGATACGCTGCTATGGCAAACGTACCTAACAACTGGACGCGCACAGCGACGCAAATCAACGGTCATCCCATAGAAGTCGATACATTAGTTGGCGCGCCAAATGTGAAACTGATGTACCTGAGTATTCGTGATGGCGGCGACAGCGTAAGTTATGACAACTTACAGGATTTATACCAAGGCGCTCGCTCGAGCGTAGCAACGATCGTCCCCACGGGTTCGCCGTCCGGAATTACGTCGGTGACGTACACGAGAGTAAACCTTATCCAAACGCTTTTATCTATAATGACAGCTTACCGAGCCACCACCATCCGGACGCAGGACTACATGCCGAGTGCGCTGTTATCGGGCGATCATGCCGATCACGTGTACGGCGCGCTGTTTGTTATGGCGGCGGCGCAGAGCTACCGCGGCATCGGCAATGACCAGCACGTGACGCTCACGGCGTATCGCGATTACAATATTATTGATTCACCCGCCAACCTCGACGCCGATCAGATAAATCAAAAGAACATCGTCATTAACGCCTACAAAGCGTTTGATCCGATTTTTGCGATCCCAAGCGACCAAGCAACATTGGCCAGCCGCATGTATTACCGCTGGCCCGTGGCTCCAACCTGGGTTACTGCGAACGCGAATGGAAGGTTGCAGGCGTTTGATGTCCAGGGCGGCCACTTGGTGACATGGCAGCAAGACGCCAGCGGCAATTGGCTTGCAATGCAAGACTTGGGCAACAACATGCTACAGCCTGCTGCGGCGGCCGCCATAAATACCGATGGAACGATGGAAGTTTTTGCAATCAAGCAAACTATTAGTAGCACGGGCCAAGTTCAGCAAGATCTACAATATCTCCGGCAAGTGGCGCCGGGCGGCGCTTTTGGCACGTGGCAAAGCTTGAGCGGCCCCGGGCCGAGCGCCGGAAATTATGACATAGGGTCACCCACTGTAGTGGCGAATGGCGATGGCCGGCTCGAAGTGTTTTTGAAAGCTTCGGACGGCAGTTTAGCCACAGTGTATCAGACGGCGCAGAGCGGCGGTTTTAGCGGTTGGGTGGGGCTTGGCGGGAACGGCCTTATAGAAACGCCGGCCGCCATTTTGCGTACCGACGGCCGAATCGAAATATACAGCGCCTCTTTGGGTGTTGTTCGGCACTGGCTGCAACGGAGTCCGAACGGCGCCGTAGTGTACGACACCGCCTTTACCTCGGTGCGCGCGGCTGGTGCGCCAAGCGCTGGCTTAAATCAAGACGGTCGACCGGAAATCTTTTATCGCCACGCGGGCGACGGACAAATCTACACAGCCTACCAAATGACGTCCGGCATGTGGTTTGGGGGCGAGGTCGCTTTGGCCGGCCAAAGCTCCCAGGGTGCGCCTGCCGTTACAAACAGCATGCCCCTGCTGCAAACCGGCAGCCGGCTCAACCTTTTTGCACGGAATGGCGCCGCCGGTTTTGATACCTTGGCGCAAGCGTCCGACAATGGTTCGTTCCAGCTCCCATGGCACAGCACTAACGCTCCGTATAGCCAGCATGCTCCGGCCGCGATTTTGGCCGCCGGCAATAAAATACATCTCCTCGTTGTGTCACCTGATGGTGTACTAACAGAAGCTCAGCCTTAAAAGCTACAGAACCTCGCATCACGACCGCACAGGCACGTAAAGGTAAGGAGACGCCATGATCATAAAGAAATTGCGACCAGCGCTGATAGTGCTGGCTTGCGCACTGCTGGTATTGGGCAGCTCAACCGCGGCGGTTATAGCGCAGAAGCAATCGGCGCTGGCGCGCGCTACGGCGGCAGCGCCAAAGGTGTCGATGGTCGCCAGCTCGCCGGCACAACTCACCGCGGTAAAGAACGTTGATTTGCACGACGGCACGGTGATCAAAGTGGGCAGTACTTATTACCTGTATGGCACGATGTACGGCTGCGGGTTTCATTGGCTGGCGACTAACACTCCTTGGTGCGGCTTTGGTGTCTCGACGGCGACGAGCCTGGCGGGTCCATGGACGACGCCTACGCTCTTGTTTTCACCGAACAGTGTTGACCCGTTCACCGGCACCACGTGGAATGCGGAGTGTGGCTCGACTGGCCGCGGCTGCTTTAATCCACGCATGATACAGCGCAACTGGGGTCCCAAAGATGGCACCTACATTTTATGGTTCAATGCTCCGGCCGACTACGCACGTAACGGTGCGAACGCATATTACGCCATGGGCTGCAATGGGCCGCTTGGCCAGTGTGGCAACGGCGCGGGCGGCAATGGTACGACTCGCAAACCACCTATGAACATTTGCGCGGGCAACGGCGATTTTAGTATTGTTCCGAACGGTAGCTCGACGCCATACATGGTTTGTACGAATGCCGACCAGACGCTTTCCGAAGAGCAACTGGATTATTGGGGCACGAGTGGTACTGGTGTTGGCTCATCGCATCTGGCTGGACTCAATAACGTTGAGGCGCCGGGCGCGTACCAAGATGCTGCCACCGGTAAATGGATTCTGACATACTCGGATGTGAACTGCGGCTATTGTGGCGGCGACGGCACTGGCTACGCTACGGCGAGCAGCATTGGCGGGCCGTGGACCGCGCCTGCCAATTATGGGTTTTCGGCTCCGGGCACAGGCCGGAGGGACATCTCGGCGACTTCTTGTGGCGGCCAACCGCGAACGATCTTTACGGTCGATAATCAGCCGTATCAGCTCGTTGACCTTTGGGGGCAATGGAATGGCGACTCTACAAATCAGGCCGGTGCCGGGCTCGCTTTCATAACCCTTAGCTATGCGCCGCAGGCCGCGCCGAATGGCGGTGTTTTGCCACCGCAGTTTGCGCAGTGGCCGTGTATGTAGCACCACGCCTTTTCGTTACCCATGGCGGCTGTAACCATTCTTTAGGTGTCGCAGAACGCACATAGCTGCAAGGTCTGCTGGCTGCCCATCGAAATATTAAATGTAGTAACTTTACCGTTGCGGCAGCTGCCGTGCTAGGTATAATTGAGGCATGCATAGTTCTCTTGCGTGTGATGTTGTTATTCTGCCTTCGGACGAGCTTGCCGAGAGCGCCATTGCGCTTAGCGAGCAGATTGGCAGGCAGCATAATACGTTTTTTCAGCTGGCAAAGAACGGCCCTTTTGCCCACGCTTCGTTGTATATGACGCAGCTCAGCGTGGCAAGCCTGGACGAAGCCCGGGAAATTCTCGCCCGCATCGCCGCTACCACGCCTGCGCTCGATCTTTTTGCCAAGGGCTATCACCAGTCGCGCGGATATATCGACGTCAGTTACGAGCGGATCAATGCGCTTGATCAGCTGCAGCTTGCAGTCGTCGAAGCGATTAATCCGCTCCGCGATGGCATGCCGCACGGCGAGCAGAAACACCTAGAGGATGCAACCGGTTCGCTCCGCGACACACTGCAAAAATACGGCTACCGCGGCATTGGCGAATTTTTCCGGCCGCACCTGACGTTGGCGCGGCTCACAGACCACGCACCGATAGACGTCAGCGATTTACCGGAACCCACCGGCTTTAGCGGTGCATTTACAAAGCTGGGCTTGTTCGAAATAGGCCGGCACGGGGCGTGCGTGCGCAAAATCGCCGAGTTTGAGCTAGGAAAAGAATAGGTCGGGTGTAGCTGTTGTAGTGAGTCGCTAGCTTACTGCGGTGCCAAAAATTTTGCCGATGCCGTACGTGACGATCATGGCAACGGCGCCGCCAACAACAACTCGCAAAATCGCACGTCGGCGAGAGGCTCCGCCCGCTGTCGCGCTCAAATAACCAGTAAAAACGAGCGCTACGAGTACAGAAACGAAGGTTACTATAAACCGTAGATTTGCGCTCGAAAGCGTAACGCTGAGCAGTGGTATGATTGCGCCAATCACGAACGCGAATAATGAGGCGATGGCCGCCTGCAAAGGATTTGTAAGGTCATCTGGGTCGATGTTAAGCTCGGCGTCCAAGTGCGCCTTTAAAGGGTTTTTTGCAGTAAGCTCTTTGGCGACCTGCTGCGCCGTTTTTGGCGAGACGCCTTTGGCTTCATACAGACTGGCCAGCTCCGCGAGCTCCTCATTCGGTTTGGTTTCCAGTTCCCATTTTTCATGACTTACGAAAGCACGTTCGGTGTCGCGCTGGGCGCTGACCGAAACATATTCGCCGACTGCCATCGAGAGCGCGCCAGCCGTCAACCCTGCCAGTCCAGCAGTAAAAATTGCCCCCTTGCTACTTGTGGCGCCAGCCACGCCCAGTACAATACTGGCGACCGAGACGATGCCGTCGTTGGCGCCCAACACCGCGGCACGCAACCGGTTTAGTCCGACATTTCCGGTCCTGGTGTGCGAATCCTGGTCACTGTGCACGGCGCTGCTCCTTAATATTTTGCGTAGCTTCATATTGAGTATTATATCGCACCGTGTCGCGCGCCGCTGGTATACTGGGTATTATCAAAATAATCTATCCCGGAGACGGCAATATGCACCAACCCAAAGCCCTTCTTTTTGACTTTTTTGATGTGATTCGCACCGATTCATACAAAGCGTGGCTGCAAGCGAACAACATTCCGCACGAAGGCCCCTATTTTGAAGCATCGCGGCAACAAGATATGGGCGCTATCACCACCGAGCGTTTCATTGAAATCCTGAGCGAGCTAACAGGCCGGCCGGTTACCACCGAAGAAATTGATAGCACCGCCACCGTGGACGACGAGGTCGTGCGGATTATCGCCGACCTCCAAAAGAAATACAAGCTGGCGCTTATTTCAAACGCACCGGCTAAGTTTCTTCGCGGCTTACTTGCCGCCCATAATTTAGAGCAGTATTTTGACATTATCGTTATTTCCAGTGAGGTCGGCATGGTCAAGCCCGACCCCGAAATCTTTCACCTCGCGCTCCAAAAACTCAGCATTGCACCTGCTGACGCGATTTTCGTAGACGACAACATCCGTCACGTTGAATCTGCGGCAAAGATAGGCATTCATGCCATCCAATTTATATCGGCGAGCCAGCTACAGGCGGCGCTCGCCGAGTTTGGCGTTACCTTGTCCTCGTAGTTGCATCGCCCGACCCCGCTTCCGCAAGTACCGCCGCCATTTACTTTTTTGTAGTCCAATGTCATAATATATAGCTATGACACATCAAGGCGGGCATGAATTGCCTGCGCCTACCGAGCTTTTTGCCCGGCCTTTCGAACGGCCCGAAACTACCCAGATGCTGGGTGTTATCGCTGCCGGCTACACCGAAGCCGACATTATCGAGGCTGGGCGGGTATTCGGCCATTCTGCTGACGGCGTCGACGAGGCGTTGGGCGATTTGCCCGCGGTTCTCCCCCATATACACCAGCTGTCAGACGCACTCAGCACGCAAAACCCTGATAATGTTCATCTGATCGCTGCGCGCGATGGCGAGCTGCTGTACGACGATTTTAGCGTCACACATCCGGACGTAAAAAGCCACCTCATGCCTGCAAGCATAGATCTCTTACTTTCCGACGACATGACGGGCGAGCTGGGCCGCCGGTTTTTGGCGCGTTTTGACCTTGACGCCACAACCATCAAAAAAACCGACAGGCATTTTACCATTGTTGACACCGGTTTTAGCGGGACGGTGTTTGTGCACTTGGCCGACATTATAGAAGTCCTGTACCGGACATCGCTGCGAAGATCCGGCCGACTTGACATTAAGCTTGTTTGTGCCGACATCCACACGGCCAACGGTCCACAAATTATTGATTACGCCACAGAGGAAGTGCCGCGCGACGCGGTACTGCTGCCCCATACGGCAGCTCGCTTGGGTGGCAGTTTTGCCCACGAAAAACATTCGCGGCGGAATTCGCCCACTATGCTGCTTGCGACCGCCTTGCAGCTTATGCCGCGGTATCACGAAGCCTTTGACGGCCTCGTGGAAGATGGCGGCAAAGTAATGGCCCACGCGGCGGATTCTGCTCCGACGGAATTTATGCTCTGTAACGCCAGCAACGTCAATCCTATTGCAGCCGCGATCGCCCAATATCGGGTTATCCAGAGCGCCTTACGGCGCCAACCTTAGCCGGCGCCTACGGATAAATATATGCCGAAAACTTGCCAAGCGGACTGTACGAATAGCGGAAGTGCCCTTGCCAGTCGTAGTTCATTTCGCTCACCAGTGCGTACCCCGCGGGTACGGCCTTGCCTTGGAATATTTGGCCAGGCAGCGCCTGCACAATAGCTACATGTCCGTAGGCGCCGGCAGTTTCGACGGCGATGGCGCCAACGGCCGGTGTGCGATGCACCGGATAGTTCGACGTATACGCCCAGCGGTTGGCATTGCCGGTAACGTGAAAGCCAGCATGCCCCTCAATAGTCGTAAAGTACCAATAGGCATATGAGGTGCATTCGCGGTTGATGTGGTCGGCGCTGTACGAAACCGTTTGCAGGCTGTCCATCGGCGCATTGCACCATGCCATCGGATAGCCACCATTGCCGGCGCCGCTGTCACACACGCCGCCGGTACCGACCGGTTTGGCTGGCTCAAAGTTGAGCGTGCCACTTTGAATGAGCGAGACTTGCTGTGCTTGCTCTGGTGTAATAATTGGAATCTTGGTATTTTGCTGCGGCTGGATAACCGAAGCGACGTTATTGTTGGCTGCTTTGGTTACCGTACTGAACGCATAGCCGATGCCGTGCCCGGCCTCAATAAATGGAAAAGCCACGACCCGCCCCATAAAAACCAACGCGTAGCCGACGCCATGCAAAGTTGCGATTATGGCTGTGCCTACGGCCCGCAGTGTTACGCTGCCAGCGGTTAGCACGCCGTTTTCGGCCTTGGTTACGCCGTCGGTCGCCGCTACGATGGCGCGCAGCATACCGACCTCGACCGAGCCGACCGCCCGGTTCATACCAGTTGTCACAGCGCTAACATCAAAGGTATCGCTTTGGTATGTTGCTGTATTTTGAGAAATCTCGACATTATGAATGCGGGCGTTAATGCCCGAGCGATGCACGGCCAAGGTGTGACTGCACAGCGCCAACAGCCAGAAATCGGCCACGACACATACTGCGACAATGAATAGCCGCCGCTTTTTTTGTAGTACGTCCACAAGATCGAACAACATAAAACGAGCCACCGCGCTCTTTAAATCACTATTATACACCAATCTTGCAAATGGCGCATCTTTACGGAATAAATAACGACGGCGATGTATGATATGCTAATAGAGTAAGAGCGAGGACAGATATGGGCGGTATTATTTCATTCATTTTTGGGATTATTGAGCTATTAGTCGGATTGCGGTTTTTGCTGCTGCTTTTGGGCGCAAATCCGCTCAGCACATTTGTAAACTGGATCTATAATACGAGCGCTCCGCTAGTGGCGCCGTTTGCTGGTGTTTTGGGCCATTCCACGAGCGCACCGACCGGCGCGGTTGTGCATAGCGTTTTTGATCCGTCCACACTGGTTGCCTTTGTAGTGTATGCGGCGATCGGCGGCGTGCTGCTCGCCCTGTTCGGCCATCGTCACAGCGCATAATTTATGGATAAGCAAACAGTCGCTACCACTAAAAACGGCAAGCTGGTATATGTTGACCTAAAAGGCTCGCATGCCGCCACGCACATTGCCGATACGCCCGAACTGCTGTCGCTCGTCCGGGAATTGCTGGCCGATCTGTCACTCGAGGACGACAACATTTACCTCGACAAAGACATGGGACGCGAAGTTGGGCTTTCCGATCTTGTTACGACAGATGAAGATGATCATATTATATATGCCAAGCGCCTGAATCGCAGTAATTACACACGGTTCGTACAAAACCGTTTGGCAGAGCCGACTCGCTATGTCACCGTTGTTTTGCGAAAGGACACCGACGGCAACTACGAACTATGGAGCGCCTGGATCGGGGCCGCCGCGCCGCAGTTCCCCGGCGACGAGCACGAAACGCCTGAAAGCCGGCCGTTTTGGCAAACACACGCCTTGGTCTGGGGCAATCAAGAAGTACAGCCTGGAACGCAGGTCGAGTATTGGCCGTGGGGTTAGTAATGACCAAGCAGCCGCAGTCTACGGATTTGCGATAATTCCTTGCAGGTCAGCGACCAACTGCGCTGGATCTTTTGCAAGCAGCGTGGCCATGCCAAGCTCGGTCGCCGGATCCAAACACAGCTGCTTATCGTCGATAAAGAGAGATTCTTTCGCCTGCACGTGCAAGCGCTCAAGCGCGAGCTCGTAAATTTCTTTTTGCGGTTTTGCACAGCCTTCTTTGCACGAAGCGATAACATCGTCAAACAAATCGTAGTAACCGGCCTGCTTGATAACGTTGTATGTTGGCTCGATGACGTTCGACAGAATCGCTACTTTTACGCCCTTTTGTTGTGCCTGTCGGGCCAATGCCAGCACTTCCTGGTTGGCGACCAGGCCCTTCCATTTTTTGAACTCTTCCGAAATTGTATCGTGAATGGCGAGGCCGTACTTTTGGCGCAGCGCTTCCCAGTAATCCCGCTCGGTAATTTTGCCTTCCATGAACCGCACCATGTAGGTTTGAAAAATCTCTTTCTTTTGCTGCTCTGTCGCGCCGATGCTTGTGAGTAAATCGCCTAAAAACTCGTCGCCGGGGTCGTTGGCAATGACGCCGCCCCAATCAAAGAAGATAACTTTATATTGCATGCTTGCTAGTGTATCAGCAGATGCTCTGCCAGGCCAACTAAAGTTGCAAGCCAGGGTGGTGCTGTAGTATTGTTTCTTGGTGTCAGAATATATGTCAGAATCTTCTCAGGAACGTTTGCGATATGCGCTTTACGGCGCAATTCCTGCCGGCGCAATCGGGATTTACACTGCAGAGGTGGCATCCCCATATCTATTCCCGTACGATTACTATGCCAAGCAAAGTGATGATGCTGCCGTACAGAGGCTACAGCTGCAGATAACCGCCGACCAAAACGCGCTCGCTACACTACAGAACGACGGCTTGCCCACCGAAAAGATGGCGGCACATTTGAAAGGCCTGCAACAATGGCTAGCGGTAACCGAGGAGCCAGGGTTGGCTTATCCGCATCTCGCAAAAGAGGCAGAGGTGGTAGGATTTGGGACGGGTCTTATGCTGGGCGCCATTGCGGGCCTTGCCTATTTGCGCCGGCGCGAGGCAATTCACAACTCTGCGCTTGGCGGCGGTATCCGGTGGCTTATCGGCAGAATCCAAGACTGGTAAGCTTGGCAAAAATATGAATATGGAGAAATGCTGAAGATACTGTATTATATGGTTGATGTCGATTAATACACCTCTTGTAACAGTTATTATTCTTGCTCGAAACGAAGAAGCCTACCTTACTAAAACGATTCAGGCCGTGCATGCGCAGGACTACGCAGGCAAAATCGAGGTCCTGGTCATTAACAACGCCAGCGTCGATAAAACAGACGAAGTCGCGCGCAAAGCCGGCGCCAAAGTCATTTACGAAGGCCGCGTGGGTATGCCGCAGGGCCGCGAAACCGGCCGACTGGCAGCCAAGGGCGAAATCATCGTTTATGTTGATGCCGACACGCTGCTGCCGCCGCATTACGTCAGCACGATGGTCCGCACCTTTGAGGAGCGCCCAAGGACCGTTGCCGTCAGCAATCCGTTTCATTTTTATGACGCCGCCGGCAATCGCTCGCACCGCTGGCTTACCGCATTCTTTTTCGGGCTTATTTATCCGCTCGAAAGTATACTGCTGCATTTGATGGGCCGCTCCAACCAAGTGCTGGGCGCCAACTTTGCCGTGCGCAGCGAGGCACTCGAAAAGGTCCACGGCTTTGATACCTCCATCACCTTTTCGGGCGAAGACCTGGCGATTTCCAAGCGGCTTTCTACCGTCGGCACCATTACCATCCTGCCGCACTTATATACCGAGACGTCCGATCGCCGCTTTGCCGCGTACGGCACCGTGCGCACTTTTTTGAGCTACGGTAAGAACTTTTTCAGCGTGCTGTTCCTCAACCACGCGTCCGACGGCTCAATCTTGCGCAAGTTGCTCAAGTTTGTGGTGCTCGTAGGCGTCATTTTGCTTGGGGTGAAGTACTTGCACGTTATGCGGTTTGTAAAGCACGACCTTGACCGCAGCTTTGGCTACGTCGGTATTGCTGTGGCAGCGATGTGGCTGTACGCTACGTTTTATCCGCGTTCGTCCCTGTTTGGGCGCACGACGTTTCGCTTTAATAGCACCGAGAAACTCGTGGCGCTTACCTTTGACGATGGCCCAAATACAATAACGACGCCGCAGGTGCTCGATATTCTCAAAAAAGAAAGGGTCACGGCAACGTTTTTTGTGACGGGCAAGCACGCCGAGGAGCATCCAGAGATGCTGGCACGCATCGTAACGGCCGGGCATGAGCTTGGCAATCACAGCTACAATCATCGCTTTTTGTTGCCCTTTATGCCGACTGCCAGCATTCGTACGCAACTCGATCGGACCCAAGCTGCTATTAACGCGACGCCGCACGTTGACCGCGTGCAAAAGCAGCTGTTCCGTCCGCCGCACGGCTGGCGCAGTATTTGGATGATGGCCGAGCTGCGCCGCCAGAATTACGAGGTGGTCACTTGGGATGTCGGCATTGATTATATCCCTGGTGTGAGCGTCAAACGGCTCGTAAAACATTACGTGGATAAGACCAAACCCGGCTCGATCTTGCTGATGCACGATGTGCTATGGGAAAAACCCAATGGCGACCGCGACAAGCTGGTTACCGCGCTGCCGCAGATTATTGCACAGTTGCGCGCCAAGGGATATCGGTTCGTTAAAGTGCGCGACATGCTGTAGCCCTCTCCTGGTAGCTTCTCTGATATAAAAAACCGCTTCGTACCTGAAGCGGTTTTTTATATCTAGCGAACCTTGCCGAGACTACTGAAAGTCCTTCATTTTGTTAGCGAGGATATACTGCGCAATCGGCGTCAAGACCTGAATGCGCGCGCTTGCTGGCGGCGAACCGCTGCCGCGCGCCAAGTTGAACGTGACATACACGATGGCCCGGCCTTTGCGGAACACAAGGCAGTTGTCGCTTGTTGCAACGTCGCCAAAGAAGGATTCGTCGCCAACGGTTGTGGGCAGATTTTGTATGTTTTTGCTGAACGGGCTGCCACTGCGGTCAAATGCCATGAGTTCTTTGGCCCCGTCGAGCGTCTCGTAGGTGTTGACGTCGACACGCACGGTGCTGGCGTCAAGGTACGTTTCGGCCGGCGTGCGCCGTGTGCAGCTGCTCTCGGTGTAATTGTATTTTTTGCCGCTTGCCGAGCTCACTACCAAGCCGATGCTGTTCGCCTCGCTCTCGTCAACAAGCGGGCTGGCGTCTTTATTGAACAACGATTTTACGATAAGGTTGTCGGTCAAATCGCAGGCGTTCAAACTGCTGCCGGTAAAAATCGGGCTCTTGTATGTAAAATTGAGCAGCGGCGTCGGTGTGCTGAGCGCCTTAGCCATATTCGTCGTAATGATGTTCATTAATTTGTCGCGGCCGCTCGTATCGGCGGTAGGCGTATTGATAATGACCTGCGCGGCAATTCCATTGCCCGTCACCATGTACAAGTTCGAATTTTTAAGCGCCCGCCCGGTGGTGTCATGGTACAAGTACACCTTAAATCCGTTGCTGTCCGGCTGCGCGTCGTAGCTGCTGTGAATCTCGGTATTCACCGAGTCCATATTCACATAAGACGATTGGTACAGCGACACCGATGCGCTGCCGGTGCCCTCGAGTTTATAGATACACGAGTTAGTGTCTTGATCAAACGGCACACCCAAGTCGCTGCCTTTTATGATGCTGCCAGCGCCTACGCCGTCAAAAAATGTACGGGTTGTTGGGCCGGTGGCAGAGCTTGAACTTGTCAAAAAGCCGGCGTCACGAATGTTTTGCAGTGTCAATACGCTGCACGCCTGGATAATGTTCTGGCCTTGGTAGCTCACCACTTTGCCGGTAGATACTTGTGTGAGCCCAAACGGATCGGCCGAACCGTTATCGGCAACATTTGAATAGCCAGGGCGCTCTATGACCAAGCCGCTGTCGCTGCTGGTGCTCTTGCTGGCCGGCTTTTTTTGCGTGATCACGCTCACGATAATTCCGATAATAGCGATGGCCACCACCGCAACACCGATAATGAGCAGGAGCCTTCCTTTGCCGCCGCGCTTTTGTGGTGCGCCTGCGGTCGCCGGCGGCATGCTCGCGGGCATTTGGCCGCCCGGCATAGCGGTTGGCTCTACGGGCTGGCCGGTGCTCATCGTACTCGTATTTTGTGGCCCGTGCGTTTCAGGGCTGTTTTGTTCCATCGGATGCTCCTTGCTTGCTTGTTTCAAAGATCCTTATTAGTATAAGCATTTTTTAAGCATAAATCATCCCCGAAACGCGTATACTATAAAATATAAAGTTGGAGGGACTATGAAACCATTAACTGTGCTTGCGATTTCGGGCAGTCTGCGCGCCGAATCTTACACAACCAAACTCGTACATGCTTTTGCGGCGCTTGCGCCAGAAGGTGTCAGGGTAAACGTGCTGCCTGTCGGTGACTTGCCATTTTTGAACGAAGATCTTGAGGCTGACTTGCCTGCGCCGGTGCGTAATTTGCACGAGCAGATCGCCGCGGCCGACGCGGTGCTGCTCGCCAGTCCGGAGTACAATCGTTCGTACTCGCCGGTTATTAAGAATGCGCTGGACTGGGGCTCGCGTCCGGCCGGCCAAAACGCGTGGGATGGTAAACCGGTCGCAATCATCGGCTGCACACCGTACACAATGGGCGGTTCCGGCGCTGTGCACCACTTGCAGCAAGTGGTCGCGTATGTCAACATGCATCCATTACAGCAGCCCGAATTTTACCTCAGTGGCGCTGGCGAAAAGTTCGACGAGAGCGGCAAACTCACCGACGCTTCAACCGAAGAGCACATCAAGTCCTACTGGGCGGCGTTCACGGCTTGGGCCGAAAAAATCCGCAGCTAGGGTGTATACTTGCCGTATGAGCAAATCGATGTTAGCGACCGCACAAGCCACGATCCGGGAAGCGGCCGAAAGATTAGGATACGACGAAAAAACCATCACCGCGCTTTTGGAAGCCGAAGCCGAGCACGTCTTCGAGGTCGAAACCGGCGGCAAAACTTACAAAGCTTATCGCGTACAGCACAATAATCACCTCGGGCCGTTCAAAGGTGGCATCCGTTTTCACCCGAACGTCAACATCGACGAAGTCCGCGCGCTCGCCACGCTTATGAGCCTTAAAACTGCAGCCGTGAACATTCCGATGGGTGGCGGTAAAGGCGGCATTGCCGTTGACCCGCGTGCGCTCAGCAAAGCCGAGGTCGAGGAACTCTCACGCCGTTACGCCCGCCACTTGGCGCCGCACATCGGCTCAGACAAAGACATTCCGGCACCGGACGTCAACACCAACGCCGAAATCGTGGACTGGATGGTCGACGAATACGAAAAGACCGCCGGCAAAAGTGACAAAGGCAGCTTTACCGGTAAATCTATGGCGAATGGCGGTTCCGAAGGCCGCGAAGCCGCAACCGGCCGCGGAGGCGTCATTGCGCTCGTCGAATATCTGCGGCATAAAGGCCGGCTGGATGAGCAGCTAACCGTCGCGCTCCAGGGCTTCGGCAACGTCGGCTACTTTTTTGCCAAAACCCTGCGCGATTATCCAAACATCAAAATCGTAGCCGTTTCAAACAGCCAGCACACTTGGGCACGCCAAGACGGCATTAACGTGGATGATTTTACAGACAAAGCCGGTGCGCTGCCACGTCCCGAAGAGCTCACAGATTTAAAAGGTGCGGAAACCGCCTCGCCCGAGGCAATCATCGGCGCTAAAGTTGATATCCTGGTGCTCGCCGCGCTCGAAGATGCTATCACCGAAGTGAATGCGGGCAAAGTGCGCGCCGACGTGCTCGTGGAGCTGGCCAACGGCCCGATCACCAAAGATGCCGAGGCACAGCTGCTCAAAGACGGCAAAGAAATTTTGCCGGATGTCATTGCCAACGCTGGCGGCGTGATCGTCTCGTATCTGGAGTGGGAGCAAAATCAGCAGGGCGAACACTGGTCGGAAACGGTCGTCAACAAAAAGCTGGCTGACATTTTAGTTCCGGCGACCAACGTCATGCTTACCCGTGCCCGGCAAAAGGAGTTGAGCCTCAAGCAAGCTGCATTTGAACTCGCCCTCGAGCGCCTCCTGGTATAAAATTTCACTAACAACACCGTACGGCCAGCCGCGAAAATGGTTGTGTTTTGCCCTTCCCTCGCGCTATAATAAATGCGAGAAGAGCTTAAGCAAGTAAAAAGAGGGCGATGAAAATCTTGATGCTGGGGTGGGAACTCCCGCCCAACAACAGTGGTGGACTCGGGGTCGCATGTTACGAGCTGTGTAAATCGCTCGCCAAAAAAGGTGCGGATATTGAGTTTGTGCTGCCATATCAGGCCGACCACGGCATTGATTTTATGACCGTTACTCCTGCCCGTCCGCAAGGTGTAGCCGAGGTGCTCAAATCCGGCATTGCCTACGACAGTTACAAGTATATTTTTAGCGATGGCCACAGCGAATGGGTCGACATCCACGGCCAGCAGCAGCTGTTCGAGCGCGCCGTTGACCGAATGATCCGCGAAACCGGCCGCGATTTCGACATCGTGCATGCCCATGACTGGCTGACGTTTCGTGCTGCGCTGCGCGTTAAGCAATACAAGGGCTGCCCGCTGGTGGTGCATTTTCACTCTGTTGAGGCCGATCGCTCCGGCAAACAATACGGCGGCAACCCGCTCGTACGCGAGATAGAATCGCTCGCGCTGCTCATGGCCGATCAAGTAATCGCCGTGAGCGAGCACACCAAAAAAGCCATCCTGCGCGAATACGACGTGCCGGCCAGTAAAATCGCCGTGGTACATAACAGCATCAACGCCGATCAAATGCAGCCGCTTGAGGCCGAAAACGCCTACCATTACGTTGCTGCCATGCGCGCCCAAGGGTACCGGGTGGTCACCAACGTTGGCCGCCTGACCATTCAGAAAGGCTTGCCCAATTTACTGCGTGCCGCCAAAGAAGTCATTATGCGTGCACCAAAAACGCTGTTTCTAATTGTCGGCAGCGGCGAACAGTATTTTGAGCTTTTGCAGCTGAGCGCCGATCTCGGCATCGCCAAAAACGTCATATTTACCGGATTCCAACGCGGCAAACGCTGGCGCGACTCCTACGCCATTGCCGATCTTTTTGTAATGCCTTCTATTTCCGAGCCGTTTGGTTTGACCGCGCTCGAGGCTGTCGGCTATGGCACGCCGGCCCTCGTCAGCAAGCAATCCGGCGTAGCCGAAGTCCTGCACAACTGCCTCAAAGTCGATTTTTGGGATGTCGCCGAAATGGCCAACCAAATTACCGCTGTTATTCAAAACGATGCTTTGCGCGATGAGCTCCACAAAAATGCCTACCAGGAGTTCGAAAAGCTGTCCTGGGACACGGCCGCCGACAAACTTTTCCGCGTGTACGGCGAAAACCTGCGCTTGCAAGGAGCGGCGGCATGAGCAAAAAAGCCATCGTCTTGTATTTGCACGTGCACCAGCCGTTTCGCGTACGTCATTACACCATCTTTGATGCCGGCGTCAATCACAACTACTTTGACGCACCGTACGATGAACGCACCAGCAACGAACGCATCATCCACAAAGTTGCCGAAAAATCATACTTGCCCACCAACCGCTACCTGCTTGAACTCCTGCGCAAATATCCGGAATTTAAGCTGAGCCTGTCAATTACTGGCACCGTTATTGAGCAGCTGGAGCGCTGGGCGCCGCACGTGCTCGAATCCTTCCGCGAACTTACCCGCACCGGCCGCGTCGAAATCGTTGCCGAAACCTACCACCACAGCCTGGCGTTCTTTTACTCGCGCAGCGAATTCGAAACCCAAGTCCGTATGCACCGCGAAAAGGTCCAGCAAGTCTTTGGCCAAACGCCGCAAGTCTTCCGTAACACCGAGCTTTCATACAACAACGATGTCGCCTACTGGGCCGACAAAGCCGGCTACAAAGGCATCCTTACCGAAGGCTGGGACAAAGTGCTCGGCTGGCGCAGCCCCAACTATGTGTACCGCCCAGCTTACACCGAAAACATCCGCGTCCTCATGAAGAACTACAAGCTCAGCGACGACATTGCCTTCCGTTTTGGTGACCGCGACTGGAGCGAGTGGCCGCTCACCGCAAATAAATTCTCGCACTGGCTCAGCGAAACCGGTGACGCCACCAACTTCAATCTGTTTATGGACTACGAAACATTTGGCGAGCACCAATGGAGCGAGTCTGGCATCTTCGACTTTTTGCAGCATTTGCCCGGCGAGTGGCTCAAAAACCCGGAGCACACCTTTATGACCGTCAGCGAAACCATCGACAGTTTTGAGCCCGCCGACCAAGTCGACGTGCCGCAAACCATCACCTGGGCCGACACCGAGCGCGACCTCAGCGCCTGGCTCGGCAACAGCATGCAAACGTCGGCAATTTTGGAGCTATATGCGCTTGAATCGGCAATTTTAAACACCAACGACCTAGCGCTCATCGAAGACTGGCGCCGCCTGCAAACTTCCGACCACTTTTATTACATGTGCACCAAGTGGTTTAACGACGGCGACATCCACGCCTACTTTAGCCCGTACGAAAATCCGTACGACGCCTTTGTGGCTTTCATGAACACCTATCACGATCTCAAGTTCCGGTTAAGCGAAAAGGGTGTGGAGGTATAAAATATGGGGCGGCCAGTCGTCTTAAGTAATGGGCAATTGTTCGTGGGACTCGACGAAATGGGCCACGTGCACGATTTTTATTATCCGTATGTTGGCCTCGACAACCTGGCAAACGCCCGCAGCACGCAGCACAAAATCGGCGTGTGGGTTGACGGCACATTCCATTGGATGGCCGATGGCACCTGGAAAATTACGGTTGATTTTGAGCCCGACGCGCTCGTAAGCACCATTAAGGCCGAATCCGACGCGCTGCAGTTGACGCTCGAACTCATTGACTTCGTTGATACCGATTACAATGCCTTTATCCGTCGCGTGCGCATAACCAATAACTCCGATGCCGAGCGCGATATCCGGCTCTTTATGCATCAAGTCTTTCAAATTTCCCGCGCCGGCCGAGCCGACACCGCTATGTTCGTGCCGGACGATGACTATATTTTGGACTACAAAGGCCGCTGCTGTTTGCTGATAGCCGGCAAATTTACCGACCACGGCAGCTTCGACCAATACGCCGTGGGTAATTATGCCATCGAGGGCAAGGACGGCACCTTCCGCGATGCCGAAGACGGCGAGCTGTCCGGCAACGCCATCGAGCACGGTGGCGTAGATTCCGTGCTGCGTTTTCGTCGCGTAACGCCGGGCCATCAGTCATTCGAGGTTGATTACTGGGTCGTGGCCGCCGACAGCCAAAGCGACGCCCAGGTTATCCACACCAAGCTCAAATATTATCCGATCGACGACCGCCTGCACTTGGCGCGCGACCACTGGCAACAATGGCTTGCCGCCAGCAGCGAGCAGTTTAAAAAAATTCCGGAGCAGTATCTGGTGCCGGTCAAAAAAAGCATGCTCATCATTAAGGCACACTGCGACGAGCGCGGCTCTATCCTAGCCAGTGGCGACTCCAGCATCTTTAACTTTGGCCGCGACTACTACTGTTACTGCTGGCCGCGCGACGCAGCATACGCCGTCTGGCCGCTCATACGCCTTGGCCAATTCGAAGAGGCCAAAAAGTTCTTCTTGTTCGCGCGCGACACCATGCACCGCGACGGCTACCTCATGCACAAATACCAGCCGGACCGCGCCATCGGCAGCACCTGGCATCCGTTAGTGCACGGCCGCCACAAAGAGCTCGCCATTCAAGAAGACGAAACCGCCATCGTCGTCTACATGCTTGGCGAATACTACCGCGCCAGCAAAGACGTCGCCTTTATCGAGAGCTTTTACGACACTTTTATTGCCCGCTGCGCCGCGTTCATGGCCAATTTTATCGATGCCGCCACTGGTTTGCCGCACGCCAGCTACGACCTGTGGGAGCAAAAATTCCTGACATCGACATACACGGTTTGTACCGTAATTGCCGCGCTCGAGACCGCAACCGAGCTCGCCACAGCCCTCAACCACCCCGACGACGCCGTACACTGGCAGCATGCTGCCGAGAAAATCCGCGCCGGCCTTGGCAGTCTGTATCATCCGGACGGTTACTACCGAAAAGGCTTCTTGCTGCAGGAAAACGGCGACTTGCAGTACGACGACACGCTCGACGCCTCCAACTTTTACGGACCGTACATGTTTGGCAAACTGCCCATGAGCGACACGACGCTCATATCTACGCTCGATCAGGTTGTTGGGCGGCTTCACAATAGTTCACCCATTGGCGGTGTCATCCGTTTTGAGCACGATGATTACTTCTTATCAAAGGCGCAGTACAAGGGGAATCCGTGGATCGTTTGCACTGAATGGCTGGCGCAGTATTACATCAGCACCGGCGAAGTCGAAAAAGCCAAGGAGCTCATGCAGTGGGTGCTTGATCGCCGGCAGTACAGCGGCGTTTTGAGCGAGCAGTTTGACCCGGACAACGGCTTTGCACTAAGTGTCACGCCGCTTGTATGGAGCCACGCCGAGCTCATTAACACAGTGCTCGATCTGGCGAAGATCGAATAACTTTGCGCGGCCTCAAACGGAGCTACAAAATAACCGCCCTGATATGAGCGGTTATTTTGTAGTTTGCCGTAAGGCAGCCTATTTTTTGACTTCGTTGCGGCCCAAGTTTTTCTTGGTCTCGGTGAACTTTACGTGTCGGCGCAGCTTTGGGCTGTATTTGCGCAAAGTGAGCTTTTCAGGCGTGTTCATGGTATTTTTGGTCGTGTAATAGATGCGCTCGCCAGATTCTTCGCTGACCAAGCCGATGATTTTACGCTTCTCGCCTTTTTTTGCCATAAATAAAAATTACCTTTTATAATTCAATCTTTATCATTTTAACAGATATAAAGTGGGTTGTAAACACTAACTTCGATGCTGCGCGTTGAGCTGTTGCGCGCCATCCTGTAGATCGCCCAATAATCTATTTATGTCAGGGGTATCAAGTGACGACCTAACGTTGTGCATAATGCTCCAGTAACTGACATCTGTTGCAGAAATGCGGTATTCGAGCAGCGGGCGCACCTGCTGCTCATCGTCACCGCCCGTTTTATCGACGTCGCGCCAGACGAGCACGTTAGCAACGAGCGGATTGTTATTTTGATTTTCTCTGCAGAGACCCGCACGTGACATCCGCCACTCGAGCGAAAGGCCGTCCATGTATGGAGTTTTGATGCTCGCTACGTTATTTACGGGGCCAGTTACCGACGCTTCGAAGTCGGGTTGCTGGATAGTGACCCATTTTGCAATTATCGAATCGGTAAAGGCTAGCAAGCCGTGACAAGCGGCGCCATACTCTGGGTCACTTGGCTTTGGGCGTTCCCGTGGCAAAAGTTGCTGTTCTATGAATTTCATAATTGTTGTGTAGTAAAAAGCCTGCGTGGGAGCAGACTCTTATTATTCGTTGCTGGAGCCGAAGACGAGGATTGAACTCGTGACCCCCGCCTTACCATGGCGATGCTCTACCACTGAGCTACTTCGGCACGTCGGACAGTTGGACCTTCCAATATTGGTGCAGGGAGAGGGATTCGAACCCCCCAAGGCTGAGCCAGATGATTTACAGACACCCGTGTTTGACCGCTTCACTATCCCTGCATGGAGTATATTGTACCAGAAAATCTTGGAGCCGACAGAGGCAAAAAGCCAAAGTCTTGGCTTTTTGTAGACGCGAGCGAAGCGTCGATGCAAAAAGCTGTTTCACTTGGAGCCGACAGAGGGATTCGAACCCACGACCCGCTGTTTACAAAACAGCCGCTCTAGCCACTGAGCTATGTCGGCAGATTGCCAAGTACCGGTGTATTTTAGCAGAATTTACCGCTTGTGACAATAGAAGTAGTTGACTATCTAGCAGTTGCCAACTGTACGATTAGCCCTACAACTAGAACTACGGTCAGAATGACTAACCCAACAGTCAGAATGACGATACGCTTAGTGAGTTTTATTAGAGTCTGCGTTTGGGTAGAGGCTTCAAAGCTCAAGCCCTTAATGGACTTTGTTAGGGAGATCAACTCCTTTGTTTGAGCTGACGATTCGTGGTTGAATTCCTGCAGCTTATTTATAAGATTACCGATCTCGCCTTCAACCCGTGCATTGGACTCAATCAACTTAGCGTTCGACCTAATTACGTAGCTATCGCCTAGTCGCATGTTGTTTTTCGCGTTAGTTGCAAGTTCCTCGGTTTCCCGGATAAGTTGTTGCTGAGATTTCCTGTCGAGATTCACAATAAATGCTCTATTCTAGCGCAAAGCTACGCTTGATTGAAATGCTTCAGTTTCTGAACTCGTCTCTGTGCTCTAATGCGAGATCATTGAGTCTGGCTAGCTGCTCAGAGGTTAGTGGCTTAACAGTTACGAGCTTCGTAACCAAGCCCGTGTCGCTAGGCCAGGGTTGAATTTTCTCAATATCCAGCCTAACGTTGTGCCATATAATGTAGTCCAGCTTTAGGCCTTCTGAAAGCTCTTGCTCAGTTGAGCCTTCGGCAATCCAGAGTCTCATACCATTTGCGGTGTTTTGTGGACGTATGATCATATAGACAGTATACTCTGTTCGGCTTCTGGTCGCCACTGCTTAAGGCGGCTCTATTTTTTAAACCACGACGCGGCGGGGGCGCATCATGCGCTTGGGGCGGCCGTCGGGGACGATGAGTTTTTTGAGCTTCTGCCCGATCATATCCGCCTGGGCTTGCATGCCGCGCGACTCGTAAGCGTGCTGCAACAGCGCATAGGTTTCTTTGTTGGGCTCGAGCTCGGCCGCTTTTTCGAGCGATTGGAACATCATTTTTTCGTTGCCGAGCTTTTCCTGTACCTTGGCGTAAGCAACGTGGCGGGCGGCCAAAGAATCCTCGAGTTTTAATGCTTGTTCAAAAGCGATCGCGGCTTTTTCGTAGTTCTCGGTTTCATAATAAATGAGGCCGAGGTTGTGCAGGCTCGAAGGCGTGGCCTCGATGCTCGAGGCAATCTCGAAGCAGTCGATCGCGTCGCGGTATTCCTTTTGTTTGGCGTACAAAATGCCGAGGCGGTTATATGCGGCGGCGTTCTTTTCGTCGATTTTAAGAATGGTCAGTAGTGCTTTTTCGGCGCGCAAAAAGCGGTTTTCGCGCATACCCTGGTGCGCGATGTCCCATAGCTTGCCGAGGCGATCGCCGATTTTACGCGAAGCACCGGCGAACTCGTCGTCGTGGATTTTGGCGTTGTGATATGCCAGCCAGCCAAACCCGACAATAAATACCAACTCGTACATAACTAGGGTTATTATAGCAAACTTTACAAGGCAAGCATAAGATTTGTGAATACGAGCTTGGCGTTGGCGTTCCGCGCGAGTGCCGTTCGGGCGGCGTATGCGGCGGCGATAATGTTATGCCACTGTTTAATCTTGGCCGGCGCAGCGGTTTTAGCGGCTTGAGCGAGTCCGGTTTCGGCGATTTGCTGCAACGCGGCGAGCACGTATGTGGCCTCGTCCTTCTTTTTGCTGAGCGCATCGACCATGGCGAGGCGTTCAAATACGGGCTTTTGTAGGATGTCTTTAGCCTGATTGACAGCGGTGATGAGCGGGTGATTTTGCTCCTCGGCCAGCAGCGCGTGCATGAGGCCGGGCCGGCCGCCGCTCAAAAAATAAGCTTTGTTGACTGCGTCCTCGGGATACTGGGCGCTGAAATGGGCACGGATTTGCTGCTCATCTGGCGTTTGTATCGCAAGCGCTTGCACGCGCGACATGATCGTTGGCAGCAGCGCCCGCTCGCTCTCGACCGTCAGGATCACAATCGTGTCGCTCGGCGGCTCTTCCAGAAGCTTCAAAAAAGCATTCTGCGCCTCGGTAGTCATTTTTTCGGCGGCGAGCACTATAATTGCGCGGCGGATCGTGCCCTTCCCGGTTGTTTTGAGCTGCGTAAAATGCTGCAGTTCGCGAATGTGCTCGATCTGAATGGTTTGATCGGCGTCGTTGAGCAGCAAAAAATATGGATAGTTGGTGAGATCGTCCGGCTCTATATGCAAAATTTCTGCGGCGAGCTGCACGGCAAGTGTGCGCTTGCCACTGCCCACGGCGGCGATAATAGCCATAGCCTGGGCGGGATTGTTGCCGGCTCGCAGCAGCTGCTCGGCGGTTTTAGTGTGGAGAACAAGCGCGTCCATCACTTCATTATATCTGAAAATTCAGGTGGCAGCGGCGCGGTGAAAGTGCGGCGTTCGCGGTTCGGCAGTGTGATTTCGAGCTCGCGCGCATGTAAAAATAGTCGGTCGGCGGGCGCGCCGTTATATAATGTGTCGCCGACGATTGGGTGGCCGATGTGTGCTAAATGCACGCGCAGCTGGTGGGTGCGGCCGGTTTCGGGTTTGAGTTCGAGTAAGCTGTAAGTGGCGTTGCTGCCGATGATTTTGTAATGCGTGACCGCGGATTTGCCATTTGGACCCACGCGGAATGTGGCCGGCGCCTTGGGGTTGCGCTCGATGGGCATGTCAATGACGGCCTCGGCCGGATCAAGCGTGCCCCGCACTACGGCGTTGTATGTCTTTTTGACTTTGCGCTGCGAGAATTGTTTTTGCAAAAAGCTGAGCGCCGCCGATGTTTTGGCGCAGATAATTACACCGCTGGTGGCGCGGTCGAGCCGGTGCACAATGCCGGCGCGTTCGCCCATCAAACCGTCTTCGCTGATATGTTTGCGCACAAAAGTCGCCACCGTTGCCTCGGGGTTAAACGCGCCCTTGCTGTGCGTCAGCACGCCGACCGGCTTGTTGAGGACCAGGCAATCATCGTCCTCGTATAAAATTGGCAGGTCGATGTGCGGGATGACGCTGAGCTGGGCCAGGTCGTAATCTACGGTTATGACGTCGCCGGCGCGCACTTTGTAACCCGGTTTAGTCGGTTTACTTTGCACGGTTACTTTGCCCTGCTCGCACAGTTTTTGAATAAAGGCGCGGCTGAGCTGCGGCATGGCTTCGCCGATCGCTACATCCAAGCGAGTGCCGATGTTGGTTTCATCTGCAATTACTTGCATGTTATGCTTTTGGCCGTAATCCGACGGCTTGCTGTACGCGCAGTAATGTTTGATTTGCCGTGTCGCACATTATTGCCTCGTCTTTGGTGAGCTTGTCCATGACGGCTTGCATGTCGACTTCAGCCAATCGCGCGTGGAAACCAGTCAGAAAACTCGCGACCGCATCGGCCACCGCTGTTTTGAATTCGCCGTAGCTGGTCTTGCCATCCCATTCGGCCGTGACGTCGCTAAGTGAGCGTTCGCTCAGCAGTGCTAAAATTTGCAGTAAGTTTGCGATGCCAGGCTGGGCTTTGGGGTCGTAATGTATGGCGCCGACGCTGTCGGTTGCGGCACTCATGATTTTTTTGCGTGCGGCTTCGGGCATGTCGCTCAAGAATATGACGCCCTTGCCGGTTTCGTCGCTCTTGCTCATTTTTTTGCTGGGATCTTGGAGATCGCGAATGCGTAGGCCCTGCTCTTTGCCGAAGAATTCGTGCTGTTTGGGCACGGGCAACGGCACGGTTAACAGATCACCAAACTGGTTGTTCATGCGCAGGGCGATGTCGCGGGTGAACTCAAGGTGCTGCGTTTGGTCGTCGCCTACCGGCACGTAGCTGGCGTTGTACAGCAAGATGTCGGCGGCCATCAGCACGGGGTAGTTAAACAGGCCGACACTGACGCGGTCGGCATTTAATTTTGCGGACTTATCTTTGAATTGGGTCATGCGGCTCATTTCGCCAAAGCCGGTAAAGCAATCGAGAATCCAGGTGAGCTCGCTGTGCGCCGGAATATAACTTTGCCGATAAATGTGCACGTCTTTGTTGTCCAGCGGCAAACCGGCGGCCACGTACACGCGCAGGTTTTCGAGCGTCTGCTCATACAGCTTTCCGTGGTCGATAGGCGTCGTAAAGCTGTGCAGGTCCGGCACAAACACCTGTACTTGGTAATCGCCGGCGTGCTGCTGTGCCATGTCGACGAGCGGCAGCAGCGCGCCGAGATAATTGCCGAGCGTCAGGTCGTTGTTCGCCCGCAGGCCGGTTAAAATTACTGGTTTACTCATATTGCTCCTATTATAGCTCAGATTCCGGAAAATCAGTGGATTCTGTTCCACTGTTCTCTTCTTGCCAGTCGCGATATCGCTTGATGCTACGTTGTAAGAGGCCATATACACCAAACGTAGTGGTCATAGGCTTACCTTGTTCATCCTTTACAGGCGGTACAAGGTGGCTTACTGAAACGCAGTCTCCGAGCAAACGGGCTCTGTAATGGCCTGCTGCAGTGGGGTCTGAGTCTATATGTGGGGGCGGTAGAAGGTATGGGGCGGGTTCGCCGCCTTCCCGTAAAAATCGCTCGACATCTTCTGGTGCCATAGGAGTGCTCCTTTTGTTACATAAAAAATCCGCCGGGTGTGGCGGTCTATTCAATAAGTTCAGTCTGTTTATGAGCACACAGAACAAGCCGCCACATTAGTGCCGGTAAACCAATAAAACGTAACCGCTTGCGCCGTTTTCATTACTTTTTAATTATAAATGAAGGCAAACCATGGCACAACCCTTTCTGGAACCTGTGTTTGCGAAGATTTAGAGAATGGACCAAATCCACGTTCGATTAAAGTCCCTGCAAGCTCATGTTCTCGAAAGGGTTGTGCCATGGTTTGCCAATCTATCTTTCTTTAAAAAGTAAAAGAGCCGCTCGAGGTGAGTGGCTCTTTTGATGGGTTCCCGGCAATTAACGCTTGGTGAACTGGCGTTGTTTGCGAGCGCCTTTGAGGCCGAATTTCTTACGTTCTTTGGTGCGAACATCGCGACCAAGCAGGTCGGCGCGCTTCAAAGTTGGCTTAAATTCTTCGTTGAGTTGCGTCAGGGCTTTGGCGATACCAAGGCGAATCGCGTCGACTTGGCCGGCGTGACCGCCGCCGTCAACACGGACCGTGATGTCGTACTTGTTTTCCTGTTGCAGCGCAGCGAACGGCTTCTCGAGGTCGTGCAGCAAGTTTTTGCTTTCAGCAAAATACTCAGCAGCAGGCTTGCCGTTGATCACGATCGTGCCTTTGCCACCGCTCAAGCGGACGCGGGCAGTCGCGGCCTTGCGGCGACCCAGTGCGTAAAAGTAGCTTTGTGCAGCCATTATTTCTTGCCTCCTTTAAGTGAGATGGCTTCGGGCTTTTGAGCCTCGTGCTTGTGCTCGGCGTCGGCGTAAATTTTGAGGCGAGCAAGGCGCTCGTCGCGCAATTTGTTAACCGGCAGCATGCCGCGAACGGCGTGGAACAAAGCGTGGGTCGGGTCCTTTTCCATCTTTTCGGTCAGGGTTGCTTCTTTGAGGCCGCCCGGGAAGTGGCTGTGGTGGTAGTACATTTTGTCGCCCATCTTTTTGCCGGTCACTTGCGTGTTTTGGGCGTTGATGACGATAACGTAGTCGCCGCAGTCAATGTGCTGGGTGAACATCGGTTTTTCTTTACCGGTCAAAAGCGTAGCAACTTTGGTAGCGACGCGGCCAAGCGGTGCTTCGCTGGCGTCGATAACGTACCATTTGCGGGTAACTTCAGACGGTTTGGCGCTATAAGTCTTCATTACTTGGTCTCCTTGTCTGCTTTAGCAGGCGCAGCTTTTTTGACTGCAGGAGTTTTGACGGCCGTCTTGGCTGGCTTTGCAGCTTTGCTGGCGTCTTTTGCAACCGGCGCTTCCTTGAGATCGTCAACGAAGCTTACCTTTGCCATCTGGGCGTTGTCGCCGCGGCGCAGGCGCGTTTTGGTGATGCGCACGTGACCGCTGTTGCGGGTCTGCATTTTTGGCGCCATATCGTCGACCAGCTTGTGCGCGCTTTCCAGCGTTTGCAGTTTGCTGATGACTTGGCGGCGGTTGTGCAGGTCGCCTTTTTTAGCTTTAGTGATTAATTTTTCTACGTAAGGCACCACTTCTTTGGCCTTTGGAAGGGTGGTTTCGATCGACTCATATTTAATGAGCGAGTCGGCGAGACCCTTCACAAGCGCTTCACGTTGGTCGCGCTCGCGGTGCAGTTTTCGGCCTTTGTATCCGTGACGATGCATTTTACAGCTCCAACTCTGCGAGTTTTTCCTTCACTTCGTCAAGGGCTTTGCTGCCGAAGCCTTTGAGGTCGCGCAGTTCGGCGTCGCTCAAAGAAAACAGGTCCTTGATGGTGTGAATGTCGTTGTTAATGAGCGCATTGGTGGTGCGGGCAGACAGGTTGAGGTCTTCGATTGAAGTGTCGAGGGCCGTTGGCTCGTCTGTAGTTTGCGCAACGTGGTCGTCGGCAGTTTGCGCAGGGACGCCAAGCGGCTGAGCGGCTTCGACGCGGGTTTTACCTGCCAATGCGGTGTACTGGTTTACTAAAATTGCGGCGGCTTCTTCGAAAGCGTCGCGCGGGCTAATGGTGTCGTCGGTGTCGACGGTGATCAGCAGTTTGTCGAGGTCGGTCATCTGGCCGACGCGGGTGTTTTCGACTTTGTAGCGCACGCGCAGCACTGGGCTGAAGATGGCGTCAAGCGCAACTTGGTCGCTTGCTTTTTTGGCGGCGCTTTCGTCGATGGTGCGGTAACCGCGGCCGGTCTCGACAACCAAATCCATAGTGAATTTAGCTTTGTCGTCGTCAAGCGTTGCGATCACGTGCTCGGGGTTGACTACCTCAACATCGCTGTTAACAGTGATGTCTTTGGCGGTTACGACGCCCTTGCCGCTCTTGGTGATGCGCAGCGTTTGCGGCTCTTCGCTAAAGACGCGGAAGCGGATGCCCTTGAGGTTCAGCATGATGTCGACGACATCTTCTTTAACGCCGGCAACCGTAGTAAACTCGTGCGTTGCGCCCTCAATCTTGAAGCTGGTGATGGCGGCACCGGAAATGCTCGAAAGCAAAACCCGGCGGAGCGAGTTACCAAGCGTCATGCCGTAACCGCTGTGCAATGGCTCAATCACAAAGGTGGCGCTTGTTGCACTGTGGTCGTCAACTTTGACGATGCCTGGCGTGTGAATCATTTTTGACATATCTAACTCGTCCTCCCTTAGCGTGAGTAGTATTCCACGATTAATTGCTCGTTGATGTCGGGCTCGGCGTCATCGCGGGACGGTGCGCCGGTAACTTCGAATTCAACTTTTTTGCGATTGACTTTTAACCAGCCCGGTGTCGCGGAAGGCGCTGGGCTAACATCGTCGATCTTCTTGAAATATTCGGTCTGTTTGCTGTGGTCGCGGATGGTCAGGGTGTCGCCGGCGCGGAGGCGGATTGACGGAACGTCAACACGGCGGCCGTTCAGCAGGAAGTGACCGTGGGTAACGAGCTGACGGGCGGCACGGCGGCTGGGAGCGAACCCGGCGCGGTACACGGCGTTGTCAGCGCGTTGCTCAAGCAATTGCAGCAAGATGGCGCCAGATTGGCCTTGCTTGCGGCTAGCTTCCTTCATCAGGTTGCTAAATTGCTTTTCGAGCAAGCCATACAAGCGCTTGACCTTCTGCTTTTCGCGAAGCTGCAGCGAATATTGGCTTGGCTTGTTTGGGCGGCGGCCATTTGTGTGCTGGCCCGGTGTCGCAGTGCGCTTAACAAGTGCTTTGTGGGCCTTAGGGTGCAGCGCGTAGCCTTCCCGGCGGCTCATTTTTACGATGGAGTGAGTGTCTCTTGCCATGTTATATTATCCTCTCACCCTTAAATGCGACGTGCTTTCTTAGGGCGAACACCACCATGTGGCATGCCAGTCACGTCAACGATTTTTTCAACCTGAATGTCCAAACCGCTGAGGGCGCGTACGGCTGCATCGCGGCCGAGGCCAACGCCACGGATGAACACATCTGCTTTGCTGAAACCGTGCAATTGCTTAGCGGCTTGACCGGCTTTCTCGGCAGCAATCTGGGCGGCGTAAGCCGTGCCCTTTTTGGAACCACGGAAGCCGCAACCACCGGCGCTCGCAGCGCTCAAAGCGCCGCCTTGCAGGTCGGTAAAGGTGATAATCGTGTTGTTAAAAGTTGCTAAAATGTGTACTTGACCAGCGGCAACAGTCCGCTTGGCTTTTTTCTTCTTTACAGTTGTATCTGCCATATCTCTAGATCCTCATCCTAAGTCTTCGAAGCTACTTTTTTAGCGGTGCCACCAACAGTCGTCTTCTTGCCACGGCGTGTGCGGGCGTTGGTCTTGGTGCGTTGGCCACGTGAAGGCAGGTTTGCCTTGTGGCGCATGCCGCGGTATGAGTTGATATCTTTGAGGCGCTTGATGTTGCCGGCTACGATGCGTTGCAGCTCACCTTCAACGGTGTAATCGGCGTTAATGATATCTTGGATGCGGCTGATCTCGGTGTCGGTCAAGTCTTTGACACGAACCGTTGGCTCAACTTTTGCTGCAACCAAAATAGCGGCACTGGTTTTTGGGCCGATGCCGTACACATACGTCAATGCGACGTGGATTTGCTTTTCAGTAGGGATGGTAACACCCGAAATTCGAGCCATACTTAACCCTGCCTCTGCTTATGCTTTGGTTTTTTGCAGATGATGCGGCGCCGGCCATTGCGAATCACGCGTTGACACTTGTCACACATCGGCTTGATGCTTGCACGTACTTTCATACGGATCGTACTCCCTTTCTATTAGTGCACGACACACTGCTTATTTTATGATTTGCGATAGGTGATTCTGCCCTTCGTAAGATCGTAGGGTGTCAACTCAACCGTCACGCTGTCGCCTGGCACGATGCGAATATAGTGTTTACGCATTTTACCGGCAACGTGAGCTATTATTTGATGGCCGTTTTCGAGCTCTACCTTGAATTGAGTCCCCGGAAGGGTCTCAATTATTGTCCCAGTTAACTCGATAACTTGCTTGTTATTAGCCATAAATATAACAAGATTAGATTATAGCAGTGTTTAGTGGGGATTACAACACTTTTTGCCAGTTCCGTAGGCTTTACCAGTGCGGCCAGGCCGACATACTATACCCCGTGCTCAAACACTGCGGATAGAATACCGCAAACTGCGCGCGGTGGCATAGTATGCTCGGCCTGGCGAGCCCGTGGTTTTACGAGCGCTTGCGGAACGGAATGAGACTAAAGCGGCGCTTTTTAGGACTCTCAAGGTCGCCTTCGCTCATGTCTTCAAAGAAGTCCGGCTGCGAATATTGGTCGTATGTGACCATGAGCGCCCGCGATTCTACGGCACGCAAAGTCTCAAGCGAAACAGACACCAAGATTAGGACGCTGGTACCGCCAAGGGCGATGTTGGTGCTCAGGAACACCTGGGCGATAATCGGCAGCAACGCCAAGACGCCAAGGCTGAATGCTCCGAATAACGTCAGGCGGTTCACAGTTCTGCTAAGGTATTTCTCGGTTTGTGCGCCAGAGCGCACGCCTTCGATAAAGCCGCCCTGTTTTTGCAGGTTCTCGGCGATTTCTTTCGTGTTAAACGTCACGCTAGTGTAGAAGAACGTAAAGATAAAGACGAGCAAGAAGTACGTCAGCGGATAAATGTACGGCGTCCATCCGCCTGCAGCAAAGGTTTGCGCCGATGGTGTCTGGAACCAGGTGCTCAGATTCGTGCCCAGCTGCTGCCAGTGCACGCTGTGCGAGTTGGTGAGCAGTTGTCCCGCAAAGCTCGGCACGCTCAAAAAGGCTACAGCAAAGATAATTGGCACTACGCCAGCCGCGATCAGCTTGATCGGCAGCACAGTAGTTACGCCTCCGTAGGTGCGGTTCCCCTGCACGCGCTTGGCGTAATTAACGGTAATGCGACGCGCCGCTTCGTTTAGCATTACGACCAGCCAAGTCACAAGAATAACAGAAACAAGTACGATCAAGCCAAACAATGCGCCGGATTTGCTGAACGGCAGCTTATGCCCCCAAAGCACCCACTTGCCAGTGCTGCTCGTAATCGAATTTACCAGACCGCCCACAGTAGACGGCAGACCGCTCACAATGCCCACTGTAATAAGCAAAGAAATACCGTTACCAATGCTCTGCTCTGTTATGAGTTCACCGAGCCACATCAAGAGCATCGAACCGCCGGTGAGTGCCGCGGCCATCAAAACCCACTGCATGATTGAGGCATTCGCCGTAATATCGCCCACGCCGCCGATGCTGCTGGCGGTCTTGCTGATCAGATAGATTGCGCCGACCGATTGCACGACAGCCAAAGGAAACGTAAGAATACGGGTGTACTGGTTGATCTTTTTCTGGCCGAACTCGCCTTCTTTATGGAGCGCCTCCAGCTTTGGTACGGCCTTGGTGAGCAGCTGCATGATGATCGAAGCGTTAATGTACGGCCCAAGCCCCGCAATCATGATCGAAAAGTTAGCCAGCGCGCCGCCGGAAAGCAGGTTGATAAAGCTCAGCAGCTGCGTGCCGTGCTGGTTCGAGGTAAAAATGTTCTGCAGAATTTGTTGCAACGTTTTTGGATCGCCAAGTGGCACCGGAATGTGTGCCAGTAAACGGAACACCAATAAAATGCCGAGTACTGCAAAGATACGCTTGCGCATTTCTTTGTGCCCGAGGGACTTACCAATAATCTTCCAGTTCATAACGTTATCAGGCCTCTTATACCATCTCTTATAAAGTAGTCGTAACTAAGTATACATAATAAAGGCCGATTTGTAAGCCACATTCTGGTTATTTTGCAGTAGCTTGGGTGGCGCGGTTGATGGGCTGGCGTACAGAGGCGCGCAGCGTGCCGTTCAAAAAATTGGTGCCTAAGGTTTGTAGATGTTCGACCTGCGCCGGCTCATCCTTATGTACGGCCAAAATGTCCATAAACCGTACCTGTTCGTTGTAGGTGTCGAGGATTTCTTTGGCGTTCGCGGCGAGTCGCAACGGCTGGCCATAATTATTGAAGAGCAAAAAATTACGATAGCCGTTGTCTGTTAAAAACTCCAGGAACTCATGCGGATCCTGGCCGGCAGCAGTTATTTGGCTGATCTGGAACTCAAGGTAAAGCATGGGGTGAAAGCGCTCAAGTGTGTGTCTCGCGCCCTTGAGTACATTGTATTCGTGGCCATCCGTATCTGATTTTATGAAGTCGAGGCGCGTAAAGCCTTTTGTGTATTCATCAAGGCGCTGTGTTTTGACTATCTGTTCCGACACGAAATCGTGTCCATCGTATTCACGGGTTGCGAAGCTGGCTGTCGAGTCATTATTATAGAGGGTTTGTGCTGCGCTCGCGTCCGAAAGCGCGCAGCTGTTGAGATACACGTGCCGCCAATCGTTGGCTTCTTTATTTGTCCTGAGCGCTTCCCAAAACAAGTTTGATGGCTCAAAGCAATGCACTTCGGACTCGGGTTTTGCCAGCTTGATTTGCATGAGTGTGGCACCGATATTCGTGCCACTTTCTATAATCACTGGATTTGGCGTATCAATCATGTGGTCGAGGACAGTCCGCACGTTGCCGTCCCACGTGTTACCGGCCGCAATAAAGCGCCCTATCTCGCTAAAGTCTGGGTAGAAGAGTGTCTCGGTTTCGTACGTACAGGAAAGCATGGTATGTGGATTATGACATAGAGCTATTAAAAACAAAAGAGGCTATACACGCGGCACAACCCCTTTGTTTATATGTTTTGCCTATCTTATTTGGCTTTTTTGGCAGCGCGTGGGACTTTTTCGGTCTTAGTGCTGGGGCGAGCATTCAAGCCAACCTTTTCAAAGCTGCCGCCGGCTTTTTGCACGGCTGCGATAGCGCTTTCGCTGGCGCTTTGCAGTTTGACGGTTACTTTTTTGCTGACATCGCCTTTAACGAGCAACTTAACGCGGACGTATGGGTTGCTGATAAGGCCCTTCTCGGCCAAAGCAGCAGTGTCGACGGTTTTGCCGGCAAACTGGTCGAGTTCACCGGTGTAGACAGTCTCTGCGGCGACTTTGTGCGAGCGGAAACCGGGCAATTTGGGCAAACGCTGCATAAGTGGGTTTTGACCACCTTCGAAGCCTGGGCGGCGGCTGGAGCCGGTGCGGGACATCTGACCTTTGGTGCCGCGGCCGGCAGTTTTACCCTGGCCGGCAGCGATGCCGCGGCCGACGCGCTTGGCGCTTTTGCTTTTAGTGACTTGTAGTTCGTTGTATTTCATGGTCTACTCCTCGCTCTTGGCAGTTGCCTTAGCGGTTGCAGCTTTTTTGGTCTTGGCGGCTTGCGCAGTCGTCACCCATTTAGCGGATGGCTCGATTGACTGCAGGGCAGCGATCGTTGCGTAGGCAGTGTTGGCCTTGTTTGTTGAGCCAAGCGATTTGCTGAGCGCGTTGTGCACGCCGGCAACTTCGAGGATCGTGCGCACCACACCACCGGCGATCAAACCCGTACCAGCGCTGGCTGGCTTGAGCAGGATGCGGGCACCGCTCACCTTGGCCTCGGCTTCGTGTGGCAAAGTGCCCTTGTACAGATTAACGGTTACGAGGTGCTTTTTGGCAGATTCAGTAGCCTTGGTAACGGCGGCGGTCACATCAGCACCTTTTGAGATGCCGATGCCGACGCGGTTTTTGCGGTCGCCAACTACAACGAGGGCACGGAAACGGAACCGGCGGCCGCCTTTTACAACGCGGGCTACGCGGTCGATGTGTACGACGCGCTCGTCATATTGCTTTTCTTCTGGCGCAACTTCTGGACGGCGGTCGCGGCGACGATCACCGCCGGGACGGCCACCACGCTGGTCGCGGCCACCACCGGTTTGCATGCGCTGGTGCTGTTGTGCTGCCTGTGCTTCTGCAGCGGCGGCAGCTGGTGCTGAAGTAGTCTTTTCAGCCATAATTAGAACTCCAATCCTGCTTTACGTGCTGCATCGGCCAAAGCCTTGACGCGGCCGTGGTACAAGCGGCCATTGCGGTCAAAAACAACGGTGTTGATTTTGGCGGACTTGGCTTTTTTAGCGATTTCGCCGCCGATCCATTCGGCGCGCTCGGTCAAAGTACCGGTTGCAGCCTTGGTGCCGACGGTCGATACGTACGCTAAAGTCTTGTGTGCGTCGTCGTCAATCAGCTGGGCGATGATGTGGCGGTTACTAATGTGGACGCTCAGGCGTGGGCGTGCAGCGCTGCCAGATACCGTCGCACGAACGCGGTTCTTGCGAAGCGCGAGGTTGTGTAGTTTGTGTGCAAGTTTATTCATAGCTTTCCCTACTTGTCCTTACCTGATTTACCGCTCTTGCGGATGATGTGCTCATCGGCGTACTTGATGCCCTTGCCCTTGTAAGGTTCAGGCTTCTTGAGTGCGCGGATTTCCGCAGCAACCTGGCCGACTTGCTGTTTGTCGATGCCGCTGACCGTGATGGTGTTTTGCTCGACAACAGCCGTGATACCGGCAGGCAGTTTGTAAATAACTTCGTGCGAGAAACCGAGGTTGAACTTGAGGTCGGTGCCTTGCATTGCAACGCGGTAACCGACACCGTTCAGCTCGAGCTTCTTGCTGAAGCCACCGGAAACACCGGTGACCATGTTGTTAATGAGGGCGCGCATGAGGCCGTGCTTAGCGCGGATCATGGGCTCATTGTTTGCGCGGGTGACGACCGCTTGGCCGTCTTCGACAGTTACAGTGACGCCCGGCATCGTGAATTGCTTGAGGGTGCCTTTGGCGCCGCTCACCGTCACGAAATCAGGGTCGACAGTGATTGTCACACCGCTTGGAATTTGAATGGGCAGTTTTCCTACTCGACTCATTGATTTTCCTTAACTTTTATTAGTAAACCTTACAAATTAACTCACCACCGATGCCAAGTTTCTTAGCTTTGGAGCCGAGCATCATGCCTTTTGAGGTAGACACGATGACGACGCCGCGGCCGCGCTTAACGGTCGGGATGTCCTGGGCTGCGTAGTACATACGGCGGCCTGGTTTGCTCAAGCGGACGATTTCGGTAATGACGGCGTTCTCATCGGCCTCGTTGATAACGATCTTGAGGCTTTTGCCAACGGTAGCGTCGCTTACTTTGACGTCGCCGACAAAGCCGCTCTCTTTGAGGAGCTCGGCAACGGCTTGCTTGACTTTTGAATGCGGCAATACGACTTCGCTCTTGCGTACGGCGATGGCGTTACGGATGCGAGTCAGCATGTCAGCGATTGGGTCTGTTGATACCATGATGTTCTCCTTCCTACCAACTCGATTTTGTTACGCCGGGGATCTCGGCTTTGCTTGCGTGCTCACGGAATGCGATGCGGCTCAGGCCAAACGTGCGCATAAAGGCGCGCGGGCGGCCGGTTTCGCTGCAGCGGTTCTTCCAGCGGGTTGGGCTTGAGTTGCGTGGCAGCTTGGCCAGGCCCTCTTGGTCGCCCAAAGCCTTCAGCTCAGCGCGTTTTGCGGCGTATTGCTTGATCATTTTCTGGCGCTTTAAGTCGCGCGCAATGATGGATTTCTTGGCCATTATTTGGTCTCCTTTTCGAACGGCATGCCGAATTTCTCGAGCAAAGCCTTGGCATGTGACGGTTCCTGACAGCTAATGACGAAGACAGCTTGCAAGCCGTGCGGCGTGGTGGTCTCGTCGAAGGTCAGCTCCGGAAAGACCGATTGGTCAGTCAGGCCGATGCTGTAGTTGCCGGACTTGTCGAAAGCCTTGGCGCTCACGCCGTGGAAGTCGCGCAGACGTGGCAGTACAACGGTAATGAGGCGGTCCATGAACTCGTACATTTTGTCGCCGCGGAGGGTGACTTTTATGCCGATTTTGTTGCCTTCGCGCAGCTTAAAGCCGGCGATTGATTTCTTGGCAATGGTGTCAATCGGTTCTTGGCCGGTGATTTTGCGCACGGTGTTGGTGGCGACTTCGATGATTTTCTTGTCGTCTTTGGCGCGGCCAAGGCCAACGTTTACAACGATTTTCTCGAGCTTTGGCGCCTGGTGGGCGTTGGCAAAGCCGAGTTCTTTCTTGAGCTCAGCAGCGTACTGATTGTTGTAGAGCTCGCGGAGACGTGCAGTACTAGTGCTCACTGCTTTTGCTGCAGATTTGGTAGCCATTACTTGATCTCCTTTCCGCTGGTCTTCATGACGCGCGTCTTGGTGCCGTCCTTGGCCACGTTGTAGCCAATGCGCGACGCCTTTTTGGCGGCTGCGTCGTAGATGCCAACTTTTGAAACGTCAATCGGCTTGGTCAGCTCGATGATGCCGCCCTGGGTGTTGGTGCGGCTCGGCTTGACGTGCTTTTTGACGATGTTGATGCCTTCTACGGTCACTTTGTTTTCGCGTGGATGTGTGGCGAGTACTTTGCCGGTTTTACCCTTGTACTTGCCCGCCCGAACCATAACGGTGTCGCCCTTCTTCAAGCGAATTTTCACGATTTTTTCCATTAGAGTACCTCCGGCGCAAGGCTGATAATTTTGCTGTAGCCGAGGTCACGCAGTTCGCGTGGCACTGGCCCGAAAATACGAGTCGAGCGCGGTTGCTTGTCGTCGCCGATAATTACGGCGGCGTTGTCGTCAAACTTGATGGTCGAACCGTCTTTGCGACGGATTTTTTCGGTAGTGCGGACAACAACAGCCTTGACGACTGATTTCTTTTTAACGGTCCCTTGCGGGTTGGCGTCTTTGACGGTAGCGACGATGATGTCACCAACGCGGGCGTAGCGACGGCGGGTGCCGCCAAGTACGCGAATGCACAAGATTTCCTTGGCACCGCTGTTGTCGCAGACGTTCAAGCGGCTTTCTTGCTGAATCATTACGCTTGCTCCTCTTCGACTACAGGTTGGCTTTCGCTTTCCTTGTGCTGGATGCCAGCTTTTTCGATGACGCGCTCAAGAGCGTGACGTTTGCGGGCGCTCAGCGGACGAGTCTCGGTAATGGCAACTTTGTCACCTTCCTGAGCTTCGTTTTTCTCGTCGTGGGCCATGAACTTTTTGCTCACCATGTACTTTTTGCGGTACAGCGGGTGGGTCTTGCTGGAGTTCACAGTTACCACGATGGTCTTGTCGGCTTTGCTGCTCGACACGATCCCGATGATTGTTTTTGCCATTATTTTGTCTCCTTCACGAGTTGCTCACCCAGCACGGTCAACATGCGGGCGAGATCCTTGCGCTTGCCCCGGATGAGGCGCACATTCTGGACTTCGCCAAGGTGCAGGCGACGCTGGAGTTCTGCAATTTCTTCGCGTAATTTCGTGCTCTCGGTGGTGAGCTCTGCAGTTGAGAGTTTACGGATATCGACGATTTTCATTACGCCTCCTCCTTCACCAAGAATTTAGTTTTAACCGGCAGTTTGTGGGCGGCGAGGCGCATCGCTTCGCGAGCGGTCTCTTCGCTTACACCTTGCATTTCGAACAGAATCGTACCAGGGCGGACCTTTGCAACGAAGAACTCAGGGTTGCCTTTACCGCTGCCCATTTTAACGTCCTGCGGCTTGCGCGTGACAGGCGTGTGCGGGAAAATGCGGATCCAGATTTTACCACCGCGCTTGATGTAGCGGGTCATGGCCTGACGGGCAGACTCGATCTGGCGGCTGGTGATGCGCTCGTGGTCCTGGCATTGCAGGGCGAATTCGCCGAAAGCAATGTAGTTGCCACTGGTGGCGACACCGCGGATTTTACCTTTGCGTACCTTTCGGAACTTTGTGCGGTTTGGAATTAACATTACGCAGCCTCCCCGCGGTAAATCCAGACCTTAACACCGATAATACCGGCAGTTGTTTGGGCTGGAACCAATGCGTAGTCGATGTCGGCGCGCAGTGTGTGTAGCGGCACCGAGCCGGCGACTTCTTTTTCGCGGCGTGACATTTCGGCGCCGTTCAAGCGGCCGGCAACCTCGATGCGGATGCCTTGCGCGCCGGCACGCATAGTGCTGGCAGCGGACTGCTTGATGGCGCGGCGGAAGTTCATGCGGCGCTCGAGCTGGTGAGCGATGTTCTCGGCAACCAGCTTGGCGTACATTTCCGGCTTTTTGATTTCTTCGATGTTGACGCGAGTCTGGGTACCGTAGATTTTCTCGATAGCAGCCTTGAGCTCTTGGGCACCAGCACCACCGCGGCCAATTACGACGCCGGCCTTAGCCGTAGAAATCGTAACAGTCACGAGGTTTGGTGAACGCTCAATGTCAACTTTGTTGATAGCAGCACGTGAGCCCAGTTTGTTCTGGATCAGGCGGCGTACCTTGAGGTCGTCGGCCAAGTACTGTGCGTACTCACGCTTGCCTACGAACCACTTGCTGCGCCATTCCTTGTTGACCTGGAGGCGCATGCTAATTGGATTAACTTTTTGTCCCATTATTTTGCCTCCTTCTCGGCCTTAGCTGGCTTTGCTGTGGCCGGCTTTTTTTGGGCGCGGGCTTCACCGTCGACGACGACGCGAATGTGCGACGTGCGGCGCTGGAATGGCAAAGCGCGGCCGTGTGCAGCCGGCCGGTACCGCTTGAGGCGAACGCCTGGCGATACGCTGATCTCGGTGATAACCAAAGTGTCAGGCTTGAGGTTGTGGTTGTGATCGGCGTTTGCTTTTGCGCTTTCGATCACTTTTTTGACAGGAGCTGCTGAGCGGCGTGGCGTGTGCTCCAAAATGGTGAGCGCGTCAGCCACGGTGCGTCCGCGAACCAAAGCGACGACGACGCCGACTTTGCGCGGGCTCATGCGGACTCCTTTTGCGATTGCTTTAACTGCCATAATGACCTACTTCTTGCCCTTTGCTAACTTACCACCGTGTGAACGGAATTTGCGGGTTGGCGAAAATTCACCCAATTTGTGACCGACCATGTTTTCGGTAACGAATACCGGGACGTGGACTTTGCCGTTGTGCACAGCAAAGGTGCGGCCAACGAATTCCGGTGCGATAACGCTCGACCGGGCCCAGGTCTTGATGATGGTGCGGTCCTCTGCCCCGAGCAGGCTAACCTTTTTAGCAAGCTTGGGGTCAATAAATGGTCCTTTTTTCAGTGAACGACTCATTATCTAACCTCTTACTTTCTCTTGGCCGCGTGACGGCTTCTTACGATGAACTGGCTGGTGCTCTTGCGGCGGCGAGTCTTGTACCCCAAGGTCTTCTGGCCCCACGGTGTGCGTGGTGCTTTGGCCATGCGGTGACGACCACCGTCACCACCACCGTGCGGGTGGTCGACAGCGTTCATAACAACACCACGGACGCCTGGGCGCTTGCCAAGGTGGCGGTTGCGGCCGGCTTTACCGATCTTGATGTTCTGGTGCTGTTCGTTACCAATGGTGCCGAGGCTGGCAGTGCACTCAAGGTGTACGAGGCGAACTTCGCCGGATGGCAAGCGGACTTGACCGTACTCGCCTTCTTTAGCCATCAGCTGGGCGCTGTTGCCGGCTGAGCGGACGAGCTGTGCGCCGCGACCGGGCTGCAGCTCAATGGCGTGGATGGTGCTACCAACCGGGATGCTCTTGAGCGGCAAACGGTTGCCGTTTTCGATGGGCACTTCTTCGCCGCTGTGCAGGGTTTGGCCGACGCGCATGCCGCTTGATGCCAGAATGTAGTGATATACACCCTTGTCATCTTTGATGCGGGCGATGCGGGCTGAGCGGTTCGGGTCGTACTCGATGTGCTCAATAGTGGCGGTTGCGCCCTGGGCAAAGTTAAAGTTCACCAAGCGGTAGAACTTGCGGGCGCCACCACCGCGGTGACGGGTGGTGATGCGGCCCTGGTTGTTGCGGCCGTTGGTGCGGCGCTTTTGGACGAGCAATGAACGCAGCGGCTTGTTGGTAGTAATACCATCGAAGTCCTGGCTGGTCATGCCACGGCGACCGGGAGTGGTCGGCTTGTGTGCTTTAATCGCCATTACTTCTTCTCCTTTGCGGCAGCCTTAGCAGCTTTTTTGTCGGCTTCTTCGGCTTTCTTTTCGTCTTCTTTGATGCTGTCAAAGAATGGCAGTGTGTCGCCGTCTTTGAGCGTCACATATGCTTTTTTGACGTCAGAACGGGTACCGGTTACGGCGCGGCCGCCTTTTTTGACGGTGCGCTTAACTTTACCTTTGACGTTGATGATGTTCACGCTAACGACCGTGACATCGAACTGGGCGGCAACGGCGCGGGCAACGGTGTGCTTGTTGGCGTCACCAGGGACGGCAAACACGTACACGTTGCCTTCGCTCAGGCCGTAGGTCTTTTCGCTCAAACGTGGCTTGAGCACGAGAGTCTTATCCATTATTTTGTACCTCCGAGCCATTCATGGACGATTGCCAGAGCTTTTTCGCTGATCACAACCGTGTCGGCGTTGAGCAGGTCGTAGACGTTCAGGTACTTGGCCTGGACGAGTTTGACCTTTGGCAGGTTGTTGGTTGCGCGCACCGTGAGCTCGTCTTTGTGGTCAACGACCAACAGGGTTGAACCCTTGGCGTCGATCTTGCCGAGCAGCTCAACAGCTTTTGCAACTTTACCGTCTTTACTTTCAAATGCCTCGATGACCTTGATGCGGCCTTCGCTAGCTGCCAGGCTCAAAGCTTGGCGGATTGCCTGGCGCTTGGCGGCAACCGGGACTTTTTTGGTGTAGTTTTCTTCGCCGGTTGGACCGAAAGCGATACCACCACCGCGCCAGATTGGGTTACGGCTGGAGCCGAAACGTGCGCGGCCAGTGCCTTTTTGCTTCCAAGGCTTGCGGCCACCACCGCTCACCAGACCACGGGTCTTGGTAACGGCGAGGTTTTCGCGGCCATTTGCCAGGTAGGCAACGTAAGCGAGCTTGAGCAGGTCGTGGTTCTCGGGCATGACCTCGAACACGGCTTTGTCGAGCTTAGCGGCCGCCTGGGCTTTGCTGCCGCTCTTGGTGTAAGTAGAAACAGCCATTATTTCGTCTCCTTGATGATGACGATGCCTTTGCGCGGGCCAGGTACGGCACCGGTAACGCCGATCACACCGAGTTCGGTGTCGACCAAGGCAACTTTGAGGTTTTTAACGGTCACTTGCTCGTCACCCATTTGGCCGGCCATTTTCTTGCCCTTGAAAATGTGCTGTGGGTACATAGAACCGATCGAACCGACGCGGCGGTAGCTGCGGCCACCGTGGGTCTTGCGGCCGCGGTGGAAGTTGTGGCGCTTGATGGTGCCTGCCCAACCCTTACCTTTGCTGGTGCCGGTGACGTCGATTTCGTCGCCAACTGAAAAGACCTCGGGGTTAATGGATTCACCAACCTTGAGGTCTTCGGTAATTTCGGCAACACGGAACTCACGAATAATCTTCGGGAGGACGCCGGCTGCCTTAAAGTGACCTTGTTGTGCTTTTGCAACGTTTTGTTGCTTTGCTTCCTCAAAACCAATTTGAACAGCGGTGTAGCCGTCGTTCTCGTCGGTTTTGACTTGCGTAATGACGCAAGGACTAGCGGAAAGCAAGGTAATAGCCTGCACGGTACCGTCTTCTGCGATGGTACTGGTCATGCCTACCTTTCGGGTAATGAGTGCTTTCATAGTTTCTCCGCGCAAGTGCTTGGTCACTTACGGTTTACCTGTACGCCTTGCTTTTTTGTGGATTGACACAAAAATGCTCGGCTCCGAGTGGTTTCTGATCTGTTACGGATCAGACCTTCCCAAATCACCAAGTACAGGAATTTGTTATACCCAACAAGTGTATCAGGTAACCTGTACACCTGTCAATATGTTGTCTATATTACGCCATATTGTTCGAGCGAGCTGGCCAGCGGCGTATGCATGTCAGTCAATTGATAAACGAATTCACCTTGGTAAAATCGTTCGCCACCGTAACCGGAAACTGGTGATGCGCCATGATCGCCAAGCTTGGCAAATCCGAGGTCTTGGGCTGCGTTCATTTCAACCTCATCCATGTTGCGGAGGACGAGCACGCCGCCTTCGGTGAGTGACCGGCGCGCTTCGCGCAGCATAGTGAAGCGCAAGGCGCGACCCATAATCTCGGGGTTGTGCCACGATCGGTAGTTATTGGCCGCATGGCTGCGACTGCGGTGCAGCATGGCTCTGTCCACATCGCTTTGCAACCGCTCCTCATAAGGACGATTCAGTATTTGAGGATGATTGCCGAGTCCTTTCTCGGAGTCGTCGTTGAGTGTGGCGCCACTGGGATAGCGGTCCAAAGATGCGTTAATGATTGCGCCGAGCGAGCCGCTCGCGAACGGCCAATTCCGGATATCGGCATAGCTGTCAATATTGCCGTGCCGCTTGCTGATATTCGTTACGACAAGCGGTGCGGGTAGCGGCTCGCTGCCTAGTACAGCAAAACCGTCAAACGTGGGGCCTCCCACCTCGGCAATTGGCTTGCCGGTGGCGGCGATGGCGGCAAGTGTCTGCCCCCGCAGGTGCCGTGCTCGTCGATTATACAGTGGTGACCCATCAGAACGCGGCGTATGCGGATACGGCAAGAACTCAGACATAATAAGGCTATTATAACACCAAAAGATAAATTAAGCAATAGCGATATACAGGCCGAACGGCGCAAAAAAGCCGATGAGCATGGCTACCAGCAGCACTGCATACTCGATTTTACGGTCGATTTGAAAATGGTCGTGAAACGCAAACGCCACGCCAACAATTAACCCGACAGGAAGTGGCAGCGTAACGCTCTGCCCGCGCGAAACTTTAATCCAGAGCGAGCCGAGTATCAAATACAGAACAATCTTGAGCAGAAATACACCGTCATACTCTTGCGCTACAGTGGCCCTGCGTCCGCGGAGTGCGGCAGTTTTACGTGTTTGTTTTGGTTTTGCCATTTACATTTATTAAAGCGTACTGCGCTCGGATGTGCAAGTTACTTGCGGTGCGCCGAAGCCTTCAAGCGTACAAATTCCTGGGCAAAATTCCTAATGCCGGCTTGAATCTTCTCTGCAATTTTGCCCGGGCTCATTCCCCGGTGCTGTTGTATCCAGCGATTTTGGTCAATCTCTCCGCTCGCGAGCTTGTCGATGATGGCCCGTTCAATGGCAATCCGACTGACCTTGAGTACGCCCGGCACACTTTGTATACCGATGAGTGATCGTATGTCGGGGTCGATGGCGTGCGCGGGAATGTGTTTTAGGTCTTCGTATAAGTCGGCGGCCAATGCGGGGTCTGGGCGCTCGGGCCATTCAAGCGCCGGATCGACCTTGTGTATCGCGCGCCGTAACAGGCTCCCGCATGTCGGGCCGAATCCCTGCAAATTATAGACTCTTTCGCTGCCAGCCACGAGCGCCTCACGCAAGTTCAAGAAGTTCTCCCTGGCAAACACTTTTTCTATGGCTATGACCGTGACATGACTGTGCAGCGTGCCTTCCCTTGTCTCTTCGACTAGCTTGCCGATAGGCCTTGTTAGTGACCAGTGCCGCAATTCATCCGCATCTACCTCTTGCGATTGCATAGCCATCAAGTCTTCGACAGAAGGCCGGAGTGCGAGCGCCGCCATATTCTGTAGCATGTTAAATTGGCCGGCTGCCTCGCTGCGTTCTATGAGCGTGCCCTCGCCGTGCGCAACATCGTACCATTTATTGGCTAGAAACGCGGTTGCTATTGCGTGATCTTTAGCGCTGGGCGGCAATTCTGACATGAAGCTAGCTTACTATGCGTGCCTGCAATGTCAATAGCCCCTCGCGCGGCAGCTATATGGGGCGGGCGCAATCTGCTATACTCGAGGGCATGCAACAACCGAACATTGTGCTCGTTGGGCACGTTTGTATTGATACAAATACCACCGAAAATGCGACTTATACAGCCTGGGGATCATCGGTTTTATATGTCGCACAATATTATCGCGCGCAATACGGCATCGAGCCGGCCATTATTACCGAGTATGGGCCGGATCTGCTGCCGTACGTTCCACATGCGCATTTTTTGCCGGCCGTTCCGAATCGGCCAGAGACATTGCGCTACGAAAACGATACGCGGAGCGTTCCGCGTATCTGGCGCTGTCATAATACTGAATTTGCCGGCCCGCCCGAGCTCACACCGGCGGCAATTGAGGCCATCAAGGCCGCCGACATTATCGTCGTCGCTACGCTGTTGCCAAACTACTCGGCCGCATATATCGCCCAGCTTATGCAGCATGCGCGGCCAGATGCGCTCAAGCTACTCTGCCCGCAAGGTTACTTCCGCAAAATCGCTGCCGACGGTTTAGTGCAGCAGCGGGAATTTACCGAAGCCAGTACAGTACTGCCGCTTTTTGATGTGGTTGTGTACTCGGAAGAGGATCACGCCCGCGCGCTTGCGCTTGCCCGCACGTGGAGTCAGAAAATGAGCACGCAGTTTATTGTTACGCAAGGCGAAAAAGGCGCAAGTATTGTCGCTCGGAATGTTGTGCGTGCAATCCCGACAACGCCGCTCGCTCCTGAACAAATCGTTGATTCCGTCGGCTGCGGTGATACATTTGCGGCTACGGTTGCGTATCAATATTTCCAGAATCACGATCTGGTCGAAGCCGTGCAGGCCGCGCATAGGGCTGCCGCTGCCAAGCTTCTCGCCGCGCCTGCTGCGCGCAGTTAGCGCCGTGAAGGTATAGAGACCCAGCTCAAGCGATGAATGTTCGCAAAAGGCTCACCGTCGCTCATTTCTCTGAGCGTCCCGGCCATTGCCCGCAGGGCGCCCACTACGCCCATGCCTCTGGTGGAATTGTAGTTATGATAATGCCAGCAAGTTTCGGACGCCGTCGTGAGCGCACAATTTCGATCAATAGCAACGCGATATCCGAGGCTTATGACATGCGGGGGTGCGACTGGCAAGCCGCTGCTTCTGTAGATGAGCGGGAATGAATATTTTGCTGCAACCATGCCTACCTGCCGTATTGTACTCGGCAGGGGCAGATCGGCTTCTACGGTATAAACGGGGCGACGGTCTCCCTGGCGGAGCGCGGTCATACGTGGCAAAATGCCGGGTAGCGGTGTTAATTCGTGGCGTTTGGTTGAAGGCGCTACCTCGCGCGGCACGCAGTGCATTGTTAATTCTTCGGGCAAACTGCGTTCGCCAAGGAATGCTATTGTAGCGTCAACAAGGCTGTTGAACTCCGGAGCTTGTGATGCTCTGCGTAGCTCTTCTGGTGTGGTGGTGACATTGATGATTTCCATGAATTCCCCAAAAAAGAAAACACCCTCAGAACAGAGGGTGTTTTTAGAAATACGCTATTGCTACATTTTAATTTCGACGTCGCAACCGGCCGGAAGGCTCAGGTTGGTGAGGCTGTCAATAGTTTTTGGCGTAGGATCAGTTACGTCAATCAAGCGCTTGTGCACGCGCATTTCGAATTGCTCACGACCTTTTTTGTACACGTGCGGGCTTTTTACAACCGTGAACACGCTGCGGTCAGTTGGCAATGGGATCGGGCCGGCAATGGTAGCACCAGAGCGAAGCGCCGTATCAACGATCTGCTTGGCCGCTTGGTCGATTACCTTATGGTCATAGGCCTTGAGGCGAATGCGGATTCGTTGTTTAGTGTCTTTCTTTGGTTCTGCTACCATTGCTTTTCCTTCTTAATGTGCGAGCTATTTTTTAGCTTGATTTACTTAATGATCTTGGTTACCACACCGGCACCGACTGTGCGGCCACCTTCGCGGATAGCGAAGCGCAAACCGTCGTCCATGGCGATTGGGGCAAGCAATTTAACCTTAAAGGTTACAGTGTCGCCCGGCATGACCATTTCTTTGTCGGCTGGGAGCTCAACTTCACCAGTTACGTCCGTCGTGCGGAAGTAGAACTGTGGTTTGTAGCCCTTGAAGAATGGTGTGTGACGGCCACCTTCGTCTTTGCTCAGGATGTAGACTTCTGATTCGAACTCAGTGTGCGGTGTAACCGTACCCGGCTTGGCAATAACCTGGCCGCGTTCGATGTCGTCGCGCTCAATACCGCGGAGCAAGATACCAGCGTTGTCGCCAGCTTGGCCTTGGTCGAGTTGCTTCTTGAAGGCTTCGATACCGGTTACGACAGACTTCTTGGTGTCGCGGATACCGACAATCTCAACTTCTTCGTTGATCTTGACAATACCTTGCTCGATACGACCGGTAGCAACGGTGCCACGGCCTTTGATCGAGAAGACGTCTTCGACAGGCATCAGGAATGGCTTGTCAAGGTCGCGTTGTGGCTGTGGGAAGTAGTCGTCGACTGCGTCCATAAGAGCCATGATAGCGTCTTCGTTGGCGGTGTCGCCTTCGAGAGCCTTGGTAGCCGAACCGCGGATGATCGGGCAGTTGCGGTCGTAACCGTTCTTTTCGAGGAGGTCGCGAATTTCCTCTTCGACGAGCTCAACGAGTTCTTCGTCGGCGAGGTCCATTTTGTTGAGGAAGACGAGGATCTTTGGCACACCAACCTGCTTGGCAAGCAATACGTGCTCGCGGGTTTGTGGCATAGGACCGTCGGCGGCAGACACGACGAGGATGGCACCGTCAACCTGTGCGGCACCGGTGATCATGTTCTTAACGTAGTCGGCGTGACCAGGTGCGTCAACGTGTGCGTAGTGGCGCTTTGCGGTCTCGTACTCGGTGTGCGAGGTAGAAATGGTGATACCACGAGCGCGCTCTTCTGGAGCGTTGTCGATGTCAGCGTACGACTTAGGCTTGTTGATAGCGCTTGGAAGGCGCTTTGCGAGCACAGCGGTAATTGCTGCGGTCAAAGTAGTTTTACCGTGGTCAACGTGCCCAAACGTACCAATGTTAAGGTGCGGCTTACTACGGTCAAATGTGTCTGCCATTAGAGATGACTCCTTTTAATACTTAGTGTTGTGTGGCGGATGGTCATAAAGAACTCACACCAGCGACCAGAGTATTGTATCGAAAACTCCCCTCGCTGTAAAGTAAAATTTGCATTTTTGCCGCAAGCGGTACATACTTTGTTTCATGTCGACCGTCAATCGCGTCATTATTGCCATTATTGCGTCCAGTGCCCGGGCGATTTTGATGGCGGACTAAAACAATTGTAGCAACCAAACGAATCCCCGGACAACCTCCGGGGATTTTAGTATATTAATGCGAAAGGAAACTATGAACACAAGCCCTGAGACTGCGCCACTAACGATCGTCTCGCTGCCAAACTCAGAGCGGGCGGCGCAGACTATTTTGCGGCTCGCTGATCCGCTGAAAACTGATGAAGCCTGCCAGGCACGCTTTTATGGAGAGCTGGGTGTGGTGCCTACTGTTTTGCAGCCTGGCGGCGAAATCGGAGATTGCCCGATCTATTATAAGGACGAGACCGTACAGGATAGCGGCTCATACAAGCGGCGCGGCGCCACCTATGCGGCTACATTGAGTGGCGACGATGTAATTGCCGCGTACAGCACGGGCAATCATGGGCTGGCGCTCGCCTATGCTGGCGCGCGTTTGGATAAAGAAGTCAGGATTGCACTGCCCGAGGACGTGAGCCTTGCAAAAAGGATCCGTCTCGAGCAAACCGATGCCAAACTTTTCTACTTTGATGACTTTACAGAGGCGCAGCAGGCCGTAGCCGAGTGGGAAACGGAATCAGGGGTCGCGGTTATTAAGCCTTTTGGCCAGCATACGGTGATCGCCGGGCAATGCAGCGCCGGGTATGAGCTTGTTGATAACCTCGTACGGCTTGGTTTGACGCACGAGGAGGTAGTGGTGCCTGTGCCGGTTGCTGGCGGTGGCTATATCTCTGGCTTTGCTTTGCCGCTTTGGGAGGCTAGACGGCGAGGTGTTATCGGCCCGCATGTGCGTGTCGTAGGGGTGCAGCCTGAGCACACTGATGCTCTCGGCCGTGCAGTGCAGCATGTGCGAGCAAACCGTCAGCCCCAGCGATTATTTGAGGGCGACGAGCTTGACAAAGATTGTGATGCCCTGGCGATCACAGAAGAAAACCTGAGTGCTTTAACGCTTGCTATTGCCGCTGATCGGCGATTCGTGAGTTCATTCCATACGGTCGGCAAGCTGGCGCTCGCCAAGGCCCGCAGAAACCTGAGCGACCAGCTTGGCAAAGAAGTCGAGCCGGCTGCTGCCCTGCCGCTGGCCTACGCCATGGCTCATGCTCGGGCAGGCACTACATTTGTGCTGCCCATATCCGGCAGCAACATATCGGTTGAAACGCGCAAACTGTACGATGGGCTGATAGTCGCCGATAATGTTGCGCAATTTCAGGCTCGGTCGGCGGCGCAATTCAAGCGCAGCGAGCGCGATCCTCGACATGCAGGCTTTGATACCATATCTCTCGACCGGACAAGCCGTTTGGGTTTTTCGCCTGTGACACGGCGCCATGTGCTGAGTACCGCAGAGCGCCGTAAGGAGGTGCGTAAGTCGCGGTAGCGCCCTGATACTAGTCCACTTGGCCCCCGTCGCTTTACTGCTCCGTATTGGCTCTGGCGAGCTCGTACAGCAGCGTGCCGGGCATTCCCGTTTCGACCTCGGCCGACAACAGCTGTGCGTTCGCAAACCAGTCGACTGCCACTCCGATAGCTGCGTCCCGCGATGTTGACCCGTCATCTTGCACCATGTGCTCGGCTATAGAACTGATTATGCCGATCGCCTTGCTAATATCAAACAAGCCGTCACTGTCTTGATGTGCTGGGGCAATGTCCAGGCTGCCAGGTGCCCACTCGTCGCCGTCCTCTTCGGCCGGCTTGACGATAGCGAGCGGTTCTGTTGGATTGGTGTGCTTGCCAAGCCGTACGATGCGCAGCCTTACCGGCTGGCCATCAATGCGCTCAAGGTCAACAGATACTGGAGTCACGCGGCGCACCCAATCCTCTGGAATTCCATCTGGGCGATCAAAACCGTTTACGCGTTCTGCCGGGTTTGCGGGGTCGTGGTAATATGCTTCCCTGCCGGTGGCGATGTTCTCGAAAGCCATATTGTTCCTTTCTGGTAAGTTTGGTAAAACCGCATAATAGTACGGGGTGAGCGGGACTGTCAAATAATTGTTTGGTGCGCATATAAAAACCGGCTGCGTAGTTTGCAGCCGGTTTTTTGCAAGCACTGATTATTTGCTGTGCTTGGCGATGATCGCGTCGGTCACGTGCGGCGGAACATCGGCGTAGTGGTCGAGTTCCATGCTTGAGCTGGCACGGCCTTGCGTCATCGAGCGCAAATTGGTCGTGTAGCCGAACATTTCACCAAGCGGGACAAAGGCAGTAATTTCCTTCACGCCAGCCTGGAGGTCTTCCATGGACTCGATGCGGCCACGCTTGCTGTTGAGGTCGCCGATGACGTCGCCCATGAACTCCTCTGGAGTTACAACAACGACTTTCATGACTGGCTCAAGCAGCACTGGATTGGCTTTTTTAACACCGTCTTGTAGCGCCATCGAACCGGCAATCTTGAAGGCCATTTCGCTGGAGTCAACTTCGTGGTAGCTGCCGTCGTACAGCTCAACCTTGATGTCGACAACCGGGTAGCCGGCGATCACACCGTTGGACATGGCTTCTTCGATACCTTGCTGGACCGGTTTGATGTATTCACCAGGGACAACGCCACCTTTAATGGAGTTGATAAACTCAAAGCCGGCGCCCTTTTCGTTTTGGCTGAGGCGCAGCCAGACGTCACCGTACTGTCCACGGCCACCGCTTTGGCGGACGAATTTACCTTGGATTTCAACTGCGTCTTTGCGGATGGTTTCGCGGTAGGCAACCTGTGGCTGGCCGATGTTGGCCTCGACGTTGAACTCGCGCTTCATGCGGTCAACGAGGATTTCGAGGTGCAGCTCGCCCATACCGCTGATGATGGTCTGGCCGGTCTCGTCGTCAACCTTAACGCGGAACGTCGGGTCTTCTTCGGCGAGGCGCTGCAGCGCGATGCTCATCTTTTCTTGGTCGGCTTTGGTCTTTGGTTCGATGGCGATTGACACCGGTGGTTCCGGGAAGTCGATCGACTCAAGCACGATTGGGTTGTTGGCGTCACACAGCGTGTTACCGGTGGTCGTGCCCTTCAGGCCAACGATCGCGGCGATGTCACCGGCAGTAACTTCGGTAACGTCTTCGCGCTTGTCGGCTTGCATGCGGACAATGCGGCCCACTCGCTCTTTTTCGCCAGTTGAACTGTTAAGGATGTACGAGCCGGCTTGCAGTTTACCGGAGTAAACGCGGAAATATGCGAGCTTACCTACAAATGGGTCGGTTGCGATCTTGAAGGCGAGACCCGCAAACGGTTCGCTTTCGGCGCTTTTGCGTTCGATTTCTTCGCCGGTCTTTGGGTGTGTACCCCAGGCCGAGCCGCGGTCTGCCGGGCTTGGCAGGAGTTCGGCAACGAGGTCGAGCAGCTTCTCGACGATCACGCCGCGGCCGTCGCCACCAGTTACGGCAAAGAAGTTGCCGCTCAGGATAGCGCTGCGGATAGCCTGCATGATTTCGGCTTCGCTCAGGCCGTCTTCGCCAACTTCAAAGAACTTCTCGAGAAGTTTTTCGTCTTCGGCAACGGCGTTTTCGATAAGCAGCGAGCGGTACTTTTTGGCTTTGTCGAGCATGTCGGCTGGAATATCGCCTTCCACGAGCTCGTGGTCGGTGAATTCTTTGTAGGTGTAAGCCTTCATGGTTACGAGGTCAACGACACCGTTGATGCTCTGCTCGAACCCAATTGGCAGGTGGATTGGGAACGCGCGCTTGTTGAGGCGGGCGTGGATCGAGTCGAGTGACTTGTAAAAGTCGCCGCCGGTTTGGTTGATCTTGTTGATGAAGCAGATGCGCGGCACGCCGTACTTGTCGGCTTGGCGCCATACAGTTTCGGACTGCGATTCTACGCCCATCTTGCCGTCAAAGACAACGACAGCGCCGTCGAGCACGCGCAAAGAGCGCTCCACCTCGACCGTAAAGTCGATGTGACCCGGGGTGTCGATAATGTTGATCTGCTTGCCCTTCCAGTAGCAAGTCACAGCGGCGGACACGATGGTAATACCGCGTTCGCGTTCCTGGGCCATCCAGTCGGTCGTGGTGCCGCCTTCGTGCACAGCGCCGATCTTGTGCTTCAAACCGGTGCGGTACAAAATACCTTCGGTCGTGGTGGTTTTACCGGCGTCGATATGCGCGATAATACCGATGTTTCTTAAATCTTGTAACGTATATTTGGTTCCTGCCATAACGCCCTTCTCCTATTGTTGGTTGCCCATAATTTCATTTAATTGTTCGCCCAGTTGAATTGCCTGATAGCCTACGAATCGTGCGATGTTCGCGAGCTGCTCGTCTGACACCTCGCCGCTGTTTAGTGTGTGCACCGTTTCTGCGCTAAGGAAGGCCACGCCAATCTTAGCGTATAAATCACCGGTGACAACATCGTCAAACCCATCTCTACCCTCGTTGAATGAAAGCTCGTTGCCAATATATTGGGTCAGTGGTCTGAGGGTGACTTCTGTGTTCAAATCGTTGCCGCTCGGCACCAAAGAACGCTCGGCCTGGACGCGCACCCCGTGCGTCGCATCAGGCTTCATAACGCCGTAGGTTGTGCGTTGGGTGAAGACGCCTTCGCGGTCATCGCCCTTGCCGCCCTCGAAAAGTTTAGTCAGAGTGTACGCTTCAACTGGGTTGGGATTTACCATGTGCTCTTACCTACCTGCGTTATTTGCTGCTTGGAGCCATTTGAATGCTTGCTTACCGAGCTCTTGTTGTGTTGCCAGGTTGATTCCAGTTGCTTCGGCGAATTGCCGTGCACCTTCCAGTGCACGTGTAACTCGCGCATCTGTAGTCTCTTGGAATGCATCAGCGGTCAGCTCTACGTACTGAAGGTGTGCTGCAAGTTCTCCAAGTCCAGCCGCCTCAAGTGCTGTGTGGTCTGGTGCTATTTCGGCAACTGAATACATAGACTAACCTCGGGCGAAGTGTGCGAAGGCACGGTTGGCTTCGGCCATCTTGTGCGTGTCTTCCTTCTTCTTAACAGCGGCGCCTTGGCCGTTGTAAGCGTCGACGATCTCAAGCGCAAGGCGGTCGATCATGCTCATGCCTTTGCGTGAGCGGGCGGCTTGCACAAACCACATGGTGGTCAAGTGCTGCTGGCGCTGGCCTTTAACTTCGAACGGAATTTGGTAGTTGGCACCACCGACACGGCGTGAGCGGGTCTCGAGGTGCGGCTGCACGTTCTTAATAGCCTGCTCAAAAACTTCGAGCGGGTTTTCTACCTTGAGCTTGTCGGCAGCTTTTTGCATGCCTTCGTATACGAGGCGTTCAGCGAGCTGCTTTTTGCCGTCGCGCATAACGCGGTTGATAACGCGCTGCACTTGGACATTGTTGTAGACGCGGTCAGGTTGGATGTCGCGGACTAACGCTTTGGTAACTTTACGTGGCATTACTTGCTCTCCTTCTTGGCACCGTACTTAGAACGGCCTTGCTTGCGGTTCTGGACACCCTGAAGGTCGAGGGCGCCACGGACAATGTGGTAACGCACACCAGGAAGGTCGGGCACGCGGCCGCCACGCACGAGCACAACGGCGTGCTCTTGCAGGTTGTGGCCTTCACCACCGATGTAAGCCCAGACTTCCTGCTGGTTGCCAAGGCGCACGCGGGCGACTTTACGCAGGGCCGAGTTCGGCTTTTTCGGGGTCTTGGTGGTGACCTTTACACAAACGCCACGCTTAAATGGCGCAGGTTTTTCGTAGTTTTTGTTCCGCAGGTTGTTTACAACCTTTAGAAGGGCTGGTGACTTGGATTTGGTTGTCACCTTGGTGCGTGGTTTGCGCACCAACTGGTTGATTGTTGGCATTGTTACTCCTTATCTTCCGCCATGGGAGTGCGCTGCCTTAGCGCCAACGCTTGCAGCGCACTTGTATTCCCGGCTCGGATTTTGTAATGAACTAATTTTAACAGGTTCTGGCTTATGCTGCAACTTCGACTTCGTTGTCTTCAGCTGCTTCATCGGCGATTTGCTCGTCGTCGGCCTTCCAGCCGGTGCCGACTGGGATCTTGCGACCCAGGATGACGTTTTCCTTCAGACCATACAGCTTGTCCACGCGGCCACTGGTAGCGGCGGCGATGAGCACGCGGGTGGTGTCCTGGAACGATGCGGCACTCAGGAACGAGTCAGTGCTGAGCGATGCCTTGGTAATACCGAGGATCAGCTGGTTGTACTGCACGGGCTCTTTACCTGCGGCGATCAGGGCTTCGTTCGCTTCGACGACGGCCAGTTTGCTGACGACATCACCGGTTACGAACTCGCTGTCACCGGCGTCTTCGATCTGAACGCGGCTGAACATCTGGTGCACGATGATTTCAAGGTGCTTGTCGGCGATGTTCTGACCCTGGCCTGCAAAGATACGCAGGATTTCGTTCATGATGTAGCGCTGGGTGGATTCAACACCTTGCAGGCGCATGAGCTCCGGCAGGTTGATCGAACCGTTGGTGAGGCGCTGACCAGCGACCACAAGGTCGTTGTCCTTCACAAGCATCTGTTTGAAGCCTGGGATTTCGTAGCGCACCACGCTTTGGGCGGCTGGGTGGATGAAGACTTCGGTTTCCGAAACTTCGATTTTGCCGGCCATTGGCGCGACGATTGGCTCTTTGCCGCCCTCGAGCGATGCGATGACATCGCCAATAGCAACATCCGAACCGCTGGCAACTTTGGCCGCACGGTCGCCGAGCTCAAATGTGACTGACTCTTTGTCTTTGGCTGTAACCTGGACAATGTAGCGGTCGCCTTCTTCCCAGACTTTGGCGGTGCCGGAAATATCGGTGAGGTAGGCCTGACCCTTTGGCGTGCGGATTTCGAAGAGCTCTTCAACACGGCTCAAACCTTGGGCAGTGTCATCGGCAACTACGGCGCCGGAACGGTGCTTGGAGTCGAGGCTCAACTGTGTACCAGGCTCACCAATTGACTGGGCGGCGATAACGCCGATTGGCTGGTGGTCGACAACGAGCAAGCCGGTTGCCGGGTCGATACCGTAGGACTTCTGCGGTACGCCGCGGACCGGGGTGCAGCTCAGGACAGACATGATCTTGATGCCGTCGAGCTTATCGTCGGCTTCAATAGCGGCAGCGATTTCTTTGGTGAAGAGGTCGCCACGCTTGACATGACCCTTCACTTCTTCGGCGGCATAGCGGCCTTCGAGGCGTGAAGCGTATGACACACCGATTTCGTCGGCGTCAGAGCGATGCATTGCAAAACCTGGGTCGAGCGATTCGTCGGCGTCGTCACCACTAATGGTGAAGACATCTTGCGCCACGTCGACCAAACGGCGGGTCAAGTACCCGGCGTCAGCGGTCTTAAGGGCGATGTCGATCAAGGCTTTACGCGTACCGCGGGTACCGGTGAAGTACTCCAGCGGGCTCAAACCTTCGATGTAGCCGGACTTAATCGGCAGCTCGATAGCGTTACCGGATGCGTCCGAGAACACGCCGAGCATTCCGACACACATCTTCATCTGCGAAATGTTACCACGAGCACCAGACGTGATGGCGATAGCCATGGAACTTTCCTGGCCGACCATCTGCTCGGCGAGCAGTTCCTGCACGTGAGTGTCGATCTTGGTCCAGTTTTCGACCGTCAGGCGGTAGCGCTCGTCTTCGGTGATGAAGCCTTGCTCGTACTGCTCAGAAATGGCAGCAGCGCGTTTCTCGCCGTCGGCAATAGCGTCTTGCATGCCGTCGATCTTGTCGAAGTCGCCCATGCCCATCGAAATGCCGGACATTGTAGCGTAGTGGAAACCGAGATCTTTCAGTTCGTCGGCGATTTCAGCGGTCTTGGCCTGGCCATATTGTTTGTAGATGGCGGCCATGACTTTTTGCAGTTTCTTTTTGGTCATCGGGTCGTTCTGGTACTCGAAGTCTTCGGGGAACACTTCGTTGAACAGTACGCGGCCCAGCGTGGTGGTGCGGACTTCGCCGCGGAACGGTACGCGAATGTTGGACTGCAACATGATCGCTTCGTTTTCGAAGGCCATCAAAGCTTCTTCCAGGCTCGAGAACGGCTTGACTTCTTTGCTAACGCTCGGGCGGTCGTACGTTAAGTAGTAGCAACCGAGTACCATGTCCTGCTCGATGTGCAGAATTGGGGTACCGTCAGCCGGTTTCAAGAGGTTCATGTTAGCAGCCATGATGCTGCGGGCTTCTTCTTGCGCTTCGTCAGAAAGCGGCAAGTGTACAGCCATCTGGTCACCGTCAAAGTCGGCGTTAAAGCCTTTACAGACGAGCGGGTGCAGCTGGATGGCGCGGCCCTCGATCAATACCGGCTGGAAAGCCTGGATTGAAAGGCGGTGCAGCGACGGTGCGCGGTTCAGGAGCACGTACTTGCCCTTAATGACTTCGTCGAGCGCGTCCCACACGGCGGTCTCGCCGGTTTCGATCATGCGGGTTGCAGAACGGATGTTGTGGGCTTGCTCGCGAGCGATCAATTCACCGATCACGAACGGTTTGAACAGTTCGAGCGCCATCATTTTTGGCAGACCACATTGGTTGATCTTGAGTTCCGGACCGGCAACAATTACCGAGCGGCCGGAGTAGTCAACGCGCTTACCAAGCAAGTTTTGGCGGAATCGCCCTTGCTTACCCTTCAGCATGTCGCTGAGTGATTTGAGACGACGGCGCTGGCCGGTTGCAGCCACGGCGCGGCCGCTGCGGGCGCTGTTGTTGTCGATCAGCGCGTCAACGGCTTCTTGCAACATGCGCTGTTCGTTGCGGCGGATAACTTCCGGCGCGTTCAGCTCGATGAGCTTCTTCAAGCGGTTGTTGCGGTTGATGACACGGCGGTACAAGTCGTTCAAATCGGATGTCGCAAAACGTCCACCGGTCAGCTGTACCATCGGGCGCAGGTCCGGAGGAATCACCGGCAGAATGCTCAAGCAGGTCGAGCCCGGCTGAATGCCGGCGCGGTCCATGCTTTCGAGCAAACGCAGGCGCTTCATGAGTTTCTTCTTGCGTTGACCCTTAGCGTCCTCGGCCTCTTCGGTCAACTCTTTAATGAGGTCCCTAAGGTCGATTTCGTCGAGCAATTCTTTGAGTGCGGCGCCGCCCATGCCGACCTGAATGAGGTCGCGGAGGTCTTCCGGCAAGTTGCGATACTCGACTTCGCTCATCAGGCGCAGCTTTTCGAGCCCGTCGATTTGCGCCTTGAAGATTTCCCACTCTTTGGTGAGCTCTTCGGTCTCTTTGGTTTGCATCTCGGCAAGGGCCTTGATGTTGGCGTCTTCTTTCTCGGCTTCCTTTTCGTAGCGGAGTTTGATGGCCTCTTTGGCGGCGGCAAACTCAGCTTCTTTGTCGGCGCGGAGCTTGTCGCGCTTCTCGGTGTTTACGTCTTTTACGATGTAGCTGGCAAAGTACGCCACGCGCTCCAGGTTTTTGACCGTCGTGCCGAGCAATAAGCCCATGGCAGACGGCGTGCCGCGCAGGAACCAGATGTGTGCCACCGGCACGGCCAGACTGATGTGGCCCATGCGCTCGCGGCGGACAATACTTTTGGTAACGATGTCACCGTTTTTATCCACGGCTGCTTCGCGCGAGCGAACACCCTTGTACTTGGCGTCGTGCGGGTTAATGTCTTTGGCTGGGCCAAAGATGCGCTCGCAGAACAAACCGTCTTTTTCTGGTTTTTGGGTGCGGTAGTTGATGGTTTCTGGCTTGGTTACTTCGCCGTAACTCCAGTCCAGAATGTCGGCCGCGCTGGCAACCGCCAAACGCACCGCGTCAAAATCGGCAATGTTGGTGCCATAAGCATATCGGCGCATTACGCTACCTCCTCTTCGTTTTCGTCTTCGTCGGCGATGAGCATTTCTGCTTCATCGAGCTGGTCTTCGGTGTCTGTGACAACGACAGTTGCGTCGTCGTCCATTTCGTCTTCGAGCATCATGCCTTCGCTTACGGCAGCTTCTTCGGTTACGTCAACGTCCGATGCAGCTGGTGCCGGCACGTCAACGGCCGATGGATGTTCAGCCTCGTCGCGTACCTGTTCGGCCAGAATGCGCTCGGCGTCAATCTCTTTGTGCGAGTGCTCGAGCGTGATCTTAAGGCCAAGGCCCTGCAACTCTTTCACAAGCACGCTGAAGCTTTCCGGAATCTTCGAACCGGTAATCGGCAGGCGCTTGATGATCGACTCGTAGGCCTTAGAGCGGCCGTAGACATCGTCGGACTTAATAGTGAGCATTTCTTGGAGCGTTGCGGCGGCGCCGTACGCTTCGAGTGCCCACACCTCCATTTCACCAAAGCGCTGACCACCGTTTTGCGCCTTACCACCGAGCGGCTGCTGGGTGACCATGGTGTATGGACCGGTCGAGCGGGCATGGATCTTGTCGGCGACCATGTGGTTGAGTTTGATCATGTGCATCAAACCAACGGTGGTGCGCTCTTTGAATTCCTCGCCGGTGCGGCCGTCAAACAATTGCTGCTTACCATCTTCCGGCAAACCGGCTTCCTTTAAGAGCTCTTGGATCTTGTCGGCCGGCACACCGTTGAACGATGGGCTGGCAACTTGCATGCCAAGGGCACGTGCAGCCATACCAAGGTGCGTTTCAAACAGCTGACCGATGTTCATGCGCGACGGCACACCGAGCGGGTTGAGCACGATGTCAACCGGGGTGCCATCTTCCATGAACGGCATGTCTTCTTCTGGCAGAATGCGAGCGATAACACCCTTGTTACCGTGGCGGCCACCCAGTTTGTCACCGACGGCAATCTTGCGCATCTGGGCAACGAACACTTGGATTTGCATCAGCACGCCGGCTTTCAGCTCGTGGCCGTTGTCGCGCGAGAAGATCTTTACGCCAACAACTTTACCGTGCTTGCCGTTGCTCATGCGCTGCGAGGTGTCGCGGACTTCCTTGGCTTTTTCACCAAAGATGGCGCGGAGCAGGCGCTCTTCCGAGCTCAGCTCTTGCTCACCCTTTGGTGTAATTTTACCAACCAGGATGTCGCCAGGGTGTACTTCGGCGCCGATGCGGACAATGCCGTCGTCGTCGAGGTGACGCAGGGCGTCTTCGGAAACGTTTGGAATGTCGCGCGTCACGATCTCCGGGCCAAGCTTGGTTTCGCGGACTTCGATCATGAAGTCAACAATGTGTACAGATGTAAGCGTGTCGTTTTCGACCAGCTTGCGGCTCACAATGATGGCATCCTCGAAGTTGTAACCGCTCCAAGGCATGAATGCCACGATGAGGTCTTTACCTAGAGCAAGTTCGCCGTTTTGGATCGACATACCTTCGATAAGTACGTCGCCTTGCTTGACCTTGTCGCCAGAACTTACGACAACCTTTTGGTTGATCGAGGTGCCTTCGTTGCTGCGGACAAAGTGCTGCGGCTCGTATTTTACGGTTTCGCCGTCTTTGTATTTAACGGTGACGCCGCTACCTTCGGCGCGAACGACTTCGCCATCGCCTTCGGCTAGTACGATCTGACCGGTGTTGCGGGCGGCGGAAGCCTCGAGTCCGGTACCGACGGTCGGAGCCTTTGGCTGAATCAGCGGCACAGCCTGACGCTGCTGGTTACTACCCATGAGTGAGCGGTACACGTAGTTCTTTTCGATGAATGGAATGAGGCCGGCGCTCGAACCGATAATCTGGTTGCGGGCGGCGTCCATGTAGGTGACTTCGTCGGCGTCGACTTCACCCGGCTTTAGATTGACGCGGGCGCTCACGCGCTCAGCGCTAAAGTAGCCGTCTTCGTCGATTTCGTTACCGGCGCCAGCGATTACGGCTGATTCTTCGCCAGAAGCGTCGAGCCAAATGATCTCGTTCGTCACCTTGGCCTTAACCGGCCAGGTGGCGCGCTCAACAGCGGCCAGTTTTTTGGCGTCGGCTTCGGTAATTTTGGCGCCAGCCTTCACAATGGCCTTGCCCTTTTCGTCTTCGAGGTCAACTGCGGCGATGTGGCCGGCAGCGTCTTTTGCGGCAACGGCGTTAATCACCTTGCGGTACGGCGTTTCGATAAAGCCGAAGTCGTTGATGCGGGCGTAGTTGGCGAGGTTCAGCACCAAACCGATGTTCGCACCTTCTGGGGTTTCGACTGCACAAAGGCGGCCGTAGTGTGTGGCGTGGGCGTCACGGACGTCCAGGCCGGCGCGTTCGCGCGAAAGACCGCCAGGACCGGTGGAACTCAGGCGGCGTTTGTTGGCCAGCTCTGAAAGCGGGTTGATCTGGTCCATGAATTGCGACAGCTGTGAGCTGGCAAAGAACTCGCGTACGGCAGCCACAACTGGGCGGGCGTTAATGAGCTGGCCAGGGGTCACGGCCTCGATTTCGCTCATGCTCATGCGGTCTTTGGTGTTGCGCTCCATGCGCAGCAGGCCGATGCGGAATTGGCGCTGCACAAGTTCACCCACTAACTTAACGCGGCGGTTTGCCAGGCTGTCGATGTCGTCGGCCGGCTCCTGCGTAACGTTCAGGCGAATGAGCTCAGCGACGATTGCAATCAAGTCTTCGAGGCGCATCACGCGATTCTCGACGGTGTTTGGCACGTCGAGGTTCAAGCGCTTGTTGATCTTGTAGCGGCCAACGCGGCTAAAGTCGAAGCGCTTAAAATTGTAGAACATGTTCTCGATCAGACTGCGGGCGTTCTCCACAGTGGCGAGGTCGCCTGGGCGCAAGCGGCGGTACACCTCAATAAGCGCGTCGTTCGTGCCGCGCGTCGGGTCTTTTTCGATAGTTGCTTGGAGGTGGCTGTTTTTGCCCTCGTCAACGTGCTTGAAGGCGTCCTTCATTTGAGCTTCGGACATGCCGAGCGCGCGCAGCAAGGTGGTGACGGCAATTTTGCGCTTGCGGTCGATCTTAACGTACAATGCGCCGGAAGCGGCGGTCTCGAACTCGAGCCATGCACCGCGGCCAGGAATAACCTTAGCGCCGTACAAGTTAGCCGTGCCGTGACGGTCGGACGTAAAGAATACACCGGCCGAGCGAATCAACTGCGACACAACGACGCGCTCTGCGCCGTTGATCACGAACGTACCGCGCTTGGTCATCGACGGGAAGTCGCCAAGGTAGATCTCTTGCTCCTTGACTTCGCCGGTAACTTTGTTGGTGAGCTCCACGATAGCCTTGAGCGGCGCCTCGTACGAGATGTTGTTCTCGCGAGCTTCGGTCTCGCTCATCTTGGGCTCTTCAAAATGATACTCTTTAAAGCGCAATGTTAATTTTGCGCCCGTGTAGTCGTCAATTGGACTAATTTCAGCAAGCAACTCGCCCAAGCCTTCTTCCACGAACCACTGGAAGGACTTGTTTTGATGATCGACCAGGTTTGGCAGGTCGATGGCGTCGTCGTGCTTGGTGAAATAGACCCGTTTGCCGGCTTTTGTAACGTCGGTAATGGTACTTTTCGCCATATGTGCAGCACTTCCCCTTATTTAGGCTGATAGTTTTTTGGATTTTTCGCGCGAAGATCCTAAGTTGGTGTTTTTGGTGCAACAGTTTGATTGCCAACTATAACACGCCCAACCTACACTACTTCTTAATGTAGGAGTGTGCGGGATTATGCCTCGGATGTCAACCCTAAAATGGAGGTACTACCGGATCGGGCGCTTTCCAGTATAGCTGCAGCTCGACCCCGCCCCTGACCGGATAGTCATGACCATAATGCTGGATTACATATGGCTGCGGTTCATTGATCGGCTTAAGGTAGTTCATGATTCCCTGCGGATTAAGCGCGCCGAGTTCGGTGCGGGCAAAAGTCATAATGGGAGATTCCTGGGGGTAGCCTCTAAAGTAATGCGTACTTGACTCGCCGGTATCGACTACAAGCGGACCCCCTGTGAGCCGCCTGCCAAGCACGCTCGCTTTGTCATACAACAACTCTCCTACGGTATCGTGCAGCTCCTCGGTTTCAGGCTGCAAAAAATAATCTACATACGTTCCATGCGTAACGGCGCGGTGATCACTCGAGCCAAGGCCCTGCACGCGCAAGTCTGGCACGACATGCGCCATGCCGATCAGTCGGTCATCACTGCGGATTCCAAATGCCAGTGCTTTGTGCTCTTCGCCACCTGTTGCTAAATCCGGTACAGGATATTTTTCTGCAGCCTGGCGAGCATACGCGCCCAGGCCGCGGATAAGGCCGCTGGCATACAGACCGGCCGTTTCGGGGTAAGAAGCAGCTATCTGTGCCTCGTGCTTGCGTATAAACCGCATGGTTTCCCAGCCGCGGTCGATTGTGCGACTCAAATTATATGGTTCGAGTTGTACGTTCATTGCATGACCTCCTTGCCCTCTGGTTGGGAGGTACTATATCACAAGATTCCGGAATTTGGATCTGCTTGCATGGCGAGCTGCCGGAGCTGCTCCCGGAAATCGCCCACCGTACAGTCTGACCCAATAGGCTCATTATTGCGTTCGGCAACACGATCACAGGAGTCAAGCGCGCCACTCAGCAAAAGCGAGGCAACATTGTCCGGGTCAGTCATGCGGAGACCTGGTTCGAACTCCGCCAGTGCGTGCGAGGCTAGTTCGTACGAAAACCCCTGGCCGCATGCCGCCCGGCGTACACATACGCCACCGAGTGCCACGGCGTAGGATTTTCGTTGCAGCCGGTCGAAAAGTCCAGCGCTGGCTCCCAAAAATTCGCCCGTTTCCTCGGTCCATCTCGCTTTATAAGCGTAGCCCTGCCCAATCGTCAGAACATTATTTGACCCAGTTTTTTCGCTTAGTATGACGCCCGCCGTGCGGCTCATCCGGATCCGACTGGCCTTAAACCAGTCCATGATCCGATCAACTTCTCCCTCGACAGAGCCCGGCCATCCGGATAGCACGCCAGCATCCAGTTGGGCCTCTCGTTCGCTTCTTCCAAGAATCACAGCTTTTTTGACAAATTCAGGATCTACCGGGCGGTACACATCATAGGAAATATTCATGCACTGAATATACACCTACGGTGCGTATATTCCTAACAAATTCTTCCTATTTGTGCAGGGGTGGCTTATTTTACTTTTGGCGGCGCAGTGATGACTTTGTCTACCAAGCCATATTTTTTGGCTTCTTCGGCGCTCATCCAATAATCGCGTTCCATGTCGGCGAGTATTTTGTCGTATTTTTGACCAGTGTTGCCAGCCATAATTTCGGCAAGATGCTTCTTGATGCGCAGCAGCTCTTTAAGTGAGATTTCCATGTCGGTGGCCATGCCCCGCGTGCCACTCGATGGCTGGTGGATCATGACGGTCGAGTTTGGCAGCAAAAAGCGCTTACCCTTTGCGCCCGAGCTCAGCAAGAATGCCGCGGCCGAGGCCTGAACGCCAATGCCAAATGTCTGGACGTCGTTGGTCACAAATTGCATGGTGTCATAAATAGCCATCGCGTCATACACGCTGCCGCCGGGGCTGTTGATGTAAAAGTAAATGTCCTTTTTGGGGTCTTCGGCTTGCAGGAATAGCAATTGGGCGACAACAACGTTCGCCGTTGCTTCGTTCACGTCCTGGCCCAAGAAAATGATGCGGTCTTTTAAAAGGCGCGAGTAGATGTCGTAAGCGCGTTCATAGCGGCCTTCGTTTTCGACAACGGTCGGCACTAAAACTTGCGCGCGTGGCTTGGTGAATTGGTTCGAGTCATTTGGGTTCATAGCGTTATATCCTCGTTAGCAAATCTATGATAACGAAATTAGCACTCCCAAGTCAAGAGTGCTAATTATTTCCGCAGCCTGAGTGGCATGGCCTACAATTTCTAGACGACGAGCGGCGTTGGCTGCTGCAGGTTGGCGTGCTCGTGCGTGACGCGCATGGCCTCGTAAAAATTGAGCGCTGCATGGTGTACATCATCCGGGAATCCTGCTTCCGCAATTGCACCGATCGATGCAGCAATATCATGCATGCGTTGCTTGGTAAAGTGAGCGTGGAGCTCTGCCGAGCGCATCCTCGGATCTTCTTCACGGGCTTCATAAACTGCACGGTGTGCCGATTGCTCGGTAGCTTGAAGACTCTCACCTTCCAGCACGGGCGCCCTTCCCATGTTTATTGTCGACCCTAGGTACGGTGGTCGCTCGAATGAGCTAGGCTTCTCCCCGGCGTTAATTATTGGACCAGTAAAATATGCAGCGCCGCTCGGGACGCGTTCTGTTGTACTCATGATTTTCTTCCTTCACGAGCAATATACGCCTACTATGTGTAGGTTACAAGTAATCTAGGGTTACTTTTTTGACAACACTGCGTTTTTGACGTGGTCGAGGGTTTTTTCGCTGCGGATGCGCGAGGCAATTTCGCGGGCGGTTTCCGGCTTGTCGAGCTCAGCCTGCATGGCTGCGTCCGGATATTGGGCCTTGAGGAGTTCTACGCGAGCCTTGGTCTCTTCGGGCGTTGCTTGAATATTTGCCTGGTCGGCGATTTCGCTCATGATGATGCCGGCCTTGACACGTACTTCGGCGTCAGTACGCAGTTTTTTGCGGTGCTCTTCTTCGGTCACGCCTTCGGCGGCAAGGTGCTCCTGCCAGGTTTGGCCGCGGTATGCCAGGTTCTGGCGCTCGTCGGCTTCCATGCGTTCAACTTGCTCGTCGAGCAGCAGCTCTGGAATGGAAACTTTGGTGTCTTTCGCGATAGCGGCGATGATATCATCGGCGAACTCGCGATCGGCCTGAAGTTCCTGCTCGGTCTTGAGCTGCTTTTTGATGTCTTCGCGCAGTTCGGCAACGGTCTTGAATGGGCCGACTTTGGCCGCAAAGGCGTCGTCAAGCTTGGCCTCGGTCGTTTCCTCAACCTTTTTGGCGGTAACTTTAAAGGTTACGTCTTTGCTTTGCAGCGCTTTTACGCCGTAGTCTTTGGGGAACTTAATGGTAAAGGTTTTTTCTTCGCCAGCTTTGATACCGACGAGGTTGTCTTCGAAGCCCGGTATAAATGTGTTGCTGCCTAGGAGCAGTGGGTAGTCTTTGCCGTCGGCGCCGTTTACGGGTTCGCCGGTTTTGGCGTCGGTGCCTTCAAAGTCGATCCAGACTTCGTCGCCGGTTTTGGCGGCACAAGCGACTTCTTTCTTTTCGGCTTCGCGTTTGCGCAGCTGGTCGAGCACTTCCTCGACGTCCTTCTCGGTAACTTTAACTTCTTTTTTGGCGATCTTAAGTTTAGTGTAGTCGGGCAATTTTACGTCGCCAAGCACTTCAACCTCGGCCTCGAACTCCAGCGTGTCGTACGGTACGAACTTGGTGATTTTTACTTGCGGCTGAGCGATGGGCCGGAGCTCGTGCTTGGTTGCACCTTGGATGTAAAGATGGTTGATGGCGCGCTCTAGGAATTCCGTCTGCAGCGCTTCGGTGCCGAGCTGTTTTTCGACTAGATTAAGTGGTGCTTTGCCTTCGCGGAAGCCTTGCACTTTAACATTTGTGCTGAGCGCGGCGAGCGCGGCGTCTTTGGCTTGCCGGAGCTCGTCGGCCTCGGCACTAATGGTAAGTTGAACTTTGGTGTCGGATAAATTCTTTTTTGATACTTGCATAAGTATGTACTGTAACAGATCGGCAAAGCGGTCGTCAAACCGGAGCCGATCTGTTGCTAATTGCTTTTAACTTTTTAGCTACAAGTCGTCTTTTTCGCCGCGGTAATCGCGCGCGATGCTGACGATGCGCGAGGCGCTGTGCTTTTCCTCGACGCCGGTGTGCAGGTTGCGCAAGGTGTACAGTTCTTCTTCGAGCTCTTTTTCACCGATGAAGCAGACATAGTGGATGTCTTTTTTGCTGGCAGTTTTGATTTGCTTGTCGGGTTTGCGACCGGTAAAATCGACGGCGATGTTTAAGCCCATGGTGCGCATTTCGCGGATGACACGCTGCGCTTTGTCGTAGACGTCGCCGATGAGCACGACGTAGACGTCGGTTTCGGAACGGAGCGTTGGCATGAGGTCGTGAACTTCCAAAAAGTTTTGTAGCGTCACGTCGCCCATGCCGAACCCAACGGTGGGCACCGGCTCAACACCGAACAGACCAACCAAGCCATCGTAACGGCCGCCCCCAAATAGCGAGCGGTTGTTTTCGGGATGCTTATCAAAAACTTCGAAGACGATGTCGGTGTAATAGTCGAAACCGCGCATCAGCGTGATGTCGAAGACGACGTTAGTGACGTTGTTGTCGCGCAGCGCCTGCATTAGATTTTGCAACTCCTTAACAGATGGGTGCGCGCGCAAAACTTCCGGCAAGTGCTCGAGGGTTTTGGTCTTGAGCAAGCCGTGCAATTTGTTGGTAGCACCGGCGTCGCGCTGACTGGGTGCCAGGATGGCTTCGGCTTCGGCTTCGAACTCCTCGAGCGGCATTTTGTGCATGCGGTCGATGAGTTTGGCAAGCGTGTGCGCCTGCGTGGCGTTCAGACCAAGGTAGTCGCTCATGATGTGGTCCATGAACTTGCGGCTGTTGAGTTTGATCTGATACATGTCGTGCGTGGCGCCAAAGCCTTTCATAATGGCATCGGCAGTTTGGATGATTTCGATTTCGGCACGCGTGTCGCCCACGCCAAAGAGGTCGACGTTGAGCTGCCAGTGCTCGCGCAAACGGCCGCGCTGCGGGCGCTCGTACCGCCAGAGGTTGGGGATGCTGTACCAGCGCAGCGGATATGCCAGCTCTTGGCGGCGGGCGGCTACCATGCGACTGACGGTTGGCGTCATTTCGGGTCGGATGGCAACTTTGCGGCCGCCGCGGTCTTCGAACGCATAGGTTTGCTCGTTGACGATTTCTTCGCCGGTTTTGGCCAGGTAAATATCGAACGACTCCAGGATTGGCGCGTCGTATTCCTCGTAGCCCATGCGCTCAACGCTTTCGCGCATGACGCGGAACAGATATTTTTGCAGGCGCTTGTCTTCGGGGTAAAAATCGCGTGCCCCTTTGTACGGTTGGGTTGATAAACTCATAAGCAGTATTCCTTCGTGGTCATTGTATCAAATTTTCGGGCCATGCCGCGAGTGCCGCCGAGCCCGTTTTGCTACGCCGAACGGCCAACCATTACATGATAAGTAAAGGCCGCACCGAACGGCTATCTATGGCTGCGCAGCGTAAGATATAAGATATTCATCACCGGTAATTATAACACGAATTGCAATTTGCTATTTTGATCGTATAATTAGCGGATCATGCATGAGTTCCATACGTCCGGCGACCTTGAGTTTTTGAGTCCCCGTGATTACCGCCGCGAGCAGCAAACCAGACACCTTTTCAGAACGCGCCAAGCAGTTATGCGTCTACTGCAAGGAGACGCATACGGCAGCAAACCGGTGTACGTGGTGCGACCGGCAAGGCTGTTCACTCGTGGCGCGCTCCATGCAACTATTCCAAATCAGACGGCTACACGTTGGATGCCCGAGTCCCAGGAGCGACGCGGATGGGTTCTCGAAAATGTCAGTAATCCGCCAGCGACATCTGTTACCAAAGACCTTGGCCAGCTTTTACTGCTCGACGACTTGCGCGCCATGGTACCCTCCCGCTTTGCAGAGTGGGGTGAAATCGAAGACGGACTCGCGGTGCCGGCAACGTATCTTACGCCGCTCACCGGCCATGCACCGGTGCGCATGGAACGCGTGAGCGCCGAGCTCGAGACGCTCCTTGCTGACACGAGCGCCTTGTAAAATTATTATTCTTCGACTGTACGGTTTGAGCGATAGGCGCCGATGGCCGCCATTATGCCGGCTGTAACTTGCGCGTCCAATTTGTCTGCGGGCTGGCCGTGTTGCTCAGTGGGGTTTGGCGCCTCGGGGTCAACTGGAGTTGTCTCTGTGGTCTTGGCAAGGTGCTCGTGCGCGCCGGCGACGCTCATCCCTGGATTGGCCATTCGGAACTGCGCGTACAGATGGCCGTTGCTCGCCGCTGTGCATAGCAGATCGAGTTCGTCATTTGTCATTATTATTTCGAGGGTGGGTATTGGTCCCAGGTTTAGCTGCGCAAGGTTTAGCCCAAATGCCTCGGCAATTAACTCACTCCCGGCCATTTGTAAAATGAACGCCCTAATCCTGCTGCTGGTGTCTGCGCTTAATTCGAAATCCAAGCGCGGCCGATCGAGCCATGCGACTTCGTCAGGATTCAAACGCACGCTGTTCAAGTTACCGGCTGGCTGGATTTCCAAAACTTTGCTCCTTCGGTTAGCAGATTAATGTTCGTGCACAAAAGCTTAATTTTACCCGGTAATGCCGCCGAATTCCATGCCTTGACAAGCTAAGCACGAGCGCTTAGGATAGCCTTTGTGCCTTGAAAAGATAACTATGTAATCAGGGGATTGGTATGAATCGAGTTGGTATTGAAACTATGGGTGGCGGTGTAGCAGTAGCGGCGCCCGAACTGTTAGTTGGCGGTGAGGTAACCGAGCAACAGGTCATGCTGCATGGAGCCGCTCGTTTTGCGGCTCAATTCGGGAATGGCGTTCCTCGGACGGCCGACGCTATTACCGAATTATTTGAGTCGGGCGCACCATTGCCAGTAGCTGGCGGGTGTGCATGGATTAGCGTACAAATAGCGCCTGATGAACTTCGCGCCACCACATGGATTGCCGGTACAAAATAGATCATGCACATAGATGCGTTGCATGAAAATGCCGCCGAATTTTTTGCGGGGACTATTGGCGAGGCGATACAGGCAAGCGGCGGCGTACTGTCAACGGCCGAACGGCATTATTACTATCCCGGGGCGCTGCAGGAACAATTCCTTGCGAATTTACCATTGCCCATCGGTGCCAATCGGCCGCACAACCAAAAAATCGTCTTCCCTACAGCTACGGATTTTGAACGCTTTTCGTCTGGGGGAGCGGCATTGGAAGCCTATGCTAACAATCCCCGCACTACCATTTACGAAGACACTGCACATCATGGCGATTGGCAGCAGGGGGCGGCTCGATACCTTATGGGCTTGCTTGGTTATCAAGTGGCGTTTTCGTTCTTTGATTCGGCGCACGGTGATGGCGGTATCGGACCACATCGCGACAATTGGCATAACGTTGCAGTGCAGTTTTATGGCAAAAAAGCTTGGTGGCTCGGCAATGATGTAATGTTGCAGACGCCAGAACCAACACTAGTACTTTCCCCTGGGGATATTTTGGTTTTTCCGCAAAACTATCCGCATGATGTACGGGCTATACTTGGTCATTCCGTACATTTGTCAATCGAAACACGCCTCGATACACCAATAAAGTCAGCTTAGTACAGGTGGTAAATAAAGAAAAACTCCAGCATTACTAGCTGGAGGCTTTCTTTTGGTGGGGATGAAAGGACTTGAACCTTCACGCCGTGAGGCACTAGCTCCTAAGGCTAGCGTGTCTACCAATTTCACCACATCCCCGTGGCTGGTTATGCGGCTATTTTACAAGATTTTCTGATAGAACACCAGCTGTGCGTCGCCGTACAATTTTTGAGTAATCTGTACCAGGCCGTCAAGGCCGGGCGGCAACTCATGGCCGGGCCATGAAAGCACCAAAATGCCATCTGTTTTGATGTGATTGGTGAGTTCGCGCACTATTTCTTCCTGCAAATCGTCAAATGGCGGGTCGCACAATACAACGTCGAACTGCGCAGCGGGCTGCGTGCGCGACCATGCTTGCGCGGTGGATTTAATGAGCTTAACTTGCTCTGTGAGCCCCAATTTCTTAATATTTGCGGCGATGGCGGTTTGCGCCGCACGATCCTGTTCGATTGCGGTCACATGTCTCGCCCCGCGACTGACTGCTTCAAAACTAAGCGCGCCGCTGCCAGCAAAAGCATCAAGCGCGGTGAGCCCGTCGAGTTCGCCCAGCATAGCAAAGAGTGCCCCGCGGATTTTATCGCTCATAGGGTGCGTGCGGTGCCCTTTTGGCGATTCAAATAAGCGTCCGCCCAGCGTCCCGGCAATAATTCGCATCTACCGTGCCTCCGAAAGGCCGGCATCATGCACGGCGCGATACCAAGCCAGTGCCACCGATTGCACAAGCAGTGGCGCTAATTGATTGCGCACTTGGCGCGCCAGCGGCATTGTCCAGCCGTGCCGGTAATACGCGTCGTACATGCCCATGCCGGCAACTTCGCGGGCGCGCCGCGTAAACCACGTGGGCAAATCCGTGGCCATCATCTCGGCAATATCTTCTTCGTTGAGCTTAAAATTTTTGAGCGTCAGCGGCGCAAGCACTGCGGCAACGCCCCATTCAAACAAAAAGTGGGTCGAAAACAAACCTTTCGGCCCCCACATCTGCCAGTTTTTCTGGGCTCTTTCGCGGCGCGTATCGCCTGGCATAAACATTTTTTCTTTGATGGTAGTTCGCGTTTCAAGACCTTCGCCGCCGCGTAACTCGATCAATTTTTCTTCGTATGGATAGTGGTGCGCCGGGGTCAGGCCATCGACAATGGCGTGCGCCATCCAGGCAGCTTCAAAGCCGGCATGTACGTGGTCGCCCGCTTTCAGGGACTTTACTAATCGTTCATGGTGTTCCGATATAAGTGTGATGAGCTGCTTGTCGGTTTCGTCGAACGGGTTAAAATAATGCCACGGCTCGTCCACCGACGGACTTTTACGCTTGATACCGTCCGGCCCGTCCAGCCCCTCAAAATTGAGGATTGTTTTAATAGCCGGAAAGCTGCGCGGTGTTTTAACAAGCCCCTGCAGCGCCTTGCGTGCCAAGCGGTCAATCTTTTGGTGCGCCCCGACAATTCGGCCAGAACGCGGCGTAAGTAGTGTTCCAGAAAACATGATTTTTAGTTCAAATTGGTGACAGTGCGCAAAATGCTTACGCGCCCCGACAATAGTGGATATTGTAGCAGATTTTCGCCGCGGCGGATAGTTTGCTCGGCGGCTTCGCGGGCTTCGGCGATGAGTTTGGTGTCGCTGAGTTTGGCGATACGCAGGTCGAGCGCACCATGCTGCATTGTGCCGTAAATAGCGCCGGGGCCGCGTTCGTCCAGATCAAATTCGGCAAGTTTAAAGCCGTCGTTGGTGCTTTCGAGTACGCGCAGACGCTTGGGCGGCGCAGCGTTATCACCCATCATTAAGTAGCAGTAGCCCTGTGCCTGGCCGCGACCGACTCGTCCACGCAGCTGGTGAATCTGCGCCAGGCCGAACCGTTCCGCGCCTTCAATGAGCATGACGCTGGCGTTTGGCACATCTACCCCAACCTCGATAACAGTGGTCGAAACTAAAATATCGAGCTCGCGGCGCACAAATCGTTCCATGATGGCGTTCTTTTCGGCCGGCTTCATTTTGCCGTGCAGCAAGCCGACGCGACGATGTTTGAAATCGCGCTTGCTCAGCTGTTCGTACATTTTTTCGGCAGACATGGCGGTTTTTGGTTTTGGCCCGGCGTTTGCCTGCGCCGTCACGGCGGCGTCGGTGATGAGCGGGCAGACCACGAACATTTGCCTGCCCTCGCCAAGCTCTTTATCAAGCTTTTCGTAGAGCTGTGCGCGCGAAGCGGGCGAGCAAACCTCGGTCATAATCGGCAAACGCCCTTTTGGTTTGGTGGCGATGATGGAAATATCGAGCTCGCCGTATAATGTTAGCGCCAAACTGCGCGGGATCGGCGTAGCGGTCAGGCTTAAAAGGTGCGGCATGTGGCCGGCCTTGGCCATCAGCGTTTTGCGCTGTTCTACGCCAAATCGGTGCTGCTCATCAATGACTACCAGGCCGAGTTTGTGCATGTCCACGCCTTCCTGGATGAGGGCGTGCGTGCCAATAATGCAGCGAACGCCGCCGTTTTTAATATGCTCATAAGTAGTGGTTTTTTGTGCCGGCTTGAGGCCGCCGACCAGTAAACCGACTTGATGACTAAGACCGAGCGGTTCAAACAATTTATAAATGGTTTCGGCGTGCTGGCGCGCC
>DATIJH010000010.1:0-38227 GCA_035478835.1 Saccharimonadales bacterium (SeqCode)
ATGTAAAAACTGTTCGGTAAAAACACCAGCCACAGGAACGTCAAGCCAAGACCTAGCCAGCTCGACCATGCCTTTGTACGCAACAAGCGCGCCAGCAGCGTTGCAAACAACAAGGGCAACCACGCCAGGAATAGATTCCAAATAAGGTACCCCTCATGATAGCGGTTTTCAGCGACGGCGCCCACCAGCCAAAAACAAACGCTCACCACACTGGCTGCGCCAAGACTGAGCACCAATTGGGCGCCCGGCGAATACTCGTTCCACCGCTTCATATGCCCTATTATACCAATTTACTTGGCAACCGGTATTTGCACCTCAAAAACCGCACCCTTGCCCGGCTTGCTCTCCACCTTAATTGCCAGATGGTTGACGGTAGCGATCTGTTTGGCAAGTGCGAGTCCAAGCCCGTACCCGCCCGCCTTGCTGCTGCGCGCCTTATCGCCACGGTATAGCCGATCAAAAATATGCGGCATATCGGTCGGCAAAATGCCTGGGCCGGTATCGGCAATGCGCACCGCGTAGTGCCCCGCCCGATTTTGGCCAGTCACTGTTACAGTACTATTTTTGGGACTATATTTAATAGCATTGTCGAGCAAAATCTCAAACAACTGCACGAGGCTGTCGCGGTGGCCAAGCACCTCGGCCGGCGCAATAGTATGCGCAAGCTCAATACGCTTAGCCTTGGCGGTTTTGCGCATATGGCCAAGCGCAGCCTCTGCCACCTTGCCTATCGCCAGTGGACGCGCCGGCATCATACCTTGGCCATATTGGGTGAGCGCCAACAAGTTTGAAGACAAGCTTTCGAGTCGCTGAATTTCCTCCAGGTTACTTTTAATTTGTGCACGCGCTTCGGCCTCGGTAAAGTTTTTTTGACGCAAAAACACTTCATTTTCGAGCTGCATGTTAGTGAGCGGCGTGCGGAGCTCATGGCTGGCATCGGCAGCAAAACGCTTTTGTGCATTGTGCGCCTCCTCGATAGGCCGCAAAGTACGTCCGGCATACCAATAGCTAAGCGCGCCACCAGCCAACAGCGCGAGCAAATTAATGACCACCAGATCTTGGTTTAAATGCGTCCGCACTAACGCCGCCTGATCTTCCTGGACATTGCTGAATAGTGTTTCCGGCTGACGCGTCGGTTTTTTACTCAGCGTCCAGAATCGTGCAATATTATGCACTTCGCTCCGTTGTGCACTGTTGGAGCGCATGTACTCTTGTTCGGCCAGGATCCGGATACCGGCAGTAACAGTTAAGCTGAGCACAAAAATGACCACCAGGTAAAAGCACGTCAGCTTGAGCCGCGCCGAGTGGAACATGCCGTATTTCTGCGGCGGCATCAGCGTACTCCTAAATGGTTATGTTTGTCCATAGTTTTTTACGTGATTTTATACCCGTAACCGCGAACGGTCTGGATTACTTCGTCGTCGGTGCCAATTTTTTTGCGCAAGTTGGCAATAAATGTTTCTACGGTGTTATGCTGTACGCGCTCGTCGTCCGCCCAGACATGATCGAGAAGCTGGTCTTTGCTCACCACCTCGCCCTTATGACGCAAGAGATACTCGAGGAGCTGGAACTCCTTGGCCGTCACGTGCACGGGTTTGTCCTTTTTGGTGACTACTTTAGCAACGGTATCGAGCGTGAGCCCCTGGGCCGCCAGCGTACTGCCCTCGTGCGCCTTAGGGCGGCGAAGCAGCGCCCGTACGCGCGCCAAAAGTTCATCAAACGAAAATGGCTTTGAAAGGTAATCGTCAGCGCCGGCGTCAAGACCGTTCACCCGGTCGCCGATGCTCGTGCGCGCTGTAAGCATCAAAATCGGCATCTGCTGATGCGCTTCACGCCATAGCCGCACCAACCCCGGACCGTCGTGCCGGCCGGGGATCATCCAATCGAGCAGCACAAGGTCATAACTCGTAGCTTCAGCGAGCGTCTCGGCGGCGTCGCCGTCGTGCGCCACATCTACCACGTAACCTTCGGCCTGTAATCCCTTCACGAGACTGCCGGCGATCTTTTCTTCGTCCTCAACAACCAAAATCTTCATACCCTTATAGTATGGCACATTCCTGAGAACCAGCTGAAGACCAGCGGCGGCATAGTTTACAATACATATATGAAAATACGCATAAAACGATTCGACAAAGAGCTTCCGCTCCCGCAATTTGACGAGTCAGATCCGAAAACTGGTGAGCGCTACGATAGCGAGCAAGTCGCAGCATTTGACCTCTTTTGCCGCGAAAGCGTGACTATTCCGCCGCACTCTGTGCGGCTCGTCGCTATTAACAACGTCATCGAGACACCACCAGGACACTTCTTACTTCTGTGCGCTCGCAGCGGCACGCCGTGGAAAAAGGGCTTGATGCTCGCTAACGGCATTGGCGTAGCCGATCCCTTTTACAGCGGCGACGCCGACGAGCTTAAAATTCAACTCTTTAACTACACCGATAAGCCAGTCGAGGTTTCCAAGGGGGAAACGCTGGTGCAAGGCATGATCATCAAGCGGGAGCCAGTTGAATGGCTTGAGGTCAATACTATGGGCCGCGATGGCCATGGCGGCTACAAAACTACGTCGTAAATTGTTTGTTGCCTTTAATCGTCGAGGGCTTTTTTGAAAGCCTCTACTAGATCAACCGGCGCCGGGTTGAGCCCGTTTAACAGCGCCAGGTACAGCGTGACGAAGTCGCCGAACGCGATTGTCCACAAGAGCTGCTCGACGAGCGTTTCGCCCTCGGCCTGCACCACATGGGGCTCGGGGCGCATGCCAGAAAGTAAGCGCGCGGTTACTTCAAATCGCTTTTGCACACGCGGGTGCTCAAGATTGCTGCGCAGGTCAACAACGGCGTACGGTTTTTGCACCGGTTGTTTGCTCCAGCCAATGAATTCGTTGTGGTTGAACTCCGGCAGCTGATCTGTCCAGGCGATCTGCTTGGCGTTTTCGTTGCAGCTGATCTTCCACTTGTAGGCGGCCGGCCACAGCTTGGGCCCGGCGTACACGACTACCGATTTGCCCATGAGCTCGTGGGCCAGCTGCTTGGCCGGATTACTGGCCGTGGGCACGTCGGCGCGCCAATTCGCAATGTGTGTTTGCAAAAACGCGCTGGCCTCGGCGAGCTGCGGCAGCACTTCTTCGGCTTTAATAAGTCCAGCTTTGGCAAAAATAGTCAGCGTTGCTTTTAAGCTGTCGAGCACTGCATAGCGCGGCTGCTCGGCCCGCGGCAGTAGCATAAACGGATAGCCTTTTGCTCTAGCGATTTCCTGCAGCTTGCCGCCGGCGGCAATCACCACGATCTGTGCTTTAGCGGCCTCGGCTTGCTCAAGCGCGCTCAGCGTTTCTTCGGTGTTACCGGAATAACTTGAGGCGATAAAGAGCGTGTCGCCGTCCACATACTTTGGGATGTCATAGCCGCGCACAATCTCGAACGGCTCGCCAATGCCGGGCCAAACCCGCGCAATCTCGGCCGCCAGTGCCGAGCCGCCCATGCCTGCAAACACCACGTTATACACATGGCCAAATTTGGGCTCGGCCGCAAACGTAAACTCATCAAGCAGCTGCTTTGCCTGGCGCTCAGCAATCCCAAGCGTGTCCACCGCGTCCGTTTTGTGGATGTATTTTAGGTCGTCGAGCATTGCAATCAAACTCCTTATGGTATTATGGTGGTATATTATAGTATAGTTGATGATACAAATAGGGGGACTACATGTTTGGGCACAACACCGAAGATCAAACTAATGCGCCAGCGGCGGACACTGCTGCGCCGGATGCCACTGCTACTCCAGCTCCTGCCGAGCCTACCAGCGCGCCCGCCGTCAGTGACAGCACCACACCGGAATACATTATGCCGGATCCGCCCGCCACTGCCACGCCAGCACAACCAGTAGACGCTGTTGATGACGGCGCCGCAACTGAAGCCGACGACAATCCGGTACCTACCAGCACGCTTCCGCCAGCTGCCACTTCTGCGCCCAGCGCAGCTAGCGACGATCTCATCAACATCAAGCAGCAAGCTTTGCAGCAGCTGACACCGCTCGTCGACCACCTCGACCAATCGCCGGAAGAAAAATTCCGCACCACCATGATGATGATCCAAGCTTCGGACAACGATGCACTTATTAAAGTCGCCTACGACGCCGCCCAAAGCATCACCGACGAGAAAACGCGCGCCCAAGCGTTGCTCGACATCGTGAACGAGATCAACTACTTTACGCAAAACCAAGCGTCATAAATTCACCTAGCCTAGAGTCACAAATTTGCCATAGATGGTAAACATTGTTTAATTGTGTTATTCGTTGTATAGTGCGGGATTATGTCCCGCCGATTCCGTGTCGTAGGCCCGAACGATCCGCCCCGCGTACAAGTTGCATATTTTTACGAAAACCCTAGTGTTCGTGATAGCGTTATCGGTCTCCTTGGAACAAGAATGACCTACCTTTCGCAGCGCTTTTGGATCTTTTCTAATGACGGGGAAGGCAAGACAGCCGCGGCGGTCGGACGACTCATCGACGGAATTACCCGGAGCGAGTACTCCGACATCTCCACGTTCCAAGGCAGGGCCCAAAACCTAGCAAATACCGCCGAGACCCTTGGATTTCTGACACTCACAAGGAAAGCTGGCGTGCAAATTGTCGAAGCAGATGCGATAACAAGCACCATCATTACCGCCACAAACACGCAGCTGCAAGCATTGGAATCGCCACTTCATCTGCCACTGGAGCGGCCTACACCTAACCCCACACCCCTGCACCGGCCGTGGTAAGTACGATCACCACCACAAAGAACAGTGGTAGTCCGTACATAAAAGAAAAACCGAATTTATTTCGGTTTTTCTTTCTCCGCTCTAGGAAAAGAGCAGCGGAGCGATGAGAGAAACCTAGGTTTCTCTCATGTTTTTTACATCATGCCCATGCCGCCCATGTCTGGCATGGATGGCGCGGCAGCTGCAGCTTCTTTTTCCGGTTTATCAACGACGAGCGCGCCCATCGTCATGCTCGTGCCAGCAATCGACACGGCGTTTTCGAGCGCCTTGTGTGTCACCGCGACCGGGTCGATCACGCCGTTGTCTTTCAGGACTACCAACTTGCCTGGGTCATTGACGTTCACGCCAAGGCCCGGCTTGCTAGCTTTAATCTGCGGCAGCCACTCGTCCGGATTAAGCCCGGCGTTACTGAGGATGATGCGGAACGGCTGCTCGAGCGCGTTCTTCAAAATTTGCGCGCCGGCACTGATCGAATCGGCGCCGTCCACCGTAATAGTAGACGCCAAGTTCACCAGCGTCACACCGCCGCCCGGCACAATGCCATCGGCCATTGCAGCTTTCACCGCCGCTACAGCGTCGTCTACGCGGAATTTCTTTTCTTCGATTTCGGTGCTGGTCGCGCCGCCAACTTTTATGACCGCAACTTTGCCCGAGAGTGCCGCGCCGCGGGTTTCGTAGTTTTCGCGGTCGTAATCGCTCGTGGCTTGCTGGGCCTGGGCAGCAATTTGCTTAATCCGGGCGTTTACCGAGGCTGGCGCGCCCGCGCCCTCAATAATCGTAGTCTCATCTTTGGTGACGATAACTTTGCGCGCCGAGCCGATCACGTCCATGTCGGCGTTCTCAAATGTCAGGCCGCGGTCTTCGCTAATAACAACCCCGCCGGTCAGCGTTGCAATGTCTTCCAGGATATCTTTGCGGCGATCACCGAACGCCGGCGCCTTCACCACAACGGTGTTGAACACGCCCTTCAAGCGGTTGAGCACCAGCGTTGCGAGTGCCTCGCCCTCAACGTCCTCGGCAACGATCACCAAGTCCTTTTTACCACTGGCTGCGACTTTTTCGAGCAGCGGCAGGAACTCTTGGATTGAGCTGATCTTGCGGTCCGTAACCAAAATGGCTGGTTTGGTGTATACGGCTTCCATGCGGGCGGTGTCGGTTACCATGAGGGCGCTGACGTAGCCGCGATCGAACGTAAAACCTTCGACCACTTCGCTTTCGAGTTCCAGACTCTGCCCTTCCTCAACCGTTACCACGCCGTCTTTGCCAACAGCTTCCATAACCTCGGCAATCAGGTCGCCGATCTCTTTGTCGCCGGCAGAAATCGCCGCAACTTCGGCCACGCGGCTCTTTTTGCCGCGAATGTCCTCGCGCATGCCGTCGAGCCTTACCAGCACGTCGTGCGCCGCGGCTTCGAGCCCCTTGCGCAGCAGCATTGGGTTATGGCCAGCAGCGATCAGCTTGTTGGCCTCGTTCAAAATGTGGTAGGTCAGCACCGTAACGGTGGTGGTGCCGTCGCCGGCGGCGTCGTTCATTTTAGAAGCTGCCTGTTTGATGAGCTCGGCGCCAACTTTGTAGCCGAGCGTCTCGTCGTCGTCATGCGGCAGGTCGATGCCTTTGGCCACCGTTACGCCGTCATGCGTCACTGTTGTCTTAGTGCCGTACTGGTTAATCTCGGCCACGATCACATTGCGCCCTTTTGGTCCCATCGTAGTTTTTACTGCGTTGTACAGAATTTCAGCACCAGCCAGCACGCGTTTGCGGGCGTCATCGTCATAAAATACTCGTTTAGCCATAACTGCTCCCTATTCGTTTACCGTTGCGATGATATTGTGATGGAAGATAATGAGGTACTCTTGGCCCGCGACTTTTACAGTCGTGGCTTCGTACTCATTCTTGTACAGAATCCGGTCGCCGGGCTTGATGTCGCCCACAGCCGCGCCAACCGCCAGCACGAGTGCTACCTTTGGCTTCTCGGCTGCGCCGTTTGGCAAATATAGGCCGCTCGCGGTCTTGGTTTGCGCCGCCTCGGTCTGCGCCACCACGTATTCGGGGCGAGGTTGTACTGGCATGTTCTTACTCATAAGATCCTCCTCATTAGCTGGTGGCGTTAGCACTTGCACATTGCGAGTGCTAACGCGTAACAGCTAAACTATAGCTGAGGCTGCTTTGCGCTGTCAAGCAGTGTATAATCATTCGCAGATGCACGCGCCACTCAACTGTACCGTTCTGATGTCTGGCGTCGCGTTTTTCGATGATACGCACCCCATCAACCCATATATGGATGCTCGATTGCCGGTGGATCGCGCCCGCGCCCAGGCCGAGCACGACGCCATCCGCGACGCGTTCACTACTGCCGGCATACAAGTCATACAAGTCGCGCCGCCGCCGGATTGCCAGGACGGCGTGTACACCGCCAACTGGGCATTAGTGCGCGGCGATGCCGCCGTACTCGCCCGTTTGCCGAACGCCCGAAAAGGCGAAGAAGCATACGCCGAGCGCATGCTCACCAAACTCGGCAAACGCGTCGTGCATGTGCCAAAAGGCCTGCGCTTTAGCGGCCAAGGCGACGCCCTGCCTTGCGGCGATCTCCTGTTCGCCGGCCAAGGCTACCGCGCCGACGCGGCCGCCCAGACTTTTGCTGCGCACGCGCTTGGCTTTGAGCTCATCCAGCTCCAAACCATTCCCTTGCTCGACACGCATGGCCGGCCCGTTATCAATCAAAGCTCCGGCTGGGCCGACAGCTTCTTTTACGACATCGACCTGGCGATGGCTGTCTTGCATGCGCCAGCAAATGGCGAGCGCGGCCTCATCGCCTGGTGCCCCGCAGCATTTATGCCCGAAAGCCAAAAAATTATGCGTGCGCTCACCAAGGTCGACAAAATTGAAATCAGCCTAAAAGAAGCGCAAGAAGCCTTTGCCTGCAACCTTGTCTCTACCGGCGAAACCGTCATTATGAGCGACGGCGCGCCGCACTTAAAAGCCGCGCTTGAGTCGCGCGGCTTCGCAGTCTTAACACCGGATGTTCAGGAATTACTCAAGGGCGGCGGATTCATCCGCTGCACCAGTCTCAGTTTGGCCTGAGCCTTCAACGCGAGCCCACTGCAGTAAGCCGCCAAAACCAGTAAAGAGCGCGTCGCGCACGCGCTCAGGGCTTATTGGCGTAGCAAGGTCCCGAACAACGTCCGCACAATCGGCCGGATCACGAACAGGATCGGGGCGGAGTTCCACAATATCAGCCTCAAGGTTAGGCATGTACACGGGCGGTAGCGGTTGGTCTCCAGAAAGCTCAGTCATATACATATATTTTACCAAGAGTTGCTCGAAAAGTAAATTGCAATTCTTGCTAAATTGTGTTATGTTATATATGTAAATCGCAGGTCCCCACTGTGTTAGAAACAGAAATAAAAACAACACCAGTACCAGATATCGCGCAGATCGAGACAGGCCCTTGCCCGCCCGTCAGTCTCGAAATTGGTACTGAACCAGGCGAGATCGATCCGCAGGTCTTCGACGACTTTCCCGATATTTTCGAGGGGGTGAGCGCCGAAGCCCAAGCCGCACAAGTTCGTCAAGAAAGTGACCTCGAAAACGGCCGTGCCGCCGAACGCGCCCGCGTAGCGCTCGGCTGTGGCACCTGCATCCTTAAAAAGGAATGCACCGTGGGCAAAAACCTAGCTACGCGCACCGAAACCGGCCCCAAGCTAGAGATGCTCAAAACTGCGCCGACCTGGCTCAACGCCGCCCGCCTAGGCCTCAGCGGTACCGACGAAAAGCAGTTGAGCGCGCAACTCGAAGATGAAAAAACCAAACAAGCCGCACTTGAAACGGGCGCGCTTAACCTCGACAACCTACTCGCCGGTACCACCAATGAACGCGCCGCAAAACCGCTCAAATATGATGACCTGCCCGAGCTCCACGGCGTTGCCAGCATCGACCGCGCCGCAACCTTTACAAGCGACCGCATCACCACGGCGAACGGCAAAAAATTCGACGTTATCGACGCCTCGCACGCTATCGGCTACAAAGGCCCGCAGCCAGAATACACCGGCTATAAAGCGCTCACAGGTAAATTGGTACAGCGCATGGAAGCCGTTGATGCGAATGGTGACGCGCAGATTTTTCACCCTGACGGCACGCAGCAGAAACCGATTGCCCGTGTCGGCGTTGCGAATGTGGACGAGGTGCGTCGACAAGGCTCTAAAGACCGCTTATACTTCTCGCGCGTCGCTGCAAGCCCTAACGATCCAGACAGCGTTCCCCGTATCATCATCTTGGGCGCCAATGGCGGTGATGAGAAGGCGCAGCGTAAATTTATTGACGACACTATCGGCGTCGCACGCAAAACGTAGCCCTGCCTTAACGCATTCTATTTCTTGAGCTCGCGTAGCGCCTTTCGCGCTTCTTCGCTCTCGTTCCACTCGATTTTTATAACGCGCTCGGGGTTGACGTCGTCTTGCTGCAAGTGCCGGAGCTCGGCCGCGCGCGGCCCGTTGCGCAAAATGTCTTTTTCGTGTCCCTTGCCGAGCAATAGCACTACGTCGCCCTTGCTCGCCCGCTTGAATGCAAACCGTATCGCATCTGGCCGATCGTGTACCAAAAACACATTTTTATCCACCTGCTTACCGGCTTTTTCGGCGCCAGCCGCAATCTGCTGCATAATCTCCTGACCGTCCATGTCGCGGTCGTCTTCTTCGGTGACAATTACTTCGTCGGCATACTTGCCGGCTAGTTCACCCTGGGTTGCGCGCTTTTCCTCGTCGCGCCGGCCGGCCGAGCCAAACACCACCATGAGCTTGCCCTTCACCACTGGCCGCAAATCCTTGAACAACTTTTCAAAGCTGTCCGGCGTGTGTGCGTAGTCCACAATCACGTCAAAATCCTGACCTTCGTCGATGCGCGCCATGCGCCCTTCCACACCTTCGAGTGCCGCAATACCCTTTTCGATCTGCACCGGCGTCAAGCCCAAAGCCCGGCCTACACCAACCGCCGCCAAGGAGTTATACACGTTAAATTGCCCGGTCAGGCGGCATGTAATGTGATATTCGTCGCTGCCTGCTTTGGCGGTGTACGCAACACCGCTCGGTTTGAGTTGCACATCTTCCGCCCGCAAATCGCCGCGGTCAACGCCGTAACCGATTACGTTTTTTATAGGCTTGGCAAAAAACGGCGCATTCGGGTCGTCAAAATTTATAACACCGGTGCGTAGCCCCTTGTGATTGCGGTCCGCGAGCCGGAACATCCGCACTTTGGCCGCGCGGTAGCGCTCAAACGTGCCGTGATAATCAAGGTGTTCGTGCGTTAAATTGGTCATCACGGCCACGCTGTACGGCACACCAAATACGCGGTGCTGCGCCAGGGCGTGGCTCGTCGTTTCCAGCACCAGCCATTCCACTCCCTGCGCCTTTAACTCCTTAAATCGGCGATGCAACACTGGTACCGAAGCCGTAGTCATGTGCGAAATTTGCGGCTTGATATCCAGGCCGACACCATAAGCAACGGTAGTCATCAAGCCAACTTTGTAACCGGCCTCGTGCATCATGCGATGTATCAAAAACGCCGTGGTAGTTTTGCCATTCGTGCCCGTCACACCGATAACCTGCAGGCCGTGTGCCGGAAACCCGTGCAAAATGTTGGCAGCAACCGCCTCGCCTAAGTGGCCGTATGGTTCGATGCGTCGGAAAAGGTCGCGCGGGATAAACTTTTTAACGATGGTGCGTGGATTCATACCTCAAGTATAAAGTGTTGCGAATAATAAACAAACCGGCCGTTTTACATGGCCGGTTTGTTGCATGCACAAGAATATAATTGCCTTAGGCGCGAGGACGGTAACGTGCTGCCTCTGCGGCGTTAATCTGGCCATAAGCCACATTAATGTACTCTACGAGCGAAGTGCCAAGACCCATTAACTCAGGCGCATTACGGTCCCTGCCCCTACGATCAGGAATCGGCTGACCAAGTAAGATAAACTCTTTGGGGCCAAGCTTCTGCTTTCGGATAAAATCAGCCAGGTTATATATGTTTTGCTTTACATCGTCAGTTACGTCGGGATTACGGAGTATATTACTGACTGTCGCAAGCGTTACATTCCATGTGTCTTGATTGAAAGTGGACTCCTCGGGCTCTATTGGACGGTGTCCCTCAGGGTTCGGCGCGTTAGCGTAGGCGTTCCAGGCCTGATTCATTTTTCTTACTGCGGCGAACTTCTGGCGGGGCGTAAGCCACGTGGCGTTGTTTGCTTGCTTTTCAGCTTCTTTATACTCGAGCCAGAGGTCGACGGGATCTTTCTCTTTTTTAGTTGCTTCGGGCTCTTTAATTGTCGGCGCGGTTTCTTCGGCTTCGCGCTCTTCCTTCAAACGGGCGCGCCACTGGCGGCGGGTTTCGCCCGGGCGGCGGGCATCTCGCTCCAGTTTGGCTATGTCCTCAAGCTGGCGGCGATTCGCTCTAGTCAGGAGACCCATTGCGTCCTTGCGTAACGAACGGATATCATCAATATCCTCACGGCTCAGGACTTCACCACCTTCCTGTGCCAGTGCCAAGGCGACCTCGGCGTCGTTGATCTCGTCAAGAATTTTGCGCTTATCGGCGAAGCTCAGGATCTTAAAGCCCGCACCTCTTTTATCCTGAAGCAGATGCTGAAGTTCCTCTAGACGCATTGGCGTCATGCGGCCGTCTGCGTTCCGAATGGTTTCTGGCGGGTCAACTGGTGCGCCACGTTCGGCACGCGCTTTACGTACAATAGGCCAGAGTATCTGATTTGCCTCGTTTGCGTCAAAGCCAAGCTCTTTATATGCGGCGATGAGCGCGTCCTCTTTTGCCAGGTATTCCTTACTGGTGGGACCATAGGTAACATCCGCACTTATAACTTCATCGACGAGGGCGAAAAGCCTGTCCCGTTCTTCGCGGGTCATAGTGTTAATCGAACGGTTCTGGTTTTCGGGACCTTTTCTGTGCTCCGGCCGGTCAACAGGCAAGCCGTTATCAATGCGATGCTGGCGAACTTCCCTCAATACGGCATTAATATCGTCGGGCGAGTAACCGTAAGATTCTGCGAGCTTACGGAAATTAGTATACGACATATTTACCGTTTCCCGTGCAGCGCCACTTGCATCCTGCGCAATCAGATCGTTAGCAAAATTAAGGACTTCCCGGTGCATATTACCAGCAGCCTCATAAAGGGCATCGCCCAAGTTCTGGTCATTACCGCCGGCTTCGCCGACGCGCTGCTTGGCCTGTGCTCTCAGGTTCTCTACCACCGCCCAGTCCTCATCACGACCAGTACGCTTGGCTTTGCCCTCGGCCAAGATCACCGCCTTGGCGAGTTTTGCAATTTCCTGTTGCTGAGCGGCATTCGGCTTGAATTCGCGCTGCGAGTTTTCAGGGGTCTGCTGTGCGTGCAGCGGCTTGCCTTCGAGCGTGCGTCGCTGCTCGGCGGTCGCCCACATTGAGCGCATCAGGTCATCTTCTTTGCCTTTTTCATTGATATAAAAACCGTAAAATTTACCTGTCCGGTAAAATTCTTCCACCTTCTCTTCGGCGGTTGCGGCGTCTCCAGCCACGCGAGCTTCCATGACCTCGTCAGCCAGTTTGAGGACATGTGCGGCGCGTTCATCAAACCGCTCTGCCGATCGCGCCCAAACTTTTTGGAAATCTTCTTCCGTACCGCCAGCTGCCATAACAGCGTTGTGGAGCTCATTCCTGAACTTAGTTGCTTCTCCCATGTTTTTGGCGCCGTAGGCAATCTGGGCCCGATCGGCAAGCGCGTTCATTACGGCCGTGCTTGCGAATTCGCTTTTACCCTCAGCAGCTTGCTGCTGCTGGCGGAAAGCCCGTAGCTGCTCGTGGTTAAGGTTTATGGCTTGCCGCTCTATCTCTTCGCGAATGGTAGTGTCTACCAGCTCTTCGGGAAGATGAAGCTCTGCTGCGATCCGCCGAGCCTCTTGCTCAAGTTGCGCTGCCTTGCCGATTAAATTACCGTCTGCATCCGTACCGGCGGCACTCAGGGCTTCCGTGGCCATGCTCCTCACCGTCTGGTCGTAGGCGTCCAGGTTCTGTACGTTTTTGTTTACTTCGGCGCATACTTGGCTTAGTTCTTGGTCGGTCAGCGTAATGCCGGCCTGGTTTGCTGCAGCCTCAAGGTGGCGGACTATTTGCTCATCGTTCGGCCGAGCGTCTTTGCCCATGCCATAAGCTTGAACAGCGGTATTGAAGGCGAGCTGAGCTTTGGCTGCTTCTTTAAATTCGCCGTTAGTCTCTGCTGTGGGTGTTTGGGTCTGGGCGGCTTCGGCAGGTTTGGCGGCCTGCTCCTGGGCTTGAGGCTGTGGCTGTTCTTCTGCAGCCGGCGGCGTGGTTGCCGCGGAGGCAGCGTTAGCGTTCCTAAGCTCTGTGGCCCTAGCGTTAATTATATCGGCGACTTCATCTACGGTGAGACCCAACTCACTCCCCCGCCTCGCGGCTACATCGGCCAACTCGTCGAATGCTTTATCTGTGAAGTCCAGACTTAATGCCTCTGCTGCAGCCTGGGCGGCTGGGTCGAATTTCTCTAAGGCAAACACGCGGCGATTCACTTCGCTGCGAGCATTTCGCATTGCTGTTATCGACAATTCAACGCCTGCGGTGCTGGCCATGTCATTGAGCATGTTAGTCAGCTGGTCCTTGCCAGGTATACCGTTTTGACCCTTTTCCCGGTAAATTTTAGCGGCGGCGGCATTTACGAGGTCTTGCATTTTTTCGTCGACTGTTAATTCGGGTTTGACCGCTGGAGCGTTCGGCGTTGTTTCATAATGCTGCGGCTTTGGAGCTGGCGTTTCTTTGGCGGGTACGTTAAAGCGACTGGTGTTGTCGTCGGCTGGTGAGCCAACTTGTTCTGCGCCCTGCTTCGGTACGTTCGTTACCGGTGTGGTTGTTGGTTTGGGCTGTGCTTGTTGGGCGGCTGCGGCGGTATTGCTGTGAACGTAGGCTGTAGCGTCAGTAATCATTTGCCGGCGCTGATGTGCAGGCAGGCCAAGCTTGTCGGCTAACGCAGCGAATTTTAGGTCGTTGCCATTCCGCACCGCGGCTTCGGCCGCTTCGCTAAGGCGCGTCTGGTCGGCGGCGTTCATTTTTTCATAAGGGGTTTCGGTGACTGCTTCTGGAGCGGTTGCGGGAGTCTGGGTCTGGGCGGCTTCGGCAGCTTTGGCCGAGGGTTTCGGCGCTGGTTTTTTAGGGGCGGCACCACTCAGTACTGCGGTCACGGGGGTGCGCTCACCTTTGGCATGCACCGTGTCGATCCAAGTGCGTGCGGCGGCGGCACCCTCACTCTTGAGACGAGTTGCGTACGCTGCCTGAGCTTCAGGTGCGAGCTTTGCGATTTGCTTTGAGTCGAGATTACCGGTGTTGTACTTACTGTTCACCCACTCGACCTGGCCGCTAGCGTCTTTAGGGACAACAACACCACCCTTGCCGCTTTCGTCAAGCAAGACAGTGTTTTTGCCGCCAGCACGGCGGCCAGCAGTAGCGGCTTGTTCAGCTGCTGCGGCTTCTGCCTCTGGTTGTTCCGCAATCTGGGGCGCAGGAGTCTCAGCGCCGGCTGCAGGCTGCGACTCAACGCGGCGGCCAGCGCCGGCTGCGCTCAATAACGTCACAAGCTCAAGTTCTTGGACGGTTGCGGGATCCATTGGGGGGTGTTCATGCATTCTAGTCATGTGAGGCTCGATTCGTCGTTAGATTTGTTTGTTTTTGTTTCTTATAAAGATTTAAGCACAAACGTGACAATTTGTCAATAAATATGTGCGTATGGCAAGCTGCTTGTGGTAGACTAGGCATATGACAATTTTGGGCATCGAGTCGAGCTGCGACGAAACCGCTGCGGCAGTCGTTAAAAGCGGCGACAACGGACATACCTTATTAAGCAACGTAGTGGCGACGAGCATGGACTTGCACGCCCAATACGGCGGCGTCGTACCAGAGGTAGCGGCGCGCAGTCATATTGAATTTATTATGCCGGTCGTCGCGCAGGCGCTCGATGACGCGCACTGCACGTGGGACGACATCGACGCCATTGCAGTCACGTACGGCGCCGGCCTGGGCGGCAGTTTGCTCGTGGGCGTTTTGGCGGCGCGGACGCTGGCGATCACTAAACAAAAGCCGCTGTACGCCATCAACCACGTCGAGGCACATGTATATGCCAATTTTTTGACCGGCACTTCCCTGCCCGGTTACAAACTGCCAGCCGCGCCGCCGGTGTTTCCGATGCTCGCTTTGATTGTCTCCGGCGGCCACAGCCAGCTCGCCCTTTTTGAGGACCACTTTAAATACCGCTTGCTCGGCCAAACACAAGACGATGCGATCGGTGAAGCCTACGACAAAGTCGCAAAAATTCTGGGCCTTCCCTATCCTGGCGGCCCGAGTGTCAGCAAAAAAGCACTCGAGGGCGACGCGCACGCTTACAAATTGCCGAAAGCGCGGTTGGAGCATAAGTATGATTTCAGCTTCTCGGGCCTTAAAACAGCGGTGCTGCGGCTGGCGCAAGAGCTTGTCGGCAAAGACTTCACCCTGCCTTCCACCGAGTTGCCGGGTCTATTAAACGAGCAGCAGAAGGCCGACATTGCCGCCAGTTTTCAGCGCACAGCCGTGGAAACGGTTGTCGACAAAGCAGCCTTGGCGTTTGAGGAATTTGCGCCGAAAAGTGTGGTGATCGCCGGTGGTGTCGCCGCCAACAGCGAGCTGCGGCGCCAGCTTGCCGAGCGCCTACCCTTACCCGTCGCTTACACGGACATCAAATTATGCACAGACAATGGCGCGATGGTTGCGGCGCTGGGCTGTTATAAGGCGGTACTTGGCCAGCCCACGGCCGATCCGTACACGCTCGAGACGGCGCCGAACTTATCAATGTAGCCAATGGAGCGGATTTAGCGGATCGAGTTATTTTTTGCGCGGCGCTTCTTGGGCAGATTGCGCTCCGCCGTGCTTTGTTTGCTCGATAGCGTTGGCAAGGCCGGGCAGCCAGCCATCGGACTGCGCAACTTCTTCCGGTGTTTCGGGAATGATTTCTTCTGGCTCGGGCGTGAGCTGTGTGGTCGGAACTTTCGCCGAAAAATCGCCAAAGTGAAGTTTAATAAACTCGGTGAGCAACTTGAGGTGCGCCGGCTTGAGCGGCTCGCGTTTTTTGGTTTCGCCCTGCTCGCGCATAACAGTGAGAAGCGGCTTGAAATCTGCTGTTGGCGCGCTTTTGCTGCCGGCAAACGCGATCAAAATATCCTCTAACTTGGCGCCTTTTACTTTTGTGAGCACGGCTACGCGTATGTGTGGGCCAAGCTTTTCCTCGTAGCTGCGGTCGCGGCCTTTTTCGTCGATGGCATAGCGCGACGGAATTGCCACGTCAATGACTGCTGTGCCGCGGACCGTCACAAACTGTACCGCCAAACGTACCGGCTCTACCGCTGTTTTCACATCATAAATCGTGCGGAGCGCGCCAAAAACGGCGTAACCTGCCCCATCTTCCTGCAGCATGTAGTAAGCGAGCGTGGTATCGGCGGCGCTCTGGGGCTGCGCCGGAGCTAATGCGGTAGCCGTCTCGAGTGGGCGTGTCATGACACCAGTCTCAAAAGCATGTGGCTCGCCGAACTCAAGGATCGCACCCATAAGTGTACGCCGCAACTCAACCTCTTCGGGAGATGCATCGTTATACCGGTAAAATTTTTGTTTGAGTCCTAGCATGCTGTTTGTTTTTTATGTATCTCTGGTAGCATAGCATAAAAGCTTATGATTTTCAACGTTGACAGTTGGGGTTATTTGCGCGTATTTTAGCAACGCAAAAACAAAAACCGTTCGTAGATTCCGTTGTCATAGACTCTAGTTTAAGAAGAGCAGATGCATTGTTGCAGCGGGTGGTAGAATCCAAAGTTTTTGGAATTTTTTGAGGTAGGCTTTCGCGTGAAAAGCTTTGTTTGCATTGGACAATTTCACGTGAACGGCGTTGGAGGTTACGAAAGCCGTGCAATGACGCTCTATAGGTGTTATACTAGATCAGTTAAGCGTTAATTCTCGTCTAAGGGAACTGCATGAAATTACCAAAAAACTATAATCCACATGATTACGAAAGCGACATCTACGCGCTTTGGGAAAAAACAAACGCGTTCGCACCCAAAAATGGCACGGGTAACCCTTACAGTATTGTCGTGCCGCCGCCAAACGCCAACGCAAGCTTGCATATTGGCTTTGCACTTACAATGAGTTTGCAGGATATCGCCATCCGTTATCACCGGTTGTTAGGCGACCGCACGCTGTTCGTGCCGGGAGCCGATCACGCCGGTTTTGAAACCCAGGCGGTGTTCGAAAAGCATCTCGCCAAAGCAGGGAAGAGCCGCTTCGATTTTACCCGCGAAGAACTATACACCCAGATCTGGGACTTCGTTGCCAAAAACCGGCAAGGATTCGAGGAACAATTCCGCAGCCTTGGTGGCAGCGTCGACTGGAACCACTACACCTTTACGCTTGACGAGAAAGTAGTCAAGCGCGCCTATGCCACCTTCAAAAAGATGTGGGACGAAGGCCTGATATACCGGGGGGAGCGGCTTGTAAACTACTGCACACACCACCGCACGGGCTTTGCAGACATCGAAGTTGTGTATAAGGAAGCGACGACACCGCTGTACTACATCAAGTACGGCCCATTTGTCCTGGCCACGACGCGGCCCGAAACAAAATTCGGTGACACTGCAGTGGCCGTTCACCCGGATGACAAACGTTATAAAGAATGGGTTGGCAAAACTGTCACCATAGAAGGAGTGAATGGCCCGTTCGAGGTGCGCGTTGTGGCCGACGACATGGTCGACCCGGCGTTCGGCACGGGGGCTGTTAAGATTACCCCGGCGCACTCCTTTGACGACTGGGAAGTTGCCCAGCGCCACAACTTACCGGCGGTGCGTATTATCAACCACGACGGCACGCTCAACCATCGCACCGGCCAATTCGAAGGCATGACGGTACTTGAGGCGCGCAAAGCTGTAGTCGAAGCCATGAAGGCGAAAGGTTTGCTAGTTAAGGTGGACGAGGACTACCAAAACCGCGTCGGCCACTGCTACAAGTGCGACACGGTGATCGAGCCGATGCTCATGGAGCAGTGGTTTGTCGACATGCAGCCGCTCGCCAAGCCAGCTATTGAGGCGCTTGAGGCCAACCAGATAACTTTTTACCCCGAGGCCAAACGCGACCAGCTCATCAACTACCTGCGAGGTTTGCGCGATTGGAACATTTCGCGGCAAATTGCGTGGGGCATTCCGATCCCGGCCTTTCAAAACGTGGACGACACTGACGACTGGATTTATGACGAACGCGTCGACCAAGAGATTATCGAAATAGACGGCAAAATCTACCGCCGCGATCCAGATGTGTTTGACACCTGGTTCAGCAGCAGCTCGTGGCCCTACGCCACGCTCGACTATCCAAGCGAGGACTTTGACTCGTTTTATCCACTCAGCCTTATGGAGACCGGCGGCGAAATCCTATACCCGTGGGTGAGCCGCATGGTAATGCTCGGGCTGTACGTGACCGGTAAAATTCCTTTTAAGGCGGTGTATATTCATGGCTACGTGATGGCCGAGGACGGCTCCAAGATGAGCAAGAGCATCGGCAATGTCATCAATGCACCAGAGGTGGTTGACGAATATGGCGCAGACGCGCTGCGCATGGGCATCATCGCCAGCCGCGCACCGGCCGTGAACCGCGGCTACGACCGCCGCAAGGTGGAAGATGCGCGCAACTTTTGCAATAAGCTGTGGAATATTGCGCGGTACATCGAAGATAAAGTAGGGGATTCGCCAAAGCGGCCCGAAACACCGACGGCAGAAAGCCTGGCCGATTATTGGGTGTTATATAATCTACAACAAACTATTAAGCAAGTCGGTTCCGATCTCGACAATTATCGCTTTGCCGAGGCTTTTGACTGTTTGTATCACTTTGTTTGGGACGACTTTGCCGACTGGTACATCGAGGCCTCGAAAGCGCAGCCGAACGTGCCGCTGCTGGCGTTTAGTCTAGAAGCGATCTTGAAAATTATGCACCCGTTTGCGCCGTTCGTAACAGAGACGATCTGGCAAACGCTGGCTTGGGAGCAAGATTCGGTGCTCGCCGCCAGTAACTGGCCGACCGTTGAGCACGCCGACAAAAAGAAGGCCAAGACGTTCGAAGAAATAAAAACAATTGTTACCGAGACACGCACGATCTTAAAGGAGTTGGGTCTGCGCAGCGCAAGCATGGGCTACAAAGGCGTGCCGTTCATGGCCGACAATGCCGAGCTCGTCAAACGCCTAGCGCACTTGGATGCGATCACCGAGGGCAAGGGCGGGGAAGGCCTGCGCCTAACGCAAACTACGTACGATTGCTGGCTCGACATTGCACCGGAAACGGCCACGGCGTACCGCGAGCAATTGGCCGACAAAGAAGCCGCCGAAACTGCGAACATCAAACAGCTCAAAGCGCGGCTCGCAAACAAAAGCTACACCGAACACGCCCCGACGCACATCGTAGCGGAAACGCGCGCCCAGCTTGCGGCGGCCGAGGCGCGGCTCAAGAGCGTTCAGCAAGAAGCGGCCAAGTTTAAGGGATTGTAGACTTACTGTACTAAGGCGAGGGCGCTATGCCTCTGGCTCGAGCACGGCGCTCACGCGTTCGATTGATTCGGCTGGTCGGTAATCGTCAAACCACAGGACGTGCCAGCCCCGTTTGGCGGCTGCCATAAGATTGGTGCGCGTATCGTCAATCAGCAGGATTTCTTCGGCTGGGGTTTTGGCGGCGCGCTCGGCGGCTTCGTAAATTTTGGCTTCGGGCTTGATGGCGCCAATTTTTGAGGAGTCGATGATAGCGTCGTACGGCACGTTCGGCAAATAGCCTTTTTCGCGCATGACGTCCACAAAGCCGGGCATGATGTTGGTGAGCAGGCCGACGCGGTAATTTTCGGCCGTCCACTGCAAAAGCTCGTACGTTTCGGGGATCGGCTCCACTGCGTCAAGGTAATCGGCAAGCCAGTCCACTTTGGACAATTGCAGGCGCTCGGCCAGCACAGCGTTAAACTGTTCGACCGTCATTTTACCGCGGCAAACTTGGTCGTTGTAATGCCAAAAGGTGCTTTCGATGAGGTCTGGCGACGTGCCGCTTTCTTCGGCCAAACGCGTAAACGCCCGGTGGAAAAAGCGCACCAGACAGCCGTTGATGTCGAAATATACGAAGCGTATGCCGGTTTTGGAGCGCAGTTTTGGGCGCTCCTTGGTTAAGGGCGCAACCGTGTTCCGCATAAGGGAGTCGAGGCCCGTCCCAAGCGCTGCGGCAATAGTTTGAATGGTAAAAATTGACGGCGATTTAATGGCGCCACGCTCAATTTTGGTCAACGTCGAATAGCTCAAGCCGGCCTTTTGGCACAATGCTTGCTGCGTCAATCCCGCCGCTTGGCGTGCTTGCTGCACGCGCCGGCCCAACCCCGCTTCATCCATAGCCTTATGATACCAATAACTGCGCCCGTCCGCAAACCAACTAGCCAGAAATGGCCAGAGGCGTGCGCTTTGGGTTGTGTCAGGGTACAATAAAAGCTATGAAATTATTACGACAACTCGGCCTCACCCTTTGCGCCACATTATTTTCGCTCGCAGTATTTGGTTTTGCCATAGCCATCGGCATATATACGGTGTTCCGCACGCCAACAAAACTGGAGAGCGCATTACAGCAAAGCGGTGTGTACAGTGCAGCTGCGACCAGTGTGATCAATCAAAGCGCCCAGCAGTCCGGCACGCAGTTACCGCTCACTGACCCGGGTGTGCAGTCGGCAATTAAGGCCGCGCTGCCGGCCTCGACCGTCCAACAGAACGCCGAGCAGGTGATTAATAGCTTTTACGACTGGATCCAGGGCCGCACACAGACGCCAAACTTCAACGTCAATATTACAGGTATTAAATCAAATGTGAGCGACAATGTGGGGAGTTATTTGCGCCAGAAGCTTTCCGCGCTGCCCACTTGTCCGGCAGGCACGATGCTACCGCAAAATACCAGCGATATTTTTAACCTGACTTGTATACCACGCGGCGTGAGCATTGACCAACTTGTCGCGCAAGGCACGGCGGCCACCGACAACAGCGGCGTTTTGAAGGACAACAGCCTGACGGCAGGCAATCTCAAGACGGCCGACGGCCAGACGCTCACCCAAAAACTAAACAACATCCCCCGGGCGTACCGCGATTTTGTTGAGGCGCTGTTTGCGCTGCCGGTGCTCGCCGTGCTGACCGGCTTAGGTGTTGTGTTCTGGAGTGCCACGCGACGTGCCGGATTACGGCGCTTGAGTGCCACGCTGGTTACGACCGGTATTTACAGTACCTTGATCGCACTCGTTGCGGCTTGGGGCCTGGACCGCGCTGCCAGCGCACTGGCTTCGCAGCAATCGGGCGGGCTGACAGCACTGGAAAGCGGACTCGTCAAAGTTGGTGATATATTATGCGGCGAGCTGCGTCACTGGTGGCTCATCTTTGGCATCAGCTATATCGTGTTTGGTGTTATCGGCCTGATAATTGTACACGCCACGCGGCCAAAAGGCCCGGCACTGGCGCACGCGCTCGCCGACGAACAGCAGGGCGGCGAGGAAGGGCAGCATCCGCTTGGCCATAACCGCGATATTCCGCAGGCCGGCACAAAATTCAACGCCGAGGCGGGCGGCGAACCAGCCGAAGACACCAACAACACCGCGGCGAACAGCACACCCAGCGATTCGCCCACAAAAAAAGAGCCGTAAAACGTGTACGACTCTTTATAATTCTGTTGGCGGAGAGAGAGGGATTCGAACCCTCGGTACGGTTGCCCGCACAACGGTTTTCGAGACCGTCCAATTCAACCACTCTTGCATCTCTCCAAGGCTAGAGGCTATTGTACCAGATGCGGCCCGGTTTCGGCTACGAGAAAAATGCGAGGCAAACTGTGGGGACGAACGGCAAATCGCTAAAAGCACTGGCATTGCGTACAGGAATATGCTATGATTACCCCTGTTGCGAAACGCGCACCCGTAGCTCAGCTGGATAGAGCGTTGGCTTGCGGAGCCAAAGGTCGTAGGTTCAAATCCTGCCGGGTGTACCAACAAAAATGCCTCACAATTATCGTGGGGCTTTTTTGTTATGTTTTTACGCCAACTAGTACTCGCCGACGATATATGTCTGCTCACCAAAACTAAGCTTCCCGGATTCGGCCATGGCAATCATATCGGTTACGCCTTGATGAGTTTTGGGATCAGCTATTATCTCGTCGATCGACATCCATCTATTCTCGCCGGTTTCGCCTTTTGGCAATAATTCACCACGAGGCTCGGTGGCCCGCAAAACAAAAAAGAATTTATCCTGGACGATTCGGCCCAAATATTTATCTTTGAGATGCATCATGCCGCGCAGCTCCATGTGACACATCAAGCCTGTTTCGGCCAGCATATTGCGCTCTGCAGCAGCCAAGACATCTTCACCGAGCACAATTTTGCCGCCAGGTTCCGAAAGATAACCCTGGTAGGGAACTTTGGTGCGGCGCTGCATAAGATATTGCCGCCGTCCTTTCTGGTTTCGAGCCAGTATAATGCGGCAAGCAATAAAACCCTGATCAATAAATCGGTCCGATTTACTGTCCAAAAGAATTGCCTGGGTCCGGCCATCTACCGAGAGGCTATATATGCCTTGATCGGATTTATCGACAAGTCCGCGCTTAATCAGCTGGCGCAAATGATAGGAAAATTGATCGCTTGGGAATCCTCGTGTATTAATTTCAGCGAATCGGAGCGCCCCGCGTGTAAATAGCTGTCGCATAATAAATGCCTGCGCTTCGTTGATGTTCATCCGATGTTCCACGTTACAAAAAATATAACACAGAACAAGTCAAATCTAGTGAAGGCGCCTTCACTAGATTTGTACTACTGCGCATTGCTAAGGTAAATACGAACTGGCCAGCTCATGTAATTGATTATCACGATGATTTAGAAAGGAAATGCTTCGCTATGGAAAAAGTCAGGCAGCGCATTGCTTGTAAGGCCGTCATTGAATATACGTCGAAGGTACTCATACTGCGAGAGGCTTCGACATATATCGAAGGAACAAACGGAGGCAGATATCACCTGCCCGGAGGCAGAATAGAACCCGGAGAACCATATAAAGATGGTTTGGCAAGGGAGGTACTTGAGGAAACCGGGCTACAGGTGACTCTCGGCAAACCCCTGTACGCAGGCGAATGGTTCCCGATAATTCGAGGCGAGCAAAATCAAATTGTGGCGACATTTTTTGACTGTAAAGCGCAAACCGACGAAGTGCGGCTTAGTAATGAGCATGACGACTACCGGTGGATTGATCCCATGAACTACGCGCAATACGACCTTATGGCGCCCGAAGATAAGGTGTTTGAAGCCTTGTTGCAAGCCAACGCAGCGAAACCAGTGCAGGGCTAACTACGAACGAAACAGCCATGAATACAGTTGAAAACTGCGTATTTTGCAAAAAAAGTGCGCCCGATCCAACAATCATTCGTTCCAGCGAGCTAATGACATCTTTTGTCTCCAGACCTTGGTTTAGAAACGGGCATTGCTTGGTTATTCCAAACCGGCACATAGTTACTCTGGCAGAGCTGGAGGACACTGAAAGTGCGGCCATCCTCGCAGAAGTTGGAAGACTTGCCGTGGCGCTGGACAAAGGTTACGGCACCGGTATGATGCAAAAATATCAGCCGCTCCAAGATGAGAATGGAATCAAGGTCAATCACTTGCATGTCCACGTCTTTCCGCGTAACGAATCCGAAACCATGCTGTTTCCTGTTCCAGAGCCAAACACATTCGATGGCTTTTCGCTCCCTTCTAACACCGAGGTTGGCGAGCTTGCGCAGCAGTTACGCTAATATAGGATGCGATATTATGTGTACATGGACCATGCCAAATCAATCGTCAAGCAGTACGACAACATCCGTAAAAAGAGCTGGATTGTTGAACTACTACCATGGATCGGCGGCGGCACGAGCACTACGCTTTATCCGTATGTGTACTTATCGCGGGCAACGTATAAGAGCATCCGCAGCGCCAATCCCGATCCGTACAAAATAAGCACCCTCATCCACGAAGAAGAACACATTAAGCGCATCAAAAACGAGGGCGCCCGGCGCTGGTATATAAAATATTTTCTTGATCGGCATTTTCGGCTCGAGGAAGAACTCGCCGCTACCGCACCACAATTTTCGTACCTGAAGTCCCTTGGCCTTACCTTTGATATGCAGCGAAAAGCGCGCGTGCTTGCGGGTCATCTTTACTTTTGGCCGGTGAGCCGCAAAGAGGCGCTGCGGCGGCTCAGCACACTTTGGGAAAAGGCGTAATATGCACGGCGGCAGCGGCCAAATTGTGGTACAGTGGACATAAATAGCTTATGTTTACCACGAAAGGACGTTATGGAACAAAGGCTCGCTACTGAACACCGAGGTCGGCTTGCGGCCTTTTGGACAAAGCCGTACGGCAAAATTGTGGTTGTCGCTGTGTTTGCGATTATCGGGGCCAGCGCTGCGCTGGTAAGCGCCGCCACGACCACTTATGGCCTCTGGAACGACAGCGCCGTGCCGCGCACGTTGTCGAGTTTTGACACCAAAAGTGTCGAGCTTGGACTGAAATTTCAGGCTAATGTTTCCGGGCAAGTCGTAGGCGTACGCTTTTACAAAGGCGCCCAAAACACCGGTACTCACACCGGAACGCTATGGGACAAGAACGGCAACAAACTCGCCACAGTAACGTTCACCGGTGAAACAGGGAATGGCTGGCAGTCGGCCATGTTTGCGCAACCGGTCACGATCGCCGCCAATGTGACATATATTATTTCGTACCATGCGCCGGCGGGGCATTACTCCACCAATACAAACTACTTTACATTTAGCGCGCACCGCCAGCGGCACCTGACGGCCCTGCAAAACACGCGCGGCAGCGGCAACGGCGTGTACGCATATGGCGCGAGCACGACATTTCCGAATCAAAGCAGCAATGGAACAAATTATTGGGTCGACGTTTTGTTCGCGAACAAAATAATTGCACCGACGCCAAAACCGGCCGCGCCAAGCAGCTTACAGGCCACTCAAAATGGCAAAGCCGTGTCGCTCAGCTGGGCGCCGAGCTTGAGCGCCAACCCAATCAGCTCATACACGGTTGTGCGCGACGGCAACACCTTGGCAACCATCGCCGGCAGTACCAGCTACACCGACACCAACGTAACTGCCGGCAGCACTTACCGATACCAGGTACAGGCCACCGATAACACCGGTGCGGTTTCGCCGCTTTCAAACGTGGTGAGCATTACGGTGAGCACGCCTACGACCGGTGGCTCGGGCGGCGGGACCGGTTCTGGCGGAGGCGGCACGGGCACGGGTGGTTCCGGTACCGGCGGCACAACGGCTTCGGGTAATTTTAAGATCAGCGGCTCACAAATCCTTGATCCGAGCGGCAAGCCGTTCACCCCAGTGGGCGCCAATGTGAACGGCCCGAATTTTGTGTGGCAGGGGCCGACCATCGGCCAAAGCGCCATTGCGTCCTCGGTATGGCATTGGAACGCGGTCCGCGTCAACACCTGCTACCCCGTGGGCTGCGAGAATGGCAGCGGTTACCACTTTAACAATAATAACGACCTCACCGGCATCGTTAATGAGTACACGGCGCGGCACATTGTGGTGGTCATCGACTTGCAGCAGTACAATCCGGGTACGTTCGCCAAAGTCGACGAGGCAACCGCCTGGTGGAAGACCACCGCAGCGCAATACAAAGACAATCCTTATGTCTGGTTTAACCTTTTGAACGAGCCCGGCAGCGGCGCGGGCAGTATCGGGCAGTGGAACACCGTTACCGGCCAGGTCGCGGCAGCCGTGCGCTCTGTGGCGCCAAACAATGTGATCGTGGCCGACGGCTCCGACTTCGGCCAAGAAGCAGGGGATTGGACGTGCAACCCGGCCAAGCAAAGTAACAGCGGTATTCTGACGTACGGGCAGCAGTTGGAGCAAACCTACGGACCGGTTGTGTTCTCAACGCATATCTACTCGGAATGGGGTGGCGGCACGCAAGGCTGCACCAACGCGCAGCTCGATACGCGCCTTGGGGGTTACATTGACGCGGTACACGCCAAAAACCTCCCGCTGATGTTCGGCGAAACCGGCACCGAGCCAAACGCCGCCGACAATCAGGCGTACGAAATTGGCAACCTGCCAGCCACACAAACCGCGTTCCGCATCGCACCTGGCAAAAACGTGGGCATTCTGCCGTGGCACGGGGACATCGGCTCCGGCTACGATTTGGTAAACGGCGCCAGCTGGACATCGGTCAACGCCGGCGGCACCAACTTGTCATGGATGGGCCAGGACCTCTGGGACTATGCCCACAGCGTCAATCCATAACAGTACGTAATGCGAGAGGAGACATATGGAATGGGATTTTTCAGACCTTAAGGCGGTCGTGTTCAATTGCACACTCAAAAAATCGCCGGCGGTAAGTAACACCGAGGGACTCATAGATGTCAGTCGTAAAATCATGGAGAAGCACGGCGTCCAGGTTGAGATTATCCGCGCGGTCGACCACGACATTGCCACGGGTGTATATCCGGACATGCGCGAGCACGGCTGGAACAGCGATGAATGGCCGGAGATCTACAAAAAAGTTCAAGCTGCAGACATCTTGATTATTGCCGGGCCGATCTGGCTGGGCGACAACAGCTCGGTAACCAAGCGGGTGATCGAACGGCTGTACGGCAACTCAAGCGATCTCAATAAAGACGGGCAGTACGCTTTTTACGGCAAGGTTGGCGGTTGCCTGATCACCGGTAACGAAGACGGCGTCAAACACTGCGCCATGAATATTCTGTACAGCCTGCAGCACCTCGGCTACACCATCCCACCGCAAGCCGATGCCGGTTGGGTAGGCGAGGCCGGCCCCGGCCCAAGTTACCTCGACAAAGGTTCAGGCGGCCCAGAGAACGACTTTACCAACCGCAACACCACGTTCATGGCCTGGAATCTCATGCATCTGGCCCACATGCTCAAAAAGGCTGGCGGCGTGCCGGCATACGGCAACCAGCGCAGCAAATGGGATGCCGGCGCCCGATTCGATTTTGAAAATCCAGAATATCGCTAGGGCGGGAGCGGCTACGACTTTTTCGGGCGCAAACTAAACAGCACGCAAAGCGGTGCCAAAAAGCTCCACAAAATCGCCAGCAATGATACTGGCGAATACACGATGCCCACGAGCAATACAAAGCTTAAAAACGCATACAACGCGTAGCGGCGTACGATTTGCCGGACACGCGCGTGGTGGTACTTATCGGCAATCCGCCAGCCAACCACGCCAGCACCGATGTAGCTGCCAACAATACTGAACACAATCAAAAGATTAATAAATACGCCGCCGCCGTTCGCGCCATGAAACAAACTGCCAATGTCCGAAATCAGCCAAAATATCAACGCGACTAAAATACCGCAAATAATCGACCAGAACCAACTTTTCCAAAAAATATCTTTTTTTGTTAGTGTCATAAGCGGATTGTACCATGTTTTGGGCGGCGATATAACTGCCACCCGACACCGAATAAAGCCTACAGGTTCTCGAGGCCAGCGACGATCGCTTTGGCATCAGCAACGGCTGCCTGGTTGTCGCTGTGCGCCGTTTGCAGCTGCGCGCGGTAGCCGCTCAGCACACTGTGATTACTGTTGTAATCGCTTGGCTGCAGACCGATCACCGCCTGTTCAACACTGCTGGCAATGCCGGCGGCGGCAGTTGTTTTGGCCTTCATGTCGTCGAGCTTGGCCTGCAGGGCAGCGACATCTTTGCCGGCGCTCTTTGCGCTGTCGAGCCGCGTTTGCAGCTTTCCGGCAAGCGTGGTGAGCTTGGCATCCACGCTCTGCTGGTCATCAGCGGTTCTAATAAGAGCGATTTTGGGCGCCACCAGCGCATACACGCGGTACTCGTCAAAAATACTTTGAGCATCGGCGCGGGCCGCGGCAATCGTCGTGTCGGCGTCGAGCTTGGTTTTGAGCTGCGTGAGGCCAGCGGTTGCATTCGCAACTTCGGTGGTGAGCGCCGCCTTGTCGCTGGCTGTCAGTTTCGCGGCGCCGGCAACCTTGCTGCTCAGCGTGCCGAGCACGGTCAGGCGGCGAGTGATTTCTTGATTACCTTTGGCGATGATGGTTTGCACACGCTGCGCGTCGGTCGGCGTTTGAGCGGCAGCCGCGTAGGCCGAGCCGCCGGATAGCGCCATGCCAGCAACGCTCAAAATTGCACCAAGGCCAAGCACTGTTCGTTTAAAATAAGCTGTTTTCATGATTATCTCCGGGATTACCGTGTTAATAGTAACGCGCCATTCTGGACAAACGCCCCAAATTCTGCGCTAATTTATGGGTATGCTGACTTCGTTTTGCGAATCGTTCAGCGCATTCGTAGCCGAATCGCCGTCCTGTGCCGCCTGATTCATGGAGCCATCGATGCCGTTCAGGTCGCTCTGCAAATCGGCGTTACTCGTGTCGGACTTTGACGCTTGGCCGGTTGTCGTGCTGGCGGCTGTTTGCGCCGTTTCTTTGGTTTGTTTGCGGTGCTCGTGGATGCGCCAACCGGTAAAGCCGATCAACGCTACGACGGCCACCACTATAAGACCGGCAAGCACACTGTTGCCGGCTTGATTCAGACGATTCTGGAGATTCATACGGGTTCCTTTTTACTTATGCTTAGTATACACCGGGCAGCAAGCAGAGCAGTAAGGACGGCTCCGCAATACAGCAATCAGCTGTTTAATTCAAAATATTAACAGCGCGGGCGGCCACCAGCGCAATTGTTATCAGCGATATCGCCGCCTGCAGAAGCATCAGCATTTTAGCGCGGCGGCTAAGCGGCAAGGTGTCGGTTGGGCTGAACGCCATGGCATTGGTCGAGGAAACATACAGATAATCTACGAATGTAGGGCGCCACTCGGGGTGCTTGTAGTCCTTATTTATGTGCTGCGGGAACATAAAATCCTGTTCGTAAGGCTCGATGCGCTGGCGCTCGCCCGGACCGCCGCCATCCATTTCCCAGTACCACAGAGCGAAAATAACAATGTTGGTCAAGTAAATGTTGATCGACGCCAAAATAAGGGTGCGGCCGCTTGTAATAGATGAATGCGCAAGCAAACGCTGCACGACCATGGCCAGCGCGTAGGTGTTCGTCAAGCTTGTAATAGCAATCAGCAGCAGTGCGTTCACGCGGCGAACAAGCGATTTAAACACCCTCTCCGGCGGGGTTGTGAGCGACAGCGCGCCCAAAAGTATCAGCTCAAGGACTGGCGTTACATATCGGCCGCCAAACGAGAATATATTGGGCAGCAAGAGCTGCAGACCGATCGTGAACAGCATAGCCAACTGCACATGCCACACGGGATCGTGCGGCCGGTGTTTGTTGCGCAGCATGGTCATTACCATAGTGGTTTCATCGTACCATTTCGTGGGCCCAAAACCTATATGCAGCGCGGCGTTTATCGGGGACGCTGCTGCAGTGTCTGGCGAACCGATTCAGACAAATGCCCAATAAACGGCACCTGGTCGAGCCCGCTCAAAATCCACAACAAAAGTGCGATGGCCAGCGTCGCACCAACCACGCTGCCTAAGCCACCCAAAACACCCTTCAAAAACGAAAACAAAAACGCTTGGCGGCGATCCACATAGCCGGAGTCATAAAATGCCTGCAGCTTTTTGCCGAGCTCGATGAGCTCTGCTTGGTGATCGGTTGGTTTGTGCGTTTTGTCTGCCATGATTTTCCTTTGATTTGTTTTGTTATAACAATTCGTCGATGCGCTCGCGGTAGACAACAAACCGCCAGCGATTATAGCTAATATACTTTTCTTCTTTGAGCCGCTTAAGCTCTTTGGCAACGGTTTCGCGTGTTAAGCCCAGCAAATTGGCGAGGTCCTGCTGCGTAAAGGGAAGGGCGATGCGCCGCGCGCCGGGTTTTTTGGACTCCGCAAAGCGGTCGGCAAAAAACGCCAGTGTATGGGCGATTTTTTCTTCGGCCTTGGGTTTTTCAACAGCGTTTAGGCGGGTAATGAGATCGGTAGCCAGGTTCGCCAGCCGGTGCGCAACCTTCATAAGGGCGTTCGGATGAGTGCTTAAGAAGTCGAGCAGCTCTTGTTTGTCTACCACGTGCGCCTCGACGCGACTGAATGAGCTAAAGAATAATGGCAGCGTCTCGGTGGACGAAAACAGCCAGGTGCTCGGGCAAATATCGCCTGGTGCACCAAACCACACCAGCTGCTCGTTACCCTGAGCATTGATGTCGTACCCCTTTATAAAACCCTTACGCACCGCATAGACTACCAGTGGACTGTCTCCCTGGCAAAGTATCATTTGGTCGCGGTCAAATTTCTTTATCGGGTGCTGGCTAATAAACTTCTGCAGTTCGTCCATGCCCCTTTAGCATACGTGGTTTTTAAGAAAAATGAAACGGCGCTCCAGCCAAAATGGTCAGAAGCGCCGTACTGAGTAGGGTGGGTGTAAATAATGATGTTTTAGGCCTCGAGCTGCCGGAGTTTCTTCCAGCGGCGTGCCTGCAGCTTCTGGGCCTTTAGCATTAGCAGGCCCTCACTCGCAATATTGGACAGATCCCACTCCCGAACCTCGTCCACTGAGGTCGGTTTTGTAAGTACGTGGTACTTTTTCATCTATCCCTCCTTTGTTAAAGTTTATTGCCTTTTAATCGTACCTAGCAATGCGCGGGCAGGCTGTTAAAAATCCCACATTATAAAGAAAAATGAGCGTGATATTTCTCGCTCATTTTATAGTGACCGGTGTTAGATGTTTAGAAGCGAATGCGTTCCAAAAATTGATCGAGCATATCACGGCGCGCCATTTCGACAGGCAGATAGCTGCTCAGTACACCGACGATCTTTTCTTCGTCTTCCGGTGCGTAGTACATAGTCAAAAATGGCATAAAACGTTTGAGCGGCATAAAAGATACGCTCGAGAAAGCGCCTTGATGCACGATGGAAAACGATTTCATGTTTGCGTACGGATAGAAATGGCGACCGATTATGATGCCGGCGCCGTTCACCTCGTAGTCCAAAGTTCGCGGCTTACGTGCTGCTGAAATGCCAAAAAACAGGGCAGCAACCGGGATCACGGCGGCAGTTATTTTATCGCCGCGTGTTAGTAAGTACACGATGGCGCCAGCAGCCAGAGCTGAAACGGCAAGCACCAAATACCACGCGAACGATTTCTGGTGGTGTATAAACTCCGAGGCCGTCCAGTGCACTTGCACATTAGGGTCGGCTGGGCGAGGGCGAAAGCTTTCGCCTTTGCGATCCACTTGAGGGCTGTTGCCGGTGAATGTCCAGCCGCTTTCGGGCGCGTTAGCTTCTTGCGCGGCTGGGCGGTCATTTGTTTGCTGTGAGTCCTGGACGTTTCCGTCTGACTCATCTATGGCGACAGATTCGCCAGCGTCGGATTCTTTAGGAGAGGGCTGCTTCGCGTCCTTGGTCATAAGCGTTATTGTAACGAATCTGCGCGCACTTGCAAAGGGTATCTTTTTAAGTCTTACAGCAAAACAACCCGCATAAATGCAGGTTGCTCTGTTTGGCGGAGAGAGAGGGATTCGAACCCTCGCAGGAGATCGCTCCCCTCTAACGATTTAGCAAACCGTCCCCTTCAGCCACTTGGGTACCTCTCCGCAGCGGTACGCGATGACGGATATTATTCTAACAGATACAGCACGAAACGAAAAGAGATTTTGCAAAGCGCTCGTTACAATAAAGCCAACAAAAAGCCCGGCGGCTGGCGCAGGGCATTTAGCATTGGCGGAAGGAGTGGGATTCGAACCCACGGTACCGTTGCCGGCACGACGGTTTTCAAGACCGTTTCCTTAAACCACTCGGACATCCTTCCGCAACAGAGGTGATTATAACATTCTTGCGGGGTGGCCGCAAACTAGGCGCGGGCGAACGTTACGGCCTCGACGCGCCGCGCGCCCGCCGCTTTGAGGGCAGCGGCCGCGGCAGCAAGCGTGGCGCCAGTGGTAACCACATCGTCCACCAAAATAATATGCTTGCCGGCAATCGCGGCAGGACGAACCACGCGGAATGCGCTCTCGAGCTGATGGCGGCGCTGCACGCCCGAACCGCCGAGCTGCCGCTGCTGCCCCATGCGCGCAAGCGCAGGCATGTACGCCATGGCATGGATCTTTGCGTACCGTCGTGCGATTAGCTGCGCCTGATCGTAGCCGCGCTCACGGATGCGGCTCGTCGCTGTTGGCACATGCACAATAAGCAGCTCGTGTCCTTCGTAAGCTGGCGGCTCGGGCAGGGCATATGCAATGTCGCGGGCAGCTGCGCGCGCCCGCTCAAACTTTAATTTTGCAACGAGAGCTTTCGCCGTGCCATCATAAACCGTGCGCGCCCGTACCGAATACAAAGCCTGACCCGCCGCGCATTGCACGCAGGTACGACCCTCAGCGCTACTGCACCCACACCGATAACACCGCGGCACAATCATTGGTAGCTCTTGGCGGCAGTCGCTGCATAAGAGTGTGTTCTCGCGGCGGCAGCCCAGGCAGGCGTGTGGTGCGATTATCGCTAACAGGGAGTCAATCATTGTTGTTGTGTTTATTGTGTTGTAAATAAGTTTGTTTGCAGTTGCCAGATATTTATTTTCTAAGCTATACTAATGATAATACAAAAACGCGGAACGAGTGAATTATTAACGGAGGGTAACAACTATGGCGCGACGCAACCGCGACGACGACCTATTAATGGAGCAGGATGAGTTGACCGCCGCCTTTTTGGGCGACGATGACGACGTAGTCGCTGTTACCGAAGATACGACGACTGCCCAACCAGCAGCCGCACAAGATGAGTGGGATGAAGAACAAGACGTAACTGGTCAATTGGCCGTAGACGTATACGAGACCAAGGAAAAGCTCGTCGTTAAGGCGCGCACCGCTGGTGTCAACAAGAATGACCTCGATGTAAGTATTTCTGACAACATTCTGAGTATTCGCGGCACCCTCTCTGCCGGCAACGAAGATGGCGTAGAGAACTACTTCGTACAAGAATGCTACTGGGGCGAATTTTCGCGCAGTATCGCACTGCCTGTGCCCGTCAAGGAAGACGAGATTGAGGCCGTACTTAAAGACGGCGTCCTCACTATTAGCTTTGCCAAGGTCAAGCAAGACACGGTCAAGAAGATCCAGGTCCTGTAGTTACAGACATTAAGTATAAAACCGCCCCGTAAAAAGGGCGGTTTTTATATGTCACTATCTTTCGAGCAAGAATACGTTCGCATTCTGCGGCAAAGGCAACGACATTGAAGTGCGCCCGTTTTAAAGGCAAATAAAAAGCCCCCGAGTGGAGGCTTGATATGCAGAAAAGGTTTCTCTACGCGCCGCTGCCGCCAGCAGTCGTAACCTTGTTCAGTACGAACTGGACGATGAACTGGGCGAGGGCAACGATGACCAGACCGATAACGGCGTAAATGATGGTGTTCTTTGCGCCAGTGATATTACCCGAGTCACCACCCGAAGTGATGTACTTAAAGCCACCGTAGATAATCATGATGACCGAGATAATACCAACAACCAAGGAGAAAATGTTGATCATGTCGGTAACGATGCCTTGGACCTTACCGGCACCGGTAGTAGAATCGTTGCTACAGTCACCTGTGTTCGCGTTCAGGCTTACGCCACAACTCAGGTTGCCCGTAATGTTAGGGCCACCGGTTGTACTGTCGGCATATACAAGTGTAGGTGCCAAGGCGGGTGCCACAATCAGGGCGAGCCCTGCGAGCAAGCCGGCCAAGGAATTGCGAAAATGTTTAAACATGGTTAGTTTCCTTTCTTAACCGTTTGTTTATTTTATAGCACAAGGGGGACGCAGATTCAACAACATTACCGCAATCCACCGCTAGTTACCGGCGCCGCCGGCCGTTTGACCGGTACCGCCAGTTGTGTTGGCTGGGTTTGCTTTTGTAAGTACAAATTGGACGATAACCTGAGCCAGGGCAACGATGACCAGACCGATCACGGCGTACACAATGGCCGAACGGGCGCTCGCAGCCTTACTGCTGTCACCGCCAGAGGTAATGTACTTAAGGCCACCGTAGATCAGCATAATGACCGCGAGTAAACCGACAATAATCGAAAGATAGTTCACTATGGTAGTTACAATACCTTGCACTTTGCCCGCGCCTTGCGTGCTGTCACAGGTAGCGCCCGGATCAGTCTGGAAGGTCGCACCACAACCAAGGTCATTCTGCAGATTCGGACCCGCGGGCGGATCGGCCGCAAATGCGGATGTTGGTGCCAACACCGGCACGGCGACCATGATAAGTGCCGCTCCAAGTGACAGTAATTTAGTACGAACTTTTGTGAACATTGTAATTCCTTTCTTAAACGTGTCCGTCTTTAGGCTTTATTGTAACCGCTTTTGCCTCAGAACTAAAACTATTTATAAACCCCGCGGACGGATGATTGTACCGGTCTTTTTGGGTGCAGGATTCGGGTTTGCGTTGGTAAGTACAAATTGGACGATAACCTGAGCCAGGGCAACGATGACCAGACCGATGATAGCGGAGATGATCGTCGTACGCGCGCTCGAAGCCTTGCTGCTGTCACCGCCAGAGGTAATGTATTTTGCGCCGCCAACGATAATCATAACGACGGCCGCCAGTCCGACAATAATCGTCAATATATTAATGACGTTCTTGATAATGGTCTGAAAACTGGCGCCGGTTGCCGTACAGCCGGCGTTTTTAGTACCAACATCAATGCCGTTGCAGGCATCGGTTTTTGACGTGTCAAATAAAGCCGAGGTTGTCCCAGTAGCGGCAAGAGGCGTCACCAGCATAATAAGTGCGGCGAGCATGATTACAAATTTCTTTCTCATTATGTATCTCCTGATTATGGCGCAATTTTAGTTAATACGAACGCGACGATAGTTTGCGCCAGCGCCGCCACTACCAAACCGATGAGGGCGTAGGCGAATGCCCGCCGCGCATTTGAAACCTTGCTGGCGTCACCGCCCGCAGTGATCATCATGAGGCCGGAAATGATCAAGGAAAAGATCGCGACAAGTCCGACAAAAATGGCTAACAGGTGAATGATCTTGGTCATGACACCGCTCGGACCATAGAGCGGGTTGCCGGATGACTTATCTTTACAGATATCCGCGGTGCAGCCCGTTGGCAAAACATCCACAGCGGCAACTTTAGCGTTGGCGATGCCGAGCCCGGCAACAGCCAGGTTTGCAGCCAGCACAAGGCCGACCACTCCGAGCGTAATCCGGCGCAACATTATAAGCTCCCCAGTACGAACCGCACAATTACTTCGGCACTCAAGGCGAGCAGCAAACCGACCGAAGCATACACAATGCCTTGACGCGCTTTGGTCGCCTCTTGCGGGTTGCCTTGTGAAGCCGCCAATCGAAATGCCGAGATGATAATAACAATGACTGTCAGTGCGCCGATCACCCCAAACGTTATCTGCAGTACAAATTGCAGGTTGGCATTGTTGGCGGCCGGCGTTGGTAAGCCAGTGTCACATTTAGTGCCGTCGCCGCAATCAACCATTGCGCTCGCCAAATATATGAGCGGATTCATTTAAAACCTCCTGCCAAGAAGGTGACAAGCGTGGCAGCGCCTACTGAGATCACCAAGCCGACAAGCGCGTTAATAATTGTCTGGCGCGCAGCCTGCGTTTTGCTTGGATCGCCTTGACTAGTAATAAACTGGATGCTGCCGTAGAGCGCATACACAATTGCCGCCAACGCACCAATACGCAGCAGCAGCTCGATGACTGACGCCACGATCAGCCAGATATCACTGAGACCGGTGATCTGCGGCGCACACGAAGTCTGGCCGTCCTTGCCCGTCACCATTTGGTGGCCCAAATATTTATACCATTTTGGGAATCCCAAGAAATCGCCGCCCGGACAGGGGCCGGCATCACCGAAAAATGTCAGAAGCTGCGGTATCATCATTTCAAAAATCCTTGTGGCAATATAAAGTCCAGGAGCGCGGTTGCAAAAATAAATATAACGAGCGCGATGAGTGAGCTGCGAATGCGGCCAATGGCGCGCGACGTGGCGCTCGGATCACCGCGTGAGCTCGTGTATTGAATGCCCGCCAGCACGATCGAACCGATCACCACCAGTCCCACACCGGCGGAAAGCACACGGATAACCGCAAAGGCTACATCGGCCGTGGCTGTTCCTTTACCCGAACAACCAAAGTTAATACTTACTTTCACGGCGTCATCGCCACTGCCGCAGGTGTACTGGCCCGCGCCCGGCTCTATGGTGTTCACCTTGAGCGGGTCGGCAGCTACTGTGCGACTAGCGCCAAATATACCAACCTGCGAGAATCCTAGGCATAGCACTCCAAAAAGCGCCACGAGCAATAATGACATCTTGCGGGGCAATCGGCGAGCGTTTTTACATTTTTGCATTTTATATACCTGCTTAAGGCTTCTCTTAGAACTATAGCGCCAAAGGTGAGAGGATTCAAGTAGTTCTTACTCACCGTGTTCATATTCGTTATTGCAAAAAGAGGCATTTAAACGTAACCTATTTTTGAAATTTTTGGTACTATTGAAATGATTAGGATTATTCGATGAGAGAATCGCAAAACTTACAACAGGGACTGGTCCGTACGCGAGTGGTTATTGTGACCATTTTCGTGCTGGCCGTGCTTGGGGTTGTAGGATATTTTGCACTGCGCCAGCCGTCATCCAAGGACGCTCAAACGGGCGGCACGCCGGCCTACCAACAGGTCGCGGGCCAATTCTTTACCGCGATGTCTAAAAATGACTCGCACACTACTTGGGGCATGATGACGTCACGATACCAATTACTGATCGGCCCTGAAGACGCCTGGAAAAAGCAAGTGAATGAAGCATTTGGAACCAGCACCGGCACACCAACTTTTGTAAGCGCCGGCAAACAATCAGACCCCAAAAACACTTATAAAAATCAGGATCCGCACCGCGTTACTTACCTTTTTACGCTTAAAGACGGAAAGTGGAGTAGCACCGTGATCATGCTGAATATAAACGGCACCTGGAAAGTAGACGAATTAGAAAGCCAAGCACAATGAAGTTGAAGAGAGCAGGTTTTATGGGGCGAAGCTTTTCGGCTGTCGCCTTGGGTTTTATATTGGTCGCTTTACCGCTTATCGGAATTTTTACCCCTGAAATCGCCCATGCTAATGGCGAAACCTATACGTGGACAAGCAACACGACAATACAGGTCACTGCCGGCAATACACGTGGCGATGCGCCATCGACTTTCACCAATCCAAACGTTCTAACCCGCCAGGGCAATGGCACTACTTTGCCGGGGGGAAAAGAATTCTTTACTGGCTCCTTTTATTATGACAGCGGATCATCACTCGGCTGTATTTTGACCGTTCAGCTCGTTATACAGGGGAATAATTCACAGGGTGACGTCTCGGCTACTTACAGCGGAGCTTCCGCAGGCGGCGGAGGCGTAGGCGAGTGTTCGCAAGCCATCTACAACAGCTTTACGGCTAAAACAGTCGCTATTCAGGGTACGCGCAGCGGCACGGCAGGCGAAACCGATTACCAAAAGAGCGGCGACATCACCGTATATTCCAACACCACCTACGGCGCGGCGCCAAACTCCATGAACTTCACCCTTAAGGACGCTACGGGCAAGAACGTTATCCGCACCGATAACGCCGCCAAACAAGACGGCGGCCCCATGAGCACCCCGCAAGATCCCCTTAACGAACATGCCGCCAAATATGTCGTGAACTATCCGAACATGGATCCGGCGAGCGGCACCTCTGACACCACCTATTACATTTGCGGCGACTACATTATTCCCGCCGCATGTCAGCAGATCACTAAGAAATACGGCGATCACCTCACCGTCGTTATTGGCGATCAGCCGGTCAACGCCATTATTAAGACGACCGTGACCTTTAGTTACCAGGGACGAACAACCGACGGAGACATTACATTCGGACCCTACACGATTAAATTAACCGATAAAGACGGCAACGACCTCAATAATGCCGCGCAAACCGATACTTTTACCGTGAAGGGCCTTGGAGGTAGCGAAAATACCACTGTCACCAACAACACCGTTTCATTAATAGCTTTTACGCGCGATGTCGCGCCGGGTGATTACCAAGTCTGTCTGGTGGGCACAACCGAATGCCGGCCAGTCCATAAGAATCAAGGCAGTCAGGCCGAAGTCACTATTACTTTGACCGATGCCGAAGCGCGCGACGCAGTAATAGCTGCCGAAAACGGCAACGGCCTTGGCGATTCCTCGAACACGCCAACATGTGAAAGCACACCCGATAATAATGCATGGTTTTTGTGTCCCATCTTCAACGGCGTCTCCAACTTCACCGACTGGATGTACAGCAACTTCCTGCAGCCCTTCCTGTACACCGCGCCCATTAGCACCAGTGCCAACGACAGCAGCTTCAAGGTCTGGTCGACCTTCCGAGTCTACGGC
>DATIJH010000011.1:0-41687 GCA_035478835.1 Saccharimonadales bacterium (SeqCode)
GCCGTAGACTCGGAAGGTCGACCAGACCTTGAAGCTGCTGTCGTTGGCACTGGTGCTAATGGGCGCGGTGTACAGGAAGGGCTGCAGGAAGTTGCTGTACATCCAGTCGGTGAAGTTGGAGACGCCGTTGAAGATGGGACAAATGAGCCAGCCATCGTCCTCACTTACGTTCTCGCAGGTAGGTGCTTGCTTTGTTGATGATGGAGCGTTCGGATTTACACCACAGTTGTTTGGCGGTGGTACGTAGTTAACTTCTGAGGTACCTGATGGACAGGAACCATTTACTTTTGGGCCCAAACAGCTATTGTAAAGGTCAACATATGTTGTACCGCCTGGGCAGGTTGGCGTTGTGGTTGGAAGCTGATCGCCAGCCCCGCCGCCGGTCCCTGGAGGGTTGCCGCCCGTACAGCGCGGCAGAGTGCTGTTTGGTGGACATGGGTTGTCTGCAAAAACCTTACCGCTGGAACCACCGGTAAACTGCAGCGTACTAAATGCCGCTATAAACAGCATGGCCCCTAGCAGCAGAGCTCGCTTGCCGGATAACCACTTCGGGATACTTTTACCTTTTACCATCTGACATGTTCCATTATATGCCAAGATGGTGTTTGATGCGATCAATTACGTCCGTAATTACAACTTGTGATTTTACGAGATACTCGTCCACCCCAAGCGCCTCGGCGCGCTGTTTGTCGCTCTCTTGGCTCAGTGCCGTTAATATAATGATCTTCAGGTTTGCAGTTTCTGGTGTGTTGCGAAGGATGTCGAGCACGTCGAATCCGCTCACCTTTGGCATCATAACATCGAGCAATACAAGGTCGGGTTTGTAGCTGACGGCGGTCGCGAGCGCGTCCTCACCGTTCGCCACGCGCATGACATCAAAGCCTTCGGCTTGCAGCCGTACAATATATACATTGGCGAGTGCGTCATCGTCCTCGACTAAAAGAATACGCTTTTTGTGTTCAGCCGCTGAATGATTGACAGAATCCATACTGCTTACGCTACCTCATTTACAATGCTTTTGCAACAAAAAATTAGGTGTAAGGAAACTACTTCTCGAGGCTCTTGATGAAGCCGTAAAACATTGGGTGAGCCCGATTGGGTCGCGACTTGAATTCAGGATGGAATTGGCTCGCCAAGAAAAAGGGATGGTCCTGCGCTTCGATAATTTCTACCAGGTTGTTATCTGGATTGAGGCCGGAAACGGCGATGCCCCACGCCTCGTATTGGTCACGGTATTCATTGTTACATTCGCCGCGGTGGCGGTGGCGCTCGGCGATTTCAGATGCGCCATATAAGCGCTCGGCCAGGCTGCCGGCGGTAAGCTTGCATTTGTATTCACCGAGCCGCATGGTGCCGCCTGTGTTTTCCTTGCCTTTTTGGCCGGACATAGTATTAATGACGAGTTCGGAACTTTTCGGATCGAGCTCGAACGTGGTCGCCTTAGCAATGCCGGCATTGCGCGCGGCAGCAATAACCGCCATCTGCAAGCCTAAGCATAGGCCAAGGTACGGTTTTTTGTTCTTCAGGCAATATTGCGCCGCTTTGATTTTGCCTTCGAGGCCACGCTGCCCGAATCCGCCCGGCACTACAATGCCGTCGAATGACTCAAGTTCCTTGGCAACGCCGGCCGGCGACTTATCGTCAAGCGCTTCAGCGTCAATCCACTCAATGGTAAGACCGGCGTCATTCCACCATGCGGCGTGGCGCAATGCCTCAAATACCGACATATACGTATCCTGGTTGTCGAGATATTTAGCAACTACGGCCACGCGAACTTGGTTGGGGTGCTTTGCGGTTGCCCGTTCTACCACTTCACGCCAGGTAGCGAGATCCGGTTTGCGCGTTTTAAGACCAAGTTTCTGGCAGATTACATCAGCGGTGCCTTCATCTTCAAGCGAGAGCGGCACCTCGTAAATAGTTGGCGCGTTGGGCATCAGTGCGATGGCCTGCTCGTCAACACCGCAAAACAATGCGAGTTTGCGCTTGAGCGTCGGGCTTGCCGGCTCCTCACTGCGTGCTACCAGAATATTTGGCGCGATGCCCATGCCCCGCAGATCGCGGACTGAATTTTGCGCCGGCTTAGTCTTGATCTCGCCGCTTGCGCCAAGGTACGGCATATACACAACGTGGACGTAGAGACAATTTTCGGAGCCCGTCCGCAAACCGAATTCACGGATCGCCTCAAGAAAACTCTGACTCTCCAAGTCACCCACCGTGCCGCCGATTTCTACAATATGTACATCGAAGCCCTTGCCCGCTTCACTTATATACTCCTGAATAGCGTTCATGACATGTGGCACAATTTGCACTGATGCCCCTTGGTACTTACCGTCGCGTTCATCCTGGATGACCTTACGCAACACGCGGCCGCTCATGAGCGAGCTCTGCTGGGTCAATTCCTGGTCGAGAAAGCGTTCGTAATGACCCAGATCGAGATCTGTTTCAGCGCCGTCCTTCGTAACAAAACACTCGCCGTGCTCGCGCGGGTTCAGCGTGCCGGCATCAACGTTGAGGTACGGATCGCACTTTTGAAGGTTTACGCTGAGGCCACGGGCCTTAAGGTTGTGGGCAATGGAAGCGGCAGTGATACCCTTTCCTAATCCAGAAAGTACACCACCAGTTACAAACACATACTTTGTCTGAGCCAATGCCTCAACCCCTTAAATCTTAGGAATATAGTAGCGGAAACTACCGGCGCGCGCAAGAAAATTCTATTGTTTTATTTGCGTTTGCAGCCATGCAACCGCGCTGTCCTGCTGCGGATCTTGCTTGTTTTGGTAGTCGCTGTCGCTCATAGTAACCGCATGGTCAGGAGTAATGCCCTGCTTGTTGATATTTTGGCCGTTCGGGCGATACCACTTGGCAACAGTTACTTTTAGCTCGGCGCCGCCGGCAAGCCCTATAATACTTTGAACGCTTCCTTTACCGTAACTCTTTACACCGAACAGCGTCGCGGCATTGTTGTCGCGCAGTGCGCCGGCGGTAATTTCACTGGCGCTGGCGCTGCCGCCATTAATGAGCACGGCCGTCGGCATGCCGTAGAGCGTATGATCGCCGCTTGAGTTGTAGGTGTTTGTAACGGTGTTGCCGCGTTTTTCCTGCAGAATAGTCTTGCCACTTGGCAGCCAGAGGCTTGAAACATCGACTGCGGCCGTCAGTAAACCGCCCGGATTATCACGCAAATCAAGCACCACCGCCTTTACACCGGCTTGTTTGAATTGGTCGGCAGCCTTTTTGGCGAGGTCGGACGTATCGTCACTAAATTGCGTGATTTGCATATACCCGATGTTTCCGGACAAAATTTTTGTGTTCACACTGGGGACTTTTATGTCGTCACGCGTAATAGTGAAGCTTAGCGTCTGTGTGCCGCGCAAAACTTTGAGTGTTACTTTTGTGCCTTTGGCGCCGCGAATCATACTTACCGCCGAATCAACGGACATGCCAGATGTGCTGGTACCGTTAATGTCGGTGATGATGTCTTGGGCGCGCAAACCCGCATTCGCTGCCGGAAAGCCGTTGATTGGTGCGATAATCTGTAAATTGCCCTGTGCGTCCTGGCCGAGCTCGGCACCGATGCCGCTAAACGTACCGCCTAACTCATCATTAAACTGTTTGGCAGCACTTGCACTGAAGTATTCGGTGTACGGATCGCCAGTCGCGCTCGTTAAGCCCGATTTAAGCCCGTCCAGTAATTTATTGGCGTCCAGCGTGCCGTCGTAATTAGTTTTGAGCTCCTGGTACACTTCGTTCACCGTTGCATAATTCAGCGTGGCCGGCAGGTTGCCCGTAGCAGTGTGGGCGCTCAGATCAATGCGGCCGCTACCGACTTCGATTCCCAACGCAAAAATCACTAGTAATGCCAAGAATCCAGCAATGAGCCTGCCGGTACTGGGCAGTTTGAATTCACGTACCGCCGTTCCTTTTTCGCCCTTATCGTGGTCAGTAAATATATGCTGCGAATCGTCGTCGCTCACCAAAACCCCCGTACATCAAAATGTTTATGCTCTGATTATAGCAGGACTTGCCAGATTAGAAATGCAGAAATTGCAGGCCGGTTGTGTAGCGCCAGCCTTCGCTGTATTGGCCGTCGAGGTTGGCGTTGTATTGGCTAACGTAGATTGCTTGTTGGCCGTTAATGGTGCCGACTACTTCGACGTACATTGCGTGGCCATATGCGCCGGCGGTGCTAATGGCGATAGAGCCTGGTGTTGGATTGTTGTCTACCGGAATACCGTAAGCGCGCGCATCTGCCGGCCACTGGTTGGCATTACCCGAGCCGCCCCAATATGGCATGTCGTGGTTATTTTTGCCGGCCAAAAAGTCTTGATGGACTTTAAATGCCGTCCATGAAACGCATTCGCGGTTGTACATACCCCAATCGTCGATGATCGAATCCTGCGGCGCGTTAGCCCAAACGTTCGGATAACCCCCGTGGTTGGGGTCGCCCTTCATGTTACCAATATTGTAGCGAGCGTTTAGGATGGCTTGCTGGCGACGCAAATCACCAATCTTGGACTGGTTAGAATTAATCTGCTGGTTGTACGCCGCTTGTTGATCCTGGTTGTACGCCAGCAAACTGTTTTGCTGCGCTTGAGCCGAGGCAAGCTGGCTCTGTTGTGCTTGCTGGTCTTTTAGGAGCTGGTCGACTTGCGCTTTCTGATCATTGAGTTTGTTTTGCAGCTGCGTGATCGTTTTGAGCGTATCCTGGATTTTATTCTGAACGCTCGTGCGGTATTCCTGCTTATCGACAAAATCACTGAGGTTTTTGCTGGTTGCCAGCATTTCGATAGTCGTGATCTGGCCGTCGACATACATCGACTTGATGTCATCGCCAAGGATGGCACGCTGCTGATCAAGCTTGATTTGGTTAGCCTGAATCTGCGCCTGCAATGATTGCTGTTGCGCCAAGTTAGCGTTAATTTGCGTCTGCAGAGCCGAAATTTGCGCCTGCAAACGGTTAATAGCGTCCTGATAGCTGGCAGCCTGCGCCTGTAAGCCGCTGACAAGCGATTGCGTTTGTGAGTTTTGAGCGCGCAGCGCGTTAATCTGATCGTCAAACTGGTCGGCGCGGACGTTCTTGCTATTTGGAGTCAATGCACCGCAGACCACCAGCAAACTCGCCACTGTCACAATTGGCAGTGAGACGATTTTTGACGCTTTCGCGTTGGTTTTGATCTGTTTTTTTTGCATAGTTTTTGTTCTTTTTATGCTTATTCTTAGCATATCATACCCCCGCAACCCTCGCAAGATGATGATGCTCACCGCCAGTTTAACACCTACGGTGAGCATTACTTTAATACTGTAAAGTTTATTTTATGCTTTTAAATTTGAGATAGCGCCGTGTAGCAACGACAGACGATGCGGCACCAATTAGTATACCAAGCAATAATTGCACGGTCAAAAGCATCCAAAAGTGCTTACTAAAATAACCGGCCGCATAACCGATATCGAGCAGGCCAAGGCTGCTGGCCTGAAGTGCCGAGGACGAAGCTATAAACAACGCATTAATGAGTAGCACCGAAATAACCGCCGAAAGCACTCCGTACACGATACTCTCCACCACAAATGGCCCGCGGATGTACCAGGTACCCGCACCAAGCAGTCGCATAATCGTCAGCTCGTCGCGCCGGTTAAAGATCGCCATTTGGATCGTGTTAAAAATGATAAGCACTGAAATGAGCGTGAAGACTAACACGGCTACTATGCCGGCGCGCCGCAATATGCTGGTAGCGTGGGCGATTTTGTCGATCGCCGCCTTGCGGTCACCGTTATACGAGGGCGAATCTGAAGTCTGCAGCGCAGCATTTGCGGGCTTGGCTAAAAAGACTTTGATATCCTGGATTTTATTGAGGTCGCGCGGCTTAACCTGGATCGTCGCCGGCAGCGGGTTTTCAGTTTCGGAAATCGCCATAAGCAGCTGCTGGTTGCCGGCGTTCTGCTGCTTGTAGTTTTGCAGCGCCTGGTCTTTTGATAAATACGTCACCGATTGCACGTTCGGCTGCTCGCGCAATTGCTTCAGCAAATTGTCGCGCTGTGCCACTGTTACGTTGTCCTGCAGGTACACCGAGACGTCGATTTTACTCGTAATATTCGCGATTGTATTCGAAAACGTGGCGTTCGTAATGACCGAGAACAGCACAATAGTCAGCGTCACAACCATTACCGCCATGGCAGCTATGGCGAGCCAGGCATTGCGCACAAAATTGACAAGCCCGGCGCGGATAACCCGCGAAAATGTAATTAACCTGCGATGCTTCATATGTTATATTCTGCCCGTGCCCGGTCGCTGGCAATTTTACCGTGCTGAATGGTGACGACGCGGCGTTTTAAGGTGTTTACGATCTCTTGGTTGTGCGTGGTCAGCAGGACGGTCGTGCCATAGCGGTTGATTTTTTCGAGTACTTTAATGACATCCCAGGCGTGTTTGGGGTCGAGGTTTCCGGTTGGCTCGTCGGCGATCAGAATCTTGGGCTGGCGCACGATGGCGCGCGCAATGGCTACGCGCTGGCGCTCACCGCCGGAAAGTTCGAGCGGCATATTCTTTTCTTTGCCGCGCAAATTGACGATGTCGAGCACTTTTGGCACCGTATGACGAATTTCGCGGTTGCCCATACCAACAATTTCGAGCGCGAACGCCACATTTTCAAACACGGTACGATTCGGCAGCAGTTTGAAGTCTTGAAAAACAACACCGATGCGGCGGCGCAGTAGCGGAATATCGCGATCGCGCAGTTTGTCGTAATCGACACCGCCAACAATTATTTTGCCGGACGTCGGCTTTTCTTCGCGGGTTAACAGGCGTAGCAAAGTAGTTTTACCGGCACCGCTTTGCCCTACCACAATCACAAATTCCTTGGGCTCGACATGCAAACTAATGCGGTCGAGCGCCGGTGGCATGTTCCGGTTATAGGTCTTTGTTACCCTATCAAGCAAAATCATTAGCCTTATTATAATGCAAAATAGTAATGGTGCAAAAAGATGAAGGGCCTTGCGGTGTTACGAGCGCCTCTTCATGGTGTAGCAGACGCCTCTACCGCTGCCACCACAGGCGCCGTCGCCACTTCTATCTCGGCTCGATGCGCTAACGCATATTTATGCGATATTGGAGCAACTCCATGCCGTACGCTCGCTACAATGACAAAGAGTAGTCTAAATATGCGTTGACGAAATCGTCGAGCGCGCCGTCCAGCACGGCGTCGGGATCACTGGTTTCGTGCCGCGTTCGTAAATCTTTTACCTGCTTATATGGATGCAGCACGTAGCTGCGAATCTGATTTCCCCACTCGGCCGATTGGTTCGGGCCTTTGATTTTTTCGAGTTGCTCCTGATGCTGTTCCAGCTGTAACTGCGCGAGCCGCGAGCGCAAAATCGTCAGCGCCGTTTCTTTGTTCTGCAGCTGCGAACGCTCGTTTTGGATTGCCACCGAAATACCGGTGGGTATGTGCGTGACGCGCACCGCAGAATCTGTAGTATTGACGCTTTGGCCGCCGTGGCCGCCAGAACGATAGACATCGATGCGCAAATCTTTTTCGTCGAGCGCAAGCTCGTTCGGCTGGTTGATCTTGGGCAGAACGTCGACTTTGGCAAAGCTGGTTTGGCGCAAATTGTCGGAATTAAACGGGCTGAGCCGCACCAAACGGTGCACGCCGTGTTCGCCCTTCAATTTGCCGTACACAAACGGGCCGCTCACCTCAAACGTCACACTTTTAACACCGGCTTCGTCGCCAGTCGATTCTTCGACCATTGCAACTTGCATGCCAGCACGTTCGGCCCAGCGCACGTACATGCGCAACAACATTGCGGCCCAGTCCTGCGCATCAGTGCCGCCTGCACCGGCATGAATGCTTACAATTGCATCGTGGCCATCGTAGGGCCCGGCGAATTTGAGCTCTTCTTTAAGCGCATCAAAGTCTGCCTGCGCCTTATCAACCTGCGTTTCCAAATCTGATTGCAAGCTTTCATCGTGCAGTGCAAGCAACTCCAGCGCGTCGGCCAAGCTTTTTTGTAGTTCTTGCCAAGGCGTCAGGCGCTTTTCGAGCTTGGCCTGCTCTTTTGCAACGTCTTGTGCCGCCGCGGCATTCTGCCAAAAATCTGGCGCCGCCATTTGCGCATCCAGCGCATCTTTTTGTGCAATAAGCTTTGCGAAGCCGAGCCGCTCCAGCGCCTCATTCACCGCTGTTTGCAGGGCACGCGCACGGAGCTCAAGCTCGTGCATGTTATGAGCCTTTCGTCCAGAGCGGACCGAGCCGGTCGGCCAGCTCTTTGGCGAACGGTTCGCCGCAGTTCCCCAGTACGCCCATACCCCACAGGTTTTCGCCAATCAATGCGTCGGCGATCTCGACGATCTGGCCGCGCGTCACTGCTTTAATGCGCTTCGGTACCTGATAATAATCTTCGATGACGTCTTCAAAGAAATAGCGCCCGCTGTAGCCCGCGGCAGTTCCGCCCACGGTTTGCGCGCTGCGCTGAAAACGACCAAGCGCATATGCTTGCGCTGTTTCGAGCTCTTCGGCAGTTAATTTGCCGTCGCGCACATTTTGGATTTCGCGTAGCATAATATCGAATAGCGCCGGCGCATTTTTACGCGACACCTGCGTGCCAAACCACCAGCTGCTATTTAACTTTGCCTGTCCCCAGCCGGAGCTCATGCCGTACACCAGGCCGCGTTCGCGAGCAGTGCCCAAAATTTTGGAGTACAGCGTCTCGGTAAGCATGGTGTTAGTAAGGTTGAGTGCGTCGGTTTCGGCATCGCTCATACGGCGATTCAAAAAGATATCAACATAAAAGTACACGTTTTTGACTGAACTTTCCGGCAAATACAGCGGCGCGTTATGCGGCTTGGGGCGCTCGTCCGGCAGTGCGATACGGCTGCGGCCCTTAGGCAAGGCAATGTCGTTCAAGATGGCCAGCACTGCTTCTTCGCGCTTCGGCGTAATGTTACCGGCAATGACGAATCGCAGGTTTTGCGTGGTGTGTGTACGTGCATAATGCTCTTGGACGTCTTTGAGTTTGACGTTTTTCATGAGGCGCAGGCGCTCCTGGTCGGTCTTTGCTATAAAGCCGTACTTTTCGCGCATAGCCAGGCTCAGGTGGCGGAAATGGTTGTTCGAGCGGGCTCGGAGCTCTTCGTGGACGTTGCCGTACTCAGCGTCGAACTCTTCACGCAAAAACAATGGCTTAGTGATCGCCAACAGCATGAGGTCAAGGATACGCTGCCACTCAAAATCGGCACATTCAGCTTCGTACGTGATATCGTACACACCGGTCGAGGCGTTACTATACGCGCCGTTCTTTTCGATTTCAGCTTGAAACAGGCGCGCCTTGGGATACAGTTCGTTGGCGCCGAGCAGGATGTGCTCCATAAGGTGCGCGGTTTCCCATTTTTTGGGATCAACCAGATACTCGCCGGCCCGGAAATTGAGCTCGAACGTCATCACCGTGGCGTCAGGAATATGGACGAGCAAACCCTTCGCGCCGTTTTTAAGTGTAATTTCTTTGACTATGTGTTTCATCTTTCCCTTTGCCCCGCCTATTTGCGCTTGCGCGCTTTATTTTTGCGTTGGCGTTCGGCTTTGCGGGCTTTTTTGCGCTTTTGTTCGGCGCTGTTTTTTGCAGCAATACCGGCTGATTTCCTGGCGGCGAAATCGGCTTCCTCGAATGCGTCGTCGGCCTGGCTGACTTGGTCAACGTTAATGATCGACTGGCGTGCGGCGCGGGTCAGTTCAGTTTCGGTTGGCGCGTTTAACTCTTCTTCGCTGACTGGTTCAGCGTGATATAGCATGCGCAAAACTTCTTCACGCAGCGTCCCCTGCATGCCATCAAATAGTAGCTGTCCCTGGCGGCGATATTCCACGAGCGGGTCACGCTGGCCAACGCTCATCCAGTGGATGCCTTCGCGCAAGTGATCCATGTTTTCGAGGTGCTGCATCCAGAGATTGTCGAGTACCTGCAAGTACACGTCGCGCTCGACTTTGCGCATGAGCTCCGGTGTAAAGGCAGTTTCGCGGGCGTCGTATTGCTCTTTTGCAGTCGCGTGCAGCGATGTTTCAAATTTGTCGGTTTCGGTGTCGAACAGGCGGTCGAGCGTCGGCTCATCAAAGTTAAAGATAGACTGGACTACGCCGTCAAAGCCTTCGCTCGTCAGATTATCAGAAGCCGCGAGCTGTTTGACTTCGTCATCAACAAAGATGTTGATGCGCTTTTTGATATCGGCCTGATTGAGGACTTCGCGACGCATTGCGTAAGTAGCTTTGCGGTGGCGGTTCATGACGTCGTCATATTGCACCACACTTTTACGCTGGTCAAAGTGAAAGCCTTCGACCTTCTTTTGCGCGCCTTCGAGGCTTTTAGAAATAATGCGGTTTTCGATGGGCGTGTCTTCATCAACCTTGAGGCGCTCCATAAGGGCGGCGATGCGGTCGCCGCCAAAGATACGCATAAGATCGTCTTCGGTACTCACGAAAAACTGCGTGATACCCGGGTCGCCTTGACGGCCGGAACGGCCGCGCAGCTGGTTATCAATGCGCCGCGATTCGTGCCGCTCAGAACCGAGCACAAACAAACCGCCGAGCTCTTTCACACCTTCACCGAGCACAATGTCCGTACCGCGTCCGGCAATGTTGGTCGCCAGCGTTACAGCACCCTTTTCACCGGCCTTGGCTACAATATTAGCCTCACGCTCGTTGTTCTTGGCGTTCAAAACCTGATGCGGCACGCCAGCCTTAGTAAGCATTGTGCTCAAGATTTCGTTCTTCTCGATCGAAACAGTACCGACCAGCACGGGCTGACCCTTTTCGTGCAACATTTTGATCTCGCGCACGATGGCTTTAAACTTCCCGGCTTCGGTCTTGTAAATACGATCTTGGCGATCGATACGTGCCAGGCCACGGTTCGACGGCACTTCGACAACGTCGAGTTTATAGATCTGGTGGAATTCTTCGGCTTCGGTCATGGCCGTACCGGTCATACCGGCCAGTTTTTCGTACAAACGGAAGTAGTTTTGGAATGAGATGGTCGCCAGCGTCATTGATTCCTGCTGGACTTCCACGCCTTCTTTTGCCTCAATTGCCTGGTGCAAGCCCTCGTTGTAGCGGCGGCCCTTTAGCAAGCGGCCGGTAAATTCGTCGACGATCACAATTTCGCCGTCGTTCGTCACCACATAATCTTTGTCGCGCTTAAAGAGTGATTCGGCGCGCAACGCCTGCTCGAGGTGATAGATAGTGCGGATGTTTTCGGTAGCATATAAGCTATTGAGGCCGAGCGCCTTTTGCACCTTCTCGACACCAGCGTCAGTTAAAATAACTGTTTTGCGCTTTTCATCTGTTTCGTAATGCTTGTCTTTTTGCAGCTGGCGGACGACTTTGGCGAACTGTGCGTAAGCGTTACCGCTGGTGACTGACGGCGCAGAGATAATCAGTGGCGTGCGGGCCTCGTCGATTAGGATAGAGTCGACCTCGTCGACGATGGCGTAATGCAGTGGACGCTGACGCAGCTGGTCGGTTTCGCGCACCATGTTGTCGCGCAAGTAGTCAAAGCCAAATTCATTGTTGGTGCCATAGGTAATGTCGGCTTCGTAGGCTTCGCGGCGCGAGCACGGGCGCAAGTGCCTAAAACGCTTGTCTTCGTGCTCTTTGTTTTCGAATGCTGGGTCATAAATAAAGGACTGATCGGCAATAATAACAGCGGTTGAGAGTCCCAAAAAGGCGTACACCTGGCCCATCCAGCCGGCGTCGCGCTGCACCAAGTACTCGTTTACCGTCACTACGTGCGCACCCTTACCGGTCAGTGCGTTCAGGTACACAGGAGCAGTAGCCACTAAGGTTTTACCTTCACCGGTTTTCATCTCGGCGACGTTGCCTTCGTGCAAAACCATGCCGCCGAGCAGCTGCACGTCGTAGTGGCGCTGACCAAGCGTACGGGTCGCCGCCTCACGCACTACGGCAAACGCGTCGGGCAGAATTTTATCGAGCGACTCTTTTTTGAGACGCTTCTTTAGTACTTCGGTCTGCGCTTGCAGTTTGGCGTCGGACATCGCCTTATATTTGTCGCCAAGCGCGTTTATTTCTTTGACGCGTTTGCGTAACCGCTTGATTGTCCGAGCCTGCGGATCACCCAAAACTTTCTTCAGGATGCTGTTCATAAACACCTCTTCTACTCCCTTTTTGCCGATTTCAGAATGTCAAATGCTATTGTAGCGTCTTTAGGTAGAAAACGCGAGTGGATTCTCGCGGTTTCGTGCCAATTTCCAGGATCGTAGTATTCTCTTGCAAAATTAGATGCCTATGATATGGTATAGTGCGATGAGCGCCTCTACTCCAGAACACCTTTCACCTGATCCGAGTAACCAGCTACGCTTCCTACTCCACGAGCTCTGCACCAGTAACTTTACGCAAGAACTTAGTATGCGTACGCTTTTCGGTCGCCGCATTGAGCTGCACGGCTTGCCGCACCTCCCCCAGGAAATCGTCGGCGATATTCCTTCAGCGTTGCCGGCAGGCATTCCCCCTGCCCTCCTCACTACGTCCACACACTTTGTTGCGTATGAGAATATCTCCCCGGTTTCCGAAGAGAAATCATTCAACAAATTGCTAGCTCTGATCGAAGCAGACCCTCACTTTGACGAAATATTTAGCATAGGCAGTATCACTTTAAAAGACAAAGTCGCATACCTTGCGCCGGGCGAAAGTGATGCTATAACCATACGCACGTCAACGGATTTTACGTATCATGTCGGCCTCGATGTCGGCCCGTGTGGCGAAAAAACATACCCCATAGGCCGGTCCATCGCACGAACCACCCGCACACACTTTATGCCGCCGCTTCCACCACTGGAAGAAACCGCCGAACTCCAAGATATATTATCTGTTAACAAAGACGAGCTACCACCGCTCAACGCATACATTGCGAGTGTGTTAGTGCACGCCGAAACCGCTCGGTTCTTATCTGAGCCGTAAACGCTTTAGGCCGGACTTCGCTTTAACCGCGTCAGCACGCGGCGACGAAAACCGTGTGTGCCGTGCAGATCTTTGTATTTTTTAAGCTGGACTTTGAGCTTCTCCTCGGCAATATCAACGGCGGCGTAAATATTTATGGTAGTTTCTTTGACGTTCAGCACCTCGTGCGGCAAATGCATAATGATCTCGCAAGTACGTTCACTTTTACCGCGCGGATTGGACTCTTTCAGCTTAACCTCGACGTGTAAGCTAGTGCGTGAAGCGCGCGGTACATAGCGGTCGAGCGAGCCGATCTTTTTAAAAATGTACTTCTTTAGGTCGTCGCCCACCTGCATGTGAACGCCAGCGATGTCAATTTTTTGCACCATACCAGATACCTCCTTTTAGATTTCTGCTTGGTTACCCATAAAGGGGCGCAAAACTTCGGGAATTTTGATGCGGCCGTCGGCAGTCTGATTATTTTCGATGATTGCGGCCATAGTGCGGTTGGTGGCGAACGCTGTTGCGTCGTTGGTGTGAACAAATACAGTGGTGTTGTCGGCTTTGCGCGTACGGGTTTGCAAATCACGCGCCTGGTAATCGGTCATGTAGTCGGCTGTGTGAGTTTCACGGTAGGTGTTTTGGCCCGGGAACCAGCATTCGATATCAATGCCACGTGCGTTTGGTTTGCCGATGTCTGCAGTACATTTCTGCAAAACTTGGTACGGCAGGCCGAGCTGCTGCACCAGGTACTCCTGGATGGCCACGAGCAGTTTGTGCTCTTCCAAGCCTGTTTCCGGCGTGCTAAACACTTCCATTTCGAGCTTGTCGAACTGGTGCCAACGGATCATACCCTCGGCGTCTTTGCCGTAGGTGCCAGCTTCACGGCGGAAGCTCGTCAGGTAACCGATGTAGCGGATCGGCAGGGCCTCAGCCGGCAAGATTTCTTTCCAGTACATCGTGCATAATGTGTGCTCGGCGCTGGCGTTGAGCCAGAGGTCGTCCTGCTCAATTTTGTACGTGACTTCTTCGGCGTTCAGGCGTGCGCTGGCGCGGTAGGGCTCGGTGCGCAACATGGCCGGCGGCAAAATGGGCGTAAACGGCTTGGTGCTTACATTGAGCCCGTTCTCTTCCACTAGTTTTTTGATGACGGTTTCGTCGCCCAGCGTTTGCATTACAAACTGCACCAGGGCAAATTGCAGGCGAACCAGATCGCCCTTAATGTAACCGAACCGCGAGCCAGCGATTTTTGCGGCACGCGCCTTGTCGAGCATGTCGCGCGGCTCAACGATTTCCCAGTGGTTTTTGGGCGCAAAATCAAATTTTGTCGGCTCACCGACTTTTTTGGCGACGACGTTTTCTTCTTCGGTCGCGCCAACTGGCACGTCTTCGAGCGGCATGTTGGGCACGGCGCGCAGGAGTTTTTCGAAATGCGCTTCAACGCCGTCCAACTGCTCTTCGGCCTGCGCCAATTCCATCTTAATAAGTTTGCCTTGATGAATTAAAGCTTCGTCCGGCTTGCCACCCGCTTGCTTGATCGTTTCGGTGTTCTCATTGCGTTTGCGGCGCAAAGCTTCCACATTGCCGAGCAGGCTGCGGCGCTCTTCGTCGGCCGCCAGCAGCGCATGCACGTCCACCGGATAGCCCTTTTGTGCAGCTTTAGTCGTCACCGCCTCGGCGTTATCGCGGATAAATTGAATGTCTAACATATCTTTATTATACCTCTCGTGGCTAGGATTTGCAGGAATTATACAGGAGAATTACTTGCTGTGGGCGGATTTGCTGCGGCTCGCCTTGTTTTGGAGTGCTTTAATGGTGAGCTCGGTGCGCTGACGGGCGTAAGTGCAGAACTCGCACGGGCCGCCCATAATCGATTCGCCCATCGGCGGCATGTCGCCGTCCATGCAGGCTTTCATTTTGAGCAGCGTGGGCTCAATCCAGTCGGTGTTGCCTTTGTATGGAATAAGTTTGGTTTTGAATTCTACGCGGTTAAAGAAGCCGTCGAGGTCCATGCGGCCGTTGGTGTATACAAAATAACCGGTTTCGCTCACTGGTAAGCCGTTTTGACGCAGCAGCCACTGGTAAACCTCCAGCTGACGCTTGTAACTGATCTGCCAGCCCGCACTAATGCTCACCTCTTTGTCTTTGGCCGTAGCCTTGTAGTCAACCACGATAACCTCGCCGCTTGGCGCCACCCAGAGGTCGTCAACTGCGCCAAAAACCAGCAAATTGGTGGGCGCATGCGGAACCTGAATGCCTACGAATGTTTCGCGCCAATCATCCAGCTGCTCATGCGCGAACGGAATGGCGTCAATCTCGTATTCCACCATTATCGGGTGCGGCTCACCCTTGGCCCGGTATGTGTCGAACTCTTTTTTGAACAGTTCATCAATAGCTTTATTGATGTTGAACGGCGGGCCGGACGGCTGTTTGATCTTGAGCCGCACGTCGAGCCAAAAACAGCGCGGGCACTGCATAAACAGCTCTATCTTGCTCCGGCTCACCTTAAATGGCGCCGATTGGCCAGGTTTATACGGCTGGCTCCGCTCCCTCCAATAGTTCATTACTTTTTATTGTAACCTTGTTAGGGTTTAGCTACAAGGACGGCCAGCGATTCAATGTGCGGCGTGCGGGGAAAGAAGTTAAAGACCTCGAGGTGTTCGACGGTATATTCGTCCTGTAATAACGCCAGATCACGCGCCTGCGTGGCCGGATTGCAGCTCAAATAAATAATTTTGGGCGGCAAGATCGCTTGCACGGCCTCAACAACTTTTTTATGCAGACCGGCACGCGGCGGATCAAAAATGAGCATGCCGCCATCGCAATATATATGAGTGTTCGGGTCGGTCTCGGCTGATTGTTCAATAACGCTTGCTTCGAGTTCGCTATTTGCGGCGTTCACCCGTGCCATCGCGGCCGTGGCCGGGTCAAGCTCAACCAAGTCGACATGCTTGCCGGCAACACTTAGGCCAATGCTGCCGACGCCGGCATACATATCTGTTACGTCGCCCTCGGTGCAGAAACTTTTTATACGCTTAAGCGCATGCTCAAATATTGGCAGGTTAACCTGAAAGAACGAGTCCGCGTCGTAAACAAATGTTTTACCCAAAAGTGTATCATGCAGCTGCACATCGCCAAGTTCGTACAACAATTTTGTGGGCACTGATGCCGGGCTTTTCGGATTCGAGTGATACACACGCAGACCCTGCACGCCTTCAGGCAGTTCCAGCTTGGCAAACTTTTCCAGCTTTACGAACAACGAGATCACCGCTTTGCCTTCCTGGCTGCAACGGATAATCATAGTTTTGAGGTCGCCGGCACGCGGATTTCGCTTTTGCAATTCGCCCAGCAGCGCATGTGCGGCACGGTCAACAGCCGGCAGCGCCAGCGCGCTTCCCTGTACAACGGATTTTTGATGGCTACCGCGGTTGTGCAGCGCCATATGCAGCCCTTCGCCGTCGCCCCAAAAACTGTATTCCATTTTGTTACGATAGTGGAAAAAGTGTGCGTCATCTGGCGGCGTCTCGTGCAGTTGCACTCCCGATGCAGGCAGCTCCACATGTTCGTGCGCCAGTAGCTCCTCGGTAATGGCTTGCTTGTGTGCGCCTTCGGCGTCGTAGCGCATGATTTGCCAAGGGCTTGTAGCCAGATAGTTTTGCTCCTGGGGCGCTATACGTTCAGCGGAAGCCTCGATGATTTCTTCGGCAATCGCCTCGGCAAATGACCGTTTTTTGCGAAAAACGCGGGCTCGCACCAGTTCGCCCGGCAGCGCATTCCATACAAACACCTTCTGGCCGCTTGTCAGCGTGGCCAAGCCTTGGCCGCCATGCACCAACTTTTCAATCCGAACGGTTTCGGTCACTTCTGCCATACTTATTTACACCTTACTTTCTCAGAATTTCTAAAATATCGGCTGGTTTGTGTGCCAGCGCGAATGGCTGATGCGCTTGCAGCAGTTCGGGGTCGTTATAACCCCATGCCACCGCAATCACTTTCACGCCAACGCGGCGAGCGCCATCAACATCGCGCTGCTCGTCACCAATATAAAAACAACTGTTACGATCAATCTTATTAATACGCGTTACCCGCCGCAATGCGCCGGCCTTGTTAAACAGTCCCACATTACCATACACTGCATCAAAATATGCATCCAACTTGTTGTGCGCCAAAAATTTTTTGACGTTTTGGCCGCTATTTGAGCTCATCACAAGCAGGCGGTGGCCGCGCTCATGTAAAGTGTGGATCGTTTCAGACATACCCGGAAAAGGCGGCACCTCTGTAATCCGGGCAGTCATAATTTTGCGTCCGCGCATAAGGAGCGAAGGAATCTGCAAAAACGGCACGCCCACTTCCTTTACCACCTTCGTGAGCGGCATGCGCCGAAATCGGGCAATCTCTTCGGGCGTCTGCGCTCCTTGCCAGCCGGTAAGCTTGCGAAATATTTCAATCGTAAACGACAAACTGTCTGCAATCGTTCCGTCGAAGTCAAAAATTATTGTGTCCCGGTCCATAAGCTACGGGTGCAAGAGTCCTGCAAAAATTCCCCAGGCCAGTGTGGACTTGGCTGCAAAGCCGAGTAACATGAAAATCCGTTCACCAAAGAGATAGTCAGCCCACTTGCCACGCTGCACACGCTGTAAATACAGATTGGCGACATTCGCCGCGAATAATACCAGGAGCGCGCCGCCCGTCCAATACACATAACCTGGCAAGTTTGTAGCGCCGTACACTCGCGTCTGCACCGCCTGAAGTACAAATATAACTCCCGGCGCACAGCCCAGCAGACAGGCAACATACCACAAACCCCATTTTGTAGTCCGTTTGCCCGCATCGCGTAGCTCAAGCAAAAGACAAAGTGCAAGCGCCGCAACTGTCAGCACTGCGATCATGAGCAGCGTAGCAAAGTCATAAATGCCGCCCACAAGCGCAAGCCCGACCAATATGAGCGGACCAGTGACCATATATTCGATCCAGCGCAGGCGGTTAATTCCTTGCGCAAGCTCCGCCGCAGCCCGCTTTCGATAAACCGATAATGCAAATCCGTGCCCGAGTGCCGCCAGCCACAAAATCGCCGTCACTAAAAAGCCAATATTCACATCGAATAAACGGTGCATCGCCGTTACGAGCGTCGGATGGCCGGCCGCAGCAGCAAGCGAATCCTGCGCCGCGTAGCTGCCAGTTACGGTGACGTCGTGCGTCGTGGCCAGTAACAAAATCAAAGCTGCTTCGATTACAAAAAAGAAGGTTAGCCGAAAATGCCACTGTTCAAGCCCCTGCCACTTACGGCCATTTTTAGCCGTGGCCGAGACTTCTTCTGCGGCGACCGCGGCGGGCTTAGCTTTTACTGGCTCTATGGCTTGCTCAACCGATTTTTTAGAAGGCGCTGCCTGTGCGTGTGTTTTAGACTTTTTTTTGTTGCGCGATGAAGGCGTTTTACTCATGCTAGCTATTATACAGATTCCAGCTGCAGGCGGCAGCAATTTTATAGTGGTTTATATGGTATATGACACATGCCGTGACCGGTGCGCTCGGCGTACTTCTGATGGTACGCTTCGGCTTGATAGAACGGACCGGCCGGTGTTATTTCGGTTACAATCTGCTTTTTGGCACTCTCTTGGAGCTCTTTTTTTATCTTTTCGGCTATATCGCGCTGCTCCTCGGTGAAGTAAAAAATAGCTGAGCGATAATTCTCACCCACATCCGGGCCCTGACGATTCAGCTGCGTTGCGTCATGCATGCGGAAAAAGTGCCGTACAAGCTTCTCGTAGGTGATTTTCGTGGGGTCATACTCTAGCCAAACGGCTTCGGCATGGCCAGTGGTATGACTGCACACTTCCTCGTAGGTGGGATTTTCCGTTTCTCCACCGGTGTAACCAGCAATCGTCTTCGCCACCCCCGGCACTTGGTCGAAGTAAAATTGCACGCCCCAAAAGCAGCCCGCTGCAAAAATCACCTGGTCCATCGTGCTACTCACTCACCGTAACGTCGCGCCAAAACGCCACGTAATTGCTAAAATCTTTCTTTACGGTGTCGATCGCCGATGGTAGCGGTGTCGGGTAGCTCCAGGCGCTGTCTTTACTCCAGTCTTTGCCGTCCTGGCCAACGTCAAAATATTGACACACACCCTTCCATGGGCAAGTATACGGCGTGGAGCTTTTGCGTAAAAACTCCTGTTTTACAGAGGAAGGTGGGAAATACCAGTTCTGTTCAATATAAATTAGGTCTTCTTTTGGCGCCTCAGCAATGACAATGTCGTCCCAAATCGCTTTCATGTAGTCCCCCTTTAGACAGCTTTAGTATATCAGCTCTCATCTATCAAACCGCTATTGATTTTTCTAAAATATATTGACTAATTACAAAAACGACGTATAATGCATTTGTAATAGCTTGGGGACGTGAGAGACCCAAACAGAAGGAGTTTTCAGATGAAAAGTCTTAAGGTTCTCGGTGGCGCCAGCGCAGCTGGCATAGCCATCACATTGGCAGTTGCCGCGCCGGTTTTTGCCTGCCATCCGCAGGGTAAAATCGTGAAGACCGTGGCCGATGTCACGAGCGCAACCGGCAAGGATGCCACCGTTGACGCAAATGACACTGCCAGCGCTTTAAGCGTAAAGCAAGGTGACATTCTCACCTACAGCATCACTGTCAGCAACCAAGAGACAGTTGTTGGTCCAAAGGGCGAAGACCAAATGACCAACACAACACTTACCGATACGCTACCTGCCGGCGTTCAATTAGTAAGCAACCCCGGTCAGACCACTATCACCGAAAACCTTGGCACGATTAAAGCCAAGGGTAGTATTACCAAGACCTACCAGGTAAAAGTCACGAGCACCACTGACGGCGCCGTACTAACTAACAAGGCTTGCTACACGAGTACCAGCAACCTTGGCACACAGTACAACCAGAATGGTTGTGATGTGGCAATCGTGAAAGTTAGCGTCCCTGCACCCACTCCAACTCCTACGCCAACGCCAACACCCACTCCGACGCCAACACCTACCCCTACCCCGACGCCGACCACGCCAGCACCTACGGCTCCTGCCACAACGAGCTTGCCGAACACTGGCGCCTCGACCTTCTTGGCGCCGATCGCAGCAGTTGTCACTGCAGCAGGCGCGTATGTTGCCCGCTTGACCTACCTCAAGCGCCAAACCGCCTAAAAATATTCGGCGGCAAGTAAAGACCCTTCGTGCTCGAAGGGTCTTTTATTGTGACAGCCTTTAAGAGTGTTTGCGTTTTTACAGACCCCATACTACGATATACTTGACAGCATGAACATAAAAAGGAGTTAATATGGCAAAAATCTCAAAATGGCCCATAGGAGTATATGGTGCATTTTTTGCCGTCGGTTTTGTTGCCGGCATCGTAAGTTATTTGCAGAGCAAGGCCCATCCGCAGCCGCTGCCAGCACAAGTTGGCAATGCCGTGCCCATGCACCTGACGATTGCGGCACTATTGATTATCGCTATTGTCGGCGGCTATTTTATAAGCAAGCGCCGCCCGCAAGTCAAAGGAGCGGCAAATGGCGCGCCACACGGCTACGCTGGATTTTGGAAGGCGCCATTTACTGTATATTATTGGAAACGTTTGCTGTTTTCGGCCGTGTCGCTGCCTTGTACGCTCGCCGAGCTGCTATTAAACGCCATCGGCCAATCTGCGGCCGCCAAGCGTCTTGAAAGGTGGCGTCTGCGCCGGATCTTGGGCAACAATAGCTCCGCGTACCGATTAAGCGTTGCTTACTTCCTTATCGGTTTGCCGATTGCAGCCGCAATAACACTTTGCGCTTTTTTGAGCGTATTCTTGGTGTGGCGTGCGGGCCTCGAAGTAGTTGGAGCGCTCGATCCAACGTTCACCGTGGGCGCATGGGGCGGGCCAACGTACTTAGGCGCTTCGTTCGCGCACTATATGGACGCGTTCATTATGTTTTACGGCGCCGTGGTTGTCATTAGGTGGCTCGTGAGCGTGCAATTACGCATGGCCGCACAAACTAAATAAATACGTAGCCTAAACGAAACCGGTCTACCCGAGCTTAATGTTCGGGTAGATTGTTTTTGTGGTTTCGTCGATGTCGCGGCGGAGCTGGGGGAACACAACACCTTCGCGCGCCGTCACGCCTTCAAAGATCCAGAATAGACGCTCGCTGTAGCTAAAACCGCAAGCTGGCGGCATACCGTACTCGAGCATCTCTACAAAGTCGATGTCGAGCATCATGGCTTCCTCATCGCCAGCGTCACGCATGCCCTGCTGTTCAATAAAGCGATTGAGCTGGTCAATCGGGTCGTTGAGCTCTGAGAAGTCGTTGGTAAGCTCGCTACCGGCGATAACGGCTTGGAAGCGCTGCGTAGTCTCGGGGCGATCTGGATTCTTTTTGGCGAGCGGACTAATAAATAGCGGCGTGTTCACAAGCCATACGGGCCCCGTCACATCTTTGCGGATGTTTTTCCAGAGCTTGTCGATGCCGCGCGCTTTGTTTTCGGTCTGCTCAACCTCGAGTTTGTTGTCGGCCAGCGCCTTTTTAACTTCGTCGAGCGTGCAGTTAAAAATGTCGATGCCGTAGCGCTTTTGGATAGTCTCGGCGTAGTCCCAGCGCTCCCATTTTTTGTCGAGATCAACGTGGAATTTGCCATTTCCCAGCTCAAACTGCAGCGTGCCAAACGTTTCTTTGAGCACGTACTTCATGAGCGATTCCATAAATTCGATGCCGGTCGTCCAGTCCACGTACGCCCAGTAAAATTCCATGGCGACGTGCTCGGGCAAATGCTCGTCGGAATAATTTTCGTTGCGGAAGCGCGGACCGATGTCGAACACACGCTCATAACCTGCACCGAGCAAGCGTTTGAGCGGCAGCTCGTGGCTAATGCGCAGGTAAAAATCCTGGTCGAGCGCATCCATGTGCGTCATAAAAGGGTTGGCATCCGCACCGCCGGTGGTGTGCTCCAGCACCGGTACATTCACCTCGATAAAATTATGATCAAGTAAATATTGGCGCGTTGCCTGCCAAAATTTACTGCGGCGAATAAATCGGTCGCGCACATCCTGGTTGACGTTCATGTCGACGTAACGGCGGCGCAAGCGCTCCTCTTTATTGGTGAACCCGTCGTGAGCGGTTGGCAGCGGGCGGAGCGATTTGGTGAGCAAGCGGAGCCGTGTTACGTCTACCGAAATCTCGCCGGTCTTCGTCTTTACGACAGTGCCGTGCGCCTCAATAAAGTCGCCGCTGTCGAGAAGCGGAAGCTGCGCAAAACCAAGCTGACTGTCTTCGGCCTTGAGCTCCTCCACCTTGTCGGCAGCCAAAAAAAGCTGCAACGAACCCGACATATCGCGGATCACAATGAACGCGATTTTGCCAAACTTACGGATATTTACCACGCGTCCTACAACGCTCACTGTTTTGCCGTCGAGATCATCGAACTGGCCTGTAATAGTCGCCAGTTCGTGCGTGCGCTCGGCCGCGGCCGGGTACGGATTGACGCCAAGCTGTTTGAGCTCGTCAAGTTTGCGGAGCCGCTCGTCGCGGAGTTCTTTGAGTGTTGCCATAATTACGCTTAGTATATCTGTTATTACGCCAAAAAGCCAGCGGACGTGCACCAGAAATAAAGGCGCTGGTGCGTCACAAAAACCTAGCCAATGGTGACGATTTTGTAAGACATCGTCTCGGCAGGCGTGCGAATTTCGACGCTTTCACCTTGTTTTTTGCCAAGCAGCGCCTGGCCGATCGGCGATTCGTCCGAGATTTTGCCATTCAGCGGGTCAGCTTCAACGGTACCAACAACCTGGAAGGTCTTGGCGTTGCCGTTGGTGCTCTCGAGTTTTACGGTCGAGCCAAGCACAACCTTGCCATCTTTTTTGGGCGCAGTAATAACCTGCACGTTTGCCAAGATGTGTTCGATCTCGGAGATACGCGCTTCATTGCGTTCTTGATCCTGGCGGGCGGCGCTGTACTCCATGTTTTCGGCGAGGTCACCGAATTCGCGGGCCGTCTTGATACGGTCGGCAATGTCGGCGCGCAAGCTCACGAGCTCAGCGAGCTCGGCTCGTAGTTCGTTCACACCGTCTTGTGTTAAATGGAACAGTTTTTTCATGTTGTTTCTCTCCTTATACGTCTAGTCTTGTAATGTCCGTCGCTTGGCAGTGGCTCTGTCGCCCCTATTATAACAACTTAGGTCCGCATTGAAATGATTACTTTTGCAATGTCCTCGGTCTTGATAAGCCTGGTTTCCGCTTCGTTGCGTCGCTTGAGCTCGCACTGGCCATCTGCGAGGCTCTTTTCGCTAATAACAACCCTATACGGCAAGCCGATAAGGTCAGCGTCAGCGAATTTTTCGCCAGCGCGCACGTCTCGGTCGTCATATAGTACCGTAATGCCATGGGCAGTCAAGTTTTTATACATATCATACGCAGCTTTGGTTACAGCCTCTGTTTGTCCAAGGGGTGCGAGGTACACTTGGAACGGCGCGATCTCTTCTGGCCAGACCAAACCTTTGTCGTCCGCAAAGTGCTCCGCCAGCAAACCTACAAGCCGGCTTATGCCAATGCCGTAGCAACCCATAATAATTGAATGCTGTTCACCCTTTTCATCGCTATAAAAGAGCTCTAACGCGTCGGTGTATTTGCTCTCGAGCGGAAAAATGTTGCCGACCTCAACACCGTTCTTCTTGACTAAGTCAGCTTTATTAAGACCAAGTTTTTTGAGCGTTTCGTCGGTGTAAACTTCTTCGTTGATGGCGATGCGCTTGCCTTCGTGAACATAAATAGTGTCTTCGCCGATGGGGCTGATGGTTTGGAACTCGTCGCTAAATTTTTCGGTAAAGTAGCCACCGTCGGCATAGGTGCGATAGGTAATGTCGCCGATGCCGAGCCGTTTGTAGACGCGGTTGTAGGCCTCGGCGATGCGCTCGTAGATTTTAGCGTGCTCTTCTTGGTCGCGCGCAAACGAGTACATGTCCTTCATGACAAACTCGCGGCCGCGCATCAGGCCGCTCTTGGCGCGCAGCTCGTTGCGAAACTTATTTTGAATTTGATACACACACAGCGGCAGATCTTTGTATGAACGCACGAAATCTTTAAGCGCATCCACGATCGGCTCTTCATGCGTCAGGCCTACGCCCAGCTCAGTCCCGTTGGCGAGCTTGGTCTTAAACCAGTTATCTACTTTGGCATCATCCCAGCGATCGGTCTTTTCCCAGATGTCTTTGGGCTGCAGCACCGTCATCTGCACTTCCTGTCCGCCTACGGCGTCCATTTCTTCGCGAACAATGTTGGCAATGTTGTCGAGCACCCGCTTGCCAAGCGGCAAATATGCGTATACTCCGGCCATCTCTTTGTGAATAAATCCGGCCCGGATCAGTAACTGCGCATTTTTAGCGACTTCGTCGGCAGGTGCGGTTTTGCTTGTCTTCGTAAATAGTTGCGAAACTTTCATGTTTTTCTCCTTGCTCAGATGTAAATTGTAGGAATATTAGAAATGACAAATTAGCGGCCGCGGGGCCGGGAACATCTTCGGGTTAGCAAGAAAAAAGCGCTTCATCGTTTTTTATTATACCATCACTAGTGATGTATAAACAGTATGTAGAATGCGACAAAATTTTTGAGGCCGTGAATGGTCATGCCGGCCCAGAGTTTGCCGGTTTTTTCACGCGCAAAACACAGAACCAGCGACAAGATAAAGGTGTCGATGCCAGCCGTCCATAGCAGCCGGCCGCTCGCGCCTTCAAATAAGTGCGGTACCGCAAATAGCGCGCTGGTTATAAGCGCTGCACCCACAAAACGCATGCTTTTGCGTAAACCTGCAAACAGAAAGCCGCGAAAGACCGTTTCTTCAATCAGCGGCGGCAAAATAACCAGACTCAGGAACGTGAGCAGCAAGTCGCCGCGCGAGTTCGCCACCTGAAAGCCGATGTCCTGCTGCTGGCCCACATCGAGGTTAATAAATTTGGCAGCAAAGTTTACGATCAGGATGTACAGCACAAAATATGCCAGCAATCCTGTAAACACATAACGCATATCTTCAAAGCGCGGGCGGCCAAGCCCCAGCGCGCGCAGCACGCCCTTGTAGCGTCGCCATTTCAGGAATCCCCAGAGGAGCAGCACAGTGATCGTCTCGTCAATTAAGACGTAAAAAAATTGCGCCGGCACTGAATTGCTGAGCCAGTTGTTTGCATACGCCGACGACCAGTGGTGTATCGCAGCGTAGAGCGCCAAGAGGCCGCCGCCAACGTACAGCGAGATCATATACACCGCAATCACAACAAGCACGGCCGTAAAACCACTCCATAACGGACCGCGGCTGACATCGTTGGCATCAGTGGTCGCCTGAGCTGCCGCTGCCTCCAAGGCCTTTTTAGACGCCTTGGAGGGTTTATCGTCGGGGACGAATTTAAAAGTAGCGTCGGACATCAGAAACCGTAATTAAGACCACGAGCGCCAGCAAAAACAGATAGCTGCCGCCATAGACAAGCTCCTCTGTTTTTTGGGTCAGTGGTTTTTTGATGAGGCGCGAGAACAGCAGCATATACAAGCGGCCGCCGTCGAGCGCCGGAATTGGCAGCACATTCATGATGGCGAGCGTCAGCGAAATAATCGCCACAATGAGCAGCATGAACTGATAGCCAAGCAAACTGCCCGCCTTGAGCACCACATAAATACCTACGGGGCCGGTGACTTCTGCGCTTGCCTGGGCTGGGTGACCGTGAAAAACGCTTGATAATGCCGAGCCAAGCCCCTGGAATGTCAACGCCGTGAATTGCGCTGCCGTTCCGACCGCCACAACCGGTGCCGACCAGGTTGACCGCGCAAGTGTGTATTCTGCCGGTGAAACGCCGAGGTATCCCTTTTCTTTGCCGGCTTTTTGCGCCGCCGCTACTTCGGCCTGGCTACGAAAAGTAACCTGCGTGGTGCGTTCAGTATGGCCGCGTCTGAACTGCACCATTACCGTTTGTCCGGCGTATTGCTTTGTAACGCCGGGGAGCTGACTCGCACTTTTAAGAGACTGCAAATGTCCGGCCGGGCCCAGCGCTTCAAGTTGATCGCGCGGCTGCAAACCAGCTTTGCTCGCCGGCGAATTGGCTTCAACATAGCCTACCAACACCTGATTACTCGAGGTTTTGGTGTCGCCCTTAATTTTAAATTGGTTGTCTACCAGCTGCGGCATACCCACCCAAGCCAGAATCATAAATAATATGAGCGCAACGACCAGGTTGACGCCCACGCCAGCAAGCATAATTTTAGTTTTAGCGCGGACGCTTGCGGCGCCAAAGCTACCCGGCTCGGTGTCGGAATCATGCTCGCCTTTCAGCTTTACAAAACCGCCAATCGGCAGCCAGTTCAGGCTGAATTCAAAGGCGTGCTTGCCCTTGCCGATCTTGCGTGCCCAGGCACGCGGCGGAAAGCCGATACCAAACTCTTCGGCCATAACACCATTGCGGCGCGCCACCCAAAAGTGACCAAGCTCGTGCACGATCACCAGGCCCACAAACAAAATAATACCGATGATAAGTAAAACGATAGACATTACGATCCAAACCTCCGTTGCCGCGCCGCGTACTCATTGAGCGCCGCCTTTAGATCGGCTTTGCTGAATTCCGGCCAATGCATTTTTGTAAATAATAACTCGCTGTACGCTGCTTCCCAAAGCATGAAGTTGCTGAGGCGCTGTTCGCCCGACGTCCGAATAAGTAAGTCGAGCGGCGGCACATCTGGGGCGTACAAGAATTGCGAAAGCAGTTCCGGCGTAATTTCTTCGGGCTCGTAGCCTGCCGCGACGATGCGCTTGGTCGCCTCGACGATCTCTTGCTGGCCGCCATAATTAAGACAGAGCAACAGCGTGCCGTGGGTATTATCGGCGGTGCGCTGCTCGGCTTCGTGAATGGCTTTAAGCATCGCCTTGCCCAGTCGCAGCTTGGACCCAAGCACACGCAGGCGCACGCCTTCGCGGTCAAAGCCTTCGATCTCGTGTTTCAGAATCCACATCAGCAGCCGCATGAGGTGGCGGACTTCTGTCTGGCTGCGGTTCCAGTTCTCAGTTGAGAACACGTAAGCCGACACATAGCTCACGCCCTGCTCGAACGCCGCCCTGGTAATCGTTTTAAGTGTTTGATAGCCCTGGCGGTGGCCCGCCATAAGTTCTAAGTTGTGTTCACGCGCCCACCGACGATTACCGTCGAGGATCAGGCCGAGGTGCGTCGGCACCGTCACTGGAGTTTCTGACATGATAGTTCTATTGTACCAATTTTAGCGACCGATGCGGCGTTAAACCGTCATAATTTCGGTTTCTTTGGCCTTGGCCGCAGCTTCGGCAGTGGTGCGGGCTTTGTTCATCGCTTCGTCGATCTGCTTTTCGAGCCGCTTGGCGTCGTCCTCGCCGATTTGCTTGTCTTTTTTGGCGCTAGCGAGCGCATCAAGCGCGTCGTGGCGCACGTTGCGCAAAGCAATCATGCAGTCCTCTTGTTTTTGGCCGACTTGCTTGACGATTTCGCGGCGGCGCTCTTCGTTCAGGGCCGGGATCGGCACACGCACGACGCGGCCGTCATCGCTCGGGTTAAGGCCAAGGCTCGGATTGTCGCGGATCGCACTGGCAATCGCCTGAATGTTGTTCGGATCAAACGGTGTAATTTGCAGCAATTGCGCTTCTGGCGCCGTTACATTGGCGACCTGATTAAGCGGCATCGGCGTGCCATACGCCTGCACCATCACACCATCCAGCATGCTGGCGTGCGCGCGGCCAGTGCGCAGTTTGCGTAATTCATCCTGAAAATGTTCCACGGTAGCTTGTAACTTTTTGTTTGCATCGTCAACAACTTGGTTTGGGTTCATAGGGTTTCCTGATTACTTGCTTATTATAGCGCACTTAAGGAGCAGCGAGATAGTAAAAAGCCCCCGTTTGGCGAGGGCTTTTTATTCGCGAAAGTTTATAGCTGTCTAGGCTTCGCCAAGCGCCATGCGCTTAAAGCGGCGAATTACCAGGTTTTCGCCGAGCTTCGCGTTGTGTTCTTTCAGGTAGTCGCCAACAGTTTGGTCGGGGTTCTTTACAAACGGCTGGTCGAGCAGACACTTTTCGGCAAAGTGTTTCTTGAGCATGCCTTCCACGATCTTGTCGACCATGTTTTCCGGCTTGCCTTCGTTTTTGACCTTTTCGGCAAACTCAGCAGCAACGCGGTCGCGCTCTTCGGCCGGAACGTCTTCGACGCTCACATACTGCGGATCTGCAGCAGCGATGTGCATAGCAATATCTTTAACCAAGTTGGTGAAAATTTCGTTGCGGGCGACAAAGTCGGTTTCGCAGTTGACTTCAACCAGCACGCCAATGCGGTTGTCGTGCATGTAGCTGCCAATGACGCCGGCGCGTGCCTCGCGCTCACCGCGCTTTTCAGCTTTGGTAAGACCTTTTTTGCGCATTTCGGCCAAAGCTTTGTCGAAGTCGCCGTTGGCGTCGTCGAGCGCTTTTTTGGCGTCGGTCATGCCAACACCGGTCAATTCGCGGAGCCGCTTAATTTCTGCAATGTCTACAGCCATAATGTTACCTTCCTTACTTTTTCAGATTACGCTTCTTTTTGGTCTTTGTCGGGAGTGGCCTGCTTAACTTTCGCCTTGCCCTCTTCGACGGCGCGCTTAACGTAATCGACCATGAGTTGGATCGTTTTAATTGCGTCGTCGTTCGACGGAATTGGGTACGTTACCAGTGTCGGATCAGCGTTGGTATCTACCAGGGCAACGATCGGGATGCCGAGCTTGGTTGCCTCGCGCACAGCGTTGGCCTCAGCCACGATGTCAACAATAAATACGACGCCCGGGCGGCCATTCAAATCTTTGATGCCACCGTACAAGCGGTTCATTTCGTCGATCTCTTCTTGGAAGCGCTGCACCTCAAGCTTGTTGTACTTGGCCGCCAATTGGCCGTTTTCCATGCGCGTTTCGAGATCTTTGAGATGCTTTACGCGGCCGCTGATGGTTGGCCAGTTGGTAAGCATACCACCGAGCCAGCGCTCAGTTACAAACGGCATTTTAACGCTTTGGGCGGCTTCTTTGACGATGCCCTGCGCCTGGCGCTTGGTAGCAACAAACAAAACTTGCTTGCCTTCACCAGCGGTTTTGCTAAGGAATGTTAAGGCGCCATCGAGCGCCTCGACCGTCTTCGTCAGGTCAATAATGTGGCTGCCGGCGCGCTTGCTGTGAATATATTGCGCCATTTTTGGGTGCCAGCGGCTCGTTTTGTGGCCAAAATGAGCACCAGCTTCTAAAAGTTGTTTGATGTCTACATCGATCGTAGCCATAAAGTTGTCCTTTCTCTTCGATTGGGTGCCTGCCCGCGCCTACATGGCTAACGTGCAAGAGGATTTGTTCCCAACCTGCTTAATGATTAACAGATGTATTGTATCAGATGCCCGGTGTTATTGTCCAGCAATAAATTACGCGCCTGGAATGTTGATGTGGTCAAGCAATGCTTGCCATGCGGCAGCTTGCGGGACGGTCACCTTATCGCTAATTTTGCCGCCCTCCCTACGAGCCAAATCGGTGAGCAGATCGCCGCCCCAAATGGACTCAGTATCGGTAAAGCAACCATCTGGGTCGAACATATCTTCGGCACGCAGCTTGTCGCGCAGCGATTGCGTATTGTTAAGTCCGAGCGACACTGGTTCGTAGGAGTCAGCAAATGTACCCGTGGTCATTGCTGGATTCTCGGTATCGACTTCCACGTAATACATATCCACTTGCCGCATAGGGCCTACAGCTTGCACAATTTTCCTGCCATGCTTTGCTACTGCCGGCGTGTAATGCTCCACACGGAAATCAGCCGCTCGCTCCCCCGGTACAAAAAATCTCGCGCCTTCTTCAGTTTGCTCAACGCTTTCTAGTTTCTTTAGATGTGGTGGCACCAACCCCATAAAAACTCGACTATTCTCATCAATGCGCAGCGTTTGGGCAACATCAGGCAATGCTTGCGCAACAAGTACGGCGCCCAGCTCTACTTGGTAACGTGGCGGTTCGTCGTCTAGGGCGCGAACAGGTTGGCCTTCAAACGCGGGGAAGAATTCCGTAGGCGGCGTCATGTCGCCGAACACCAGCGGCTGCTCTTCGTAAAAGCGCCGCATGCCTGCATATAAGTTATTTAGCGCTTCTGGAGAAGCGATTTCGGGATTTCTCCCAAACCCAGGACTCATCATAATACTATTATTAAAACATAATGGTGTTATTTAAGCAATATTATTTTACTGTTTCTTTCTGGGGGCTTTGACATTCCAGAGAGAAACAGGTAAAATGATTTGGATTATGAAAAAAGATCTACACCCTAAGAACTATCGCGCAGTGGTCTTCCAAGACCTCAACAACGGTTTTACGTTTTTGACGCGCTCCACGGTTGCCACCGAAGAAACAATCAAGTGGGAAGATGGCAATGAGTACCCACTCGTAAAAGTGCACATTACCAGCGCTTCGCACCCGTTCTTTACCGGTGAAGAGCGTGTGCTCGACATCGAAGGCCGCGTCGACAAGTTTAAGGCTCGCGCCCAGGCTGCCGAAAAAGCTCGCGAAGCTCGCGCAAAAGCAGCCGCCAAGCAGACTGCACGCAAAACAGCCAAGGCCGAAAAAGCCGAAGCCAAAAAATCACGCTAGCTACTCGAACAAAAAACCACCTGCCCTATACCGAATGCAGGTGGTTTTTGTATAATCAAGGAAGTTATGGAACAAAAAGAACAAGCACTCCGCCAAGAATTTGCCGAGCTGACCGCCCAGCTCCAGGATCCTGCCATCTTTAGCACCAAGGGTTATCCCAAACTTGCTAAGCGCCGCCAGGAGCTTGGAACAGTGCTTGGATTGTTCGACGAACGCGCGCGCCTGCTCAAAAGCCGCATCGATGCACAAGAACTTATCGAAGGTGACGACGCCGAACTAGCCGAGCTCGCCAAAGCAGAACTTGAGGATCTCGCTGAGACGATCGCCCAAAACGAAGCCGCACTACACGAAGCACTGACGCCAAAAGACCCGAACGACGACCGTGACGTGATTGTAGAGATTCGCGCGGCAGCCGGCGGTGACGAAGCCAGCCTGTTTGCTGCCGACCTTTACCGCATGTATGTCCGCTGGTGCGAACGCCACCATTATAAAGTTGAACTTATCGACGAAAGTCCGAGCGAAGTCGGCGGCTTTAAAGAAATCATCTTTGGCGTACGCGGCGAAGACATCTACAAACAGCTTAAGTTCGAAGCCGGCGTACACCGCGTCCAGCGCGTGCCAAGCACCGAATCACAAGGTCGCATTCACACTTCAACCGTTACCGTAGCCGTTTTGCCAGAGGCCGAGGAAACAGATATCGAGATCAGTCCAAGCGACCTCCGCATCGACGTCTACCGCTCCAGCGGTCATGGCGGCCAAAGTGTCAACACGACCGATTCGGCCGTGCGCATCACCCACTTGCCGACCGGCATCGTTGTAACTTGCCAAGACGAAAAATCGCAGATCAAAAACAAAGAGAAAGCGCTTGGCGTGTTGCGCTCGCGCTTGCTCGCGATCAAGATCGAAGAAGAGCAAAAACAGCTTTCTGAATCGCGTAAAAAGCTAATTGGTTCCGGCGACCGTTCCGAAAAAATCCGTACTTATAACTTCCCGCAAGACCGCATTACCGACCACCGCATCGGATACTCGCGCAGCAATATTCCTGGCGCGCTGAACGGCGAAATCGACGATCTTATCGAGCGATTACAGGACTACGAACGCCAGCTCATCAACACAGAATTATGACCATCGAAACATTTCTAGAGCAAGCCGTCGCGCAGCTCAAAGCTGCAGGCATTGCCACGGCACGTCTTGACTGCCTCGTACTTTTGGAGGATGAACTCGGCGCAAACCGAGCCACCCTCCTCGCCCACCCAGAACGCGAAATCGACCCACCACCTCTGTTAAAATTGAACAAAAAAATTGCGCAAAGACAGCAAAATGTGCCGCTTGCCTACATTCGCGGCAAGGCCGAATTCTACGGCCGCGAGTTTTTAGTCAACAAAAACGTGCTCGTGCCGCGGCCCGAATCCGAAAAATTAATCGATCTGCTCAAAGGCACAAAGTGGGGCATGCCAACGAATATCGTGCCCCTGCACATCGCAGACGTTGGCACCGGCTCCGGCTGTCTGGGCGTTACAGCTGGCCTAGAAATTCCTGGTGCACATATAGACTTATACGATGTCAGCTCGCCCGCACTCGGCGTCGCATTACAGAATGCAAAACAGTATAAACTCGAACACATTACATATACACTTGAACACCTATTCAATGACCCCGTCCTCCTGCGGCGCAGATATGACGTCGTACTCGCCAATCTGCCGTACGTGCCGGACGACTACGAGATAAATGCCGCTGCCGCACACGAGCCAAAAATCGCGCTCTTTGCCGGTAAGGACGGTCTTAACCTCTACCGTACATTCTGGCGGCAGCTGAGCGCAATGGCCGAACGCCCGCGCTTTGTCATCACCGAGTCTTTTCCGTTCCAGCACGCAGAAAACGCCAAACTCGCCAAAACCGCCGGCTACTCACTAGAGACAGCTGACGATTTCGCGCAAAGGTTTATCGTAAGCTAATCGCCCGCAGGAAATACGCCAAGCGTTGCGTTCAGCGTCACCGTACTGCCGTTTCGATTCACGGTAAGCGTTACCGAATCGCCAGGCGTATGCTGGTCAAGCAAAGATGTCAGACTATTGTTCTGATCAATAGCTTTGCCATTCACGGCGGTAATAATATCGCCTACTTTAAGGCCGGCTTTTTCGGCAGGTGAACCCGCAACCACCGGCTGCTGATTACCGCTTACCTGTGGAGGCGCCACGTATGCGCCGCGATTAACCTTTAAATTAAGTTGCTGCGCAATGTCATCGGTTAGCGTAATGTACGCTACACCCAAGTATGGCTGCTGCAGCTTGCCGGTATTTTGCACGCCCTTAATCAAGCCGCTCACATCGTTAATCGGAATGGCAAATCCGATATTTTGAGCACCGTCGCCAGCTGTCGCTGTGTTCATGCCAATTACTTCACCGTTCAGATTCACGAGCGGACCACCAGAGTTACCTTCGTTAATTGCTGCGTCCGTTTGAAACAGATCTTCTAGGTTCTCGCTGCTCGAACCAGTACTGTCGCTCGCCTGAATACTACGGCCATGACCAGAAATAATACCGGTCGTTACCGTGTTTTGGAACTGTCCGAGCGCATTGCCGATCGCCACAACCGTGTCACCGACCTGCACCTTGCTTGAGTCACCAATAGTTGCGGGCACTAATTTTTTGCCTTTAGTATCCTGGATCTTCAGGAATGCAATATCCAGACTGTCATTTTGGCTCGTGCGGCCAATAAGCTGCACGTTATTGTACTGTGTGCCGTCCGAAAGCGTAACACTCACGCTGGTCGTGCCCGCCGGTACAACGTGACGATTCGTCATAATAAGACCGCTCGCCGAAATGACAATGCCCGTGCCGGCGCTCTGCTGTACCGAAGATTGTCCGCCGCCAAAGAGCGCTCCCAGGCCGTTTTGCGCCGCCGCCGTGCCTGTCACATTCACCGAGACTACGCTTTGCCCTACATTTTGTGCAATGCTACTGATCAGTTGCCCCTGACTTTTTAGTACGACCTGCTGCTTCTGAATGTTTGTTGATGTACTGTTGTCGTCGCGGCTTTTTGCGCCCAGCCAGCCGCCCAAAAATCCTGATGAGATTGCAACAATCAATAGAAATGCCACGCCCAAGAACTTCACGCGACGCATGGAGCCGTGCATTGCACCATGATGCCTGCCCTCGTTTGCACGCAAACTTCCCGTTTCGTATGAGGCCGGCATATGCGTATCCGGAGCCTCGTGCTTTGTATTTTCGTCATGTACCTCTGTTTCCATACACTACCCCCGTTTATACTATTTTGTCGCCCCAGTCCGAGAACGTAATCACTACCAAAATGATTGCAGCCATAATAAAGATACACTGTCTGCGTATATTTTTGGTAAGCCGATCGTGGTGGTCAAGGTAATACAATGTCACCAAACCGTAACCTATCGCTATAAGCAAAAGTGCCGGTTGCGAAACGACGCCATAAAACAGCAGCCAATGCCCGAGTACCCACGTAAGCGCCACAGCAAAGTACGCCCACAAATACGAAAGTAATTTAGTATACGGCTCTTCGAATCCATCCAAAAAGTGATGCGCCGACAGGTAACAAATCAAGCCGACAGCCCCTACCAATCCATACAGCGGCCCGTCGCCCCATGACACAAACAGCGCCATCAGTGCACAGAGCATAGCAACCATGGCCTGTACCGACGACATAAGCACGCTGGAACCCGGCTTAAGATACACGAGCCAACCAATATACAATACCGCCCACACTGCTTGAACGAGTTGGCTGTCGGTGTGCGCCATAAACAATAGCAGCGAAACACCGACCATAATATCCACGGCATTGGCGCGAATGTTGACCAGCCAGAACCGCGGACGTACCGCGAGCATACGCCACTTACTCAGTAGGATCACAACGAGGGCGAGCGGCACAAAGCTAATACGCACCAGCACGAACACCAAAATCGGCAAAAATATATTAAACCCGAGGTGAAAAAACCGGGAAAAACCACTGGCTGGCTTGATCTTAGCAATTAGGGGTCTCATCGTTGTCCTACAATTATAACAAATTGTGCCTGACCCGGCTGAATGTTGGCTGGAAGTTTTGTATTAGCCGTTACATTCAAGCGTTGTTCGAGGTAATGTTTGGTGTACTGGTCTTTGCCGCCGGTCAAATCTACAAGAGTAGTTTTAGTGTAATCATGCGTTGGCGCGTCGCCCACTGCGCCAACCGTATAGCCAAACGAGTGCAATACCGCCGCTTCGTTCGTGGCCGCCGCTGGGTTGCTCGTACCATTCAGCACCGTAACGCTAGCGTTCTCTTTTATGAGGTAACCGTCTTTGAGCGTGTTACGCACATAGGATTGAATGGCGCTAAAATCGGCCAGGCCGGCCACCGGCTGGACAATCGACTGGCCGGCGTAGCTCCCGGTTTTTACGTAATTATTGGGCGCGTCGGACAATCCGACCGAGCTAATTTTGCCGCCGTCGATAGTTTTCATAATATTCATGAGGTGCACAGCATCAGTAGTGCCTAAATCGGTTGAAACGTGATCGCCAAAAGCACTCAGCAGCTGTGAAATTTTGAGCGGATTTGTGTACGTACCGGCGGTTAGAATTTTTTGTTCGAGCGCCGTAATGAGCAAACGCTGGCGTTCAGTCCGGTCAAAGTCGCCGCGGGCGCTCGTGTGTCGTGAGCGCACATACAAGAGTGCCTGCTTGCCGTTAAAATTCTGCAGGCCCTTGCGCGCCAACACTGAATTCCAGCCGTTTTCCCATGCCATCGTAGGGTCAACCAGATCTTCAGGTACGTTAATGGTTACGCCGCCAACTGTATCAACCGCCTGTTTGAAAGCCGTAAAATCTACCATGCCATAATAATGGATTGGCACGCCAAGCACCTGCCCGACGATTCCTTCGGCTGCGGCAATACCATTCGCTTCGGCGCCTGCGGCATCGTGCGGATTTTTGGCAAGCGTCTTATATTTGGCATTCGCGTACACCGCGTTGATTTTTGATGAGCCGGTTGGCGTAGCCACCCACAAGTCGCGCGGTATGCTCAGCAGCGCCATGGATTTGTTGACGGGGTCGATACTGGCGAGCAGCATAGTGTCGGTCAGATCAGGGCCATCGTGCCCCGGCCCGCCCTTGCCGAGCAGCAAAATATTAATACGGCCGTCGCCCTCCCCCTTCAATAAGTTAGGGTCAACGTGCGCTTGTAGTGCTACGGCCATGCCGCCGCCTTTAAAGACTTTATGCAACTTACTGTAAGCTTTTAATCCCAGGAGGCCGCTTATCCCGAGTACGAGTATTAGGGCCGCCAGGCTCGTGCGTTTCACCCACCAGCCAAAGCCATGTTTTTTACTCTTGCTCGAGCGCTTCCCAGCGACGCGCCGGCGACTTGATTGCGAAGGACCACCCGGTAAACTCATGTCTAGCCGCGGCAATGGCGGCGTTGTTTTTACAGGTAAAGCTGCTGCGGGTTTTGGCGCGGAATCAGGAGATGACGAAACCGGTCGTGGCCGCACACGCGGGGTACGTATAATGCCATCGACAGCAGCCCGCGTTACTGGGCGACGTGGTCGCAATCGAATATTATCCATGCAATGCTTTTTAGTATACCGATTCCGCTAACGCACGTAAACATGTGCATAATTCTGCTAAATAGCGTATAGTTGAAGCCTGATGGATCCAAATAACACACCGAGCCAGCCGGCTCCTGAAAACCCTACCCCCACTATACCCACGCCCGTTGTTAGCAGCGGCGAGGCGCCTGAGCCCCAAAAAAATGAAGGCTGGCACAACGTTGCGTCGACAATTATCGTTTTGGCTGTCGCACTTTTAGTGGCAGTTGGCCTATCTTCGTTCGTATTTCAGTCATACGAGGTCTCGGGCCCAAGCATGGAGACTACGCTTAACAACAACGACCGTTTGATCGTCTGGAAATTACCGCGTACGTGGTCAAAAATTACCGGCCACGCTTACATCCCGCACCGCGGCGATATTATTATCTTCGACCAAACCGGCCTGCCGGACGGCGAAAAACAGCTCATCAAGCGCGTCGTGGGCTTGCCGGGCGACCGCATTGTCGTACAAGACGGCATGCTTACCGTCTACAATCAGGCACACCCCGACGGTTATCAGCCCGACAAAACTATGCCATACGGCAGTGTTATCACGGATACCGAGCCCGAAACAGGCCAACACGAATGGGTCATAGGCAAAGACCAGGTATTTGTTTGCGGCGACAACCGCCCAGATTCGCTGGATTCGCGCACTTTTGGACCAGTTTCATCCAAGCAAATTATCGGCAAGCTAGAGCTGCGCGTGGCGCCTTTCAGCGACATCAAGCGCTTTTAAAGTAAAGTTCTAATAAAGCGCGGAAAACAGGCAAGCTTTCGTGCCGCAATTACGAAAGCTGCGTGATTATTGTCGCTAGTTCGTCGTCCGACTTAAACGTAATTTCGAGTTTTCCGCCCTTTGCCGTGCGGCGAATTTGCACGGGCGCACCAAGCCGCTTACTGATATGCTTCGTTTCGGGCGTCTCAAGCTGCATTCGCGCGCGCGTCGCCTGCTTTTCGTGATATCCCTCTTTTACAGAGGTCACGAACCGCTCAGCCTGCCGGACGGACCACGCATGTTCTTGAATACCGTTGAGCAACTCAAGCTGTTGTTCCGGAAAATCCTTAAGCGCGAGAATGGCACGGGCGTGGCCTTCGGTTATTTTTCTTTCGTGTAATGCCTGGCGCGCCGGCTCGGGCAACTGTAAAAGACGCACGATATTATTCACGGTGGACGGCGCTTTGGCGAGACGTTCGGCAATCGCTTCGTACGTCATATTGAACTGCTGGTGGAGACGCTCGATCGAGACAGCTTGCTCGAGCGGCGCAAGATCGACGCGCTGCACATTTTCAACCAAGGCAATTTCGAGCTGCTCGAGCTCTTTGGTGCTGCGCACAATCGCCGGCACTTTACTGAGCCCGGCAAGCTGTGCTGCGCGCCAACGGCGTTCGCCGGCTATAATCGAAAACTGCTTGCCGCGCGGCGTCACCACGATCGGCTGCAAAATCCCGTAACGCGTGATCGAGGCGGCGAGCTGCTCAAGCCCTTCTTTATCAAAATGCTGGCGCGGCTGATCGGGGTTTGGGATAACCTCCCCTACGGATAATTGCTTGATGCGCTCCTGATCATCGCTGAGCAGGCTTTTGTCAAAATCCTGGGGGATCAGCGCGTCGAATCCACGTCCCAGACCTACCATTTTTTTACCGGACACGTTTTGCCACCTCCTTAGCCAGCTGTTTGTAGGCGCGAGCGCCACGCGACCACTTGTCGTGCTCCGCAACGGTTTTGCCAAAGCTCGGCGCTTCGGCGAGCCGCACATTACGCGGAATAACTGTTTCGAACACCTTGTCGCCAAAGTGCGCCTCAAGCTCGTTCATAACTTGCTCGGACAGGCTCGTACGCTTGTCGAACATCGTCAAAAGCACACCTAGCAGATCAAGATCCGGATTGATCGTTTGGCGTACGCGCTGGACCGTGGCGAGCAACTGCCCCAAACCTTCAAGCGCGTAATACTCAGTCTGGACCGGAATGAGCAGCGAATCGGCCGCCGTTAAAGCATTGACCGTCAGCAAGCCAAGAGCCGGCGGACAATCAACAATAATGTAGTCGTATGCGGCATTTTTAAGCGCTTCTTTAAGCTGAAATTCGCGGTTATGAATGCCGACAAGCTCAATCTCGGCAGCGGCCAGTGTGGCATTTGCCGGGACGACGTACAGTCCCGGCCGGCCTGTTTCGACCACCGCTTGGTCAAGCCGCGCGCCATGTACTAAGATATCGTACGTGTTTGGTTCGAGCTGCTTTTCTAGCCCCAGTCCACTCGTTGCGTTCCCCTGTGGGTCGAGATCCACTAGCAGCACCGACCGCTTCTCGGAAGCCAAATACGCAGCAAGATTGACGGCCGTCGTTGTTTTGCCGACGCCGCCCTTCTGATTGATCACCGCGATTGTTCTGTTTTTCATTTTTGTACCTTTGTCCCCAAAAATCTTCCTCTAGCGTACCACTAAGTGCCCTTGGCGTAAACCACTGCGTTTTGTAGCCGCATATGGCTAGCCGCATCATGCTTATGCTTGGCTATATAAAAACTCCTCTTTCGAGGAGCTCTTACTTGTGACCCAAGTTGCCTAGGCGATTTTGGTAACTTTGATCGTGGTGTGGTGCTGGCGGTGGCCATGCACTTTGTGTACGCGCTTTTTCGCTTTGTAGCGAATGGCGGTAACTTTGTCGGCCTTGACGTCCGGCTCGACGACTTCGGCGCTTACTTTAACCTTGTCAATAACTGGCGCGCCAACCGTAACGCTGTCGCCGTCGATAACAAGCAAAGCCTCGAATGCAACCTTCTTGTCGTCGCCCTTAAGCAACTCAACATCAAGCGTCTCGCCTTCAGACACGAGGTATTGCTTGCCGCCGGTTGCGATAACTGCTTTTTTCATTGCTTTTTTACTCTCTTACAAAGAATTTAACTACCAAGAAATAGTACCAGATTCCGCTTCCGGTGTAAAGAGTTACGCCTTCTCAAGTGAAACTGCGAGAGGCATGCCTTCAACTTTGCACGCCGTTTTGTGCGCATACTCATGGTCGGCGGTGTACGTAGCCAGTGTTTCGGCCGCAATTGTATCAATATGAGCGCTAATGGCAGCCTGCAGGTCTTTGTCGGTTGCAGCAAGCGAAAGCTTGATACGGTCATCCACGTTTAGACCGGCTTGTTTGCGCGCTGTTTGTACGTTTCGGACGACTTCACGCATCAGGCCTTCTGCGCGTAGCTCCGGAGTAATTTCCAGGTCTAGACGAATCTCGAGCGGCACATCGTGGGTGTTGTACCATGACGCCTTAACGTTCAGTTCCTCGTTTATGATTGCATTGTACTCTGGCTCCATCTCGTCAAAGAAGCTTGGAGCGCCCTTAACGTACAGATCGCTCAGCGGCTGACGCACTTTAATGCCAGCACTTGCCCGCTGACTAAGCCCTTCGGCAATTACTTCGCGTACAAAGCGCATGCGGTCGAGTACGAGCTCGTTAATGTGACCGGTTTCGGGCCAATCCAGCAAGTGTACCGATTCGCCGCCTGTAAGCTTTTGGTACAGTTCCTCGGCCAAAAACGGCGTGAATGGCGCCATAACCATGCTAAGCTGCACGAGCACATAATGCAGCGTACGGTAGGCATTGTCTTTGTCGGCATCGTTGTCACTCTTCCAAAAACGGCGGCGCGAGCGGCGCACATACCAGTTGGAGGCGTCTTCTAAGAACGGCAGGACCGGCTTCATAGCGTTCGGGATGTCATAAGCATCCATGTGCTTTTCGACTTCTTGCGTCAGCTGATGCACACGACTTACAACCCATTGGTCGAGTGGATTGGTGAGTTTTTCGCTCGGGTCTTCAAGCTTGCCGTCCCATTCCCAGTCGTCGACATCGGCGTACATCGTAAAGAAATCATACATGTTCCAGACCATGCTAAGTTTACGCGCCACATCGGCCACGTCTTTATCAATCAAGGCATAGTCTTCGCCGTTCAACAGCGGCGAACTCAGGAACAAAAAGCGGAGGCTATCGGCCGAATACTCGTCCATCAGAACGTTCGGGTCGGTGTAATTGCCGAAGCTCTTGCTCATTTTGCGACCGTCGTTTCCGGCGATCGTGCCGTGTACCAATGCAGTTTTAAAAGGCACTTTGTCGAATAAGCCAACGTTGACGGCACTCATATAATAGAACCAAGCACGAACTTGCGGCACATACTCGACAATAAAGTCGCCGGGGAAATTTTGTTCGAATTTCTCGACGTTTTCAAACGGATAATGAAACTGGGCGAACGGCATCGAACCGCTTTCAAACCAACAGTCGAGGACTTTATCGATACGCTTATAGGTAACGTCGTCAAGGGTAAAAGTAACGTCGTCAACCCAAGGCCGATGGTAATCCTCAAGCTCCACGCCAGAGAGTTCTTTCAGTTCGGCGTAGCTGCCGACCACTTTTACGTGCACGTTGCCCTCTTTGTCAGTGCCCTTCCAGACTGGCATGGCTGACGCCCAAAAGCGGTCGCGGCTCAAGTTCCAATCGGGTGCCGTTTGTATAGTTTTGGCGCTGCGTCCGTTTTTGATGTGCTCCGGAAACCAGTTGACGGAACCGTTTTGCTCGAGCATTTCCTGACGTTGACCGTCAATGTCCATAAACCAGCTGGGGTGCGCACGGTACATGAGTTTTGTGCCGCACCGATGACAATGTGGGTAGCTGTGCGTGATGTACTCGATTTTCCAAACTATGCCGCGTTCGTGCAATGCCTTGGCGATTGGTTTGTTTACGTCCCAAACATACTGTCCTTTCCACTCGCCAGAGGTGTAAAAACCGCTGTCGTCGATGTTGTTGACGAATGGAAATCCTTCTTTTTTGGAAAGCGCGTAGTCTTCTTCGCCGTAGGCTGGAGCAAGATGCACGAGGCCAGTACCGTCCTCAAGCGTCACGTAATCAGCGTGCCAAACTTTGTGCGCCTTCGGGCCGCGGTCTTCAAATAATGGCTCGTAGCTTTTCCCAACTAATTCCCTTCCTTTAAAAGTACGCAAGATTTTGTGCGGAATTGGCTGATGCTTTTCGTCGGTCAAAACTTTACCTACGAGCGCCTTGGCCATGATGAACTTTTCGTCGCCCACCTGCACTTCGGCGTATTCGTCCTTAGCGTTGACGGCGACGGCAGTGTTGGCCGGCAGCGTCCATGGCGTGGTAGTCCAAGCCAGCAAGTATGCGTCTTCGTCCTTTAGTTTGAACTTTACGTACACCGAGGGATCGGTTACATCTTGATAGGAATTGTCCATGGCGACCTCGGCCTTCGAGATCGGCGTCGCATCGCGCACGCAGTACAATAACACTTTTTCGCCTTCGTAGATTTTGCCCTTTTCGTACAACTGCTTGAATGCCCACCACACACTCTCCATGTATTCCTTGTCCATGGTTTTATAAGCGCCCTTAAAGTCGACCCAGCGACCAATACGGTCGATGGTGTCTTCCCAGAGCGAACCAGTCTGCACCATATTTTCGCGGCAAGTTGTGATATATGTCTCAAGGCTGACTTTGGTACCGATGTCACTCTTATCGTGGATGCCGAGCTTTTTTTCGGTGAACACTTCCGCAG